>JAEUNM010000060.1 GCA_016791105.1 Rhodocyclaceae bacterium | reverse complement strand
GGGGTGGGCGGAATAGGGCGCATCGCGAAGACGCGGGAAGTGGTCGAAGCGCTCTATGGGGAGTATGCGGCCTGCCTGGAACGCGAAATTGCCGAGGCCGAAGGCCTGCGGCGCCGCTATCCGGTCCGGCCGAACTGACTTGGCCGCACATGCCCCGCGCGCAGGTACCAGACCATGGGCTTACAAGTTATCGAGGCGGCCCGCCACGGCCTTGCAGGCAGGTGCGAAACAGATGACCCGGATGGCATAATTCCGGCGCGCGGCACGGGGCACAAAGCTCCCTTTGCTACGGGCGACAAGCAACACGCAATACCGCCGGGCTGGGCAAGCTTGATCGGCTTCAGCCCGTTTTACCGCAGCAAGCAGTATCGATAAGAGGAAAGAAGCTTTAGTTTCAAACCTGATAGTTAATAAGTACGTCCAATCTGAGGAGAGATCACGATGAATCGTCGTCAAATGCTGAATACCCTGGCCGCGGCCTGCCTGCTGGCAGTCAGCGCCGTCAATCATGCCCAGGCGCAAACCGTCACGGTGGGCGTCACGGTCAGTTCTACCGGCCCGGCAGCTTCCCTGGGTATCGCCGAGAAAAACACCATCGAACTATTGCCCAAAACTCTGGGCGGCCTGCCGGTAAATTACGTCATTCTCGACGATGCATCCGATCCCACTGCCGCCGGCAAGAATGCGCGCCGCTTTGCCGATGCCGACAAGGTGGATGCCATCATCGGGTCCACCACCGTACCGGGCTCGCTGGCGGTTGCCGAAGTTGCCAACGAAGCCCAAATTCCGCAGATTGCGCTGGCTCCGTTCCCGCCCAAACAGCCGCAATGGATATTCCCCCTGCCGCACAGCATCGCCGTCATGTCGTCGGCACTGTTCGAGGAAATGAAGAAGCGCCACACCACGACTTTAGGGTTCATCGGTTTTTCTGACGCCTATGGCGAAGCCTGGCTGAAGGATGTCGAAAAGCGCGCCGAACAGAACGGCATCAAACTGGTTGGGGTCGAGCGCTATGCCCGCAGCGATCAATCCGTGACGGCGCAGGCCCTCAAACTGACCAGCGCCAAGCCCGA
Source organism: Rhodocyclaceae bacterium (assembly GCA_016791105.1). Taxonomy (GTDB): domain Bacteria; phylum Pseudomonadota; class Gammaproteobacteria; order Burkholderiales; family Rhodocyclaceae; genus JAEUNM01. The sequence goes on along the minus strand of JAEUNM010000060.1, from coordinate 23,237 downwards.
CGCCATTTTCATCGCCGCTTCCGGCACCCCGGCCGCGCTGCCCATGCGCGCCCTGCGCGAGCGCGGCTTCAAGGGCCAGTTCTATCAGACCCACGGCGCGGCCAATAACGACTTTCTGCGCGTCGCCGGCAATTCCGACGAAGGCGTAATCCTCCCGACCGGTCTGGTCCTGGTGGCCGAACAACTGCCGGACAGCAATCCGAGCAAAAAGGTCGGCCTGGCCTACCTGCAAACCTACGAAGCGAAACACGGCGCCGGCTCGCGCAGTCCGTTTGGCGCCTACGCCCAGGATGCCTATCTGCTGCTCGACAAGGCGGTTGCCACGGTAGGCAAGAAGGCGACGCCGGGTACGCCGGAATACCGCGCGGCCCTGCGCGACGCGATCGAAAAGACCAGCAATCTGCCGCTCACCCACGGTCAGAACACGATGTCGGCGACCGACCATTCCGGTCTTGGCGAAGCCGCACGTGTGCTGATCACGATCGAAAAAGACGCCTGGAAGTTGTTGAAGTAAGCGGAGGCCAGCATGAGTTTCTTTGAAAATACGGGCATGCTCGCGGCACCGCGGGTGACGCGCATCGATCTGGCCAAGGGTGGGTTCATTCTTGCCAGTTCGGAACCTTTGGGCGAAGTAACCCGCTGCATAGGTGACTGGCTCGAAAGTTGGGCTGCACGGACGCCAAATCAGCTTTACCTGGCCGAACGCGGCCCGGAAGGCGAATGGGTCAGGCTGACCTATGCCGAAGTGCGCGAGCGCGTCGGGCGCATCGCGCAGGGCTTGCTCGACCTCGGTCTGGCTGAAAAGGCACCGGTGGTCTGCCTGTCCGACAATAGCCTGGATCATGCCCTGCTCATGCTGGCCGCCATGCATATCGGGCGCCCGTTCACCACGGTATCGAGCGCCTATTCGCGCCTGGCCAAAGATTTCAGCAAGGTGGCGGGCATCCTGGAGGAACTGCAGCCGGGCGTGGTGTATGCCGGCGACGGCGCGGTCTATGGTCCGGCCATCCGCGGCTGCGCCGTGCGCTGCCCGGTATTACTGAGCCACAACGCCTATCAGGTGGAAGGCTCGATAAATTTTGCCGAACTGGCGCGCACCCGGGAAACGCCGGCGGTGATGGAAGCGTTCGCGCGCATTACGCCGGATACCCACGCCAAATACCTGCTCACATCCGGTTCCACCGGGCGCCCGAAAGTGGCGGTCAATACCCACCGCATGCTCTGCTCGAATCAGAGGCAAATGCAGGTGGCGTGGCCGTTCCTGCATTTCCTGCGCCCGGTGATCGTGGACTGGCTGCCGTGGAGCCACACTTTCGGCTCCAATTTCACCTTCAACATGGTGCTGGCCAATGGTGGCAGCTTCTATATCGACGAAGGCCGTCCGGTGCCCGGCCTGATGGAAAAGTCCGTGCGCAACCTGCGCGAAGTGCAACCCAATCTGTACTTCAACGTACCACGCGGCTTCGACGCCCTGATCGCCTTCCTGGAAGAGGACTTGAGCTTCGCGCGCGACTTTTGCGGCCGCTTGCGGGCGGTGTTTTACGCCGCTGCGGCGCTGCCTCAAACCACCTGGGACCGCCTCGAGCGTGCCGCCAAACAGGTGATGGGCGAGGACGTGTGGTTCACCTCGGCGTGGGGTGCAACCGAATGTTCGCCGGCCCTTACCTGTGTGCATTGGCAGCTAGATGGGCCGGGCTGCATAGGCCTGCCCATGGCCGGCACCTCGATAAAGTTCATCCCGAATGGCGACAAGCTCGAAATGCGCGTAAAGGGACCGCAGGTATTTCCGGGGTATCTGAACAATGAAGAAAAAACGCAGGAAGCGTTCGACTCGGATGGCTACTACCTGATCGGCGACGCCGGCTTGCTGCTCGATCCGCAGCGCCCGGAGCGCGGCATTTCGTTCAATGGCCGCGTTGCCGAGGACTTCAAACTGGCCACTGGAACCTGGGTGTCGGTAGGCACCTTGCGCGTCAAGGCGGTGACGGCACTGGCGCCGTATGCGCAGGATGTGGTGGTGACCGGTCACGACCGCGACGAGGTGGGGCTGCTCATTTTCCCCAGCGCCGCTGCCAAGGATGTGCCCAAAGAGCAGTTGCATGCCTATATTCGTGACGGCTTGATCCGCTTGCGTGCGGACGTCGGCGGCGGGGCGTCGCAAAGTCCGTCGCGTGCCATGTTGCTGGCGGAGCCGCCCAACCTGGATGCCGGCGAAATTACCGACAAGGGCTACATCAACCAGCGCGCCGTGCTGACGCGCCGCGCTGCGGACGTGAATATGCTGCACACCTCGCCCAAACTCGATCAGGTGATATTTACCAAATAATCCGGCTGGTCGAGCGGGTTTCAAGAGCGCCCTTCGGGACCGACCGGAGGGCGCCCCATCTTGAATCCGCGATTGCGGGCTTGAAGACTAAACAATTGCAGCCGGCGCTTGCCGGCCGGGCAGATAAACGAGTCCCTTAGTGCCCTTCCAACCATGAGCGAATCCGGTTGATACCATGAGCGAACAGACCCCAGAAAATTTCATTGTCGAACTGTCGCCCAACGGCGGCCGCTTCGAATGTGCGCCCGGGCAAACCATCCTCGACGCCGCCCTGGCTGCCGGTTACTGGCTGCCGCACAGTTGCCGCGCGGGTTCCTGCGATACCTGCCATCTGACCCTGCTGGGCGGCTCGGTGCAACACGCCGCACCGGTTGCCGAGGGTACGCCCCTGCCGCCGGAGGGCATCTGCCGCACCTGCCGCGCCTCCGCCTGCAGCAACGTGATGCTCGATGCGCCCAACGTGCCCAAGGACCCGGGCCAGCGCGTGGTGGCGACCGGGGCCAAGGTGGTGCAGGTTGATCGCCCTTCGCACGACGTTGTCACCGTGCGCCTGCAGGTGCCGGCCAGTTCCGGTTTCCGCTTTCAGGCCGGGCAATACGCCAACGTGATCATGAAGGACGGTGCGCGCCGCCACTACAGCATGGCCAACGCGCCGGACGGCGACGGCATGATCGAATGGCACATCCGGCGCATGGAGGGTGGGCGCTTTTCGACGCACGCCTACGACAAGCTCAAAGCCGGCGTCATGCTGCGCATAGAAGGGCCGTATGGCACTTTCCTGCTTCATCCGGGCGATGCGCCCATCGTGCTGCTTGCATCCGGCACCGGTTATGCGCCCATCGCCGCCTTGCTCAAGACCCACGGCGCCGAACTGGCGCGCCGCGGCGCGGTGCTGTACTGGGGCGGCCGCGTGTTTGCGGACCTTTACGCGGTGGAAAGCGTCGCGGCCTGGGAAGCGCTGTACCCCGGCGTGCGCATCGTACCCGTGCTATCCGAGGCGGGGCCGGAATGGACCGGGCGTACCGGTTTTGTCCACGCCGCGGTGCTGGCCGACTTGCCGGATTTGTCGCGGCATGAAGTCTATGCCTGCGGCAATCCGCTCATGATTGACGCCGCGCGCAGCAGTTTCACGAGCCAGGCCGGCCTGCCGGCTGACAAATTCTTTGCCGACGCATTCGTAATAAATACCTGACAGCCGGACGACGGGAGGGGGAAAACAATGGATATGGGTGTGTTTGCCGTACTGGCCCAGGACGGCATCACCAATGGCGCGGTGTACGCGCTGTTGGCGATGGCCCTGGTGCTGGTGTTTTCAGTCACGCGGGTCATTTTTCTGCCGCAGGGCGAGTTCATCGGCTACGGTGCGCTCACCGTGGCCGCCCTGCAGTCGGGGCAATATCCGCGCCTTGTGTCGCTGCTGATGGCGGTCGGCGCGCTGACGTTCTGTGTCGAATTGGGCACCGCGCTGTACAACAAGCGCTACAAGCCGGTGCCCAAGCTCCACCTGATGTGGAGCGCCATCGAAAATCTGGCCTATCCCGCGCTCATCTGGGTGCTGGCGCGCTCGATCGGATGGCAAGACATGCCGATGGCTGCCCAGATCGCTTTCGCGCTGGCGATGACGATACCGCTCGGCATCATGATTTACCGCGTGGCATTCCAGCCGATGGCGGAAGCGTCCGTGCTGGTGCTGCTCATCGTGGCGGTCGGCGTGCACTTCGCGATGCTGGGCCTGGGGCTGTTCATTTTCGGCCCGGAAGGTTCGACCACCCGCTCCTTTACCGAATGGAGCACTGAAATCGGCGCCATGCTGGTGTCCGGGCAAAGCCTGGTAGTCATCGCGGTTTCGCTGGTGATGATAGGTGCGCTCTATGTGTTTTTTGACCGCAGCCTGTACGGCAAGGCCCTGCGTGCCACCGCCGTGAATCGCAAGGGGGCGCAACTGGTGGGCATAGGCACGTCGCAAGCGGGCCGCATGGCCTTCGGCCTGGCTGCCGGACTGGGGTCACTGGCCGGCGTGCTCATCGCACCGCTCAACACCGTCGGGTACGACACCGGCTTCGTGGTCGCGCTGAAGGGCTTCGTGGCGGCCATCGTCGGCGGCCTGGCCAGTTATCCGCTGGCGGCCGCGGGCGCGGCCCTGGTCGGACTGCTTGAAAGCTATTCCTCGTTCTGGGCCAGCGCGTACAAGGAAGTAATCGTGTTCACGCTCATCATTCCGGTACTGGCCTGGCGCTCGCTGACTTCCGGTCATGGAGACGAAGAATGAAATCGAACACCACCAAGAAGCTGCAGTGGGCGTTCTTTGCCTGGTTCCTGATATTTCCGGTGCTGCCGGTGCCCAATTACTGGATCACCATCGGCAACTATATCGGCCTGTATTCCATCGTTGCCCTGGGTCTCGTGCTGCTCACCGGCATTGGTGGGCTCACCTCGTTCGGGCAGGCCGCATTTGTGGGCCTCGGCGCCTACACCACCGCCTACATGAGCACCGCGCTAGGCTGGTCGCCCTGGCTGGGCCTGTTTGCCGGGCTGGTCGTGTCCGGTGTGGCGGCAGCGCTCATCGGCAGCATTACGGTGCGCCTTTCGGGGCACTTCCTGCCGCTGGCCACCATCGCCTGGGGGCTGTCGCTGTACTACCTGTTCGGCACGCTGGAATTTCTCGGCAAGTATGACGGGCTGTCCGGCATTCCTTCGCTCAGCGTGTTCGGCCAGGATCTTTCCTCGCCGCGCGTCATGTACGTGGTCATCTGGCTCAGCCTGGGCGGCTGCCTGTGGGCCTTGCTGAACCTGCTCAATTCGCGGCCGGGTCGGGCCATCCGTGCCTTGGCCAAGGGCAAAACCATGCCCGAAGCGATGGGCATCAATACCGCCACCTACAAAATCCTCATTTTTGCGCTGGCCGCGCTCATGGCCAGCCTTTCCGGCTGGCTGTACGCGCACCTGCAGCGCTCCGTCAGCGCCACGCCTTTTGGCCTGCACATGGGGATCGAGTACCTGTTCATGGCGGTGGTGGGCGGCGTGGGGCATGTGTGGGGCGCCATACTGGGCGCCACCATGATGACCGGTCTGAAAAGCCAGTTGCAGGACTGGCTGCCGCTCATCCTTGGTTCCAGCGGCAATTTCGAGATCGTCGTGTTCGGCGTACTGATCGTGCTCATCCTGCTGTTCGCGCGTGACGGATTGTGGCCCATGGTGGCTGGCGTGTGGGCCAATTTCCATCCGCCGCAGCCGGCGGTGGTGGCGCCTGAAATTGCGCCGGAAGGCTTCGGTGACATGCCGCGCCGGACCAAGCCCAGCGTAGGTTCGCTCATCCTCGAAGTCAGCGAGGCGCGCAAGCAGTTCGGCGGCCTGGTGGCGGTGAAGGACATGACTTTCGAAATCCGCGCCGGTGAAGTGGTCGGCCTGATCGGCCCCAACGGTGCCGGCAAGTCCACCATGTTCAACCTGGTGAGCGGCGTGCTGCCCGCATCCAGCGGCGAAATCCATTTCTGCGGCAAGCGCATCGATCAGCTCGATTCTCGCCATATCGTCAAGATGGGCATAGGGCGCAGCTTCCAGCACGTGCACCTGATTCCGCACCTGTCCGTGCTCGAAAACGTCGCCATGGGCGCCCATCTGCGCGGCCATTCGTCGCCGCTGTCGGCGGCGCTGCGCTGGGATCGCCACGAAGAGGCGCAACTGCTGTTCCTCGCCGCCGAGCAGATACGCCGCGTCGGCCTGGGCGAATACATGCACACCGCGGCCGGCAGTCTGGCGCTGGGCCAGCAGCGCATACTCGAAATCGCCCGCGCCCTATGTACCGATCCAACCCTGTTGCTGCTGGACGAGCCCGCGGCGGGTCTGCGCCTGAAGGAAAAAGAAGCGCTGGCTGACCTGATCCGCCAACTGAAGGCGGAGGGCATGTCCGTATTGCTGGTGGAACACGACATGGATTTTGTCATGGGCCTTACCGATCGCCTGGTGGTGATGGAATTCGGCAGCAAAATCGCCGAAGGCCTGCCCGCCGAAATTCAGAAAAACGAAACCGTGCTGGCCGCCTATCTAGGAGGTATCGAATGAGCGCGCCCCAACAAGCCCCCCAGGCGGACGGCCAGTCTGTGCTGGAAACCCGCAATCTGTGCGTGCGTTATGGCAAGGTCGAGGCCTTGCGTGCAACTTCGATCCGCTTGCAGGCGGGCCAGATCGTGACCGTGATCGGCCCCAACGGCGCCGGCAAGTCCTCGCTGCTCAACGCCATCATGGGTTTATTGCCGAGCAATGGCACGTCCGAAGGCCAGGTGCTGTACCTCGGCCATGACGTTGCGCATCACAACATCGAGCACCGGCTGGGCAAGGGCCTGGCGCTGGTGCCGGAAAAGCGCGAATTGTTCACCACCATGACGGTCGAGGACAATCTGGTGCTGGGCGCCTATCGCCGCCGCAAGTCCGGCTGGTCTTATCGCGACGGACTGGAAGGCATCTATAAAATTTTCCCGCGCCTGAAGGAACGGCGCAAACAACTGGCCGGCACCATGTCCGGCGGCGAACGGCAAATGGTGGCCATCGGCCGCGCGCTCATGAGCGACCCCAAGGTACTGATGCTGGACGAGCCTTCGTTGGGGCTTGCGCCACGCGTCATGGCCGAGGTGTTCCACGTCATTTCGCACCTGCGCGAATCCGGCGTGGCCACCTTGCTCATCGAGCAAAATTCGCGTGCCGCACTGCAGGTGTCGGATTACGGCTACGTGCTCGAAGTGGGCGATGTGACGCTGGAAGGCAAGGCCAGCGATCTGGCGAAAAATCCCAAGGTGATCGAAGCCTATCTCGGGAAGCACGCGTGAGCAAACTGCGCGACGGTTTTACGGTAGAGCGCCTAAACCGCGACGCGGAAAACTGCCTGCCGGGCCATCTGGGGGTCGACTTTCTGCGCCTGGAGCAAGGCATCGCGGCCGGACGCATGGCGATCCGGCCCGAACACCTGGCCCCGAACGGCCGCCTGCACGCCGCCAGCATCATCGCGCTGGCCGACACCATGACCGGCCACGCCACCATGTCGCACCTGCCGGCCGGTGCCAGTTCCTTCGCCACGATAGAACTGAAAAGCAATCATCTCGGCACCCTGACCGAAGGCGCCATCGCCTGCACCGCCACGGCCGTGCATCTGGGGCGCAATACCCAGGTATGGGACGCCGTGGTGACGGACGAGGCGACCGGCCGCAAATTGGCGTTGTACCGCTGCACCCAGATGGTTCTTTGGGACCGCGGCTGAACCAAACCAGGAGAGCAACGCATGGCCATCTGGCACAAGCCCTTTACTATCGAAGACGTAAATCGGCGCGGCGCGACCTGCGCCAACGGTCATCTCGGCATCGAACTGATCGAGATCGGCGACGATTTTTTGCGCGGAAAAATGCCGGTCGACCAGCGCACGCGCCAGCCGGCCGGCGCCCTGCATGGCGGTGTTTCCGTGGCGTTCGCGGAAACCCTGGCGTCCTGGGCCGCGGCCCATGCCGTGGACCGCAGCCAGTTTCATTGCGTCGGCCAGGAAATCAATGCCAACCACGTGCGTGCCGTGACCGAAGGCTGGGTCTATGGTGAAGCACGGCCCTTGCATCTTGGGCGTACATCGCACGTGTGGGATGTGCGCATCTCGAACGAGGCCGGCAAACTGGTATGCGTTTCACGCGTGACGGTCGCCGTGCTTGCCACGCCCAGCCGCTACCACGGTTGATTCGCATCGAACGCCGGCCGCGGCGCTATAGCGGCGGCTCGGCGAAGTACCCATCCCAGTCCGTGTTTGAGGCCGTCGCAGACGGCCGCTTTTTTTGGGGGAGTTACCATGAGTCAAGCCAATATCCAGTTTTCCCGTCCTGACGGCGCCAACTGCGCCGCCTACCTGGCCAAGGCGAGCGGCAGCGGCCGTTCCGGCGTCGTCGTCCTGCAGGAATGGTGGGGCCTGAACACGCAAATTTGCAGCGTGGTCGATCGCTTCGCGGCCGCCGGTTATACCGCGCTGGCACCCGATCTGTTCCACGGCAAGCTGGCGCGCGACCGCAACGAGGCTGGTCATTTGATGGATGGCCTGGATTTTCTCGCCGCCACCTACCAGGACATACGCGGCGCCGTGGCCCATCTGCGCGCTGCCGGTTGCAGCAAGGTTGCCGTGATGGGCTTCTGCATGGGCGGCGCGCTCACCGTCGCGAGCGCCGCGCGTCTGCCGGAGGTCGATGCCGCGGTCTGTTACTACGGCATTCCGCCGCTGGAAATTGCTGACCCGGCAAACATCCGCATTCCATTCCAGGGCCATTTCGCGACGCGCGACACCTGGTGCACGCCGGCCGCGGCGGCGCAACTCGAAGCCAGCATGCGCGCCGCAGGGCAGACGCCTGAACTGTTCCACTACGAAGGCGAGCACGCGTTCTTCAACAAAACGCGTACCGACGCCTACGACCCGCAACTGGCCGAATTGTCCTGGACACGCACGCTGGATTTTCTCGGCCGCGCGTTGGGTGGCGCAGGGGCTTGAGAGGCTGGGGCGGCCATCGCGTGGTTTTGCGCTGCCTGGAGGCGTGGCCTCGGTTTTAGCTGATTACCTGGGTTTGCGCGACAGACTCCCGGGCGGAGCAATTTGTAATCTGGTTTGACGCGCCGTCGCAGGGGCCGGTCGCGCGCGCTCCCGGTCGGCGTGCGCGGGCTGGCAGAGAGCGCATCCAGGTCCGGCCGCGTCGTGGCGGTCGCCTGGTCCAGGTCTCTGTTTTCCGTCATCGCCGATTACCGCAATTTGCTTGGGTGCTCTTGTGTCAGTCGGATTTACAGAGAGGGCTTGCACTACGCATCATTGCGCTTGCCGCCGACACTGCCGGGTTATGATTCGAATCTGGCAACATTTCGTAGACTGCAATGGCCGATCTGAGAAACACTGGGACAACCGCGATGGACGAGCTGGCGTTGAATCCTGCGCAGATCACGCCTGCAATCCAGAACCACTACGCAACGGAATTCCAGGCGTACCGCGGGAGCGGTCGTCTCAGGCCGCTTCTCCTACTTGGCGATGCACGGACTGTATTGAACGATTTGCCGCCGTCGTGCATCGACTTTGCAATGACGTCCCCGCCGTACTGGGGCAAGCGTGAGTACGAAGGTGGTGGCATCGGTCAGGAAAGCGATTATTCGGAGTTTATCCTTCACTTGTCAGAAATATTCCTGGCCCTGAAGCGGGTTCTCAAACCCCATGGCTCATTCTGGCTCAACATCGGGGATACCTACCAGGACAAGCGGCTATTGGGGATTCCCTGGCGCGTGGCCATCGAGTTAACCGACAGTCAGGGCTGGATACTCCGCAACAGCGTGATTTGGAATAAAGTCAAGAGCGGGATGGACAATACAAAGGACCGCCTGGGTAATATTCATGAACATGTCTTTCATTTTGTAAAGCAGTCTAAGTACTACTACGATGCGGACACGATCCGTTCCAAGCCAAGAGAGGCGCGGGTGGTAAATGGCGCGGTCGTTTCTGCCACGGGTGTTTCCGGCGTCCGATATAAGCGGCAGATCGAACTTTCTACCTCGCTAAGTGAAAGCGAGAAGCGTGATGCGTTTAAGGCGCTAGATCAAATTCTGGCCGACGTAAGTGCAGGAACCATCTCCGATTTTCGGATGATTATCCGCGGGCAACAGCGCGCGACGCACTCCGACAACGAAAAGGTTTCGGGCCGCGCAAAGGAACTTCGTGATCGCGGCTTCTACTTTCTTCGGTACCATCCGAATGGGAGTAAACCTGCCGATGTGTGGGACATCATGCCGGAAGACACCCAAAACAGGGTATCGCACTATGCGCCTTTTCCGGTAGACCTGTGCCGCATCCCCATCCTTGCGACCTGTCCGCCAGACGGAATCGTACTTGACCCATTCTGCGGGACTGGTACGACACTGCTCGCAGCGCGTGATCTTGGGCGCCAGTCCATCGGAATCGATATTTCGAGGCAATACCTTGGAATCGCGGACGAACGATGCGCGACACTTCTGTGAGCAAAGTCGTGGAGTTGTTCGGCCATAGTGCGGAAAGTGCGCGAATGGACTGGAAGCGCATCGTTCGCGAGCAGCAGTGCCCGTTCTTGTCGAAGACTTGCTACAAGGTGCGGAAAAGCGAGCCAGGCACATCCATCGGATCGTGCGCTGTTCTTTACGGCAAGGAAAATAGTCCCGTCGTGATCTGCCCAACACGGTTTCTGGAACGACGTCAAATATTCACCGATTGTTTACACCTGCTCACTACGCATCAGCCGGGGAGCGAACTGCATATCGTTCAAGAGGTTTCTATTCCTGGCGGTAGCGTTGATTACTTCCTGACATCGGTACGCAATGGCAAGGTGAAGGATTTTGTCGGAATCGAGATTCAAACGCTGGATACTACCGGAACCGTGTGGCCTGAACGGCAGAGACTGCTCAAACAACTCGGCGTTCCGCGCCATGATAATGACGAACTGTCCGAGAAGTCTTATGGCATGAACTGGAAAATGACCGCCAAGACGATTTTGGTTCAAATGCTCCATAAGATCCAGACTTTCGAGCATGTTAACAAGAAGCTGGTGCTCGTGGTCCAGGATGGCTTGTTTCGGTACATGGCAAAGGAATTTACCTTTGACCATTTGACGAGCCCGGCCGCGGTTGGCGATGCGATGCACATGCATGTGTATCGGTTGGAAAAGCAATCGGACCATTCATTCAGCTTGGGAATGCTGTCGCGAGTAAGTACCGATTCCACGGGCATCGCGAAATGCATGGGACTGCAGGCCGAGGCCCGCGTCGAATTGGCTCAAATTGTGACGGCACTGGAACAAAGGCTGTCGCCAAACACTCGCTTCAATCCTGTGTGAGGCATTTCTTGCGGGTTATCGCATCGCAAACCGGGTCAGCGTGCGCTCATCGGGTGCTGCAAGGTATCGCGTGCCGCGGACAGGTGTTCAACGTGGCAGCGATGCACAGCGCGGCTCCACTCACCCGCGCAAGTGAGAGAGGGGCTGGGGGACGGCCGTAATTTATCTATCTTCCTTCGACGTCCTTTCGCTTGGCACGCGTGCGTGTCCTTGACTTGATGCCATTAGGAGGTTTTCCCGGCGCGATGGTGTTTCGCAACCGTTCCGTAAGCTTACGGACACGCGACGAGCAAACCACCCTGTCTTGCCCAAACGCAGCAAACGTTTCGGACGGGGCAGCATGCCCCGTCCGAAACGTTTTGGGGGGAGTTCCTTGCGCCGGCCGAAATGCGCACCACCGGCTGCGAAGACGGGCACGCACCCTGTCTTGTCGAATTTCCCTAATAACAGGCCGCTTACGCAGCCCGCCCGGAATATCAGTGCGAACTGCCAGACTCCGCCGGCTCCTTCCACGGTCGGATTTTCGCGAGCGTTTCGGGACAGCGCGGCTTTCGCGATTGCGGTGTCGTAGTCGGCTTGCAGCCGCAGCCACCAGCCGTCGGAAAGGCCAAAGAAGCGGCACAAGCGTAGATCAGTGTCGGCCGTGATGGCGCGGCGGCCAGCGAGAATTTCGCCGATGCGCTGCGCGGGCACACCGATTTCCTTTGCCAATCGGTAATTGCTCATGCGCAGGGGCTGCAGAAATTCCTCGGCCAGCATTTCGCCGGGCGATACGGGGTGAAGTTGCTTGCTCATGCTGAACTCCGTCAGTGATAGTCCACGATTTCCACGTCTTCGGCGTTGCTGGCTGTCTACCGAAAGCAGACACGGAACTGATCATTCACGCGGATACTCCACTGACCCGCACGATCGCCCGTCAGAGCTTCCAGCCGATTCGCAGGGGGCGCGCAAATCGTCGATACGCCGCGCCAGATCAAGTTGTTTCAGTTTGCGCAGCGCCGGGCGCTCGATGTTGGCAAAGCGCGCCACGCGATGCAGTCCGAATAAGGCCTCGGTGTCGGCACATTTGAATGACCTGATCGGCATGGTTGAAATAGTAACGTTGTGCGTTAATAACGCCAACCGTGATGTCGGCCGGGCAAGTCGGCTGGAAAATCGGGGGCAGCGTTCCTGCGTCCAGCCGGGTATTTCAGCCCGTCGGAGCGGTTAGAAACGCGCGTCACGCAAGGGGCGGTTCCTGCCCAAACGCAGCAGCAAACCGTGCGGACGCGGCAAAATGTTCCGTCCGGCGCTCCGTGACGACGTGAAGGGCGGCGGCTGCCCCAAATGCCGCAAACGTTGTGGACGGGGCAGCATGCCCCGTCCAGCAGTTGGACAACACGCGCCGTCGAGCGCTAGGTGTTGCGGGCTGGCGCCCGACGCAGACTTCCGTTGGCGACTGCCCGGATGTCAGGCCGTGCCGGCAGCGCGGCGGGCGTGGCGGCGGAAGAGTACGTAGCCGAGCACGGATAGCACTGAGCAGGCCAGAATTACCCAGGCCATGGGACGGCCGCTGCCGTCGTGCAAATAATTGACCGCGGCACTGGCGCACATGCCGAAGCCAAATTGTGCGCAGCCGAACAGCGCTGCCGCGGCGCCGGCATTTTGGGAATAACGCGCCATCAGCAAGCCGACGCAGTTTGCGCCGAGCAGGCCGGTCATGCTCACGACGATGAACAGTCCGATCAGCAGGGTGGGGGTGGTCACGCCGCCGAAAGATACGGCGCTCAGCAGCAGCAGCGCGCCGGCAAGGCCGATAAAGCTCCCCAGACCGGCCATCAGGGTGGGGCCGCGCGTTCTGACCTGCTGACTATTGAGGTAATTTGCCGTGAAGATGCCGACTGCGTTAGTGGCAAATACCAGGCCGTATTCGGTAGGCGAATAGTGCAGCAGCGATATGAAGAAAAACGGACTTGCGGTGATGTAGGCAAACATGGCGGCAAACGACATGCCGCCTGCCAGCAGCAGGCCTAGCGCGACCGGATCGACGCCCAGACGGAAATAGGCGGAAAACGCGGCGTGCATGGACATTTGCCCGCGCCGCTCGCGCGGCAGGCTTTCCGGCAGGCCGCGCCAGACCACGAGCAGGCTGACCACGCCCCACACCAGCAGGGCCGCAAACGTTCCGCGCCAGCCGAATAGCGCAAGTATGCCGCTGCCGAGCAGGGGTGCCAGGAGCGGGGCAATGGAAGTAACCATCGCCATCAGGGATAGTTTCTGGATTGCCTCGGCCGGCTCGTAAAGGTCGCGCGCGACGGCGCGCGCCAGCACCGATGCGGCGCCACCGCCCAGCGCCTGGGCGAAACGGGCGAGGATGAGCGGCTCCACCGCGGTGGCCATCAGGCAGCCCAGGCTGGCAACGCAAAACAGCGCGATACCGCTCAAAAGCACGGCGCGGCGGCCGTAGCGGTCGGAGATCGGCCCGTACAGCAACATGCCGGTTGAAAATCCGGCCAGAAACACCGTAATCGATGCCTGCACGCGCGCCGGTGATGCAGACAAGCCTTGCGCCATGGCCGGCAGTGCCGGCAGATATAGATCTATCGCCAACGGCCCGAAAGCGGCCAGTGCGCCCAGTAACAGGATTAATTGCCTTGCGTTCTGCACGGAATAGTCAGTTTTAATTGTGCGGCGGAAGCGCTTGGTGGAGGCCGTTTGCGGGGCAGGGCGCGGGCAGGCATTGGGGCCGGCCGATCACCCGAACGCGGTTACCCCGATGCGGACTTCCGCGTGCGAAAGACCAGCCCGGCCCGGTTCTTGCCACCGGGCAGGGGTTTTGCCTTAATCGACGCAGGTACGGCTCGGGGTGCCCGCGGCACGTCCGCTGCGGATCGGGTTGTCGCGCCCCGATCCGCAACGCTGGATCACACGGCCTGGAGCCGACTTAGTGCTGCAAAAAATCCAGCACCATGCGGTTGAATTTGTCGGCGTGTTCCCACTGTGCCCAGTGGCCGCAGCGGTTGAACACGTGCAGTTCGGCGTTCGGCATGCCCCAGATGAGGCGCAGGCCGATATCCATGGGTACGAAGCGGTCGTCGCGGCCCCAGATGACTAACGCCGGTGCCGTGATTTCTCCCAGGCGCGGGCCGTAGTCGGTAAATTGCTTGGGGTTCACGGTCAGGCTTTTGACGAAATTTTCCAGATGGTCCTTGCGCGACATCATGTTGTCCAACCGAGCCTGATACAGCTGTTCAGTCAGGCTGCTGGTGTCGAACACGAACACCGCCATCATCTTTTTCAGATTTTCTATGGTCGGTTCGCGATACAGGCCTTGCAACAGCTTGATGCCTTCGGTCGGCATGGGCACGAACTGGCTGGGGCCGCCGGTGCCGCCGCCCATCAACACCAGCTTGCCGACGCGGGCCGGATTGGCCAGCGCGAACGCAACCGCACTATGGCCGCCCATGGAATTGCCGATGATGTGCACCTTGTCCACGCCTATGGCATCCAGCAAGCCCTTCAGGGCGCGGCCGTTCAGTTCCGAGCGCGAGCCGGTGCACACGATGGGATCGCTTTTGCTCCAGCCCGGGCAATCCATCAGGATGACGCGATAGCCGGCCGCAACCAGCGGCTCGACGTTGCGGTTGAAATTCGCCCAGCCGCTGGCGCCGGGCCCCGAGCCGTGCAGCATGACCACCGTTTCGGCGCCTTCGCCGCAGTCGTTGTAGTGCAATTGCAGGTCCAGGTCGCCTTCCTTGATGCGCGCGAATTTGCTGGTGCCGGCTTCGGTCAATGCGGTGGCAGTCGCCATGATCTGTTTCCTTGGTGATGTCGGGGTTGTTGTGGCGGCTCAGCCCTTGAACGGACCCGAGCCCAAACCTATGGGTGCCGGTGCGGCATCCACCAGGCGCGAGAACAGGCCGGCGAAGTCCTCGTGTTTTCCATCCTTGCCGGACTTGGATTGCATTTCTTCGCGGAAACCGGCATCGACCGCCGCCCAATCCGCTGCCGTCAGATGCTGGCGCGCCAGCGGCAGCACCACATCTTCTTCCAGCATCATGTGGTTGCGATAAAACTCGGCATAGGCGTCGAAGGCCTGGGCGAATTGTGCGAATTTTCCGGCGTCGGCCAGGTAGGCATCGAGCGCCTGCTGCAGCGCCGCGATGCGCTGCGGCGCGGCGCCGTGTTGCTCGGCCAATTGCGCCAGACTGTTGGCCGCCTTGTCGGTGCGCTTTGCGAGAAGGTCGAACAGGATGTCTTCCTTGGGGTGGTGGCGCTGTTCGGCGTAGGCGTCCAGGTAGTGCACCATGGCCTGAAACAGTTTCAGGTCGGCTTGCAGTTTGCCGGCACCCACTTCTTTCAGCATGTAGCGGATGGCGTGCATGATGGCTGCGATGGACTGATGTTCATCGCCAATGATATGCAGGGATTCCATGATTCGTTCTCCGGTTTCGCTCAGGTCGAAAGCATTTCCTGGTGCTTGCTGGCCAGACCGAGATAGCTCTCGATCACGCGCGGATCATTGCGCAGCAATTCGGCATCGCCCTCGATCTTGATGCCGCCGTTTTCCAGCACATAGGCGTAATCGGCCGCCTGCAGCGCGGCGCGGGCATTCTGTTCGACGAGCAGAATGGATACCCCGCGCCGGCGCAGCTCGGCGATGATGCGGAAAATTTCGCGCACGATGAGCGGCGCCAGGCCCAGGCTGGGTTCGTCCAGCATCAGGAGCTTGGGCTTGGCCATCAAGGCGCGGCCGACCGCGAGCATCTGGCGTTCGCCGCCCGACATGGTGCCGGCCTGCTGGTGGCGCCGCTCCTTCAGGCGCGGGAACAGCGCGTACACCTCTTCCATGGTCTGCGGGTGATCGCGGTGCCCCGTGCGGTGGCGCTGGAAGGCGCCCAGCAACAGGTTGTCCTCGATGGTCATGGTGCCGAACAATTCGCGCTTTTCCGGCACCAGATTCATGCCGCGCACCACCATGCGCTCCACCTCCGGCACCTGTTCCACCGTGCCGTCGAATTCGACGTTGCCGCTGGAGGGCAGCAGCCCCATGATGGCGGACAAGGTGGTGGTTTTGCCGGCGCCGTTGGGACCGATCACGGTCACGATTTTGCCCTCGCCGACCGTGAGGCTCAGATTGCTGACGGCTTCCACCTTGCCGTAAGCGACGCAAAGGTTTTTGACTTCCAGTACGTTCTTGCTCACGTCACACGCCTCCCAGATAAGCTTCGAGCACGGCCGGATCTTTCTGAATTTCCTCCGGCAGACCTTCGGCAATCTTCTCGCCGAATTCCATCACCACCACGCGGTCGACCAGATTCATCACGAAATCCATGTCGTGTTCGACGATGAGCACTGCCATGCCTTCGGACTTGAGGCGCCGCAACAGTTCCGCCAGCGCCTGCTTTTCTTTCAGGCGCAGACCGGCCGCCGGCTCGTCCAGCAACATCAGGCAAGGATCGGAACACAGGGCGCGCGCAATTTCGAGCAAACGCTGCTGGCCGAGCGCCAGGGCACCCGCTTCGACGTGCATGAATTCGCCCAGGCCGACACGCTCGACCTGAATCGCCGCTTCACGCAGGAGGCGCGCTTCTTCCGCGCGGTCCATGCGCCAGGCGGCCGGCAACACGCTCTTGCTGCCGCGCATGTGGGCGCCGATGGCGACGTTTTCCAGCACGCTCATGGTGGGCAACAGGCGCACGTGCTGGAAGGTACGGCTCATGCCCAGCGCGGCAATTTCGCGCGAACTATGGCCGGCCACCGACTTGCCGCGGAACAGCACTTCGCCGGAGGTGGGCGTATCGACGCCGGACAACTGGTTGAACATGGTGCTCTTGCCGGCGCCGTTGGGTCCGATCAGGGCCAGAATTTCGCCTGCCTCGACCTGCAAGCTCATGTTGTTGTTGGCGACCAGACCACCGAATTTGCGCGTTACGCCCTTGGCTTGCAGGATCACCTCGCCATGCGGCGGCTGCTGTTTTTTCGGCAGCGGTTCGGCTTGCGCGTCGACCACCTTGGGATCACGCCGCACCGGCACCAGGCGGCACAACAGAGGCCACAGGCCGTCGCGCGCCTTGTGCAGCACCACGATCATCATCACGCCGAAGGCGATCACTTCGAAGTGGCCGGCCGAACCGAACAGTTTGGGCAGTATGTCCTGCAACCACTGCTTCAGTACGGTAATCACGCCGGCGCCGACCACCGCACCCCAAACCTGCCCGGCGCCACCCACCACGGCCATGAACAGGTATTCGATACCGATGTGCAGGCCGAACGGCGTCGGGTTGACAAAGCGCTGCAGGTGCGCGTACAGCCAGCCGGCGGCACAGGCATGCAGCGCTGCGATGAGGAAAATCACCATGCGCGCGCGGGTGGTATTCACGCCCATCGCTTCTGCCATCACGATGCCGCCCTTCAGTGCGCGTATGGCCCGCCCTTCGCGCGAATCGAGCAGGTTTTTGGTCGTGAACAAGGCCAGCAGCACGAAGGCCCACACCAGGTAGTAATAATGGCGGTTGTCGATCAGCTCGAAGCCGAAAATCCTGACCGCCGGCAGGCTGGACAGCCCGGCGTGACCGCCGAGAAATTCCATCGTGCCGAACAGGTAATACAGGCTCAGTCCCCACGCCATCGTACCGAGCGGCAGATAGTGGCCGGACAGGCGCAGCGTGACCGAACCGAGGAAAATCGCCACGATCGAGGTGAGTATCAGGCCGATCGGCAATGCCAGCCAGGGCGAACCGGCCGCGAACGAGATCCAGCCCGGCAGGTCGGAACCGGCGCAGAGCCAGGCCGTGGTATAGGCGCCCAGACCGACGAATGCCGCCTGACCGAAAGAGGTCAGCCCGCCCACCCCGGTGAGCAGCACCAGGCCCAGCGCCACCAGTGCCGACAGGCCGACATAGTTGAGCAGCGTGACGTAGAACTCCGGCAGCACCAGCGGCGCGAGCAGCAGGACGGCCAGAAATACGCCCAGTGCGACGACCGGACTGATGCTGCCCTTGCCTTGCGACGCCGACGTGACGTGGCCGTGATCTTCCTCTTCCACATGGCGGGTCGAGAAGGACAGCCACACCAGCACCGGGATGATGAGCGTGAATACCAGCACATCCTTGTAGGCGCTGGCCCAGAAGGACGAAAACGATTCCAGCAGCCCGACCGCGATGGCGCCGCCGGCTGCCATCGGAAAGCTGGCCAGCCCGCCGATGATGGCGGCGACGAAGCCCTTGAGGCCGATCAGAAAGCCGGAGTCATAGTAGATCGTGGTGAGCGGGGCAACCAGCAGGCCGGACAGCACGCCGATCAGCGCCGCCACGAAAAACGTCTGGCGGCCCGCCAGTGCCGGCGAAATGCCCATCAGGCGCGCGCCGTTACGGTTGATCGCGGTGGCGAGCAATGCTTTGCCGCCCAGGGTGCGCTTGAAATACATGAACAGACCGACGATCAGCGCAATGGCGGCCATTAGCACCACCAGCGTATGTCCGCCCAGCATCAGGCTGCCGATCTCGAACTGTGCTTCGCTGAACGGCGCGGTGCGCGAACCTTCCGGCCCGAAAATGAGCAGCCCCAGGCCGACCATGAGCAGGTGCAGGGCGACCGAAATGATGAGAAGAATGAGTACCGGCGCTTCCGCCACCGGCTGGAAGGCGACGCGATAAATCATCGGGCCCAGCGGCACCACGATGAGCAAGCTAAGCGCCACCTTCACCAGCATGGGCATGCTCGCCAGCGGCAACACCCAAAGCAGGCCGGCCAGCGCCAGCGGGAAGGCAATGTTTCTTAGCGCCGAACGGCCGAGCTGTTTGCGGCCGGGCGGATTGGCGATGGCGTCGGCAATGAAGGTAAGCGCGCCGGCGCCCAGCAGCATCCAGACCGTGCCGGGAAAATTGCCGGCTTCCAGCGCTGCCATGGTGAGTGCGCCCCAGGCGACGAATTCGCCCTGCGGAATGAATATGATGCGGGTAACGATGAATACCAGCACCAGCGCCAGGGCGAGCAGCGCATAGATGGCGCCGTTGGTAATCCCGTCCTGCGCCAGCAAGGCAAAAATTGAAGCATCCATGAACGACTCCCGTGCGAACGCCGCGCGCCAAAACAACCGGCACGCAGTGCTCGACAATCACTCTCAAATTGGCAAACGGCAGGCCGGATTCGGCCTGCCGCCGGGCATCAGACGGCCAGACCGCGGTCCCGAGCCATGGTGATGGCGGTGTCCTCGATCATGTCTTCCTGGCCGCCGACCATGCCGCGACGCCCCAGTTCGACCAGGATGTCGCGCGCCGGCACGCCATATTTGGCCGAGGCCCGTTTGGCGAACAGCAGGAAAGAGCCATATACCCCGGCATAACCCAGGGTGAGGGCATCGCGGTCGATGCGGATCGGGAAGTCCATGATGGGCACCACCAGGTCTTCCGCCACGTCGGTAATTTTTGCCACATCCACGCCGGTTTCTATGCCCATCAGGCTGCACACGGCGATGAGCACTTCCATCGGCGTGTTGCCGGCGCCGGCGCCCAGACCGGCTGCGGCGGCGTCGATGCGATTGGCACCGACTTCAATGGCGGCGATGGAATTGGCCACGCCCATGGCGAGGTTGTGGTGGCCGTGGAAACCCAGTTCGGTTTCCGGCTTCAACGCATCACGCACCGCACTCAGGCGCGATTTCACGGTTTCCGGCAGCAGGTGGCCGGCCGAGTCGGTGACGTAAATGCAGTTGGCGCCGTAGCCTTCCATGAGCTTGGCCTGTTTGACCAGACCTTCCGGGCTGTTCATGTGGCTCATCATGAGAAAGCCGACGGTGTCCATGTCCAGCTTGCGGGCCAGCGTGATGTGCTGTTCCGACACGTCGGCTTCGGTGCAGTGGGTGGCCACCCGTATGGTGTGCACGCCCAGCTCACGTGCCATCTTGAGGTGGTCGACGGTGCCGATGCCGGGCAGCAGCAGGGCCGACACCTTGGCCTGTTTCATTTTGGGAATCACGGCGCCCAGGTATTCCTCGTCGGTATGGGCCGGGAAGCCGTAATTGACCGAGGAGCCGCCCAGGCCGTCGCCGTGGGTGACTTCGATGAGCGGAATGCCGGCGGCGTCGAGACCGCTGGCAATGCTCACCATCTGATCCAGCGTCATCAGGTGGCGCTTGGGGTGCATCCCGTCGCGCAGCGTCATGTCGTGGACGGTTACGGTTTTGCCTTTGACAGTCATGGTGTTCGTCTCCAGATCAGTTCGAACCGCAACCGGCCAGCGTGGGCGTACCGGTGGCCACCTTGGGTTCCAGCGTGAGGCGACCGGCGAGAATTTCTTCGGCAAACATTTCGGCGGTGCGCGCACCGGCCGCGGTCATGATGTCGAGGTTGCCTGCGTAAGTGGGCAGGAAGTCGCCCAGGCCCTGCACTTCCAGAAATACCGACACGCGGTTGCCGTCGAATACCGGGCCGTTCACCAGACGGTAGCCGGGCACGTATTTCTCACTTCCTTGATCATGGCCTGTATGGATTCCGTGATGGCAGCCTGATCCGGCGTGGTTTCGGTCAGGCAGTGCACGGTGTCGCGCATGATGAGGGGCGGATCGGCCGGGTTGATGATGATGATGGCTTTGCCTTTTTCGGCGCCGCCGACTTTTTCCACCGCACCGGACGTGGTGCGGGTGAATTCGTCGATGTTCTTGCGCGTGCCGGGGCCGGCGGATTTGGAACTGACGGTGGCGACGATTTCGCCGTACTTCACCTTCTGCACGCGCGATACGGCAGCCACCATGGGGATGGTGGCCTGTCCGCCGCAGGTCACCATGTTGACGTTCATTTCGCGCTTGCCGACGTGTTCTTTCAGATTCACCGGCGGCACGCAATAGGGGCCGATGGCGGCCGGCGTCAGATCGATCATCAGCACGCCCAGTTCGTTCAGCTTGCGGCTGTTTTCGGCGTGTACGTAGGCAGACGTGGCGTCGAAAGTGATCTGGATGTTGTCGGCCTTCACGTGCGGCAACAGGCCGTCGACACCTTCGGCGGTCACCTTGAGGCCCATTTCGGCAGCGCGCTTGAGACCTTCCGACTCAGGGTCGATACCGACCATCCAGGCCGGCTCGAGGTAGGGGCTGCGCTGCAGCTTGTACAGCAGATCGGTCCCGATATTGCCGGGCCCGATCAACGCACACTTGATTTTCCGGGTCATGTCGATTCTCTCTTGAATAGTTGGGGCGTTCAGGCGAACAGGGCACTGGCGGTGCCCAGCCCTTCGATGCGCACATCGAAGCGATCGCCGGATTTGACGGCTACCATGGGGCCCAGCGCGCCGGTCATGACGATGTCTCCGGCCTCGAGCGGACGGCCGCAGCGCACCATCATGTCGGCCAGCCAGACCGCCGCATTGAGCGGGCTGCCGAGGCAGGCGCGGCCATTGCCGCGCGACACGATTTCCTCGCCGCGCTGCATTTCCATATTGCAGGCGGTAAGGTCCACGTCGCACAGCTTTACCGGCCGGCCGCCCAGCACGAATAGTCCGCTGGAGGCGTTGTCGGCGACCGTATCGACGAACTTGATGTTCCAGTTTTCGATGCGGCTATCGACGATTTCGATGGCGGGCAAGGCGTATTCGGTGGCGCGAATCAAGTCGGCGTAAGTGTGGCGCTCGTGGTTCAGATCGCGACCGATCACCAGTGCCACTTCCGCTTCGACCTTGGGCTGGATCAGGCGGCCGGCGGCGACGATTTCGCCGTCGCCCACCGCCATGTCGGCAAACAGCATGCCGAAATCCGGTTGATCCACCCCGAGCTGGGCCTGTACCGCGAGCGAAGTCAGGCCGATCTTGCGACCGACCAGCCGCCGACCTTCACACAGCCAGGCCGTGGTGTTGGCTTCCTGTACGGCATAGGCGCCAGCCTGGTCGGACTGGGCCAGGCGCTCGCGCAGGGGCGCGATGGCCTGACGGCTGGAATAGGCGGCCTGGAGCAGCGCCGCGGCAGCTTGGGAACCCAGTTGTTCGCTCATTTACTTCACCAGTTTCCAGTGGTTGTCCTCAACCTTGATCAGCACGATGGCTGATGCGTCGTAACCGGCGTGATCGCCCGCACCCATGGTGTAGACCCCGTTGGTGCCCACCAGCTTGCTGGTGTGCTCGATGCCGTCGCGCACCGCGGCGCGGAATTCCGGCGTGCCCGGCTTGGCTTTGCCCTTCAGCGCGGTCTGCAGGCCGTTCTGCGCCAGCAGCCAGGCGTCCCAGGTGGCGCCGGCGAAGGTGGAGCGGGAATCCGGGCCGTTCCTGGATTCCAGATCCTTCACGAATGCCACGGCATTTTTCTTGGTCGGATGGCTGTCCGGCAGTTGTTCGGCCACCAGCACCGGGCCGACCGGGATGAGTGCGCCTTCCACGTTCTTGCCGCCCACGCGCAGGAACTCTTTATTGGTGACGCCGTGCGACTGATAAATTTTGCCCTTGTAGCCGCGCTCGCGCAGCGTGATTTGCGGCATCGCGGCCGGCGTACCGGAGCCGCCGACGAACACCACATCCGGCTTGGCGGCCATCACCTTCAGCACCTGCGCCTGCACACTGGGGTCGGCACGGCCATAGCGTTCGGTGGCGACAATCTGCATTTTGCCTTCGGTGGATTTGGTGAGCGCCTTCAGCAACAGTTCGCCCCAGGAATCGGAAAAGCCGATGAAGCCGACGCTTTTGGCACCGCTCGCGACCATGTCGGCGACGATCTTGTCCACCATCAGGTCGGCCGACGGCTCACTGCGGAACACATAGCCGCGCTTGTCGCCGGATACGTCCAGCGGTGCGACGGACACCATGGGCGTTTTTTCGGCATTGGCCACGTCGGCCATGGCGTTGGCGGTGACGATGAGGTTAGGCCCCAGGATTACGTCCACCTTGTCCTCGGAAATGAGCTTGCGCACATTTTTGGTGGCATTGGTCGGGTCCGTACCGTCATCGAGCAGGATGAAATTGACTTTTTCGCTGCCCACGGTGGCCGGGAACATGGCGACGGCCTTTTTCGTTTCGGCGCCCAGGGCAGCGGCCGGGCCGGTCAGGGAGGCGATGACGCCCACGTTGATGTCGGCCAGGGCAGGGGCGGCGGC
>JAEUNM010000012.1 GCA_016791105.1 Rhodocyclaceae bacterium | reverse complement strand
TTTCCAGGCCGCTAAACGTAAGGCGCGGGGTTACACGCGATTCAGAACCATGCGCACTGTGCTCTTTCTAATCGCCGGCAAGCTTGATCTCCCCAAATTCGGCCCGAAAACCGCGTAACCCACTCGAAATTCAAAAGAGCCAAATTTCGTCGGCGACATTCTGCACGCCGGGTGGACCCACGCTTCGGGCGCGCGCGCCATGGTCGGCGGGCCGGTGGCCGAAGTGCATAAGTTCCCGGATCAGTCCTTTCAGGTCAATTTCAACGGCCACGGCTGGGAATTCAACCAGGACATCGTCGGTAACTGCGCCACCCTCGGCGACAAGGAACTGATGAAGTACCTGTACATCCTGCAACCCAAGGTAGCTGCGCGTCACGACGAATTCCGCTCGAAAATGATCGGTTCGATTTCGTCCTGCACCTTGTTCCCGAACACCTCGTTCCTGCCGGGCCAGAACACCTTCCGTACCTGGCATCCGCGCGGCCCGGGGCACATCGAACTGCATACCTGGACCTTCGTGAACAAGAACGCGCCGCAGAACATCAAGGACGGCTGGCGCAAGGGCACCATGATGACCTTCAGCCCGTCCGGCGTGTTCGAAATGGACGACGGCGAAAACTGGGAATACGCAACCCGCTGCAATGCCGGCTTCGTGACCCGCCAGCAGGATCTTTACCTGGGCCTGGGCGCAAATACCAAAATCGAAAACACGCCGCTGCCGGCGAACGTTTATCGCGGCCAGATCAATGAAGCCAATCAGCGTGCGTTCTACGTGCGCTGGCTCGATCTGATGAAGGCCGAGACCTGGAAGGATGTCCCGCAACGCGATGTGCCGAAAATGAAGGAATAGGTATGAATGCCAAAACCAGCCTGAATGAAGTGCCGGTCGATCGCGATACGCACCACCGGGTCGAACAATTCCTCTATCGCGAAGCCCGCCTGCTGGACGAGGAGCGTTGGGACGACTGGCTCGCGCTGATGGCCGACGACATCCATTACTGGATGCCGACCATGGAAAATCGCCGCCGTGCCGACAAGAACGGGCCGTATGGCCTCGACCGCGGCGCGCTCTACAACGACAACCTGCTCGACCTGACGCGCCGCGTCACGCGCTTCAAGCAGCCGTCGTGCTGGGCCGAAGACCCGCCGACGCGCCATGCGCACGTGATTACCGGCGTGGAGGTGTTCCAGGGCGAGAACGACGACGAGTACATCGTGCATAGCACCTTCGTGAACTATCGCAGCCGCGTCGAGAAGGACAACGACCTGCTGGTCGGCCGTCGCGAAGACGTTCTGCGCATCGAAGGCGATAGTTTCAAAATCGCGCGTCGCAAAATTTTCATGACGCAGTCGGTTCTGATGGCGAAGAACTTCAACGCCTTCATCTAAGGGGATGCGCGTGGCGAACCGTGGTTGGCTGGAAGGCGATGTAGCACTTGTAACCGGGGGCGGGTCCGGCATCGGGCGCGCTGTCGTCAAGCGCTTCATCGAAGAAGGCGCGGCCGGGATCGGCGTGATGGTGCGTAGCCAGGAGCAGGCGGACAACCTGGTTGCCGAATTCGGCAACCAGGTTGTCGTCAGCATGGGTGACGTACGCTCCGGCGCGGATAACCAGCTTGCGGTGGATGCCACCGTCGCCCGCTTCGGCAAGCTCGACACGCTGGTCGGCAACGCGGGTGTGTGGGATTTTTTCACCCGGCTCGAAAAAATGAGCCTGGCCGATCTCGACAAAAGCTTCGATGAAATTTTCGGCGTGAACGTCAAGGGCTACGTACTGGCTGCGCGCGCCGCGGCCGAGGCCTTGCGCGCCAGCCGCGGCAGCATGATTTTCACGCTGTCGAATTCGGCCTTCTATGCCGGCGGCGGCGGTCCGCTCTATGTGGCCTCCAAGCACGCCGGCCTGGGGCTCATCAAACAACTGGCGTATGAGTTTGCGCCCGAGGTGCGGGTGAACGGCGTCGCGCCGGGAGGCACGGTGACGCCCTTGCGCGGACCGGAAAGCCTGGGTAAACAGGAGCGCCGGCTGTCGGAAATACCGAATTTTCAGGAAAACGTTGCCAACAGCATGCCGCTGAAAATGATCGCCCAGCCCGAGGACCATGCCGGACATTACGTCCTGCTGGCTTCGCGTGCCAACAGCAAGGCGACAACGGCGGTGGTGATACAAAGCGACGGTGGCTGGGAAATTCGGCCTATGCGCTAACGGATAGAACCAGACTTAAAAACAAGACTTAGAACTCCAACCCAACACCAGCGGAGACAAAATGGGGAGCGAAGCTGGGCAGCGACCGTTGAGCGATTCTCAGCGCGCTTTTCTCGACATCATCGGGAATAGTGCGCTGCCGCTCATGGCCGCTCCGATGTTCCTGGTATCCGGGCCGGAACTGGTCATCGCCTGCGCCGAGGCCGGCATCATTGGTTCTTATCCGGCCGCCAATGCGCGCAATGTGGATATCCTGCGCGACTGGATGCGCCACACGCGCGACAGCATCCACAGCTGCAAGCCAGGCGCGCCCTGGTCGCTCAACATGATCGTGCACAGCAGCTATGACCGCTTCGCGGCGGAAATGGAGCTGGTTGCCGAATTTCAGCCGAAAATCGTGTCCACCGCGCTCGGCAGTCCGGGCCGGGTACTCGATGCCGTGCATGCTTATGGCGGCATCGTGATGGCCGACGTGATCAACCCGACCCTGGCGCGTAAAGCCGCCGATGCCGGCACCGACGTACTGGTGCTGGTAACCAACGGGGCCGGCGGCCACACCGGCAGTTACCACCCGTTTGCCTTGATCGCCGAAGTGCGCAAGTTCTGGGACGGGCCGCTAGGCCTGGCCGGAGCCGTGACGCGGGGCGAAGATATCCGCGCCGCGCAACTGCTCGGCGCTGATTTCGTGCTGGCCGGCACGCGCTTCATCGCCACCGAAGAAAGCCTGGCTGATCCGGATTACCGCCAACTGATCGTGGACAGCGATATCGAAGATTTGGTCGCTACCAAGGCCGTTTCCGGCGTGCTTGCCAACTGGCTCAAACCGACGCTGGAAAAGGCCGGCTTCACGGCAGCGCAATTGCGCGAAGAAAAGAAAATCGATTTTTCCGGCGACATCGTTGCCGCCCCCAAGGCCTGGAAAACCGTCTGGTCGGCCGGGCATGGGGTGGGCGGAATAGGGCGCATCGCGAAGACGCGGGAAGTGGTCGAAGCGCTCTATGGGGAGTATGCGGCCTGCCTGGAACGCGAAATTGCCGAGGCCGAAGGCCTGCGGCGCCGCTATCCGGTCCGGCCGAACTGACTT
>JAEUNM010000011.1 GCA_016791105.1 Rhodocyclaceae bacterium | reverse complement strand
AAAGGGCTGCAAAGCGAGCTTGACGATTTCTTCGGGCGATTAGCTGGCAATGCAGAGTTTGTTCGCCGTGCGTCGAAGAGCGCGTTCTCTCAAGCCCGGTACAAGCTTAGACATACGGTATTTCTGGCTCTCAACGATCTTCTCGTTACCAAATGGAAGTCCTCCGTGGCCGCACCTCGCTGGCACGGGTTGCGCTTACTCGCAGGAGACGCCTCCACTCTTCGGCTCCCGAATTTCCCCGATATCGTCGAAGAATTCGGCACCCATCGTGGGCGCTGGGGTAGCAGGGTACCGCTCGCCGTCATATTTGGCCTCTATGACGTCGCATCTTCCCTCGTCATCCGCGCGGCAATTGAACCGGCCGCCACTCGCGAGCGCGCGATGCTTGCCGGTGTGGTAAACGGGGACAGACCACGGTATTTTTGAAGGTCGAGGGGGCAAACCGGAGAAAAGGGCCATGGCTCACATATTTAGTGTGACTCAAAAGCATAGGTCGCGGCGTGATCGCGCTGCACAACGTGTGGACCAATCCGCCAAGGCAAATTGGTATGCGACGGGGAGGGGTTGTCAGAATTGGCGGAATTTATATTGAGCCAGGGGCCTTTTTCCGTGATATCCCGTCAAGTCACAAATAGAATTCCGGGCTTATCACCAAACCGTTCTGCAAGCCGGCTTGTCTGGCGTGGTCGTGTGCCGCCCGCAAGTAGTGGCTTTTGCATCGGCAGGCGCTCCCGCATGCCGCCTGGCAAGGCACAGGGGACACTAAAACGGCGCCGGCGTTGGGAAGGTTTGCTACTCAGGAACGGCTACATGTGCGCGGTAGTTGGTGAGTAAGGCACAAGAGCGCGCTCGAGCGTTACCGCCATGATGATTGGCCGGCTAGGAGTAGTGAAACCGGACAGCTTGTATCGCGCCGGTGAGACGCTCGCCCCGGCTTCCGGCGAAGCCAGATCGCCGTCCGAGCCTGGGCTTTTTCGGGCTGCACGTCGGGTGCCGTGACGACAGGAACCCCAAGCTCGGGCGTTTCGCATCGACGCCAAGTGTTGGGGTTCGCGAGCTCACCCCAACCTACGGGGCTACGCGGCTACGGGGACTCGTTACGTGGAAGCATCGCTCTCGGATGCAGCCATATCGGAATCCGCATCCGGGCATTTTCGTAGCCGGTACTGAAGTTGGGGCCGTGTAATGCCCAGCATGCGCGCCGCGCCGGCTAGATTGCCTTTGGTTTTGCTCACCGCCGCATTGAGCAGGCGGGATTCGAGCTCGTTCAGTCCGATTCCGGACGCCAGAACGCTTTCCACCAGGCTTTGGTTGGTCGCGTCGGCTTGTGTTTCCTCCAGGCGTCCGGTGGAAGAAACACCGATGCCGCTGCTTTCCATTTCGTCGATCAGCGTGAACAGGTGTTCGATTTCCACCCAGCCTCCTATCGGGGCAAGGATCACGCCGCGTTCGATTATGTTTTCCAGTTCGCGCACGTTGCCGGGCCAGCGGTATTGCTTCAGCATTTGCATGGCCTTGTCGCTGATGCCTTGCAGGCGCTTTTCATGTACGGTGCAAAAGCGTTCCAGCATGGCATCGACCAGCGGCTTGATATCCGCCACGCGTTCGCGCAGGGGGGGGATCTGGATAGGGAATACGTTCAGGCGATAAAACAGGTCGGAACGGAAGCGGCCCTCTTTGACGGCGGTCTGTAAGTCGATATTGGTGGCAGCCACCAGGCGCACGTTTATCTTGCGCGTGCGATCATCGCCGAGGCGCTCAATCTCGCCTTGTTCAAGCGCGCGGAGCAATTTGGCCTGGCCGGCGAGTGACATTTCCCCTATCTCGTCGAGGAACAGGGTGCCGCCGTCGGCGCGCTCGAATTTGCCCATGCGTGAAGATTGAGCGCCGGTGAACGCGCCTTTTTCGACGCCGAATAGTTCGGATTCGATCAGGTCGTGCGGCAGGGCGGCGCAATTTACCGCCACGAAAGGCCCCTGCCGGCGGTTGCTCAAGTGGTGCAGGGTGCGCGCAAAACGTTCCTTGCCGACGCCCGTTTCGCCCAGCAGCAGCACCGTAATTTGCGCCGGGGCTACGCGCGTGATCAGGCTCAGCGCATTGGTGAAGCCTTTTGATACGCCCAGCATTTCGGGCAGGTGGCTCTGCTGCTGGATGGCGGCGCGCAGGTAATCAACCTGGTTGCGCAATTCCAGCAGGTGGTTGAGCATCGAATCCAGCTCGAAGTATTTCGCATATTCCGGACCGTCTTCCCATTCTTCGAGCGGCTTGCCGACGATGCGGCAGGTGTTGTGGCCGCAGGCCACGCACTCGGTTTCCTTGAACAGGATGAAGCGGCCCATGAAAGCCGAGGTATAGCCCGAGGCGTAGCCGATCTGCGACCAACAGGCCGGCTCCGGGTCGCGGCCGAATTCGGGCTGGTGTTCGTCTTCTTCCCAGGAGTTTTCCCACAGAAATTCGCCAAAAAAGCGCCCGCTCGGCACGTCCATGTCCAGCTTTACCGGCGATACCCGCACGATGCCTTCGAGCATGTGCAGTTGCGGGCCGGTAAAAAACGCATCGTGCACGTTGCGATCGCCGCGTATGCGCTTGGCCAGTTCGGCATCGCGCACCCCGGATGCGTATCCCATACGGGTGAATATTCGCCGCGTATGTTCCTTGCCGACTGAGCCGATCAACTCCTTGCGCAGCATGCCGAGTGCGGCGGAGTGCATGAGGATCATGCGGTTTTCGGCCAGCCAGATGGTGCCGTCTTTTTCAGAAAAGCGCACCAGTTCCCGCAGGTCGTTGGACTCGGGGTAGCGGATGGTGGTCATGTCGGTCGAACTTTCGAGCTTTTCGCTCTGTATGAGTTGGAAAGCGCGAAGCCCGAATGGCTGTGCCGGAAGCAAATGTGTGGCGAATTTGCTT
This sequence comes from Rhodocyclaceae bacterium, assembly GCA_016791105.1. Taxonomy (GTDB): domain Bacteria; phylum Pseudomonadota; class Gammaproteobacteria; order Burkholderiales; family Rhodocyclaceae; genus JAEUNM01. Next base: position 16,633 of record JAEUNM010000011.1, on the reverse strand, counting down.
CCGCAAGGGGGTAGGGCTGGCGCGAATAAAATTTCGCACAAAAATCTCGAGAAATTATACAAACCTCGAGGTTTTATGGCAAGCTATTTGTCGTCAGGGCGTGACGCAATCAGCGCAAAAGACCATTTATCAATTGATGATCCGCCCCTGATCTGCTTGTTCAATAGGTGATGGAAATGCCCGGCAAAACCCCGATTCATAGAGGAAAAACCTATGGAAAACAATCTGTTGTCAAAGTGGCACAGGTCTTGCGTAATGGCTTGGCCGGTGCCGGTGGAGCGGTACCCGCAACTGACAAAATGGGGAGGAGGCACGTGAGCGACCCACAGCGCCCATTCGACGCAACCCGCAAATATGTTCGGGTATGCGCACGGCGCGATGACGGCTTTGTCGAGTTCGAGTTCGCCATCGGCGATCCGGAACTTTGCGTGGAACTGATTTTGCCGTCCGAAGGTTTTCACGAGTTCTGCCTTGCCAACGAGGTAATCGTGCTCGAGCCGCTAATCGGCGGTTCCGGCGATTGGGTGGCGCGCATGAACGAAGCGTCGCGGCGGGATATTGATGACGCGGCCTGACAGGGCCGCGGGATAAAGAGAGGAGACGTTATATGCAAATCGATCTGCGCACGGTGGCGATCAAGCCGGTGCGGCAAACCTTTGACAACATTGCCCGCAGGTTCGGCGACAAGCCGGCCAGCCGCTACCAGGAAGGCACTTACGACGTTCAGCAGACGGACATATTCCACTACCGTCCGATGTGGGAGCCGGAGTTCGAACTGTTTGACGAACGCCGCACCGCAATCCGCATGAAAGACTGGTACGCGCTGAAGGATCCGCGCCAGTTTTACTACGGCGCTTACACCATCGCGCGTTCGCGCCAGCAGGACGCCGCCGAAGCCAACTTCGACATGATAGAAGAGCGCGGCCTGGCCGATCTGTTGCCGGCCGAACTCAGGCAAACCGCCCTCGATCTCCTCGTGCCGCTGCGCCATGCGGAATGGGGCGGCAATATGAATAATTCCTTTATCGCCGCTTACGGTTACGGCACGGCGATTACCCAGCCCTGCCTGTATCACGCCATGGATCACCTGGGCGTGGCGCAATACCTCACCCGCGTCGGCCTCGAGCTGCAAGGCCCGAAGGCGCTGGACGATGCCAAAGCCAGCTGGATGAACGCGCCGCTGTGGCAGCCCCTGCGCCGCTACATCGAAAACACACTGGTGGTACGCGACTGGTTCGAAACTTTCGTGGCGCAAAACCTGGTGCTCGAGGGGCTGGTTTATCCGCTCATATTCGATCGTCTGGATGGCGAATTTTCTGCCAAGGGCGGAACCCCCATTTCCATGATGACGCGCTTCATGGGTGAATGGTCGGTGGAAACGGCGAAATGGATAGACGCGCAAATCAAGGTGGCCGCGGCGGAAAGCCCGGACAACAAAGCGCTGCTCAATAAGTGGCTGGCGCAGTACCGTGGCGCCGCACTCGAAGCGATCGCGCCTCTGGCGGAGCGCGCCTTTGGCGCCGATGCCGAAGCCACGCTGACCGACCTGACCAACGAATTCAATTCCCGCTGCGCCAAGCAGGGGCTATCCGTCTAGGAGCACGCATGTCTACCGTATTCATTGCTTTCCAGACCAATGAGGACACCCGTCCCATTGTGGAATCGATAATGGAAGATAACCCGGGGGCCGTGCTGGACGAACAGCCCGCGATGGTGAAAATTAACGCCGAAGGCAAACTGGTGATCAAGCGTGAGTCCATCGAGGCGCGCATCGGCCGTTCTTTCGACCTGCAGGAACTGCAGATCAATCTGATCACCATATCGGGCAATCTGGACGAGGACGACGATACGTTCACCTTGGCCTGGAATAACTGAGGAGAACATGCCATGGATATGAAAGCCACAAAGAAAAAGCTGGGACTTAAGGAAAAATACGCGCACATGACGCGTGGGCTGGGCTGGGAAACCACTTACCAGCCCATGGATGCGGTATTTCCGTACGCCAAATTCGAAGGTATCAAAATCCACGATTGGGAGCGCTGGGAAGATCCGTTCCGCCTGACGATGGATGCCTACTGGAAATACCAGGCCGAAAAGGAGCGCAAGCTGTATGCGGTGCTGGACGCGTTTGCGCAGAATAACGGACATCTGAGCATTACCGATGCGCGTTACCTGAATGCGATCAAACTATTCCTGTGCGGCATTTCGCCGCTCGAATACGTGGCGCACCGTGGCTTTGCCGCCGCCGGCCGCAATTTCCCTGGCGTCGGCCCGCGCATTGCCTGCCTGATGCAGTCGCTGGACGAAATTCGGCACGCACAAACGCAGATTCACGCGCTGTCCAATTACAACAAGTATTACGACGGCTTCCACGATTTCAAGCACATGCTGGAACGCGTGTGGTACCTCTCGGTGCCGAAGTCGTTTTTCGATGATGCCTACAGCGCCGGGCCGTTCGAGTGGATGATTGCGATCGGATTCAGTTTCGAATATGTGCTGACTAATCTGTTGTTCGTGCCGTTCATGTCGGGCGCCGCTTATAACGGCGACATGGCGACCGTTACGTTCGGATTTTCGGCGCAATCCGACGAAGCCCGCCACATGACGCTGGGGCTGGAGTGCATCAAGTTCATGCTGGAGCAGGACCCGGACAACCTGCCCATCGTGCAGAAGTGGATAGACAAGTGGGCCTGGCGCGGCATTCGCGTGCTTACGCTGGTCGGCATGATGATGGATTACATGCTGCCGAAGCGGGTAATGAGTTGGAAAGAAGCCTGGGAAATTTACTTCGAACAAAACGGCGGGGCGTTGTTCAACGATCTGGCCCGCTACGGCATCAAGATGCCGGACTGCGTCAAACAGTGCACGGTGGATAAGGAGCATATATCGCACCAGGCCTGGGCCACTTTCTACCAGTACGGTGGCGCGGCGGCATTCCATACCTGGTCGCCGACGGATGAGGAAATGGACTGGCTGTCCGCCAAGTACCCGAACACCTTCGACAAGTACTATCGGCCGCGCTTTACCTATTGGCGCGAGCAGGCGGAAAAGGGCAACCGCTTCTACAGCAACACCTTGCCCATGCTGTGCCAGGTGTGCCAAATCCCCATGGTATTTACCGAGCCGGACGACCCGACGCAAATTTGTTACCGCGAGTCCGAATTCAAGGGCGAGAAGTTCCACACCTGTTCCGACGGTTGCAAGCACATATTTGACGACGAGCCCGAGAAGTACGTCCAGTCCTGGCTGCCGGTGCATCAGATCTATCAGGGCAACTGCTTCACACCCAGTGCCAACCCGGCCGACCCGGCCTTCGATCCGATGCTGGAAGTATTGAAGTTCTACAACTTCAATCTGGGCCACGACAACATGGACTACGAAGGTTCGCGCGACCAGCAGAACTTCAATACCTGGCGCGGATTGGCAACCAAGAACGTTTGAACTGACTAGCCGCGGGGACGGGGCAACCCGTCCCCAAAAGAGCTGACTGGAGACAAAGATGGCTGTTAATGCTTTGAAGGAATACTCGTTTCCGATTATCGATGGCGCGGATAAGTTCCACGGCCGGCAGTTGCTGTATGTGGGCTGGGACCATCACCTCCTGTTCTGCGCGCCGTTTGCCTATTGCCTGCCGCCGGACACACGCTTCGGCGACATCGTCGAAAAAATGCTGCCGCATTCTTTCGGCTATCACCCGGACTGGCAAAAGGTTGATTTCAGCACCGCCACCTGGCTCAAATCCGGCCAGCCCTGGCAGCCGGACATGAACAAGACGCTGGCGGAGCTGGGGCTCAAGCACAAGGACGCCCTGCGTTTGCAGACGCCGGGCCTGATGGGTATCGGCGGCAGTTGTTCGTAAGTCCGGGGGCGTCATGAGTCACGAGCTGACGATAGAGCCGCTGGGGCAAACCATCACCGTTGAGGACGGGCAGACCGTTCTCGACGCTGCATTGCGTGCCGGCATTTACCTGCCGCACGCCTGCTGCCACGGTCTTTGTGCCACCTGCAAGGTGCAGGTGGTGGATGGGGAAGTGGATCACGGTGAAGCATCGACCTTCGCGCTCATGGATTTCGAGCGCGAAGAAGGGAAAACCCTGGCCTGTTGCTGCCGCCTCGAGTCGGATACGGTGATCGAGGCGGAAATCGAAGAGGACGCCGATGCGCGCAATCTCCCGGTGGAAGATTACGTGGGCGAAGTCATTCGGGTCGAGTCCTTGACGCCCACCATCAAGGGCATATGGGTCAAGCTGGATCGGCATCTGGAATTCCAGGCCGGCCAGTACATCAACATCGAAGTGCCCGGCGCGCCTGGGCAGCCGCGGGCGTTTTCGCTTGCCAACGCGCCGCAGGAAGAGGGTGTGATCGAACTGAATGTTCGTATCGTGCCGGGCGGGCAAGTGACGACGGCCATACACGAACAGCTCAAGGCCGGTGACGAGGTCAAGCTGACGGGGCCTTACGGGCGGTTTTTCGTGAAGAAATCGACTGGCCAGCCCATGGTGTTCATGGCCGGCGGCTCGGGACTTTCCAGCCCGAAATCCATGATCGAAGACCTGCTGGCTGAGGGCTGCACCCTGCCCATCACCTTGGTGTACGGCCAGCGCACGCGCGCGGAACTGTATTACCACGACAAATTTCGTGCCCTGGCCGAGGCCCATCCGAATTTCACCTACGTGCCGGCCTTGTCCGACGAGCCGGCCGGATCGGATTGGGATGGCGCACGCGGTTTTGTCCACGAGGCGGCCAAAGCCCACTTCAACAATGATTTCCGCGGCCGCAAGGCCTATCTGTGCGGACCGCCGGCCATGATAGACGCGTGCATCACCACGCTGATGCAAGGCCGGCTGTTCGAGCGGGACATCTATATGGAGAAGTTCTATTCGGCGGCGGATGCATCGCAGCAGTTGAAAAGCCCGCTGTTCAAGAACATTTGAGGGCACGGCCGTGGCCTATCACGTCGTCACCGTCAATGACACCGGCGAGTGCTTTCGCTGCTCATCGCAGGAAAGCTTGCTGGCCGGCATGGAACGTCTGGGCAAGAAGGGCATTCCGGTCGGCTGCCGTGGCGGCGGCTGCGGCGTATGCAAGGTGGAAATTACCGCCGGCACCTATTCGAAACGGGTGATGAGCCGCCAGCACATTTCCGAGGCGGATGAATGCGCCGGCCGCGTGCTGGCCTGCCGGGTACGCCCGACCAGTGACATCAGTCTCGCGGTGCTGGGAAAGATGAAAGCCAGCGTGTGCCGCCCCAATGCGGACACGACGCCCGGCGGAGCGAATCCGTGAGCGCTCAGGGCTGGGGACGGGATGCCGGGGTGAGCAGATTTTCCGGCAGGTGTTGCAGCGAACGCAGCGTGAACAGGATGTGCTTGGTCAGCAGGGCGGTGGCTTCGTCGGTGCTGCGTGCGATGGCGGCTTTGAACAGCGCTTCGTGTTCGGCATGCACGTCGCGGGGAATTGGTCTGTGAACCAGCGCGATGCGGCGATAGCGCTCCGACTGGCGGTACAGGATGGAGAGGAAATGTTTGATCCAGCGCGACGGGCAGGCGGAAATGAGCACTTCGTGGAAAGCGCGGTTGCGATCTTCCCATTCCTGGTGGGCGGCAGGGTCGACAAGTCTTTCTTCGGCTTTGGTGAGGCGGTGAAACACCGCCACCAGATCGGCTTCCCAGGCGTCGTCGCCAAGCGCGATGGACTGGCGCAAGGCCTCGCATTCGAGCATGACGCGGGTGTGGCTAATGTCCTCGAGGTCGGCCAGGGACATGGGCATGACGCGAAAGCCGCGTTGCCCCTGGCAGACCACCAGGGCGTCGGAAATGAGCAGCGACAGCGCTTCGCGCAGGGTGCCGGCACCTACCCCGTAGTCGTCCTTGAGGTGTTCGACGCGGAGCTTTTCCCCGGGAGCGAGGCGGCCTTCGATGATGTCCCGGCGCAGGTTGCGGTAGGCCGATTCGACAAGGGTTTTGGGTTCCGGGACTGGGGTTGCGGGGGGGTCGCGGGCGGGCGAATTTTGGCCGTGCATGTGGGAGGCAGGAAGCTGGGTGAGATGTCCGATCGGCATTTTAGCGGAGTGGGAAACGAATAGACCTAGTTGTTGTGAAATCTCGAGATACAGCCTTGACATCGAGATTTTATAAGAATATCGTTTAAAAAGCATCAAAAGAAATTGCAATTCCCCGCGGAGAGAGGCGGCAAGAAGGTGTATCGGGCGGCATGTCGTGCCACGGCGTGGCGGCCCGAAATTCAAAAACCTTGGAACAAAGTGAGGAGCAAACGATGGCGATGACAGGTGTGCTGCGTCCCGGGCATATTCAGTTGCGGGTTCTGGACCTTGATGAAAGTACCGATTTTTACGGCAACGTGCTGGGTCTGACCGAAACCGGGCGGGACGCCACGGGGCGTGTTTATTTCAAGGCCTGGGATGAGCGTGACCACAACAGCGTGATCTTGCGCCAGGCCGATAGTGCGGGCGTCGATTTTTTCGCCTTCAAGGTGGATAGCGATGCCACCCTGGACCGGCTGGAAAAAGATCTCAACGCCTATGGTGTCGCCACGCGGCGCATTCCGGCGGGGGACCTGCTGGAGACCGGCGAACGGGTGCGCTTTACCCTGCCCACCGGTCACGACATCGAACTGTATGCCCACAAGACCCAGGTGGGCAACGGTATGGGAGAACTGAATCCCGAGGCATGGACCGCCGCGGCCGAGAAAGGGATCGCACCGATCCGCCTCGACCACTGCCTGCTGTACGGGCCGGACATCGAAAAAGCCCAGGCCATTCTGACTGACGTGCTGGGCTTTTACTTGGTCGAGCACATTCAACTGGAAGACGGCAAAACCGATCTGGCGATCTGGCTGTCCGCCTCCATCAAGGCGCATGACATCGCCTTCGTGCGCCACCCCGAGCCGGGCAAACTGCACCACGTGTCCTTCCTGCTCGAATCCTGGGAGCGTGTGCTGCGCGCGGCCGACCTCATGTCCATGAACCGCGTGTCCATCGATATCGGTCCCACGCGCCACGGTGTCACGCGCGGCACCACCATTTATGCCTTCGACCCGAGCGGCAATCGCTTCGAAACTTTCTGTGGCGGCTATCAGGCCTATCCGGACTGGAAGCCCATCAAATGGACCATGGATGAAGTGGGCGCCGCAGTGTTCTATCACGACCGCAAACTGAACGATCGCTTCCTGTCAGTGGTGACCTGATGCAAGTAACGACCAGCATACCCGGCATTACTGCCGAAGCGGCTGCGGCCGCCGCGATGGCGGCGGTCCGTCATGCCGAACAGAACGGTTGGAAAATCAATGTTGCCGTGTGCGACCGCGGCGGCAACCTGATGGCTTTCCTGCGCATGCCGGGCGCCTTCCTCCATTCCATCAACATCGCCATCGACAAGGCTTATACGGCGGCCAGTTTCGGCTTTCCGACCAAGGCCTGGATGGGCGCCGTCGGCCACGACGAAGGCATGAAGCTGGGCTTTTCCAGCCAGCCGCGTCTGATCGTGTTTGGCGGTGGACTGCCGATTGGTCGAGGCGACTGGATCGGCGGCATAGGCGTGTCCGGTGCTTCCGAGGCCGAGGACGAGGAATGCGCCCGCGCCGGTCTGGCCGCGATCGACATGGCTTGATTGCTTAATGCGACTAATGGGAAAAACAAAGTGAAACAGTTCCGCAATTTCATCAACGGTGAATTTGTCGCCACTGAGAAAAAGTTCGAAAAGCGTTCGCCGCTCGACAACAGTGTCATTGGAATGGTGCACGAGGCCGGCAAGAAAGAAGTCGATGCCGCCGTGGATGCCGCGCGCGCAGCACTTAAAGGGCCGTGGGGCAGCATGACCATCGCCCAGCGCGTCGATATGCTGTATGCCGTGGCGAATGAAATCGACCGCCGCTTTGAAGATTTTCTCGCCGCCGAAGTGGCCGATACCGGTAAGCCGCGCAGTCTGGCCAGCCACATCGACATTCCGCGCGGTGCGGCCAATTTCAAAATTTTCGCGGACGTGGTCAAGAACGTTCCGACCGAATTTTTCGAGATGGCCACGCCGGACGGTCGCGGTGCGCTCAACTATGCGGTGCGGCGACCGGTGGGCGTGGTCGGGGTGATTTGCCCGTGGAACCTGCCGCTTCTGCTCATGACCTGGAAAGTCGGACCGGCGCTGGCCTGCGGCAACGCCGTACTGGTCAAGCCTTCCGAAGAAACGCCACAGACGGCCACTTTGTTGGGCGAAGTGATGAATTCGGTCGGCATGCCCAAGGGCGTTTATAACGTGCTGCACGGATTCGGTCCGGGTTCCGCGGGCGAATTCATCACCACCCATCGCGGCGTGAACGCCATCACCTTCACGGGCGAAACCCGCACCGGCGCGGCCATCATGAAAGCGGCGGCCGACGGCGCGCGTCCGGTGTCGCTGGAAATGGGCGGCAAAAATCCGGCCATCGTGTTTGCCGACGCCGATCTGGACGTGGCGCTCGATGGCGTGATGCGGTCCTGCTTCGTGAACTGCGGTCAGGTCTGCCTGGGTACCGAGCGTGTCTATGTCGAGCGCCCGATATTCGATACCTTTGTTTCCAAACTCAAGGCCGGGGCGGAAAAACTCAAGATAGGCCGGCCCGACGAAAAAGACGTCGGCATGGGGCCGCTCATTTCCCTGGAGCACCGCAACAAGGTTCTTTCCTACTACCGCAAGGCGGTGGAAGAAGGCGCGACCGTGGTGACCGGCGGCGGTGTGCCGAACATGCCGGGCGAAATGGCCGAAGGTGCGTGGATACAGCCCACCATCTGGATCGGGCTGGGCGATGACGCCGCCATCGCGCGCGAGGAAATTTTCGGCCCTTGCACGCTCGTCATGCCATTCGACAGCGAAGAAGAAATCGTCGCTCGTGCCAACGACACCACTTACGGCCTTGCCGCATCGGTCTACACCCAGAACATCAACCGTGCCCACCGCGTGGCCGGCGAACTGGAAGTTGGCCTGGTGTGGGTGAATAGTTGGTTCCTGCGCGACTTGCGCACACCCTTCGGCGGTGCCAAACAGTCCGGCATAGGACGCGAAGGGGGCGTGCATTCGCTGGAGTTCTATACCGAGCAAAAGAATATCTGCGTCAAGCTTTAATCGACGCCGCCATGTCCAGCCCCAGCCCGGAAGTCGGCCGCAGCCTCCTTGCGGCCGGCATACAGACCAATTGCCATGTGGTCGGCGAGGGTGCGCCCTGCCTGTTCATCCACGGCTCCGGCCCCGGCGTTTCCGCCTGGGCCAACTGGCGGCTCACCCTGCCGGAACTTGGCCGGCGCTGCCGCGTGGTGGCGCCGGACATGGTGGGCTTCGGTTACACCGAGCGGCCGGTCGGCGCGCGTTATGGAGTCGACTTATGGGTCGCCCACGCGCTTGGGGTTCTGGACGCGCTGGAAATCGATCGCACCGACGTGGTGGGAAATTCTTTCGGCGGTGCGATTGCATTGGCATTGGCCATCCGCCATCCCGAACGGGTGCGCCGGCTGGTGCTGATGGGCAGCGTGGGTGTCCCGTTCGCGATCACGCCGGCCCTGGATGCCGTGTGGGGCTATGAGCCCTCCGTGGCGGCCATGCGCGGCTTGCTGGACATATTCGCCTACGACCGCGCACTGGTCACTGACGAATTGGCTCAGTTGCGCTATCGCGCATCCATACAGCCGGGGTTTCAGGAATCGTTCGCAGCCATGTTTCCGGCCCCGCGCCAACGCTGGGTGGATGCCATGGCCAGCGCAGTCGGGGACATCGCCGCGCTACCCAACGAGGCGCTGATCATTCACGGGCGCGATGACCAGGTCATTCCGCTGGATAACTCGCTGCACCTGCACCAATTGCTGAATCGCTCGCAACTGCACGTATTCGGCCGCTGCGGCCACTGGGTACAAATCGAGCACGCCGCCCGCTTCAACCGTCTGGTGGGCGATTTTCTCTGCGAATGACGAAAGATTCAAACATGGAAAAAGACCAGATTACCCAGCTAGGCGACGAGTTGTACGAGGCCCTGGCAGCCCGGAAAACCATTGCGCCGCTCACTTCGCGCGGCGTGGACATTACCATCCAGGATGCGTATTACATACAGCAGCGCATGATTGCGCGCCGGCTCGAAAAGGGCGAATGCGTGATCGGCAAAAAAATCGGTGCCACCAGCAAGGCGGTACAGAATTTCCTGGGTGTGCATCAGCCCGACTTCGGTTATCTGCTCGATGGCATGGCCTACAACGAAGGCGAATCCATCCCGTTTTCCACACTGATCCAGCCCAAGGCGGAGGGCGAAATTGCCTTCCTGATGAAACGGCGCCTGCTCGGGCCGGGCGTGACGGCGGCCGACGTGCTGGCCGCGACCGAAGGGGTGATGGCCTGTTTCGAAATCGTGGATTCGCGCATTCACGACTGGAAAATAAAGATCCAGGACACCGTGGCAGATAACGCCTCCTGCGGCGTGTTCGTGTTGGGCGACCGGGTGATGGACCACCGCAAGGTCGATCTGTCCATGTGCGGCATGGTGCTCGAAAAGAACGGTGAAATAGTCGTTACCGGCGCCGGTGCCGCCACCTTGGGCAATCCGGTCAATGCCATGGTATGGCTTACCAACACCCTGGGCCATCTGGGCATCGCGCTGGAGGCTGGCGATGTCGTGCTGTCCGGCGCGCTGGGCGCCATGGTGCCCTTGCAGGCAGGCGACAACCTGCGCTGCACCATAGGCGGCATAGGCGGTTGTTCCGTCAGTTTCTCTTGAGGCGGCCGCGGCATGGATCTGCAACTTGCGGGCAAGCGCGCACTGATTACCGGCTCCAGCGCCGGCATAGGCTATGCGACCGCCGTGGAACTGGCGCGCGAAGGCGCAACGGTGTATCTGAACGGCCGCTCCGCCGAGCGCGTTAGTGCCGCCATCGCGCGCTTGCGCGAACAGCTTCCTGCAGCCGATGTAAGGCCGGCGGCGGGCGATTTGTCCGACGCGGCAGGGGTGGAACGTCTGTGCGCCGAACTGCCGGCAGTGGACATACTCGTGAATAACCTGGGAATTTTCGACCCGGTGCCTTTCGAGTCTATCGCCGATGCCGAGTGGGAGCGCTTTTTCGCCATCAACGTAATGAGCGGCGTGCGGCTCTGTCGCCATTACCTGCCGGCCATGCGGGCGGCCGGTTGGGGGCGGGTGGTATTCATATCCAGCGAGTCGGGCATCAACCCGCCCACGGAAATGATTCACTACGGCATGACCAAAGCCGCCCAGATTTCCATTTCGCGCGGCCTGGCCCAGCACTGTGCCGGCACCGGCATAACCGTCAATACCATTTTGCCCGGACCGACTGGCTCGGACGGGGTGGTCGAATTTTTCGGCAAGTGGGCGGCCGACCAGGGCATCAGTTTTGCGGAAGCGGAAAAGCGCTTTTTTGCTGACGCGCGTCCCAGTTCGCTGCTTAAACGCCTGGCCGACCCGGCCGAGGTAGCCGCCCTCGTCACCTATGTCTGCAGCCCGCGCGCATCCGCCACCACCGGCGCCGCGCTGCGTGTGGACGGCGGCGTCATTTCTTCCATGTGTTGAATCCAAGTCAGGAGGAATTTCCGTCATGACCGAAAAGATCAAATGCGCCTTGATTGGTCCCGGCAATATCGGCACGGATCTGCTCTACAAACTCAAGCGCAGTCCTTACCTGGAACCGGCCTGGATGGTCGGGATAGACCCCAGTTCGGAAGGACTTACGCGGGCGGCAGAATTGGGCCTAAAAACCACCGCCGAGGGCGTGGATGGGCTGATTCCGCATGTGAAGGCGGACAAGGTGCAGATCGCGTTCGACGCCACGTCCGCCTACGTGCACGCGGAAAACAGCCGTAAGCTGAACGAGCTGGGCGTGCTGATGATAGATCTGACACCGGCCGCCATAGGCCCGTTTTGCGTGCCGCCGGTAAATCTTAAGCAACACGTCGGCCAGCGCGAAATGAACGTGAATATGGTTACCTGCGGCGGGCAGGCAACCATCCCCATGGTGGCCGCCGTATCGCGCGTACAGAAGGTGAAATATGGCGAAATTATCGCCACGGTTTCATCCCGCTCGGCCGGCCCCGGCACGCGCAAGAACATAGACGAATTTACCCGCACGACGGCGGGCGCTGTCGAAAAAGTCGGCGGGGCGGAAAAGGGCAAGGCCATCATCATCATCAACCCGGCCGAACCGCCGCTCATCATGCGCGACACCGTGCATTGCCTGACGGTAGATACGCCGGATCGCGGCCGCATCATCGACTCCATTCAAAACATGATTGCCGAAGTGCAGAAATATGTGCCCGGTTATCGCCTGGTAAATGGGCCGGTGTTCGACGGCAACCGGGTGTCGGTATTTCTCGAGGTCGAGGGGCTGGGCGACTTCCTGCCGAAATACGCCGGCAATCTGGACATCATGACTGCCGCCGGTGCGCGCACCGCCGAAATGTTCGCCGAAGAAATTCTGGCCGGCCGCCTGGTGCTGGAGCCGAAAGCACTGCCCGACGTGGAACCCAAAACCGCTGGCTGCGGTTCCGTCTGAACGCCATAGCAAACAGTTTGGAGGAAGTGATGAATCTGAAAGGCAGGAAGATCAAGGTCCATGACATGACCCTGCGCGACGGGATGCATCCCAAGCGCCACCAGATGACCCTGGATCAGATGATTTCCATCGCCAGCGGGCTCGATGCCGCCGGCGTACCGCTTATTGAAGTCACGCACGGCGATGGCCTGGGCGGCTCGTCGGTGAACTATGGCTTCCCGGCACACACCGACGAAGAGTACCTGGGCAGTGTCATTCCGCGCATGAAACAGGCCAAAGTGTCTGCCCTGCTGTTGCCGGGCATAGGCACGGTGGACCACCTCAGGATGGCGCGCGATCTGGGCGTGCACACCATACGGGTGGCGACCCATTGCACCGAGGCGGACGTGTCCGAACAGCACATCACCCTGGCGCGCAAGCTCGACATGGACACCGTCGGCTTCCTCATGATGAGCCACATGAACAGTCCCGAAGGGCTGGTCCGGCAGGCGAAACTAATGGAAGGCTATGGCGCCAACTGTATCTACATCACGGATTCCGCCGGCCACTTACTGCCCGATGGCGTAAAGGCCAGACTGGCGGCCGTGCGCGAGGCGCTGAAACCGGAAACCGAGCTTGGTTTCCACGGCCACCACAACCTGGCAATGGGGGTTGCCAATTCCATCGCCGCGGTCGAAGTAGGCGCGCAGCGTATCGACGCGGCAGCGGCTGGCCTGGGTGCCGGGGCTGGCAATACGCCGATGGAAGTGTTCATCGCGGTGGCCGAACTGATGGGCATAGAAACCGGTGTCGATGTGGCCAGCATTACCGACGTTGCGGAAGACCTGGTGGTACCCATCATGGATTTCCCGATCCGCATAGACCGCGACGCGCTTACCTTGGGGTATGCAGGGGTTTACGGATCTTTCCTGCTGTTCGCAAAGCGCGCATCGGTCAAGTATGGGGTGCCGGCGCGCGACATCCTGGTGGAACTTGGACGCCGCGGTATGGTGGGCGGCCAGGAGGACATGATAGAGGACACCGCCATCACCATGGCAAAAGAACGGGGAGCAGCGCTTTGAATCTGACCCAACAAGAAATAGCGCAGCTTGCTGAGCATCTTGAAAGTGCCGAGTTGCAGGCGCACGACGTCACCAAAATTACGGATGACTTTCCACAGATGGATTGGGATGACGCCTATGCCATCCAGGCCGACATCCTGCGCCGCAAGCTTGCGCGCGGCAACAAACTGGTGGGGCTCAAGTGCGGCCTGACATCGCGCGCAAAAATGAAACAGATGGGCGTGGAAACGCCTTGTTTCGGCTTCCTGGTGGACTATTTCAGTGTGCCGGAAGGGGGCGAAATAAAAGTAAGCGAACTGATCCACCCGAAGGTGGAACCGGAAATAGGCTTCGTGCTGAAGCGGCCCATACGCGGGCCCGGCTGCCACGTCGGCACGGTATTGGCGGCAACCGATTTCCTCATGGCCGGAATTGAAATCATCGATTCACGCTACCGGGATTTCAAATTCGATCTGAAGAGCGTGATCGCCGATAACTGTTCCTCCTCGCGCTTCGTACTGGGCGGGCAGGCGGTTCCCCAGGACGGACTGGACTTGCGCACCCTGGGTGTGGTGATGGAAAAAAACGGCGAAATCGTGGCCATAGGTGCCGGTGCCGCCGTGCTCGGCCACCCGGCCGCCGCGGTCGCCATGCTGGCGAACCATCTGGGTAAACGGGGCGAAGAAATTCCCGCAGGAACCATCGTGTTGTCCGGCGGTGTCACCGAGGCGGTATCCGTCGCGGTGGGGGATCGCGTCAATTTACGCGTTCAGGGCCTGGGCAGCGTGAGCACCAGTTTCATCTGATTTTCAACCAACAGGGACTAATCACCATGCCGTTTGCACAAGTATTTCTGATCGAAGGCCGCACCGAAGAACAAAAGCGCGTGCTGATAGAAAAAGTATCGCAGGCATTGAGCGAATCGGTCGGAGCGCCCATAGAAAACGTGCGCGTCTGGATTCAGGAAGTTCCCAAGTCGCAATGGGGCATCGCCGGAAAGACAGCCAAAGATCTGGGGCGATAACCAGGACGCAAGGTGAGCTGATCGTCGCATGGGCGTGCCGCGACCGAAGGACGGGGCGCCCAGGCAGTAACCAAATCAAGAATTTGAAGAGGAGTCCACCGCGGGCCGTGCATGCACGGTGTTCCGGACGGTGGGGGATTTTTGTGGGCAGCCCCGTAAGGAAGGGTGTCTTGGCCCCGCTATGACTCCGCAAACGCGAATAAATGACACGCCCCTGGTGTGAGGGCGAAACAGCAGGAAACGCGATGGGGTGGTATCCGCAATCGAGGCGGCCAGGCTTGGCCGTGCTTGCCGTTTCAATGGCGGTGTGCGCCTGCACGCCGCAGCCGGACATGTCCGGTATCGCAAAAGAGCGTCAACGGCCGATTCAACGCTATGACATCAGCCAGGCTGTTGCGGCGAATTCCAAAGTCGTCGTGGCCGGCACCCAGAGCGGCGCCGTGCTGGTTTCGTCGGACCAGGGAAAATCCTGGGCGCGCCAGGTTCTCGGCGCCGTATCGCTGGTCGATATCAAGGTCTGCGGGGAGGGGTTCGTCGCCATCGACCACTATCACAAAGTGTGGTCGGCCGATGCCGCCGGTGCGAACTGGAAGTCGGTCAGTCTGACCGATCCGCTTACCCCTATCGTCGTTGCCTGCGATCCGGGCGGCGGCTGGTGGGTAGCCGGCACACAGGCCGTGATTGCCGCTAGCCACGACCAGGGGACTAGCTGGCAAGTTACCGATCTGAAGAAGGACGCCCAACTTACCACGCTGCAGTTCATCGACGCAGACCATGCCGTTGCCATGGGTGAATTCGGCATCACGGTATTTAGCGATGACGGGGGGAAAACCTGGCAGAAAGGGCCAAAAATTCCCGGCGACTTCTATCCCTATGCGGCTTTGTTCACAAGTCGCAACCAGGGCTGGGTAAGTGGCATCGCGGGACAAATTCTGGTCACGACGGATGGCGGCAAAACCTGGCAAAAGCAGAATAACCTGACGCAGGCGCCGCTTTATCGGCTGTTCCTGCATGAAGGTGTTCCATACGGTGTAGGCGCCGGCGGCACGGTGGCGCGCCTGGATGGTGACGCGTGGCGCACTGTTCCCTATCCGGACACATTGCCCGTGTTTCTGGGTGGGGGCACGCCCTTGCCCGGGCAAAAAGCACTGGTCGCAGGAGGCCCCGGCGGCGTCTTGCGGGCTATCGGCACCGACACAAAACAATAAGAGGGAACATCATGGTCAGCTCCTTGCGCCACCGCGTTACCCATAACTTGCATCAGGCCGAAGAATGGATTTTTCGCAATCCGAAAATCGTTCTGTCGCTGGTGCTCGTTGTTACCGTGCTGTTCGGTATTGCGCTCCCCAAACTGCGCGTATTTACCGATTTTGCCGACCTGCTGCCGCAGAACCACCGCTATATCAAGGTCTATAACCGCCTGAAGGAAAATTTCGGCGGCGCCAATATGATCGTGATGGCGGTGGAAGTCGAACAGGGCACTATTTTCAACGACGACACGCTGAAAATAATTCACTCCGCCACCCAGGGCGTGGATGAACTGCCCGGCGTCAATCACAACCTGGTTTCCAGCCTGACGCACCGCACAGCGCGCAAGGTGTTCCTGGATGATCAGGGCGGCTTTGCGTCGGAGTCTTATTACGACCCGCTGAAACCCAGCCGCAGCGTATCCGAACTGGAGCAGCTCAAAAAGGACGTGATCGCCAATCCGACCATATACGGACTATTGGTATCGCCAGACCTCAAAGCCGCGCTGATCAAGGCGCAGTTGAACGAAGGGGATATCGACTATCCGACCACCTTCGCGGCCTTGCAAAAGCTTCGGGGCGAACTGGCGAAACCTGGGCATCACATATATGTCACGGGAAATCCGGTTCTTACCGGCTGGGTATATACGGCTCTTTTGAATTTCGAGTGGGTTACGCGGTTTTCGGGCCGAATTTGGGGAGATCAAGCTTGCCGGCGATTAGAAAGAGCACAGTGCGCATGGTTCTGAATCGCGTGTAACCCCGCGCCTTACGTTTAGCGGCCTGGAAA
>JAEUNM010000130.1 GCA_016791105.1 Rhodocyclaceae bacterium | reverse complement strand
GCCCTACAACGGCTGGTGCGTGGCGACGCTGCCAGAGTGGGCGGCTTTTCGTAGGGCGGAAAAGCGAAGCGCATTCCGCCGTATGGGGCCGTTCACATCCCCGCACGTAGGCGTCAGCATTCGCCGCCCGCCGGCCTTGGCATTCCCCGGCCCGCGCCGGTTAGTCGTGTGCGCAGCGGGGCGTTCGCATCACCCGTGGTGGGAGTTCCACGTCACCCTACGGCGGATTGCGCCTACGGCTTATCCACCCTACGAGCCACGATCAGTCGCCCTTAACCGGCCTGCAATAGATGCCGCAACGCATACAAGGCCTCGAGCGCAGCGCGCGGGCTCATGTCGTCCACGTCCAGTTCGGCAAGTTTGTCCAGCACCGGGTGGGAGGGCGGTTCCGGCGGCGGTGGGGGCGGGGCGAACAAATCGGCCTGTATGCCGTCGCTCACCTGGCGTGCCTCCAGCGCCTGCAATTGGCGCCGCGCCTCGCGCAGCGCGGCCGGCGGAACGCCGGCCAGGGCCGCAACTTCTATGCCGTAAGACTGGCTGGCGGGGCCTTCTTCGATGGCGTGCAGAAACACCACCGAGCGGCCGTGCTGTACCGCCGACACATGCACGTTGGCACATTCCAGGCTGCTCTGCGCAAGTTGCGTCAGTTCGAAATAGTGCGTCGCAAAGAGCGTGTAACAGCGGTTCTTGTCGAGCAGGTGACGCGCAATGGCGTGTGCCAGCGCAACGCCGTCGAAGGTGGAGGTACCGCGCCCGATTTCATCCATGAGCACCAGGCTGTGCGGGCCGGCACCGTTCAGAATGGCAGCGGCTTCGGTCATTTCGACCATGAAGGTGGAGCGCCCGGAAGCCAGATCGTCAGAGGCGCCGATACGCGTGTACAAGGCGTCGAACGGTCCCAATAGTGCGCTGTCGGCCGGCACGAAACTGCCGCAGTGGGCGAGCAGCACGATGAGCGCCGCCTGCCGCATATAGGTCGATTTACCGCCCATATTGGGGCCGGTGATGAGCAACATGCGGCGCGTGGCGTCCAGTCGTAAATCGTTGGGGACGAAATTTTCGACCTGGCGCTCCACCACCGGATGGCGCCCGCGCAGGATTTCCAATCCCGGGGCAGCGCCGAACTGCGGCCGGTACCAGTCGTAGCGCTGCGCCGCTTCCGCCAGCGCGGCCAGTCCGTCGAGCAGGGCGAGCGCACGCGCCGCACACTGCAGCGCGGGAATGTACGCCGCAAGGCGCTCCAGCAATTCGTCCCAAAGCTGGCGCTCGCGCGCGATGGCGCGCTCCTGCGCGGACAGTGCGCGATCTTCGAATGCTTTCAGTTCCGGCGTGATGTAGCGCTCGGCATTTTTGAGCGTTTGGCGGCGGCGATAGTCGTCCGGTACGCGGCCGGCGTTGGCGTGCGTCACTTCGATGAAGAAGCCATGCACCTTGTTGTATTCCACGCGCAGATTGGCGATGCCGGTGCGGGCGCGCTCGCGTGTTTCCAGTTCGGTCAGGAAACTGCCGCAGCCGGCCTGCAGGGCGCGCAATTCGTCCAGATCGGCGTCCAGGCCGTCCGCCATGACGCCGCCGTCGCGCAGATTTTGCGCCGGCTCCGGCGCAATCGCGGCGCTCAGCATGGGCGCCACTTCCGGGGCCAGCTGCATATGTTCGCTTAGTTCCACTAATAGTGCAGCGCCCGGCCGCGCGGCGTGCAGGCCCGCGGCGATGCCAGGCAGGCGTTGCATGGTGTCGCGCAAGGCGGAAAGGTCGCGCGGGCGCGCGCTTTTAAGCGCCACGCGGGCGGTAATGCGTTCCAGGTCGGCGAGGCCGGAAAGCGCGTCCAGTACCTGTGCCGGGCCGGCCGCTAGTAGGTCGGCGATGGCGTCGTGGCGCGCTGCCGCCCGCTGGCGGTCGGCGAGCGGATGATGCAGCACGTGGCGCAACCAGCGCGTGCCCATAGAGGTGGCCGCGAGGTCTATCAGCGACAACAAGGTCGGCGCGGCTTCGCCACGCAGGGTTTCGGTTAGTTCCAGATTGCGCCGGGTGGGGCCGTCCAGGCGCAGATATTCGCTGTCGCGCTCTATTTTCAGCGCCACCACGTGCGCGAGCGCCTGGCGCTGCGTGGCACCGGCGTATTCGATCAAGGCGCCGGCCGCGCCCAGTGCCAGCGCATCGGCGGCGCCGGCGCCAAATCCGGCCAGATCGCGCACGCCGAAGTGTTCGGTGAGGCGGCGCTGTCCGGCCGCCGCGTCGAATTGCCAGGCTGCCAGACGTTTTACGGCACAGCTGCGCGGCGCGCCGGCATCCTGCCAGTCGTCCGGGAACAGCAGTTCGGCCGGCCGCAAGCGCTCCATCTGCGCCGGCCAGGCGTTGATTGCGCACTCCGTGATGCGTAAATCGCCATTGGCGAGATTCAGCCAGGCCAGCCCGATGCGGTCTTTCGCACGCACGGCGGCGGCCAGCAGGCTGTCGCTGCGGTCATCGAGCAGGGTGCTATCGGTGAGCGTACCGGGCGTCACGATGCGCGTGATCGCGCGCTCGACCGGGCCTTTGCTGGTGGCCGGGTCGCCGATCTGGTCGCAGATTACTACCGACACGCCCTGTTTTACCAGGCGCGCGAGGTATTGCTCGCAAGCATGGAACGGCACGCCGGCCATGGGGATGGGCTGGCCGTTGGATTGCCCGCGCCGCGTGAGCGTAATGTCGAGCAGGCGCGCGGCGCGCTCCGCGTCTTCGAAAAACAGTTCGTAAAAATCGCCCATGCGGAAAAACAGCAGCAAATCCGGGTGCTGCACCTTGAAGCGCAGGTATTGCTGCATGACCGGGGTGTGGCCGGAAAAATCGGCTGTGTCAGGCTTTTCCATGAGGCGCGGGGGGATAACGACAGCGTGCGGCGGGAAGCCGGGCGTGCATTTTAGCAGCGCCCCGCCATTGACCGAGCCTGGCCGGCGCATGGCTTGGGCGGTTCCTCGCAGGGCCGCGCACGGATGCATTCCTGCCGCCATCGATAGAGCGCGATTTGCTTTTGGGGAGCACAGCACAGTACGCCGGACAACACGCAGTTCTCTCAAGGACCTGCCACGTCTTCGTAGCGCCAGCGCCCGACATGGCAGGGCCACCGGCTGCGTCGCGGGGAAACTGCATCGGTTTTGCAGCGGCATCGGCGCGGTTGGAAAATGGAACGCGGTCTCGTGACATAGTGCGCAACCTCGGTGCCGCGCCGTGCCTAGCATACGCGCGCCACCCCTGGCTACAAGTGGTTGAAAATTCTTCGGATTTTTGGCGGCTGCGGGTTCGGGTGGGCACCGATGGGGGGAGACGGAGCGCGCTGCGAACGCTATAATTCGCCGTTTTTACCGCGCCGATCGTGTATCGGAACACGCCTTGAATCCCACCAACATACTTCAGCAGTTCGCCAAGGCCAGTCAACAAACGGGCCGCAGCACACTGTCCATGCTGATTGAATGGGCGCAACTGCGCGCCGGCGCCGGCAAGGTCGGCATATCCGAGTATTTCGACTATCAAATTTATCGGCCGGAACTATCTGGCCCGGAAAAAGCATCGTTCGCGAGCTATCGCGTCCAGAATGTTCTGGAACAGATTCTGGTGGACGATTATTCGCGCATCCTGAGTCTGGACAAGGTTTCCTATTACCTGCTCATGGAAGGCAATGGCCTGCCGGTGCCGCATACGCATGCCTTGTATGCGCCCAGTGGCAGATATTTTCCGCGCACTTTGCTGCGCACGCCGGGCGAACTTGCAGATTGGCTGGCAGCATCGACTGCTTATCCGCTTTACCTGAAGCCTTCGTTTGGCGGCCACGGCAAGGGCAATCTGACCTTGCTGAATTACGCCAACGGTGAGGTGGAGCAGGTCGGCGGCAAACGCGTGCCGGTGCGTCAGTTGGCCGAATCGATCGAGGACCGCCTGGGCTTCGGCTGGATGGTGCAGGAGTCCTTGCGCCCGCATCCCGACATCGCCAAGCGCTGCGGCGATCGCATTTCCGGCGTGCGCATCCACGCATTCCTCAGCAAAAGCGGGCCGCGCATCCTGATCGGAGTCTGGAAAATCAATAGTGGCCTGTGCGATTCCGACAATTTCCTACAGGGCAAGGTCGGCAATCTGGTTGCGGAAATCGACGTCACTTCCGGCTGCATCACGCGGGTGGTGACGGGCATAGGGGTGGACGCGCGTCTGGTCGAATCGCATCCGGTGACGGGCGCGAAACTGCTGGGCTACGAACTGCCCGACTGGGACAAGCTGGTGGCGCTGATCGGGCAGGCGGCGACCGTATTTCCAGGCTATATCTACCAGGGCTGGGATATCGCACTGACGGACCGCGGCCCGGTGCCGCTCGAAGTCAATTATTTCGGCGACGTGGACCTGCCGCAGTTTGCGACCGGCAAAGGTTTTCTAAGTCCCGAACTGCTGGACTGCATGCGCGAACTGGGCCTGGACACGCTGTTGCCGGGTCCGTCGCGCTTTGCTCAATTCAACCCGAACGGGCGTTTCGGACGCCGCCGTGTCCACTGGCCTTACTGAGGGCTCGCCATGAATGATGCGTTCCACCGCTACGATCAGCTCTCCGACGCCGATAGGGCGCTTGCCGATTTACTGCACTCGGGCAGCGACGAGCGCTCGATGCTCAGCGCGGACGGCCTGAACAAATATTGCGGCGCCCCGTATCCGCGTCCGGTCGTCGCGTTCGGGAGCTGTACAGCATCCACGATCACAATGCGCGGATGGCTCGCGGCGCGGCGCGCCCTGAAAGAACTGGATGAGCGAGCCGCCGACATTGGACAGCTCGCCGCGGCCGACGAATTGGGCCGGCGCATACGCCGCAAGCTGTCACACCTGTTGGAAGTCGATGACGTCGATGGGCTGGCGGTGGTTCTCACGCCATCCGGGTCGGATGCCGAAACCATCGCGCTGTATTTCGCCGCGTTGGCAGGCGATGGTCCGCTCGTCAATATCGTGGTGGGCGCGCGTGAGGTAGGTTCAGGCACCGTGCTTGCCGCGGGGTGCCGCTATTTTTCGGAACGCGTGCCTAGTGGACTGGACAAGGAGCCCGGCACACCCGTGGATGAGGCACTGGCGGCGCGGACCCAGGTCATCCAGGTGAAAATCCGCAACGATCAGGCCAACGAAAGATCGCCGGACGAACTCGACGCGGAAATTCAGGCCCTGGTTGCCGATGCCGTCGGGCGCGGCGCGCGTGCCATTGTGCACATCGTTGCGCACAGCAAGACCGGCGTGCACGCACCGCGCCTGGACACCATGAATACCCTGGTGTCGCGCTACGGCGATCGCGTCGTGCCCATCATCGATGCGGCCCAGGGGCGTTTCAGCCGGCGCGGCCTGCGCGACTATATTTCGCGCGGCTACATGGTCATCATGACCGGCTCCAAGTTCTATGGCGGGCCGTCGTTTTCCGGATGCCTGCTGTTGCCGCGCCGGGTGCTGCCGCAAAACAGTGCCGACATGGTATTTCCGGCCGGGTTTTCGGACTATCTGACGCCGGCTCAATTGCCGGACGCCTGGAGTGCCGCGCGTGCTGCCCTGGAGCAAAAGCTCAATCTCGGCTTGTTGCTGCGCTGGTCCGCCGCCATTGCCGAAATCGACGCCTATTACGAAGCTCCTGGCCAGTCGCGCTACCGCGTGCTGCGCTTTTTCGAGGCGCAGACGCCCATCATTCTGGGCAGAAGTCCGCTGCTCGAACTGATCAACGTACCCGTTCCGGTATTCGACGATACATCCGAACGCCTGCTCGAATCGAAAACCACGGTATTCAGTTTCCGCGTCAAGGCACGCGCCGGCCGTCAGCTCGACCAGCCCACGCTGGCGCGCTGGGTGCGCTGGATGAACCAGGATATATCGGCCGCGGCGCCGCCCGCCACGCCCGACCACATTCTGGCCGCCACGCGCACCTGTTTCCAGTTGGGCCAGGCCGTGCATGTGGGCGAACAATCGTCGGGGGAACACGATCACGTGATCCGCGTGGCGATAGGCGGCGACCTGATCACCAACATATCCACCGACACGGCTTTGGGCGCCAGCCTCGACAACCGGCTTGCCTGGCTGTCGAGCAAACTCGAACAGTTGCGTATCAAAATCGAATATATCGCCGACCACGAAGCGCTGCTGCAATGTTGATGGAATCGGCAAATCAGGGCGCGCAAGTACCTGCGATGGACTGGCAGCACCAGATCGACGCGGGCGCCGCCGGCCAGGTCCTGGCGGCCGCCATTCGTCAGGGTCACACGCATGACCGCGACGCGCTGTTGTTCCACGATCTGGACCAGTTGTCTGCCCGCATCGCCGAACTGCGGGCGGCTTTCCCGGCCAGTACGCTGCATGCGCTCGCGATCAAATCCAACCCGCTGGTAAGCCTGTTGCGCTTCGCGGTCGAGCGCGGCATGGGCCTGGAGGCCGCCTCGCTGGAAGAAGTGGCGCTGGCGCGCGCAGCCGGCTGTCCGGCGGCACGCATCGTGTTCGATTCGCCCGCCAAAACGCGGCGCGAAATTGCGCAGTCGCTGGCCTGGGGCATTACGCTCAATGCCGACAATTTCGATGAAATCGAGCGTATCGGCGCCGCCGTCGCCGCCGCCGCCGGACGTTGCGACAGCATGGTCGGTCTGCGCGTCAATCCGCAGGTGGGCGATGGTTCGATAGGCATGACCAGCGTGGCCGGCGCCTATTCCAAATTCGGCGTGCCGCTGGAACAGCGGCGTGAGGCCATCATCGACGCCTATCGCCACTACCCCTGGCTGCGCGGCCTGCACCTGCACGTGGGCAGCCAAGGCGTTACAGAGCAACAACTTGCGGCGGCGGTGGAAAAAGTGTTTGAACTGCGCAGCCAAATCCATGCTGCCTTGGGCGAAGCGCGTATCCACTGTGTGGATATCGGCGGTGGCTTGTCCTGGCGCTATCGCGAGGACAGCACGGTGCCCACGCCGCGCAGTTACGCCGCCGTACTGCGCGCGCGGGTGCCGCTGGCGTTCGCGCCGGAGGTGCAACTCATTACCGAATATGGCCGCTGCGTGCAGACCGGCTGTGGTTTCGCGGCAAGCCGGGTGGAATACGTCAAAACCGACGGTGGCCGCCGCACCGCGGTAATCCATTTCGGCGCCGATCTGATGATGCGCCGCGTATATCGCCCGGACGACTGGTATTACCGCTTTTCCGTGCTGGCGCCGGACGGCAGCCCGAAACAGGGCGCGCCCGTTGCACACACCATCGCCGGCCCGCTCTGTTTCGGCGGCGACCTGCTGGCGCGCGATTTGCCGCTGCCGCAAATCGAAGAGGGCGATTGGGTCATCATCCACGACACTGGCGGTTATACGCTCAGCATGTGGTCGCGCCACTGCAACCGCGGTTTGCCCACTGTGCTGGGCTATGCCGGCAATCCGCCAGAGTTTTCCTGCCTGCACGCGGGCGAATCGCCGGAAGACGTGGTGCGTTTCTGGAACGTCTGAGCGCGGCAGCCGACTGTCCGGCCGCGCCGCTAGCGATCGTCATAACTGATCGCTACCGCGGGCGAGGTGGCGCGGGCCTGGCAGCTCAATATGTAGCCGGCCGCGATGTCGCGTGCGTCCAGCGTAAAGTTCTTGTCCATGCGCACGGTGCCGGCCAGCAGGCGCGCGCGGCAAGTGCTGCATACGGCAGATTTGCAGGAGTAGGGCACGTCCAGCCCGGCTTCCAGCGCGGCATCCAGTAGTGCCTCGTCCTTGCCGGCACGCAGTTCGTACTGTTTGCCATCCAGCGTGACGGTCAAATTCACGTCTGCGGCGCTTGCCTCGGCGGGACGGCCGTCCGGCTCCGCCGGCAGTTTCACACCGGGCGGCAGGGCCGCGGAAAAGCGCTCCAGGTGTATGCGCGCGGGCGCCACGCCGGCGCCGAGCAGGGCGGCCACGGTGGCGTCCATCATGGCATCGGGGCCGCACACGAATACTTCGTCCATGCTGGCCGCCGGCAGTAGGGTGGCCATGAGTGCATTCACCTTGGGGCCGTCGATGCGCCCCTGCAGCAGGTCCGATTCCTGCGCCTGGCGCGACAAGATGTGGATGAGCGTGAGGCGGTCGCGGTAGCGGTCTTTCAAGTCCTGCAAGGCCTCGTTGAACATGACGGTAGCCATGCGCCGGTTGCCATATACCAGGGTGAATTTCGAGTGCGGCGCTGCTTCCAGCGTTGAAGCCATGATGGACAGGATGGGCGTAATGCCCGAGCCGGCTGCAAATCCCACGCGGTGCAGCGCGCGCGGGCGGCTCACCACAAATTTGCCCTCCGGCGGCAGCACTTCCAGCCAGTGCCCGGCCGTGAGCGAGTGCGCGGCCCAATTGGAAAACAGCCCGCCTGCCACCGGCCGTATGCCGATTTCGATTTCACCCTGGCTATCCAGGCGGCTACGCGGGCTGCAGATGGAGTAGTTGCGCCGCACTTCGACGCCATTTATGCGCGCGCGCAGGGTGAGGTACTGGCCCGGCGCAAAACTGAACTGCGCGCGCAGGGCTGGCGGTATGTCGAAACAGATGGCTACCGCACCGGCCGCTTCGGGGCTTACGCGCTTGACGCAAAGCGAGTGAAATTGCGGTGCGGCCAAGGCCTGCTCCTGCGGCGCTCAATACGGCTTGAAATAGTCGAACGGTTCACCGCAGGCCAGGCATTTATACAGGGCCTTGCAGGCGGTGGAACCAAATGCCGCCGTCTGCACCGTGCGCGTTGAGCCGCAGCGCGGGCAGGACGGGGGCGACGCGCCCGGCGCGACAAAGCGCAGGGTGGCGTTAGCTGCCGGCGCTTGCGGCGGCGCGATGCCGGCGGCGCTCAATTTGCGCCGCGCCTCGGCCCCCAGCCAATCGCTCGACCAGGCCGGCACCAGTTGCCGCGTGATGCGCGCGGCCACGCCCAATTCGCACAGTTTTGCGCGCACGTCCTGCTCGATCTGATCCATCGCCGGGCAGCCGCTATAGGTGGGCGTAAGGACTATTTCCAGGCCATCGGTGCCGGCGCGCACCTCGCGCAGCACGCCCAGTTCGCGCAAACTAAGTACGGGAATTTCCGGGTCCGTCAGTTGTTCCAGTGCGCGCTGCACGCGGGCAATCAGCGTATCCATGGCACTTACCACACACCTTCGGGATGGGCGCGCGCGACGCATTGCATTTCCGCCAGCAAATAGCTGAGGTGCTCGGAATGCAGACCGAATTTTCCCTGGCTCACGTAGCCGCGCTGGACCGGGCGCCGCAGCGTCGCAGCAGTCAGGGTTGCGTTCACGTCTCCGTCCCAGGCGGCACGCAGGGTCGCAGGATGGGGGGCGCTGCCATTCGATACAGCCGCCAATTCGGCCGGACTGGGAACCCAGAATTCTTCGGTATAGGGCAGCAGATGGTCCACGGCCGCCTGCGCGCGCGCGTGCGATTCTTCGGTGCCGTCGCCGAAGCGCACCAGCCAGTCGCCACAGTGGTGCAGGTGATAGCACGCTTCCTTGCGCGCGCGCGCCGCGATGCCGGCAAGCTGGGCATCGGACGATTGCTGCAATTCGGTCCACAGCGTCACCATCAGTGCGGCGTGGAAAAAATTGCGCACGATGGTGGTGGCGTAATCGGGCTGCGAAAACGCGCCACCCGAGCGCGGGCCGTGGTTGGGCAGTTCCACCAGCGTGAGACAGCGATATTCGGCGGCATCGCGAAAATACGCCAGACTGTCTTCGCTGGCCGCCCCGCCAATGCAAGTGGCGGCGTGCTGATAAAGCAGCCGCGCCTGGCCGATCAGGTCCAGCGCAAGATTGGCCATGGCGACATCTTCTTCCAGTACAGGGCCGTGCCCGCACCATTCCGCATTGCGCTGCGCCAGCACCAGTGCCGTATCGGCCAGTTGCAGCAAATAATCGGTCGGAGCAGTCATGTCGGATTGCGGGCTGCTTGTAGGGGAACGTGGCGGGTGATCCGTCTGTGTCCGCTCACATATGCCCCACGTCGTCCGGTATGTCGTAAAAGCTGGGATGGCGATAAATTTTGTCGGCGGCCGGGTCGAACAGTTCTGCCTTGTCGTCCGGGTTGCTGGCAGTGATCGCGGCCGAAGGCACCACCCAAATGCTCACGCCTTCCTGCCGGCGCGTGTACACGTCGCGCGCAAGATGCAGGGCCTGACGCGCGTCCGCCGCATGCAGGCTGCCGCAATGCTTGTGCTCCAGCCCCTGTTTGCTGCGCACGAACACTTCCCACAGCGGCCAATCCTTGAGCGGCGGGGTGGTCATGACGCATCCTCCGTATTGCGCTGCTGTTGTTTGCGCGCGTGGGCCAGCGCCGCTTCGCGCACCCAGCGGCCATTTTCATGGGCGGCGACACGGGTGGCGAGCCGCTCGCGGTTGCAAGGTCCATAGCCCGCCAGCGTGCTGCGGAATTCTTCCCAGTCGATGGCGCCGTGGTCATAGTGGCTGCGCTCGGCGTTCCACTTCAATTCCGGGTCGGGCAGGGTAACGCCCAATACTTCTGCCTGCGGCACCGTGGCGTCGATAAATTGCTGCCGCAATTCATCGTTGCCTATGCGTTTGATGCCCCAGCGCATGCTTTGCGCACTATGTTCGCTATCCGCGTCGGGCGGGCCGAACATGGCCAGACATTTCCACCACCAGCGATTCACCGCATCCTGCACCATCGCCTGCTGTGCCGGCGTGCCGCGCATCATGGCCAGCAGCGCGTCGAAGCCCTGGCGCTGATGAAAGGATTCTTCCTTGCAGATGCGTATCATGGCGCGCGCATAAGGTCCGTAGGAACAGCGGCAGAGTGGAATCTGATTCATGATTGCGGCGCCATCCACCAGCCAGCCGATCACGCCCACGTCGGCCCAGCTTAGTGCCGGATAGTTGAATATCGAACTATATTTGGCGCGGCCGCTGTGCAGCGCCGCGATCATGTCGGCGCGCGACGTACCCAACGTTTCCGCCGCGCCGTAGAGGTAGAGGCCGTGGCCGCCTTCATCCTGCACCTTGGCGATCAGGATGGCTTTGCGCTTCAGGCTGGGCGCGCGCGAAATCCAGTTGCCTTCGGGCAGCATGCCGACAATTTCACTATTGGCGTGCTGGCTGATTTGCCGCAACAAAGTCTGGCGGTAGGCTTCGGGCATCCAGTCCTGCGGCTCGATGCGGCCGTCCGCCGCGATGGTCGCGTCAAAGTGGGCGCGCTGTTGCGGGCTGCCCGAGTCGGGCGCGCTGGCAGCGGGGTTGCTGCCGTCCGGCACATCCATGGCCTGGGTGTACATGCTGCGTGCTGTCCCTGAAAATCCGGCGGGTAGGTGCCGCCGCGCCGGCACTTCGAGTAATCGACTTCCAATTCAAACATAGCTTAGACGCTGTGCGCCTACGCACCGTGCCGGCATTTCGTGACACCATAAGGCAGCGTCGCAGGGGCCGCTGGCCGGGTTGCTGGCGGCGGCGCGCAAATCAGTCGGGGCATGGGGCTTACGGGAGAATCCATGCCCCTGCCGCGGGCGAACATGGACAACAGGAGAAAATCGCATGAAGCCGTCACTCAAGCCAGGTATCGAATACGAATTGCGTTTCCGCGTCGGCGCATCCAAAACCGTGCCGAGGCTGTATCCGGAATCGCCGGAATTTCTTTCCATGCCGGAAGTATTCGCCACCGGCTTTTATGTTGGCCTGCTGGAATGGTGTTGCGTCATGGCGATCAAGCCGCATCTGGACGGGCCGGACGAAATGTCGGTGGGCACGCACATAGACGTGAGCCACTGCGCCGGTACGCCGGTTGGCCTGGAAGTGGTCGCAAAAGCTCGCCTGACCGAAGTGGATGGCCGGCGCCTGGCGTTCGAGGTCGAAGCCTATGACGACCAGGAATTGATAGGCAAAGGTCGCCACGAACGTTTCATTATCGACGCGCCGAAATTCAACGCCAAAATGGCGCAGAAGAAAGCCAAGTACGCAAGCGGCGGTGCGTAAGGGTAGGGCGGCAGACGTAATTGCGACCGTGCGCAGCGCGGACTGCGCCGCTCAGGCTGGCATCGAATTGAGGCTGAGGTATTCGAATTGCGGCAATTGCTCACTACCCGCGAGCTGGCAGTGAGCATCGCAGGATCGTATCGCCTGCACCGTTTCGATGCGGTCCGATACGAATTCCCAGTCTTGCGCCGGGGCCGGTCTTGCCGGAGGGAAATCGCGCAGTGCGGCAAGCAGTGCGGTCTGGTCTGGCGCATGCGCGATAAACCCTTCGTTCGCCATGGCCGCCGCGCGTATGCCCAGTGCCGCGCACAAGCTTGCGTGCGCGCTCACGTCCGCCACCATCTGGCCGAGGCGCGTCCGGATCACCAGCCGTAGCTCATCGTCGGCGTAATCCGAGTCGCGCAGAAATGGAGCCGACCCGGCGCGCCAGGCGTCCGGCGGGCAAAGCCGACGGGCTGGAACGATCTGTACGAAAGGGTTGGATTCAGCGGGATAGATCCGGCAGGCGCCGGGCCGGTGTGCGTAAATTCCGCAGGCGTTGTCGGGTCCGAGATTGGGGCAGCCACTGCCCAGCGGCGCAACCAGGGTCACGATGACGCGTATCGGCAGATCGCCCGACAGGGCGGGAAACGAACGTTCGCGTTTGTAGGCCGCGAAAACATTGGACGCCGGCGGCTCACCGGGCCAAGGTATGGCTTCGCACAGCACCTGTACGGAATGCCCGGCTTGCAGCCAGTCCATCGCCTCGGCAACGGATAGCGGCAGGCGCAGGTTGCGGCAGCAGTTGCCGCAGCGCACGCACTGGAAGTCGACGTCCATGCTCGCCCTTGTGGGAATCCGGCGCGCGCGTGAATGCGTTTAAGTTGTGCTCATATGGCGCGCGCTGCCGGCTGCGGCCACTGCGCGGAACATCCGCCGGGTCGCCGGCGCATGATGCCGCATGTCCGTGCGGCAGCCAAATTTATTTGCTGCGCGTGCGTTCAGGCGGCTTCAGGCGGCAGATGCGTGCGCATCCTGTATCGTCTCGCGGTTTTCCGGACGTCCGGTACGTGCGGCAGGATGGAATCCAATTTGCCCAGGCGCAGCAGTTCGAAGTAGCCGCCGAATTTTTCGTGCCCGGCCGCAGACATGCGGGCACGCGGCCGAGCCGAGTTGAATCGCCGGGGCACGGCAGGCATCAGGTATCCGTGTGGGACTGAATTACCGATAATGTACATTATGTAAAGTTACGCACATTGCGCGGAACCGCCAAAGTCCGGATCATGGGCCTGCCGTTGCTGCCCCGCGCCTGCCATCGATTTCCATAGCTTCCCGCCAAGGACCGATCATGCCAAACACCCTACCCGCACTGAGCACCGACATCGAGGCCTGGATCGGCAAAGAAGAAACATCGGTCGACGGCATCGATCTGCGCACCGCCCAGGCCCTCGCCGCGACGCTGGATGTGGACCCGGAATCCGTACAGCCAGGGACCGAACTGCCGCCGCTGTGGCATTGGGTGTATTTCACGCCGCGCACGAGACAAAGCCAGCTCGGTCCCGACGGCCACGCGCGGCGCGGAAATTTTCTGCCTCAGGTGGATCTCCCCAACCGCATGTGGGCCGGCAGCCGCATAGATTTTCTGCAACCCATACACATCGACGAACAACTTACGCGCTTGTCGCGCGTGGCGCGCTGCGAACGCAAAACCGGGCGCCACGGCGAACTGATATTCGTGACCGTCGCGCACATCATTTCCGGGCCGCACGGCGTCGCCATCCGCGACGAACACGACATCGTCTATCGCCATCCCACGCCCCGGGACGGCGCTCTGGCTGGCGAAGCACCGCAACACGCGGCGGAATTCCGGCGCACCGTGCTGCCCGATCCGGTTTTGCTGTTCCGTTATTCGGCGCTCACCTTCAACGGCCACCGCATCCACTACGACCATCCTTACGTGACGCAGGTGGAAGGCTATCCGGACCTCGTGGTGCACGGGCCGCTGACCGCCACGCTGCTGCTGGAAGCATTCCGCGACGCCCATCCACAACGCCAGGTCACACGCTTCGCGTTCCGTGCCGTCGGGCCGCTTTTTGCCAACACCGCCTTCGATCTGTGCGGCCGATGCACCGCGCCCGGCACGGCAAAACTTTGGACCGACTGCGCCGGCCGCTGCACCATGAAAGCGGACGTCGAATTCCGCTGATCGCACTCCGCGCCGCCAGCCGTCGGCATGGCGAAAGGCGCGGGCGCCCTCGCCTGCCCCGCGCGTCTGTCCTGATGCCTTGTCATGCCTCCATTCGCCACGTATGCGGCGCCGACATCGGATACCTCGGAAACGCCGCCCGATGCCAGAACCAAGCAAGGCGGGTGACCGTGGGATCGCAAAGCAAATCCGCGTCCGGAGGCCCGCGCGACGCTCTACGCGGCCCTCAACGGCCGGCCGGCGTTTGCATCCGCGCCGCGATGCCGGCCGCGATTTCGCTGCCAGACGCATCTATCCAGGCGAATACGGAATCAATGGCGCGGGTGGCCATGGCGAAATAGTCCGCGGATGCCACGCGCACGCCCTCGGCATGCAGCATTTCCGTGCGCAGCACCGCGGCCAATTCGGCTACCAGACGGGATGCCGCGCCGGCGGCGTGGCTGGCCGCGGCATCCGCCTGCGCCTGCTGCAGCAAGGTTTCGGCGCGGGAAATCAGGAACAGCAGACGCACCCTATCCACCGGCGAACAGGCGCCGCG
>JAEUNM010000106.1 GCA_016791105.1 Rhodocyclaceae bacterium | reverse complement strand
CAGTCCTTCCCGCAGATGATTCTGGAAAACCTCAAAACAGCGGGCGTGCAGCAGGCGCGCAAGGAAGACCGGATCGCCTTCACTTCATTGGCCGCGTGGCCGGGCGAACTGGTCTGCGCCGAAGGCCGCTACAGCGAGGATGGAAATGTCGGCGCCGGCGCGACGGCGGCAGGCACGGAAAAGCGCGCCGCCATATTCATCGGCCCAGAATTCGGCACCGTGCAGCGCGCCGATCTGGTGGAAGCAGCACGGGAAGCCGCCGATGCCGGTTTCGACGTGCTGATCGCCTGCGCTTTCAACTATGAAGCGCATACCACCGAGTTTGCCAAGCTCGGCAAACTGCCGGTGCTCAAGGCGCGCATGAACGCCGACCTGCACATGGCGGAAGACCTCAAGAACACCGGCAAGGGCAACCTGTTCGTGATTTTCGGCGAACCGGACATCACGCTCATTACCGAAGGCGACAGCCTGCGCGTAAAAGTGAATGGCGTCGACGTGTTCAAGCCGCAGACCGGCGAAGTCATCAGCGACGGCGCGGACGGCATCGCCTGCTGGTTCATCGACACGGACTACAACCAGGAAAGTTTCTTCGTGCGCCACGCCTACTTCCTCGGCGCCAACGACCCCTACAGCGCGCTGAAAACCACCTTGAAAGCCGAAATCGACGCCGAAGCCTGGGCCTCACTCAACAGCGACACCTCGCGTGCGTTCAAGAAGCCGAAGTCCGGGCGGATTGCGGTGAAGGTGATCAATCATCTTGGGGATGAAGTGATGAAGGTGTTCAGGGTCTGACGGCGCTGCCAGGAAAGGCTAATCGGCTCAAGAACACTGCAGTAAAGCTGGACAAGGACAACGCAACGCAATCTGGGAGGATTGATGGCATTCTCATCGTTTGCGGACTGGAAGCGCAAACTTTTGTCCAGCCGCGGTATCGATTTGCCCGATCGGCGGGCACTGGGCCTGGGATCCCATCCTGCATCGACCTCGATGCCGATCCCGACAGGTGGAATCAGGCTCAGCGCAGCGAATGCATACAGTTTGGTTTGCGCGATTGGAGCTTGGAGCTGCGTAAGACGGGTGGCCTGCGTTTCCTCGGCAGTATCGCCGTGCAAGGCGGTTTACCCCTAAAGTTGGTTGCCGAGGCGCGCGGAAAAATAGGCTAGTTGCTGGGACAAGTGATCAGGGATGGTCTCCCAGCGCTGACGGGCGGGTTTGGTGAAAATCGGCAGTGATTCGATGGTCATGGATCAGCGTACCCAGCGACGGGCGTCCTTCAAGAGCAGCAGCAATTGCTGCTCGCGCAGCGGCGATGCGATAAACCCGAAGCGGGTGTAGAACCTCGCCGCTTCTTCATCGATGGGGTGGGTCAGCATGGCGCGGATACCGGCCTGCTCAGCAATCAGCATCGTGCGGCGAATCGCATCCTGCAGCAGGCCAAAGCCTATACCTTGCCCTTGATCGTGAATCGATACCGCCAGCCTTGCCAGGATCACCACGGGCAAAGGGTACTGCCCCATCCCCTTGCGGATGCGCTCCGGCGCGTCCAGCGTATCGACCTGCCCCACGGTCAGACTGAAGTAGCCTGCCGCCCGGCCATCGTCCTCGGCAACGACAAAGGTCTTGGCCGAGCCACTGCCCTGCGCTTGGCGGGCGTAGCGCAAAAGCCAGTCGTTCAGCGCAGGCTTGCTGCAATCAAAGCCCTCCAGCCGATGCTGCGCGGCCAGAGGCTCCGGTGCGCGCAACGTCACTTCGCGTCCCAGGGCGCCTTGCGGGCAAACAGGTCGCGTAAACCCTCATTGGCCTGTTCGGGGCGCTCCAGCAGATCCATCAGGGCCTGGTACTGGCTGCCCGAGACCATGAATAATCGCTGATCGAGCAGGGTCTGCTCTGCGGCCAGGCAAGCGCTGTCGAGAATGAAGTCGGTCAGCGACTTGTGGGCCACCTCGGCGGCACGGCGTAGCACGGCCTCCTGTTCGGGGGTGGCGCGTAGCCCAAGTCGGGCGGAGCGGGCGGAAGGCGTCGATGCAACAGCAGT
Source organism: Rhodocyclaceae bacterium (assembly GCA_016791105.1). Lineage (GTDB taxonomy): Bacteria > Pseudomonadota > Gammaproteobacteria > Burkholderiales > Rhodocyclaceae > JAEUNM01. Next base: position 23,272 of record JAEUNM010000106.1, on the reverse strand, counting down.
CATGGCAGCACCTCTTTTGTTAGATCACTTGACGTCATGTTAGTACAAGAGACGCAGGCTGTAAAGTTGGACTGGTCACCGCTGGGCTTGGTCGACGATGACCCTGTGCGCCTAAGTTATTGATATTTGGAGATAAAAAATCTGCGCCTACGCGCAGGTAAAGCGGAGAAAAGAGACGGATCTGGCCGAGAACGTGGCCGATTTCGGGCGTTTCGACAAGTGGCCTCGCGCTCAACCGGTATATCGGGCAGAAAATTCTCGCCACCAAGGCAAAAAGTTTCCGTCCCCGCGTGTTCACGCCTGTTCCGTTAGCATTTGGAGAGGGGTAAGAAAATAGGATGAAGCACAGGACGTCGGTGTCGCGCACTTGCGGTTCCTGGTGGCGCTGTGCGGTGGGGAAGGTTCGGCGCGCTCGAACGCGTTGTTTTTTGCCGGCGACCTTGGGCAGCGCATTTTCCAGCAGCCATTTTGATGGAAGTCGCCAGGCGTTGATGTACGCGGGCGCTCGCGCACGCTGCGGGTGAACTGTCGGACCTCGCACCAGATTCGTATGCAGGCCGACCGTTGCTCGGCCCTGCCCTTGCCGGCGTAGATGGCAATACTGAGGACCGCAGCGACACCGTGTCGGTATTCAATGGGCCGCCGCCAAATATTCTGATATTGATCGATGCGGCAGAGGAAAGCTCGTTCGTGGGGCGATGGCTCGCTGACTGCATTGGCGCCGGCATCATGCCGCACGAGATTGGCGTATTGGTCCGTTCCGCTGCGCAAATCGCTCGCGCCGAGGAAGCCGTTCGTGTTGCTGGCTTGCCCTACCAAATTCTGGATGTGCGCGTGGCAACGGAGCTCGACCACGTTTCGGTCGGCACCCTGAATCTGGCGCAGGGCCTGGAGTTCCGCGCGGTGGCCGCAATCGCCTGCGCCGATGAAGTGATCCCCCTGCAGCAACGCCTCGAATCGGTAGGCGACGATGGCGACTTGCGGGAGGTGTACGACACCGAGCGGCACTTGCTCCATGTCGCGAGCACTCGGGCGCGGGATCGGCTACTGGTCATCGGGATAAACCCGGCGTCCTAATTCTCTGGACGCTATGCGGAATTAGATTGGTGGGGAATATTCGGTCAAGGCGCGGGCCGTGCAGCACCTCGTAGGTTGGGGTGAGCTTGCGAACCCCAACACTGCGGTCGGCTCACAAAGGCGAGGGTGTAAGCCACCTCACCGCAAGTCACCTGTGCCTAATGAAACCAGGCCAGCGACACATCTCAGCCAGGCAAGCCCCACCACGCAAAGTTTCCAGCTATCGCGCCGCCCATTGGCGCAAGCCCCGCACACACACGCAAGGCCTGCGCTCAAATACCGCTTTCCAGTTCCGCCGGCAGATGACCGGCGGCATTGAAACTGCGCAGGCCGCAACGGCCGGTGGTGAACGCGATTTCCGTTATCGAAGCGTTCTGCAAGCCGCGCAGCAAGGGGTGCCACGCCGTACTGGCGAGGCCCAGCACCTCGCACACCGCGGCGCAGATCACACCGGCCGAAGTCACCGCGACGATGCGGCTGCCGCCGGGCAGGCCGGGATCGGTGGTCAAGCCGCGCAGCCAGCCCGCGGCCGCGCGCCGGAACTCGGCGTAAGACAGGCGGCCGGGAAAATCGAGCCGGCCTTCGGTCCAGGCCGAGATGGCGCGGTCGTATTGCTGCAACTGTACGCGCCGCTGCGGCGCATCAGGACCAAGTAACGGGTGGCCACATAACTGTTCGGCGGCACTCAGTATTTCTTCACCTTCGCCGAATTCGTCCAGTTCGGCTTGTTGCTGCGGGTCCAGCATTAGTTGCGCCGCACGCAGAATTTCCCGCGCAGTTTCAATATGGCGCTGGCGCGGGCCGTGCAACAGCGTCAAGGATTTGCCGCGATAGCGCTGCAGCCAGCGCCCGGTGGCGGCGGCCTGGGCGCGGCCCAGCCCGGTCAACTGGTCGTAATTGTCGGCGCCGAAAGCCGCCTGGCCGTGCCGGATCAATATGAGCGTACTCATCGCGGGGGTACTCTTAGTCGCCCGCGCTCGGCCTGCCCGGATTGCAAATAGCGCCTGAACGGGCAGGCTTCATACCGCCCCGCCCGCCGCCGGCGGCTGTTTCACGAGCTTGGGATTGCTTTCTTTCAGTCGCTGCAAACCGACCCGCCGCAAGTGCGCCAGGATGGCCGCGCGTCCCGCCTGACCGGGCTCGGCCAAGCCGGCACGCAGGCGGCGGCTTAGTTCGCGGTTGGCGGAAGTCAAGTCCAATGCCTTGGTGCCGAGCAACTGATTCAATTCGTTTAGTTCCTGCTGCTGCGGCGCTTCGCCATACTGCAACTGACGCTCGGCGATGGACAGGGCGTTCATCACCATGAGCAGATCGTGCCGCTGGTCGGCGCCGATTGCCGGTAATAGTTTGTCCTTCAGCACGCGGCGCGCGCAGGCCAATAATTCTTCGCCGGTAGGATGGTCGCGCATCAGTCGCCCTCCGTCAGATGCAGAATTTCCCATTCCAGTTCGGGCACGATGTGGCCGGTGAGCGCCAGCAGCAAGGAATCTTCCTGGCCCGATACGTGGCGTTCGGCCTGCTGGATGGCGATGATGGCCCAGGTCATGTGCGCCATGACTTCCCAGTATGCGATGCCGGCACGGTCCAGTGGGCGGCCGGTTTCGGCTTCGTAGCCGCGATAAAAATCCTGCCGCGCGCCTATGCCGCCGGCTTCGCGTTCGTTGCGGCCGAAGCGCCAGCACTTGGCACAGAACCAGCCCAAATCTTCCAGCGGATCGCTCCAGCCGGCGAATTCCCAGTCCAGAATTCCGCTTAGTCCATGCTCATCGACCATGTAATTGCCGGTGCGATAGTCGCGGTGACAGAGCGTGACGGCGGCGCGCGGCGGCGCGTGGCGCGCCAGCCAGCAAAGCCCCCATTCGAGCGCCGGATGCGGCGTCGGGTGCCGGTCCAGAAAGGCGCGGTGCTGCTGGATCAGGCGCAGCGCCGGGGCTTCTTCGTACCAGGGCAGGAAGGCCAGCGCGGGCTGCGGTGGCCGCACGGAATGGATGCGCGCCAGTTCGCGCCCCAGGCGCTCGGCCAGTTGCACGCGGTTGCCGCCGTACTGGTCGGATTTGGCCAGCAGATGGCCGGCCGCCGTGCCGCGTATGCGCCGCATGAGGAAAAACGGCCGCCCGAATACGGCCTGGTCTTCACACAGCCAGAGCGGCTCGGGCACGGTTACGCCGGCCGCGAACACGGTTTTGAGCAGTGCGAATTCCTGCGCGCGGCCGTGACTGATGGATACCCCCGCGGTGGGCGAATCGCAGCGCAGCACGCAGGCGTATGTGCCGGCGCTCGCGCCGCCGTGCAATTCCAGATCGACCAGCCAGTTTTCCTGTACGGCGCCGCCGGACAGCAGCCGCGCACCACTCAGGGTCGCCGCGCCCGCGCCGGCCGCGCCGCAAATGAAGCGTTCTATGGCGTGCGTTTGTGCTGGGTCCATGCTCAGGATTCCGAGGGCTGATGTCCGCTCACGCGGGGTCGGCGCAAGACCGGCTGCAACGCAGCCGCGTCATCGTATCGCTCCACCGGCGGTGGCGCTGCGTGGCCCCTCGACCAGTTTGTTGCCCAAACTATAGCGATGCACTTCACTGGGGCCATCGTAAATGCGGAAGGCGCGCATGTCGGCAAAAATTTTGGCGACTATGGTTTCCCCGGTCACGCCCTGGCCCCCCAGTATTTGCACGCAGCGATCGACCACGCGCCATTCGGCTTCGGAACACACCACCTTGGCGCGGCTGGATTCGAAATTGCAACGCTCGCCCTGGTCCAGCAGCCAGGCGGTGTGCCAGATATGCAGGCGCGCGGTGTGCAAATCCATTTCGTTATCGGCCAGCATGAAACTAACGCCTTCGTGCTCGCCGAGGCGTTTGCCGAATGCCCGGCGCGAGCGCGCGTGGGCCAGCGCCGCGTCCTGCGCGCGGCGCGCCTGGCCCAGCCAGCGCATGCAGTGCGTAAGCCGCGCCGGCGCCAGCCGCACCTGGGCGTAGCGGAAGCCTTTGCCGGCTGCGCCAAGAATTTGCGCGGCCGGCACGCGCAGATCGGTAAATTTGAGTACGCCGTGGCCGCCGGTAAAGCAGGTGTCCAGCGCGTTCATGGTGCGCTGCAGTTCGATGCCGGGCTGGTCCATGTCGGACAGGAACATGGTGGCCGTGCCGTCTTCCATGCGCGCCATGATGATGGCGACGCCAGCGCCATCGGCACCGGTTATGAACCACTTGGTGCCGTTGATGAGGTAATCGTCGCCATCGCGCGTGGCGGTGGTGGCCAGCATGGACGGGTCTGCTCCGGCGCCCGGCGGCGGCTCGGTCATGGCGAAACAGGAACGCAGGCGTCCCTCGACCATGGGGCGCAGCCAGCGTTCTTTCTGTTCTTCGCTGGCGACGGCTTCCAGCAGGTGGATGTTGCCTTCGTCCGGCGCGTGGATATTGAGCGCGGTCGGCCCCAGCGTGGAATAGCCGGCTTCTTCGAACACCACGGCTTTCGCCACGTGGCTAAGGCCCAGGCCACCGTATTTGGGCGCGGCGTGGGGCGTGAGCAGGCCGGCTGTGCGCGCCCGCGCCACCAGTTCATCACGCAATGTTTCGGCCGGGCCGTGCGCAGTCTGGCGCGGATCCAGCTCCAGGGGGATGACCTGCTCGGCGATGAATGCGCGCACTTTGTCGCGCAATGCCTGCAGTTCCGGGCTCAGGGAAAAATCCACTATGGTCTCCTCGCCGTCATCGGCGTGCCCGATGTCAAGCGCGTCGGGGGAAAGCCGTGCGGTGTTGATTGCGTGTACCTTGCACGGCAGCAAATTTTACTGATCGGCGATAAATCAGCAAGGGATAATATTGCGGCTGGCCATTGGCCCCTGGCCGGCGCAATGAACGTGTCCTACGCGTAGACGGCCAACGGGGACGAGGCTTGCGCGTGAAATTTTTGGACGGCGGATTTCACGCAGCGCGGCGGGGCACGCCACGGACTACCATTCTGCCTGGCAGCGACTAAGCGCCGGACCGTTTGCGCATTATCCACCGCGGTGCGTGGGCGCGTCGATTTATCGCAAACAGCATTGCGCCGGAAAAGGTGGGCAGGCCGGATCGCGCAGGCCCGGCGAGTGTAGCGTGCAGACCTGTAATCAGGCGCAAACAGGGCAATCCGATATGGACAGGCGACGCCGTTTGATAGTGGGTGCGGCATGCGCAGCGCCTTGGTGGGCGCTTGCGCAAGTGGATCGTTCCGGCCCTTACGCCACCGTACTGCCCGGGCGCGTGCTGCAGTTTCCGCGCGATTTCGGCGCCCATCCGGCATTTCGTGTCGAGTGGTGGTATGCCACCGGATGCTTGCAGGCGGGCACGCGCGAACTGGGATTCCAGATCACCTTTTTCCAGGTGCGCCAGGCCGAATTCGATGCCAATCCGAGCGCATTCGCGCCGCGCCATTTATTGCTCGCCCATGCCGCCGTGGCGGATCCTGCCGTCGGGCATTTGCTGCACGCGCAGAAGAGCGCGCGCGCGGGTTTCGGTCTGGCATTCGCGGATACGGCGGACTGTGCGCTGCGCCTGGATGACTGGGGCATGCGGCGTGACGAGGCGGGCTATCACCTCACCGTCGCGGCGGCGGATTTTTCCTATGCCTTGTTACTAAAGCCCGAGCAGCCCGCGCTGTTGCAGGGGCGGGCGGGGTTTTCGCAGAAGGCGCCGGACCCGGCTCACGCCAGCTACTATTACTCGCTGCCGCAGCTTGCAGTAAGCGGCCGGGTCGAGCTGCGCCGCACGGCCGCGGCGGTGCGCGGTTTGGCCTGGATGGATCACGAGTGGTCCAGCGCCTATATGCCGCCGGCCGCGGTGGGCTGGGACTGGACAGGCATCAATCTGCACGATGGCGGCGCGCTGATGGCTTTTCGCATGCGCGACGCCGCGGGCCAGGCAGTGTGGGCGGCGGCGAGCTGGCGCGGTGCCGACGGCAAGATTGAGCAGTACGGGCCAGACGCGCTGCGCTTCGAGCCGCAGCGGCGCTGGACCAGCCCGCTGAGCGGCGCGGATTATCCGGTCGCGATCAAGGTGCACGTGGGCACACGCGTGCTGGCGCTGCTGCCCTTGTTCGACAACCAGGAAATGGATGCCGGCGCCAGTGTGGGCGGGTATTACTGGGAGGGCGCGGTGCGGGTGCTGGAAGGCGGCCGCGAAACAGGCCGCGGCTATCTAGAACTGACCGGCTATGCCGAGCGGCTGCGCATGTAAGGCCGGCGCCGGATGCTTGCGGATCGGGCGTCCAAGCAGGGCCTGGCGCCGCTGCCCGGCGGGCTAGGCGGGCAGGGCACGCACGGCGCTGCAAAAGGCGTCCAGGGCGGGTTCGATGGCGTCCAGGTAGGGGTCCAGACTTTCGCTGCTGGCACCGTTGTGCAGCGCGTCGTGCAGTTCGACGGCGCGCGGATAAAGTTCGCGCAGATGCAGGGAGCCGGCTGCGCCTTTCAGTCCGTGTGCGATGCGCAGTACGCCGGCCTGGTCATTGGCGGCAAGCAGGGCGCGCATGCGCGCCACGTCGGCGGCGTGCTGTTCCACGAAGCGATCGAGCAGGTGCGCGAAACGCAGAGGGTTGCCGCGCGTGATGGCGAGTGCGCGCGGCGCGTCCATGTCCGGCAGGGCGTGGATGGCGGCGGTAAGTCCGGCCGCATTGTTTGGGCTGCCGACGGGCGTGACAGGCGTGGCCGGCACGGCCGTGGGACGCGGCGCCACCTCGTCGCCGCCGGCAGGGGCCGCCGCCGGGGCCAGCCATTTGGCCAGGGTGCGGTAGAGAAGCGCGGGATCCACCGGTTTGGTGACGAAATCATTCATGCCGGCGGCGCGGCAGGCATCGCGATCTTCGCGGTAGGCATTGGCCGTCATTGCGAGTACGGGCAGGGCGGCATTGCGCGGCTCGCGGCGCAGGCGGCGGGTGGCTTCCAGGCCGTCCATGAGCGGCATCTGCATGTCCATGAGTACCAGGTCATAGCTGCCGCGCTCCAGCATGGCGAGCGCGTCGGCACCGTTGGCGGCCACTTCGGCGACCAGGCCGACGTGTTCGAGCAGGTCGCGCGCCACGTCCTGATTGAATGCATTGTCTTCGCACACCAGTATGCGGCGCCCGCGACAACCGCCGCGCAGTATCTGTTCCGGATTGGTGCCGGGCAGGGCTTCGGACTCGCGCGGCGCTTTCGCGGCGGCGTAGGCGAGGCGGGCCGTAAACCAGAACCGGCTGCCCTGCCCGGGCTCGCTGTCGGCGCCGGTTTCGCCGCCCATCAGCTGCGCCAGACTGCGCGTGATGGCAAGCCCCAGGCCGGTGCCACCGTGATGCCGCGTATTGGAATTGTCGACCTGCTCAAAGGGGCGGAATAGTCGTGCCAGACCGCTCGCGGAAATGCCTATGCCGGTATCGCGCACTTCAAACAGCAACAGGGCGTCGTGCTCGGTGTGCTGTTCCACACGCACGCCCAGGGTGACGCTGCCGCGCGCGGTAAATTTGACGGCATTGCCCAGATAGTTGATCAAAGCCTGGCGCAGGCGGGTCGGGTCGCCCTTCAGGCGTTGCGGCAGGCCCGGCGCAGCGTCGAGCACCAGAGCCAGCCCTTTCGATTCGGCGCGCGGGCGCACCTGGTCGAGCGCACTATCCACCACCCCGTTCAGATCGAAATCGATTTCGTCCAGATTGAGCTTGCCCGCCTCGATTTTGGAAATGTCGAGAATGTCGTTGATGATATTCAGCAGATGGCCCGCGGATTCCGCTATTTTGGCCAGCCTTTCCTGCTGTTCCGGGACGGCCGAGTCGCGCTGCAGCAAATGGGTCAGTCCGACTATCGCATTCATGGGGGTGCGGATTTCGTGACTCATGTTGGCGAGAAACGCGCTTTTGGCGCGGCTCGCCACTTCGGCCGCGGTTTTCGCCGCGTCCAGTTCCGCGGTGCGCGTGGCGACCAGTTCTTCCAGGTGGTGACGGTGGCGTTCCAGTTCGCCCAGGATGCGCTTGTTTTCCGTAATGTCGGTTTTGACGCCCACGTAATGCGCCATGGTGCCGTCCGGTTCGCGCACCGGCGCCAGCACCGCATGCTCGTAATAAATTTCGCCGTCCTTGCGCCGGTTAATCAGTTCGCCCGACCAGGGCAGCCCGGCTGCCAGCGCGTCCCACATGGCGGTGTAAGTTTCCGGCGTGGTGAGGCCGGATTTGAGCAGGCGAGGATTTTGTCCGGTGACTTCCGCCAGGCTGTATCCCGTATTGGCCAGAAATGCCCGATTGACGTATTCGATGCTGCCGTCCAGGTCGGTAATCACCACCGAGGCCGTACTTTGTTCGACCGCCTGCGTCAGTTTGCGCAATTCGGCTTCGGCACGCTTCTGATCTTCCAGCAGGCTCAACAGGGCCAGCCGCGAACTGTCCGCCTGTTGGAGCAGGCGCGCGCTTTCGCTTTGTGCGGCTTCGAGCGCTTTTTGCGCCGCGACGCGTTCGGTCACGTCGCGCGACAACACCATGAGGCGGCGCGGATGGGCGTCGCCCGGCTTCAATGCGGTGGATAATTCGTACCACTCGGTGCCGCGCGGCAACTCGAAACATATTTGCTGGCCGCTGCTGGTGCCGTGTTCGAGCGCTTCGGCGATTGCCGCGCGGATTATCCCGGCGGCTTGCGGCGGCATGGTTTCATCCACCGTGCGGCCGATGAATTCATCCGGCCGTTGTAAAAGTTTGTCGCTGTTGCTGGTGCTCCAGTAATTCAGGAAGCGGCCGTTTTCGTCCACTTCGAACAGCAGGTCGGGGATGGCGCGCAAGGTGGCGGATAGTTCGTTGCCCATTTCGCGCAGCGCGCGTTCCTGCTCGAGTTGGGCCGTCACGTCGGTTGCCACGCCGAGCAGGCCGGTAATATTGCCGGCGGCATCGCGCATGGGTGACTTGATGGCCAGATGGCTGCGCGGCCGGCCGCCGTCGCGCGGCGTGACGCGTTCGATGGATTCCACCTGTTCGCCGCGTTCGATCACACGCCGGTCTACGGCGCGCAGGGCGGCCGCGGTATCGGCGTCGAACAGATCGGCATCCTCCGTGCCGACCAGGTCGTCCGGGGATTTGCCGGTCAGTTCGGCCACCTTGCGGTTGGCAAAGCGCAGGCGATAGTTGGCATCCTTGATGAAAATGTAGGCGCCTACCCCATCGACGATGGCGTTGAGGTGTTCGCGCTCGCCGGCCAGTTCGCGCGTGCGTTGCGCGACGCGCTGACGCAAGGTCAAATTCCAGGCCAGCAGCAGCGTACCCGCGCCGATGGCGACCAGCATGAGGTAGCCGATGTGCCGCGCGTAGTCGCCGGCGTGCAATTCGCGCCCCATCCATTTGTCGCGCAAGGCACCGTATTCGGCCGAGCTGATGGCGCCGAAGCCGGTTTTGATCTGCGCCAGCGTGGCCGCGTCGCCCTTGTGCACGGCGCGATGGAATTGGCCCGAATACAGGGTGAAGGCGGTGCGGAACTCCTTGATCGCGCCGGCGCGCGCCAGCAGAAAAACCGCGGGCGGTTCGTCCAGGCAGAATATGCGCACGTCGCCGGCAATGGCCGCCGTTACCAGCGAGGAATAACTGGAATAGGTTTGCGTGCGCTCCACGCCATCCGCATGGAGGCGATCGACGCAGGCGTCGCCGGCTTTGGCGCCGACCGCAAAGGCGCGCAGGGTATTGACGCTTTCTATGCCCTGTATGCTCTGGTGCACGAATATGGGCACCGCCAGATCGGCATAGGGCTCGGTGAAATCCATGCTTTGTTCGCGCTCGGCGGTGCGGAATATGGTGTCGATTGCGTCCGCCTCGCCGCTGCGGAACAGCCGCAGTGCTTCCTGCCAGTCGGTGGCGCGCAGGTCCACGCTGACCCCGGTTTTTTTCGACCACAGCGCCCAGGCGTCGATCAGATAGCCCTTCAGCGTGCCGTCCGCATCGCGAAAAACATAGGGCGGATAGTTGTCGTCCATGGCGACCACCAGCCGGTCGGACGCCGCCTGACAGACCGGCCAGAGGGCTGTCAGCCACACCAGCAGCAGGCACAGAAGTGGCCTCATGCATCGTTCTCCACGCGACCCGCGCTGCCATAGCGCGGCGGCTCGCCGAGCCGCTCGGCAAGCGCATTGACTTCGGCTTTCAGTTCCAGAACGCGGCCTTCGCGCCCCAGCGTAACTTGCTGCCAGCGCCGCAATTCTTCTATCACGGTGCGCAGGCGTGCTTCGCGCGCGGCGTTTTCGACCGCCAGCGAGGCCAGGCGGGCGGCATTTTCGACGTAACGCTGCGTGATGCCGTCCACCTGCGCGCGCGGCTCGCGCCAATACACGGCAAAGGTTCCGAGCACTTCGCCGCTGCTCGCGATGAGCGGGGCCGACCAGCAGGCACCCAGCTCGTAGCGCGCCGCCATGACGCGCCACAGCGGCGGCCAGTGAGGATCGCTGGCGATAATGGGCGTGAACACGGGCCGTCCGGTGAACGCGGCGGTGCCGCAGGTGCCCACGTCGGGACCGATTTCTATCGTTTCGAGCGCCGCCAGATATTCCGGCGACAGTTTGGGCGCGGCGCCTTTGCGAAATTTCTTGCGCGATTCGTCAAGCAGCAGGATGGAGGTTTTGACGCCGTCCTCCTGCGCGTCGATTGCATGGGTAATGAAATTGAGCACCTCCGGCAGCGGCTCGCCGGTCGAAATGCGTCGCAAAATGGCATTGCTGAACTCCAGCAGCGCCTGTTCGCGGCGGCGTTCCGTGACATCCTGAAAGCTTGCAAGAATTTCATCTCCGCTCACGATGGCGGATATTTCCACGTTGCGTGTGGACTGGTCCTTGCACCGCACGCGGTATTCCGTGGTGCCTAGCGGGCCGCCCGTGCGTGCCGCGGCGACGCGGGTGTCCCACTCCTCGCGCGCCCGGGCGCGGTATTCGCAGTCGGGGAATGCCTGCTCCCACCAGCTCGCCAAATCCGGCAAATCGGCCGGTGTATAGCCCAGAAGGGCGGTAAAAGGCCGATTGACGAAAACCAGAGAGGTGTCGTTGGCAAAGCCGGCCAGGGCGACCGGTGCTCCTTCGATAAGGCCGCGGTACCGGCTTTCGCTGTCGCGCAGCCGCGCTTCGTCGGCTTTCCGCGCGCTCACGTCCATCAAAACGCCGGCGGACACGAGCGGTTTGCCTGCGGCGTCACGTTTGATGACGCGACCCTGTGCGCTGGCCCAGCGTGCCGGGTCGGCCGCGGCGCGGTATTCGATGGAAAATTGCGCGCCCATGCCGTCCGGCCGCTCGCGTATGCAGCGCTCCAGGCGGGCGCGATCGCGCGGGTCCACGCCGGCCAGCATTTCCGCCAGGGTTTCGACGTAGCTGCCGCCAAGGGTGGCCGTTCCGTTGCGCGCCAGGATGTGTTCGATCAATTCATCGGCGTGGCGAAATTCCCAGGTTTCCACACCGGCCGCCGTGAGCACCGTGGCCAGCCGGCTTTCCAGCCGGTTGCGGCATTCGTCTATCATGACCGCGCCCAGGCGTTCCAGCAGGCGGTGCTGGCTCACCACGCCGACCACGTGGCCCTGGCCGTCCACTACCGCCAGATGGCGCAAGCTTTCTTCCTGCATGCGCCGCGCGGCATGGGCCACCGGCTCGTGCACAGCTATCGTATCGAGCGGCCCGTGCGCCACGCTGCCGACGCGGATGGCATGGCGGTCGGCTCCGCGCGCGAGCAATGGCGGCACGTCGCGTTCGGTCAAAATCGCCGTGGGTATGCCGTGGCTGCCGACCAGAACGTGGTCGAGCCGGCCTGCCGCCATGGTGTCCAGCGCCACGGCGAGTGCCTGATCGGGATCGAGTACCGCGGCGCCTTGGTCCATCACCAAATCCAGGCTTTGTATGGCGGTAAATACGTCTGTGCCGGCACGGCGCTGGAAATCGCTTTCGCTGGCCACGCCGGCCAGCTTGCCGGCCTCATCGACCAGCACCAGGTGGCGTATGCCGTGATTGGCCATGAGGATTTGCGCCGCCGCGAAATCCAGATCGGGATGCGCAGTGACCAGCGGGGCGCTCATGATGGTCGACACCGGCTGCGTGCCCGCCGTACCCGCACTCATGATGCGTACCAGATCGCGTTCGGTCAGAATTCCCAACGGTTTGCCGGCCTCGGCGATCACCAGCGAAGAAACGCCGTGTTCGGCAAAGCGGGCGATGGCGGCTTCGACCGGCGTTTCTGGCGCGACGCTGAGTACCGTGCGCGTGGCGATGGCGCCCAGTTTCAGATCGAATATCGAATGCACAGTCTTATCGAACCTCACCGCTGCGCCGCGCGTGCCGCGCCGGGGCGGCATGGCAACAGGCGTGCGTCGGCGCCGCGCTGCAATCGCGGGGGCACAGCCGCGTAAATTCGCCCTGACGGCAACAATGCAGCCAGGCATTATCTGCATGCACGAAAAAACTTACCTCGCATGGGTTACCCGTCTGAATCGTGCGGGAAAAAACCGTGGGCGTGCATTGCGCGCCGCGGGGCAGCATACAACATCCCGTTGCCGGCGGCATTCCCTTTTGCCGGGTCTATGCCCCGATTCCGCTGCCCGGGAACAGGCGCGGGCAATTGCCGTGTCATCGGCGCGCTCCGGCCAGAGCATTTACGGCCGCCGCGGCGCTTGCTGTATGGTTAGCCCGCGCAGCCTGGTGGCCGCGGGCATTGCCGCAGGAGGGCGTCTGGTTGTGCCGGCCCGAGCGGCCGGCCAGCGGCAGGCATGCGCGCCTGCGTACTTATTCCTGCTTTCAAGGCGCGACGGCCGCGCATACTATCCGGCAATAACATTCAACTGGCCAGGGCATGCCCATGTTTCCGTTCCGATTTGCGTTCTTCCTATGCCTGCTGGCGTCCGTGCCGGCTTTTGCGGTGCCTGCCGGTGCGACCGAGCCGGCAGAGCGCTATGCCACGGTGTGGCGCATGGCAGGGGAAGTTACCGCCAGTTCGACCGACGGCCAGCGCAAGCGCGCGCTGCGTCCCGGCGATGCGGTCTATGTGGGTGAGCGCGTGCGCGCCGCCGATAATGCCGATGCGGTACTCAAGACCGCGGATGCCGGCTATGTCGCGATACGCCCGCGCGCGGAATTCGTCACCGAAAGCTATGCCGCCCGCGGGCGCGGCGATGACCACTTTTCGCTGCGTCTGGTAAGTGGCGCGCTGCGCCTCATCACCGGCTGGATAGGCCACATCAACCGGCCCGGTCAGCGCATCCTTACCTCCACCGCCACCATAGGCGTGCGCGGTACCGATCACGAGCCCTATGTGCTGGCGGACGACCTGGCCGTCAGTTTCAATCAGAAGGCCGGTACTTATGACAAGGTGAACCGCGGCGGCACCACGTTGGAAGCGGGCGGGAAAGTGCTCGACATCGAACCCGGCAAGGTCGGCTTCGTGCGCGCGGGGTCCAGCATGCGCACGCGCGGCCTGATGACTTTGTTATTGCCCGTGCTGCTCGACAAGGTGCCGGATTTTTACGTGCCGGGGCGTTTCGACGCCGAACTTGATGCCCTCGCGGCAGACGCCGGCGACGAAGCGATGCGCCAGCTCGAACACCGGCGTGCCACGCCGGTAGCCGAGTCGGCGCCGGAGGCCGTTACCGCCGCGCCCGCCGCCGCGGAACCCGCACCGGCTACTGCCGTCGCCGCGCCCGCGGCGGCCGCCGCGGAGGTTTGCGCCGGTTCCGAACAGGCGCGCCTGTGGCTGCGGCGCTTCGATCACGCCATCGCGCGGCGCGACGCCCGTGCCGTGCTGCGCCTGTTCGCGCAGGAATTCAAGGTGCATGCCAATGTGCGTGCGGCCGATGGCAGTGTGAGCGGGCTCGATTTCGACCGCGAGCAGTTCGTGGACAGCACCCTGTCCGCACTGCGCGATCTGAGCGATTACCGGGTGCGCAGGCCCACCGTCGAAGTGGCGCCGCTCGAAGCCGGCAACTGCCGGCGCCTGCAAGTGCGCTCGCTGGCGATCGAACAAGGGCGCCGCGCCGGAGAGCCTTACCGCTTCGAGTCCATAGAGCGCTATGTACTGGAACGCCGCAACGGCCGCTGGGTGGCGGTTGAAGCCGAAGTGACGCAACGCTGAGCGAAGCGGCCGGCGGATTCGTCCATGCGGCGCATCGCCCTGGTTGGGGTTCTGCTGCTGGCGGCCCCGCTGCCGCAGCAGGGACAGGCCGCGCGCGGCGAAGGCGGCTTTGCCGACCGCTCCGTGGCGCAGGAATTCAAACGCCTGCGCGCCGGTGTGTCCCCCGCGCTGGAGAGCGGAAATTATCAGCAGGCCGAGCAACTGGCCCGCCGCATGGTGGAACTTGCCGCACATGGCGGCGCGCGCCCGCAGGGTCTCGCGGCGGCGCGCTACGGCTGGGTGCTGCGGCAGATCGGCCGGCCGGCGGAGGCGGAAAGTTTTCTGCGCGAGGCGCAGCCTCGGCTCGAGGATGCCTTTGGCGCACAAAGCCACGCCGCGATCCGCAATCTGCTGACGATGGGGCGCGCACTGGCCGACCTTGGGCGCCTGCAGGAAGCCGATAGCGTGCTGGCCGAAGCATTGCGCCGGCAAATGCTGCGCGACCCGGGCGAGGCCGATCTGGCGGGCGCCTATACGCAGCTTGCGCACGTGCGCCGCTCGGAAGGCCTGCGCGACGAAGCGGAAAAACTGCTGCGGGACGCCGTCGCGCAGCAGCCAGCCGGGCGCAGCCAAGGCGGCGACAAGCGGCTGGCCCTTGCCCACCTGGAATTGGCGCAGTTGCTCGGCGACCTGCGCAAGCACGGCGCCGCAGCGGCCGAGGCGCAGCGCGCCTATGCGCTGTTTCAGCAGCGCCTGGGGGCACGCCATCCGTTTACCGCCAATGCCGCCGGCACGCTGGGGCTGCAAAAGGTGCTGCTCAAACAGTATGGCGAAGCCGAAGCCCTGCTGCTCGCCGCGCGCGCGGCGATGGCGGAAGCGCTGGGTGCGGCGAGTAGCCGCCTGAGCAATATCGATCGTGGATTAGGCCTCCTATACCTGCGCACCGAGCGCTGGCCGCTGGCCGAAAAGCATTTGCAGAACGCCATCGAGTCCGCTCGTGCGGCCGATAATCTGAACAGCCTGGCGCGTGCCGCGCGCGTCTATGCGCTGGCCTTGTGGCAGCGCGAGCGCCTCGAAGATGCACTGCAGCAATACCTGCTTGCACTGGACGCCATAGACCGCGGCTTCGCGCGCACGCAGGGATTGCCCGAAACGGCGCGCAATGCATTCAGTGCGCAATACGCACCCTATTACCGCGAAACGGTGCGCCTGCTGATCGAATTGCACCGCCGCCGCCCGCAAGGCGGATACGACCGCCAGGCGCTGGAAGCGGTGTCGCGCACGCAAAGCCGCATATTGTCCGAATTGCTGCGGCGTGCCGACGTGTCGCGCTATGGCGGCGACCCCGTCTTCGTGGCACTGCGCGCGCAACAGTTGAGCCTGCAGCGTGAGCTTGAGCAATTGCGCACGCGGCGCGCCGAATTGGGCGATTTCGAGCGTGGCGCAGACGGGGATGAAAGCGATGATGCTGCCGACACCCCACCGCCGGCTGACCCCTTCATCGCGCAACGCACGGCCGATGCACGCCAGCGCCTGGCCGCCAGCTATCGCAGCCGCAGCGAAGCGCTGGCTGCAATCGAACAAACCCTGCGGCGCGACTATCCGCGTTACATGGACCTCACCGGTCCCGCGCCGGTGAGCGTCGATCTGTTGCAGTCGCGCCTGTTGCAGCCCGGCGAAACTTTGCTCAGCTATTACCTGCTGCCGCGCGCGGTTTTGCTGTTTGAAATCCGGCGTGGCGAATTCCACCTGCACGTACAGCCGGTGGAAAGCGGTGAGATCGGCCGCCTGGTGGCGCGCGTGCGCGGCGCCATGGACGCCACGGCGAATGCGATAGGCAGCGCCTCGTCACTCGCGCCGGCCGATCTGGCGCGCCTGTACGAACTGCTGCTGGCGCCCGTGGCCGGACGCATCGCGCCGGGTGGCCGCGTGCTGGTAGTGGGCGACGGACCGCTCCATACCTTGCCGCTGGAAATGCTGGTGACGGATTGGGGCGAGTCGGCGCGCAAGGCCTATGCTTCGGCACGCGCAGCGGGCAACACCACCTATGGCGAATACGCGGCGCTGCACTACGCGGCGTCGGATTTCGTTTTCTCGTATTGGCCCAGCCTGGCCGCGCTGGCGTCGGCGCGACAATTTCCCAAGCCGCAAACGGCCTGGCGGCAGCAGTTCGTGTCCTTTGCCGACCCGGTATTCGAGCGCACGGACGCCGTTGCGGCCGATACCCTGCCGCCCGCCTTGCGCAGCCTGCGCGCGGATTCCGTGGCGCAAATACCGCCCCTGCCGGAAACCGCCGACGAGGCGCGCGCCATCGCCGGCATGGTGGGCAAGGACAGCCGCTTATTTCTGCGCGAGCGCGCGCAGGAATATACGCTGAAGCACCTCGACCTGAGCGCCACGCGCTTCGTGCATTTCGCCACCCACGGCCTGCTGGCCGGCGACTACCTGCAACTGACCGAAGACGCCGCAGTGCCCGCGCCCGGCGCGGAGGCAATCACCGAAGGCGGCGACGCTGCCGGCGCGGCTGCCACGACGGCGCAGCCGGCATTGCTCATGGCCCTGGCCGGCGACATGCACGGCGAAGATGGCCTGCTCACCATGGGTGAAGTCATCAGCGGCCTGGATCTGAATGCCGAACTGGTGGCGCTGTCGGCCTGCAATACTGCCGGCGAATCCAGCCGCGGAGAAGGTTTCGCGGGCATGACGCGGGCGTTCATGTACGCCGGCGCACGTGGGCTGCTGGTGAGCCACTGGAGCGTGGAAAGCCTGTCCACACAAATGCTCATGACGGAAACTTTCCGCCATTTGCTGGCCGGCGGCGGCGGCCAGGATGCGCTGGCGGCGGCGCGAAAATCGCTATGGACAAGCAATTTCACGCTGGATGGCCGTGTGGTGTCACGTGCCCATCCGTACTTCTGGGCGTCATTCGTATTTGTCGGAGACTAAAGCCGGGCCGGCTGTCGCCGGACTTGCAGCATTTGCGGGATATTGCCGGAATGCGCACGTTTCATGCGCAATGCTTCAGAATGCCGGCTCCTGCACACACGGAGCACCACCATGAAACTGTATTTCCATCCGGTTTCCACCACCTGCCGGCCCATCATGCTGTTTGCCGCCGAGCACGGCCTGGCGCTCGACTATCAGTTCATCGATCTATTTACCGGCGCGCACCGCCAGCCCGACTATGCAGCCATCAACCCCTGCTGCCAGGTGCCCATGCTGGAAGACGGCGATTTCCGGCTCGGCGAAAGTTCGGCCATTCTCAAATATCTGGCCGATCTGCAGGGCTCGCCGGCCTATCCGGGCGATTTGCGCAAGCGTGCGCGCGTGAATGAAATGATGGATTGGCTCAATACCGGCCTCTATCGCGATCTGGGCTACGGCCTTATTTATCCGCAGGTGCTGCCGCACTACAAGAACGCCGACGCGGCGGTGCAGACCGCGCTGCTGGCCGGCGCACGCGAGCGCGCGCGGCGCTCGCTAAGTGTGCTGGACCAACATCTGATCGGTGACGGCCGGCCTTATTTGTGCGGCGACGAAATGACTTTGGCCGACTATCTGGGCGCGCCCATGATTACGGTGGGAGAAGTAATCCGGCTGGATTATTCTCCCTATGCCAACGTATCGGCGTGGCTGGATCGGGTCAAGGCGCGGCCGGCCTGGGCGAAGGTGAACGAAGGCTTTTACGCCCACTTCGTTGCCCCCTTCAAGGATGCGCCCTTCGAAGGACTATAGCTTCAAGCGACGCGGCGCCGGCCGGCCTTTCTGCTGGCACGGCGCCCGCCGCGTAGCCGCACCGGCTCAGGCGCCGGTGCCGAATTCCAGGCAGAAGTCGATCAGCCTGTCTTTGCCCCAATACACCTTGCCGAGGTAAAAATTCGGCGCGATGAGACGTATTTCGTCGCGTATCCAGTGCGCCAGAAACGACGTTTCCGAATAGTCGAGCACGATGCATTCTTTCTTGTCCAGCCAGCTCTCGCCCTTGTAGACCTTGGCGATGATGGCTTCCACGCCAAATGCCGTGATGCGGTTTTTCAGCACGCCTTTTTTGGCGTCGAATACCTTGCCCTGCCAGCCGAAGTGATTCACGAAATCCGCGATGTGCGAAGAATAGGCCGTGCCCGGCGCGATGATGGCCGTGCCTTTGGCGGGGCCGTCCGGAATGTCGCCGGCCTGGCTGGCGCGGAAAAGGTCGTCCAGTTGTTGCTGCGTCATGGACAGTAGTTGCGCGACGGAATAGCTCATGAAAATTCTCCTGGATGGGCTGGGGGCGATACGGGGTAGGGCCGGCTGCGTGCGGCACCCGCGCGCAGCGCGCCCCGTGCCGGAAGTATAGAAGGGTGTGCCGGCCGGCGCGAACCGGTGCGGCGGGCGGGACCGCCCGAATTTCCGCGCGAAGTCACTTGCATGCCATAGTGCGGACTTTTCCCTTTTGCTGCGTATAATGTCGCTGGCGTGACTGTCTTAGGGTCCGTTCACGTGTAGTGGCCGCAGCCCGCAAAATCGAACAAGGGGACTAAACCCCGATAAACACCCAACAGCCCGCTTGCATCGATGCCTTGCCGCTGGCGCAAAGCCGCCATGCGTGCGGACTAAACCTTTCGTTCCCTGGCGCAATCGAGTTCACTCATGATGCCGCTACGCCCCCGTTTATTTCTTCATGCCGGCCTGTTCCTGGCCTGTGTGCCGGCACACGCCGCAGGCGCCGCCGACAGCCTCAAACCCGGATTGGACATGGTTTGGCTCATCGCCGCCGGTGCTCTGGTGTTTTTCATGCAGGCCGGCTTCGCGCTGCTCGAATCCGGCATGAGCCGCGCCAAGAATGCCATCAACGTGATCATGAAGAACTATTGCGACATGTGTTTCGGCGCACTCGCCTTCTGGGCGCTGGGCTATGGACTCATGTTCGGCTCCAATCCCGGCGGGCTGTTCGGTACCGACCATTTCCTGCTCAGTGGCCTGGACAATGCCGAATACGGCATGGTGTTTTTCCAGATGATGTTCGCCGCCACCTCGGCCACCATCGTGAGCGGCGCCATCGCCGAGCGCACGCGGTTTTCCGCCTATATCGCCGGCTCGATCGTGATTACTGCACTCATCTATCCGATTTTCGGCTCCTGGGCCTGGGGCGCGCTGCACGGCGGCACGGGCTGGCTCAAGTCCTTGGGCTTCATAGATTTTGCCGGTTCCACGGTGGTGCATTCGGTGGGCGGCTGGTGTGCGCTGGCCGCCACCATCGTGATCGGCCCGCGCCTGGGCCGCTATGCCGCCGCCGGCACGGCACGCCCGGTGCTGGGGCACAACCTCAGTTTCGTGGCATTGGGCGCTTTCGTGCTGTGGCTGGGCTGGTTCGGCTTCAATGGCGGCAGTACCGCCGCGGCGGACGTGAAAATAGGCCGCATCGTCTTGAACACCCAGCTTGCCGGCGCGGCCGGCGCGGTGGGCGCGCTCGTCATGCTGCGCCTGCTGCGGCTGCCCATCCTGATGACCGCCACCGTCAATGGCAGTATCGCCGGCCTGGTTGCCATTACCGCCGGCTGTCACGTCATGGAGCCACCCTTCGCCATCCTCACCGGCTGTGTAGGCGGCATGGCCTGCGTGCTGGCCGGCCTGGCGCTGGACCACTGGCATATCGACGACGTGGTGGGCGCGGTGCCGGTGCATGCGGTGGGAGGGGTGTGGGGTACGCTGGCTGCGGGCCTGTTTCAGTCCGGCGCGCTATTCGACCTGCAGCAATTGCAGGTGCAGTTGATAGGCGTGGCGGTCGCGTTCGCCTGGTCATTTACCAGCGCCATGCTGCTCTATTCGGTGCTGAAAAAGTTTTTCGGCGCCCGCGTCAGCACCCTGGACGAGCGGCGCGGGCTGGATTTTACCGAGCACTATGAGGTCGGCTATCCGGAATTTCAGGCCGACGCGGTGAATACCGGCAAGGCCGTCAGTTGATCGGCCATGCTGAATTTTTCGCTACAGCCGGAGGGCGCGCAACAGGTGTTGCGCAGCGTGCTGCGCGGCTATATTCCCGAAGCGCGTCTGGCCCAGGCGCTGCATGTGTGGCAGGAAGAATGCAAGCGCGGGCAGTCGGTATTTATCGTGCTGACGCACTTCTGCAAGCGCATGGGCAGCGAATTCGGGCTGCGCGGGCGCGAGCCGGAACTGCATTTGCGCATTTTCCAGGCCCTGCAGGATGCGCGCTCGGCCGCACTGGTCAAGGCGCCGG
This sequence comes from Rhodocyclaceae bacterium, assembly GCA_016791105.1. Lineage (GTDB taxonomy): Bacteria > Pseudomonadota > Gammaproteobacteria > Burkholderiales > Rhodocyclaceae > JAEUNM01. The sequence goes on along the minus strand of JAEUNM010000106.1, from coordinate 2,940 downwards.
AAGGCGCCACGGCGGCAGGGCAGCGCGTACGCGCGGGGCGTAAAGCGGCGCCGGCCGTTCCTGCCAGCCCGCCGGCGCCTGCCGCTGCGTCCGCACCGCCGCCAGCCGGTGCAGAGCCCTCGCGGGCGGTCGGTTCGGCGTCGAGCCGGCTGATCGAACGCTTTTTTCTGCTCGTCGAAACCCTGTTGAAGCGCGATCACGGCTGGTCGCCGCGGCAGTGGCACGAGGCCTGCGCGGCGCAGATCGCCTCGCAGGAGCCGCCCTGGTCGGATCGCGAACGGGCGGCTTTCGTGGCCTGGCTGGGCGGCAGCAGCGCCAATCTGGCCGGCGCCTGGCCGGCAGGCAGTGCCGGCACGCGGGCGGTCAATCTGATGTACGTCGCCTTGGCGGAATCGCTCGGTCCCATGCTGGCCGATCGCATGTTTACGCGCGCGGTGGCATTGCTGGAGCGCGAAGGCGGCGACTACGCGGAAATTCGCGCCTATCTGTAGGCGGCGCGGCTTAGCGCGCCTGGGTCTCGATTTCCGCGAACAGGCGGTCGTAAATCTTTACCAGGGCGTCACGATCGGCACTGCCGCGCACCCATTTGCGCGTGCGCGCGAGCGCCACAGCTTCGCGTTCCATGTCCGACAGTTGTTGCAGATCGACATTTTCGCCATTGATGATGGCGCTGGCGTCGGCGCGCGCCCGCTGTGCCATTCCCAACAGGCGCATCCAGCTCTCCATGCCGCCGGTGCTGTCGCCGATGGCGGTGGCGCGCTGCACGACTTCGCCCGCCGAACCGGCGCAGCCGGCCAGATCGCCGCCAAATTCGTCGGCCGTGCTGCGCGCCGTGCCGACCGCATCGACCAGTGCGTCGATCTGCACATTGGCGGTGTCCATGGTTTGCGTCATGGCGGCGATGGCGCGCGAAATTTCTTCCGCGGCACGCTGCGACTGGTCGGCCAGTTTGCGCACCTCGTCGGCCACCACGGCAAAGCCGCGGCCGGATTCGCCGGCCCGTGCGGCTTCTATGGCGGCGTTCAGGGCCAATAGATTGGTTTGTTTGGCGATGGCGTCGATATGTCCGGTCAGTCCGCGTATGGCGCCGGCTTTGCCGGCCAGTTCCGCCAGCGCGGCGGTGCCGGATTCGGCCGAACTGCGTGCCGCGCCCAGGGCGTGGGCCATGCGGCCGGCGGCGGCGGACATGGCGCTGGCCTGATCGGCAAAGGTGCTGGCCAGGGTGTGGGTTTGATGCGAGTGGGTAGATACCTCGGTCAGCGCGTCGCCCACGTGGGTGATGGCTTTCGACAGCCCGCGCTCGGAGCGCATGAATATGCGCGACAGCAAGGCGTCGCGTGCGACCGATTCCTGTGCCGCATCGACCTGATCGACCAAGGTCTGGATTTGCACCAGCACGTCGCGAAAGGTGCCGTGCAGGCCGGTGGTCTGGATGCGGCGCGCGCTGCGGCCGTCGGACGAGGCGTGCAGCGCGCCGAGAATTTCGCGGAAGGCGGTTTCGGTCTGGTCCAGTGCCGAATTGAGATCGATGCGTATGGCGTCGAGCGTAGGATCGGCAAAACTGCGCGGCAGCCGGGCAACCAGTTTGCCGCCCACGACTTCGCGCAGCGTGCCGTGCAGCATTTGCAGAGAATCGTCGGCGGCAGCGCGCGCCGGCCAGAACAGCAGGCCCAGCGCCGCGCCCAGCGGCAGCAGTGCCGCCCAGGCCTGCCAGAAGGCGAGCGCGCCACCGGCCGCAATGAGGGCCGCGGCGAGCAGCCGCCGGTCAGAGCGAGAACACCAGTTGTTCATAATCGACACCTGCGCCTTGCATCAAATCCACCAGCACCTTGGTTCCCGCCGCGATGGCGTCGCGCGCCCCGGCAGCTTTTTCCGCCGCCAGCATCTGGCGGTAGACCGGTTCTATTTTGGCGATGGCCTCGCGCCGCGGGCAGCGCCGCACCGAGGTGTACCCGACGATCTGGCCCTGGCCGTCGAAATCCGGCGTGATGTGCGCGAACACCCAGTAAAAGCTGCCGTCCTTGGCCAGATTTTTGACGTAGGCAAATACTTCCTTGCCGGCCTGTATGGTGTCCCACACCAGATTGAACGCCGCGCGCGGCATGTCCGGATGGCGAATGATGTTGTGCTGGATGCCGATCAGCTCGGTTTCGCCATAGCCGGAAAATTCGATGAATATCGGGTTGCCGTAGGTAATGCGGCCCTTGCGGTCGGTTTTGGAGACGATGAAATCGGTCTCGCGCATGAGCTTTTCGCGGCTGGTCGGTGTGATGTCGCGCTTCATCCTCGCTGCTCCAGGAACGCCAAAACGGCTGCACGCAGGGGGCGGTGAGTGCTTCACCCCGTCTGCCGGCGCCGCCAATGTTCGGAAAACTAGCGGAAATTACGTCACGTTCGACGTTTGCTTTAATCCGCGGGCGGCGCGGTGGCCTGCACGTTGCAGGCAGTCTGCAATGGCGCGGCTGTGCCTGGCGCTGAATCCGGCACGACGCTGGGGGCGCGGGCGTCCCGCCCGCGTTTTCACGCCCGGCGGCTGCGCTCGCGCGCGCGACGCCCGCGCCCCCAAGGCGGGCGATTTTCAGCCCTGAGGTGGTCTGAGAATTGGGCTGACATGCCTGGCGCTGAATCCGGCACGACGCTGGGGGCGCGGGCGTCCCGCCCGCGTTTTCGCGCCCGGCGGCTGCGCTCGCGGGCGAGACGCCCGCGCCCCCAAGGCGGGCGATCTTCAGCCCTGAGGTGGTCTGAGACTTGGGCTGACATGCCTGGCGCTGAACCCGGCACGACGCTGGGGGCGCGGGCGTCCCGCCCGCGTTTTTGCGCCCGGCGGCTGCGCTCGCGGGCGAGACGCCCGCGCCCCCAGGGCGGGCGATCTTCAGCCCTGAGGTGGTCTGAGACTTGGGCTGACATGCCTGGCGCTGAACCCGGCACGACGCTGGGGGC
>JAEUNM010000104.1 GCA_016791105.1 Rhodocyclaceae bacterium | reverse complement strand
GGGCCGGGGAATGCCAAGGCCGGCGGGCGGCGAATGCTGACGCCTACGTGCGGGGATGTGAACGGCCCCATACGGCGGAATGCGCTTCGCTTTTCCGCCCTACGAAAAGCCTTCGAAAAGCCGCCTGCCCAGACCTTCCCGCTCGCATCGTTCGTGTCGGGACGGACCAATCGAAAATCACACGCGCTTGCGCATTACGCTGCGGCGGAGGTGATGACCCGTACTGCGAGCAGCATGGCAACGCACCAGCAGGCCAAGGCGAATGCTTGCTGCAGGCGAGCGCCGGCGACACGCGAAGCGATTTGCCGGCCCAAAAGCAGCGCCAGGGCCGCACCTAGCGCAAACGGAATGGCGATTCCCCACGCAACGCCGCCGTGCGCCGCCGCTGCCGCGACACTACCTATGGACACCAAAGTAATTACGGCCAGCGAGGTGGCAAGGATGCTGCGCGGCGCCAGATCCGAAAAGCGCGTGAGCGCGGGTACGATCACAAAGCCGCCGCCCACGCCCAGCAGACCGCTCAACAAGCCGGACAAGGCACCGGTCCCGGCCAGTGCGCGTGCGCAAGGAGCCGTCCACGACAGCCGCCCGGTGCTGGAATTCACCACGCAGGCAGGCCGGCAAATTTCCGCCTCCACCGCCTCAGCGCGCGATTGCCGGAACATGCGCAGACCGACATAGGCCAGCACCATCGAAAACGCAATCGCCAAAGGCCGGCCCGGCACGATATGCGCGAGCCACACGCCCAATGGCGCGACCAGCATGCCTATCGAGCCGACCAGTGCTGCCGCGCGATAGCGCACGATGCCCTCGCGCAAGCCCAGTCCGGCACCGAGCGCAGACGCAAGACCCACGGCGATGAGGCCGACCGGCGCGGCTTCGGCAATGGAAAGATGCAGCCCGAACACGAGCAGAGGCACCGCCAGAATGCCGCCGCCGGCCCCGGTTAGCGCGAGTATCAGGCCCACGATGGCGCCCAATCCGAATCCGATAGTTGTCGCGTCCATCCTCCAGCGCCCTTATTCAGCCCGCCCGTAGCACGCCCGATGCGAAGCCCCGGAGCATTTTGCACCCGTATAGCGCGAACAATTCGAGTTCATGTGCGGGAAAGTCACGCCCGCGACGCTTGCACCCTCGGCGCAGAAGCGCAGGCAGACTTTGCCCAGCCTGTCTGCCCTCCGCGCCCGGGCCCCCGCGATCATGGGCTAACCGGCCGGTCGGCGCAGGATCCCATCGCGCCGGCCATGTCACGCCGCACCGCTCACTCCACCTCCACCACGATTTCGATCAGATTCGGCACCCCGGACGCGATCGCCTCCGCCACGCGCGGGCGTATTTGCGCGGCGTCGGTAATACGTTGCGCCGGGACGCCCATCGACGCCGCCAAGGCGCCGAAATCAATGGGCGGATCGTTCATGTCCATGGCGATGAAACGCCCGGTGCGCGCCGAAGTGTAATGCGACTGCGAGCGCATGAAGTTCTTCAGGATGTTGTACTCGCGGTTGTTGATGATCACGAAAGTAACCGGCAGCTTTTCATTCACCGCGGTCCATAGGGACTGCGGCGTGTACATCGCGGCGCCATCCCCGGCCAGCGACACCACCGGGCGCCGGCCTATGCCCAGCGAAAAACCGATCGCCGCCGGCATGCCCCAGCCGAGCGCGCCGCCGCGCAGGAATGAATACTGTCGGGTACCTTCGTTGTTGAGAAATTTGCGCAGGTGCGTCGCCGTGGCGAGCGCCTCGTCCACGATGGGCGTCGCGCTACCTATGCCCAGTGCCAGTTCGCGCGCCGCCACCAGCGGGTGTATGCGCGGACGGCCTTCATAAGCGGCGGCCTGAGCCAGCAGAGACTCGCGGCGATCCGCGTCGGCTCGCCGTGCCGCCGCCCGTGCGGCGTCGAATTCCGCTTCGCGGCCGGCCAGACGCGCAAGCAACAGGCGGTTCAGTTCGCGCAGTGAATACTGGATATCCCCAACCACCGATAGCCGCGTCGGATAGGTGCGACCCAGGTCGCGCCCGTCCACCGACAACTGATACAGTTCGCAGCCCGCGGGCAGCGCTGACGCGTCGGTGTACAACACGGTAATGAAAGACTTGCCGCCCATCGCAAATACGCAATCGAAATTGCTGGCAATGGCGGCAATTTCGGTCGCCTTGGTGGGCAGGTTGCCGCGCCATAAATAGTGCGCGGTGGGGTAAGGAATATGCGCCGGCCAGGACGATCCATACACCGGCGCGGCCAGAATTTCCGCCAGTTCCACTACTTCGCGATAAGCGTCGTTGGTGGAAATTTCGTCGCCGGCAACGATCAGGATGCGCCCCGGCGCATAGCCGGCCAGTTCATCTGCCAAGTCCGGCAGCGCGCTCGCGACCGGGCGACGGTCCACGCGCGATACCGGCGGAATTTCCACATCGCTTAGCGCTTCCATGACGTTCATGGGCAGCGAGAGGAACACCGGCCCGGGCGGCGTATCGCGGCAATCCTGGAAGGCGCGCCGGATCAAGGTCGGTATCTGTTCCGGCGTGGTCATTTCCAGCGCCCACTTCGCGATCGGAGAAGCAATCGCCACCAGATCGCCCTGCAGCAATGGGTCGGAAATTGCGTGGCGGGCGTCCTGCTGGCCCGCCGTTACGACCAGCGGCGTACCCGAGGTGCGCGCATTGAGCAGGTTGCCCATGCCGTGCCCCAGCCCACCGGCCGTGTGCAGATTGATGAAGCCGGGTTTGCCGGAAGCCTGCGCGTAGCCGTCTGCCATGGCCACCACGGCAGCTTCCTGCAGGCCCCACACATAGTGAATCTTGTTGCGGTCTATCAGTGCATCGATAAGCGGCAATTCGGTCGTGCCGGGATTGCCGAATATGTACTCCACGCCCTCGCTTTCCAGGGCTTCCAGCAGTATTTGTGCGCCGCGGCGCGCGCTGGTTTCAGCCATGACTGTCTCCTTTTGTCGGGCCCGACGCAAGGACGAGCGCCGAGCAGGCGACATGATGCGCGCCGTGGCGCCGACGGTAAAGTGGACCTCAAACCGCCGGCGCGCGCCGCTATACGGCAGCCCCGCTGAAAAATCCGATCGCAACCAGTACCAGCAGCGCCAGCCCGCAGCCTATGAGAAACAGACCCAGCAGCTTCGAGCCCATCGTCATGGGTGCGGAAGGAGCGTCGACCAGGTGTTTCGACAGTTCTCCGCTCGCCACCAGGCGGTCGTACTGGGCCGGGTGATCGCGGCGGAATTCTTCGATCGACTGGGTTCCGGTGAACATCACGATATCCGGCGGCGGCAGCTTGTCGGGCCGGAAGTGATTGTTGAAAAAATGCACCGTGAACAGGAATACCGCGGCAAGAAACGCTTCTTCGCCATGCACCAGCGTGGCGACATTGAATATCCAGCCCGGCAACACACTGGCCGTGACGTGCGGGAAGGCCAGCATCAGTCCGCTGAAGCCGATTACATTGACGCCCCAGAACACCGCCCAATAGTCGAATTTTTCGAAATAGGCCCAGCGGTCCAGCGCCGGCCGTGGCCCCTTGCCCAGGAACCAGCGGAACATGCCCCAGCAGTCCTTGAAATCCTGCCAGCGCGGAATCAGCGAATCCGGCCCGAACCAGCGGAAATGCCCGCGGTAGCGCACGAAAATGTTGTACATGACGACCACGAAGTGCACGAAAAAGGTGCCTATGAATAGCGCCGCGGCAACGCGGTGGATGACGCCCACCATGGCCGGCCCGCCCAGGGCGCGCGCCACCACCGGTGCCCAGGCACTATGCGCATAGAGCGCGGTGGTGCCGGTCAGTACCAGGGTCATGGTGACCAGCGCGAACAACAGATGCCCGATACGCCATCCCAGTGCGAAACGGCGGAAATGCTTTTTCTCGTTCAGGCCGAGGTCTGCGGTCTTGATAAGTTGATGCGTTACGCCAAGTTTGCGGTCTTTCCACTCGCGGTGATACCACAGCAGGCAGTGCGCCCAGAAAAATGCGAACACGCCCAGCAATAGCGCCAGCATGAAGCGCGAAGCCACCCACATTTGCGGGTACTTATTGAAATCTCCGGCATGAGCGTGTGGGCCGAAAGACACGAATCCGGCCGTCGCCAGCGGTTGCTTTTTGCCGTCATGGCATTTCTGGCAGGTTTTGAGCCGGTTGGCGGGTGCCACCCTGGATTTCGGATCGTCCACCTTGAGGATGCCGTGGCTGCCGTGGCAGTCGAAACATTTGGCGGTATAGGCATATCCCAGACTGGCCACCTGGCCGTGATAGGTATGGCTATAGCTCTCGAATTGTTTGTCGTGGCAGCCGCCACAATTTTCCGTTATCAGCAGTTTGACGGGCGGTTTCGACGTATTGTCGATCGAATGCGTGGTATGGCAGTCGGTACACACTGCCGCCTTGCTGCTGTCCGGTTTGCTTTCGTCCGCCAATAATTTGCCGTGCACCGAGCCGGTATAGTCTTCCAGCTGATCTTCATGGCATTTTTCACCGCATTGCGCCGGTACTTCGCGGCGCCACGCCGCGTGTTGAGGTGAGTTGGCAGCCGGCACATTGAAATAGTGGCTGGCGTGACAATCTTCGCAATTGGCTTTGGCGCGCGAAGGCTCATCCTTGTCCGGCCGCGCGTGATATGAATTGCGGTAAGCCTGAATATTTTTTACCACCGTTTCCAGCCGAGGTTTGCTTGCACTCTGGCCGGATTTTTCCAGATTGGCCCACAGCGCCTCGTGACAGCCAGCGCAATCCACCTTGGTGCCGGGCAGTTTTTCGTGCTGCGCCTTGGCGTCCGTAATATCCGTGTGGCAGGCCACGCATTGCAGGTTCGCATGCACACCGCGCGCAAATTTGGGCGCGTCTACGCCAGCAAGTTTGCGCTTTTCGCCATCCTTGCCTTCCATTTCCAGCTTGCGTCTATGGCTGTCGTGACAGCTCAGGCAGCTTGCGTTGTCGAGCTTGGGGCCTGGGCCGTCTGTGGCGGGCGGCACGGCGTCTACCGCAAGCGCCTGACTTGCCACACCGGCCAAGCCGCAAATCAGTGCGATGGCAGCGAATTGCCGCAATGCGGCGCATAAACGCGAATACAGCATGGATTCTCCATTCCCCGACAGCCCCGCCGCGCAGGCTTGCCGCACGCGCGGGTAAAGCATCAAAATGTTAAAGGCCCGTCGCGACGGGCCTTGTTTTCCTGCTCGACACCAGGCGCCGCCTTGCTACTCGAAACGCAGCGTGCCGAGCATGTAGACGATGTTGGTGGTGTAATTGGTGAACGCGTTATAGCCGCTCAGGTAGCTGGTCGTGTTTCCAGCACCCACGGTGTACGCGTAATTATCCACGGCGATGTCGCTGAAACGGAAGCGCTCGAACGCGTAGCCTGCCGTCAATTCGACTTGCTTGGTGAGCGCATAAGTGCCTTTCAGACTGAAGGTCGACTTGGTGGCGTTGTCGAAATTCCCGATCGGCACTTCGTTGGCGTTATTTCCACCCGGCTGAACCGAAAAATCGACCGTGCCCTTGGTTTTTTCCCACACCGCCGACCCATTCAGTTTGAGCCGGGAAGTTGCTTTCCAGTCCATGCCCAAGCCGATTGCGTAGTTCCGGTCGCGGTTGTTGGCGGTCCAGTTGTAATCAGTCAATGTGGCAGGAGCGCCGGGGTCGAAGGTAGGCGGAGCAGCACTCGCGTTACGGTGCGTGGAGTCATACTTAATGAATTCGACATCGGCAAACAGCATGATGCGGAACGCGTTGATGTCGCCATACGCCGCGCTAAGGTAAAACTCCTCGCGCCTGTCCTTGGTGCGGCCAAGCACGGTATCCTTGTAGCGGTTTTCCTTCACTATGCCCTCAAAGCCAAAATCCAGCAATTTGGCAGGCGTATAGTCGAGCGCGAGCTTGAACAAATCCTGATCGACATTGGATGCATCGAAACGTGCGATAAATCGATTCAGGTACTCGACATCGGCTGCGCTGGTGCCGGCGCCCCCTTCGAGAAAATGCGAGCGACGATTCAGACGCTGATACTTTGCCCGTACCGACAGTTCATCAAGCGATGTATTGCGGAATTCCAGCGTGTACTTCTTGTCCTTGGTTTCATCGAAATCGACGCGGTCCCGATGCAGGTCAACGTAGTCGAATCCCGCGACCACACGGTTGTGGCCATTGATGCGGTAGCCGACGTCAAGCCCGATATTGTTCTTTCGATAGTCCAGGACTTCCGTTACACAGGCGGCCCCCCCACACTGCAGGCCGGACCCACCGGCTGGGGTAAAAGTGACTACCGGTGAGCGATTGTCCTTGTCGTACCAGTTCCAATAGACACGCGTATCAAGATCCTTGGTCGGGTTCGAGTAGAGCGATGCGGACGCAGTCCGATGAACCACCTTGCCGTCGAAGGTGTTACGGTCCGGGCTGGTAGCAGGTGTCGTCCCGCCGGTGCTGAGGATACTCTGCAGAATATCCACGTTGTTTTTGGTACGGCTATAGCTTACGCGTCCGGACAGCGTAGATCCGAGCGGCAGTTGCTTCAGCATGCCGTTGGCGCTGATTTTCGTATATTCGTTGTCGGGTGGCAGGACCGATGTATCCTGGCCATCAAAATTCTGATTGCGCCACATCAACAATTCATTGTCGTTGGAAAACCGGCTGTGCAGCAGATTCAGCCCGAATTGCGCGGTTTTGGTTGAATAGCCGCCCTCCACGGAAAAATTGCGCGTCACGTAGGAAACCGGAAACGGTTTGTCGCTAAATCCTTGGCCGGGGCTGGTGCCCAGGGAGCCAGCAATCAGTTTGAGCCCGTCCTCGCGTACCTCGCTGAAATCCGCACGCAGGTACCAGGGCGCGAAGCCGGAATACTCCGCCATGCCGCCGAAGTTCTTGCGCTTGGTGGAAAAGTCGAAGCTGTTCCAGGTCGCAGGGACCAAATTGGGCAAGGTGCCGCCCAGATTGTTCGACCCAACGCCGGTGAGCGGTGTGCGCGCACCGAAGCTTACGTTATGTACGATATCGTCCAGGTAGATGCGGAATTTCCCTATGCCGTAGGCGCCGCCTTTGAAGTCCACGAACATGTCGTCGCGGCCCAGATTTTCACCATAAAAATCCAGGTAGTTACCCTTGCCACGTCCATGCAGGTCTATCACGCCGATCGCGCTGTCGGACACATCACGGTACTCATTGAGGCGAGCCCCATCCTGCGCGTGGTCATTGACGGCGCGATAGCCGACACTCACCGAGCCATAGGTGGAAAACTTGTCCGCCTCGTCCGCGGCATGGCTTACGGCGGCGCAGAACAGATTTGCGATCAGGATCGCCAGAAGTTTGGATTTCATGTCGATCTCCTAGCGCAGGAAAAATTTGCCACGCATAGCCGGGGCGTTCGATCCGTGGACCTGGTTGTGACAATTCAGGCAGGAACGGGCCACCAATCGGGTGTTTTGCGCGCCAGCGAAGCCCTGATTGCCGCTGTAATAGCTGCCCGGATGGCGCGACCAGTCGTGGCAGTCCTGACACAGATTGGGCGCGCGCTCGGACAGCAACTTGCCGTGTGACGATCCGTGCGAGTTGTGGCAGGTCAGGCAGTTTTCCTCCACCGGCGGGTGTTCGTTCATGAACGGTCCGCGCTTGTCGGCATGACAGGTGGTGCACAACTGATTGACCGACTCTTCCTTGATCATCGCGTGGCTCAGTGCGCCATGCGGATTGTGGCAACTCGAGCAATCCAGCTTGCCTTCGATGATGGGGTGGTGCGAAGTCTTGAGCAGTTGCGAACGTATCTGCTTGTGGCACTGGGTGCAGGTTTCGTACTGCAGCTGGCGGCTGGTCGTGGTGTAGGGCGAGATCGTCGGATTTTCCTTGCGCAATTGCGAACGCGCCGGTTCGTGCATGGTGTGGCAGTTGTCGCAGGACACGTCGTTTTTCTTGTGTCGTCCGGATTCCCAGAACGCCAGATGGCGGTCACCGGCATGGCATTCCAGGCACGGCTTGCTGCGCTCGTCCGCAGACAGATAGGCGCCCTTGTGGCCGAACACGCGATCCGGCTTGGGTCGCTCCTGCCCATCGGGCTTCTTGAGGTGCCGGTCGCTTTCGCCGTGACAGGAGACGCAACTAAGCTTGCCCTGCGCGCGCCCTACCCCGCCGTGGTGGGTTTTGCTGATGCGCAATAATTCGGGCGAATCTTCCGCGTCATGGCAGCTCGTGCACTTCGCGTCGCCCTTGAATACCAAATCTTCCGCATCGGATTTAGGACTGTCCGCGGCCCATGCCGCGCCCCCCAGGCTACACCCCAGCGCCAATGCCAATGACATTAGCGCACCGCGCAAATATCCCATGCGTCTCTCCCTCGAACGCGGGCAGCCCGGCGCTTGCCGGTAGCTCGCCCGATAAAGCTAATAAGCTTGAATGGCACCCTCTATTGCGCGAGGATCCACTCGATCAGGTTTTTGATTTCTTTGGCGTCTTTGGTATCTATCGCCTTGTGCTCTTCTTCCGTGCCGTCTTCGAGCTTCACCTTGGGGGAGGTTTTGAGATGCTCGGTAAGTTTCGCGTCGGCATCCGCCTTGCCTTTGTACTTGGCGGCTATCTTCTTGTAAGAAGGCCCTTTTTTGGTCTTGTCCACAGAATGGCATTTGAAGCAGTCGTTGCGCTTGCCGAGCGCGCGCGCCGCGTCTTCGTCAAACGCGCTGGCGCTAAGCGGTATGCTCAATGCCGCCAGCACGGCAGCCAATTGCACTGCACCCCGGACACGAGTGCCAAGCCCCGGTCCGCGCGCGGATATCGATGTACGCCAGATGATCATGCCATGTCCTTTTCGTGTCGCATGCCGGTGTGGCCAAAGTTCAGCCCCTTGCAGCGCAGCACCTGCACAGCGCAATCTATACCACGATTTTTCCTCGCAGCAAGCGCCGAGAAAATCGTCAAATCGCCGCCGCTGCAAGGAAATTGTTGCGCACCTGATACAGCAGATGCGCAATTTTTCGGCCCGAGAATGATTTGTATCGTCGCCAGAAATTACCTATTTGGTATAGGCTCGGATACTCAATTAGTTGACAAGCCGCAAGCTATCCGAAAAATCTGCTTGCAATTTGGGGAGGGTAAAAAAAGATTGCCGCGAACGCACTTTCGGCGATGGAATCGCTGCGAGCGATTGGAATCCAGCGCGCCCGTGTGTCTAAAGCGTGCGACGGCGGCGCCGGCGCCGGGCGAAATGGCTATTTAGAGACTGCGCGCGCGCTGCGTCAAATCCAACACTTCGCGCGCGGCGGCAAGCTGGCGCGGCAGCATGCGGAACACCTCGCCGTCGAAGCGCAGGTCCACGCGCAGGTCGGGCAGGTCCGGCAAATCGGCCGGACTGTAGGTACCGAGGTGGCACCATTGGTCGAATACGTGTATGTCGGCGCGCTCGTCCCAGGCGCGTTCCACCACCCCTATGCGTCCACCGTAAGGCCAGGACGGCATGCGTAAGCCGCCCAAAGCCGTGGCGAGACGCAGGTCGTGGGTGGCGAGGGGCTCGCCGCCGCTGCAGGCGCCCTTGCAGCGCTTGCCCGCGCTGCAAGGGCCGCGGCCTGCTTCCAGCCCAACGCGCTGCGCGCATAAGACCCAGGCCGTGCACAGTTCGCGCAATGTCGTGGTTAGCGCGGTGGCCCCGCGGAAGGGGCCATACAGATCGGTCCATTCGCCCGGCTCGGTTGCGCTCAGATCGACGCGCTCCAGCGCTGCAGTCCCGCTTGCGGCGCCGGCCTGCAGCCGCAACGCGAACCAGGGTGTCTCCGGCGCATCTGCGTGTTGCAGGCGGCGCAGACGCAATTCGGCCAGGCGTGCGCCCAGTTCGCCCGGGGTTTCGTCGCACTCTATGCGCGTGACTGCGCGCGCGAGCCGCGACAGGCCGCCGCCTTTTTTACCCGGCCCGAAGTGCGACAACACGGCCGCACGCACCTGCGCGGATGCAGCCATGTGCAGCAGCTTGCCGTCGGCGCCGTAGAAGCGATACACGCCGGAACCTTCCGGCCAATCTTCCGCCGCATCCGCGTCCAGTTGCGGCGGCAGCGCGGGCGTCTGCATGGCATGGCGTATGGCGGCGGCAACTCGCTCCTGCGGCAGGGGCGCCACCACGCTGCGCAGGAAGTGTTCTAGTGCCTGCGCATCGCCCAGCGCGCGATGGCGCGCGCTGCAATAAAGTTGGTGGCGCTCTATCAGAGCATCCAGACCGTGCCTATGGTGTTCCGGAAACAGGCTGCGCGACAGGCGCACCGTGCATAACACCGGCGCGGCAAAACGCGCGTTTAGGCGCCGGTATTCGCTGCGCAGGAAGCCATAGTCGAAGCGCGCGTTGTGCGCGATGAAAATGCGGCCGGCCAGTTGCGCACGCAATTCGTCGGCCAGTTCCGCAAAATGCGGCGCGTCCTGCACCATGGCATCGGTAATGCCGGTGAAGCGCTGAATGGCGTAGGGTATGGGGCAGCCGGGATTGACCAGCGTACTCCACTCGCGCTCGACCTGACCATCGGCCATGAACACGATGCCAATTTCGGTCACGCGGTCATGGCGCGGGCTGGCCCCCGTCGTTTCCAGATCGACGATGGCGAGCGGCTGGGAAAAGTGAAGATTCAATGCAGTAGCGCGGAACACGGCGGTCGCAGCGGGCAGCTTGGCGACCTGCCGGCGCGCTCAGCCTGGGAGGAACACCAAAAGCGCCGCTGCAAAATCATCGGCGCACTTGGCAACAACACGGCTGGGCAGAAACGCGTGGGCCGGCTTGCGGCCCTTCTGCAAAGCGGGCAGACCCGATTCAGACGTCAGTCTGGTAGTAATAGGGCTTGACTGGAACTTTGGACTCCAGATTGCGCTTGGACTCATCGAGATCCTGCGGCTTGTCCCACCACAGCGCACGGCCTGCGCGCTGCTCGGTGACCTGCTCGGGATTTTTCTCCAGGTATTCGCGCATGAATTTGGTGTGATCGGATACGTAACCGCCCAGTCCCATGATTTGGCTCCACTCAGGTTGCGGAAAAAATTACGGAAATATCTGGTGGAATTTTACCCCGTCGCAGCGCGCCGGCACAGCAAAAAACTTATGCGCCGCGCGACGGCAGATCGCCCTTGTAGCGATTGATACGCACCACCTCGGGCACGCGCCGCACGCCCCGCAGTACGCGCGCAAGGTGCACGCGATCGCTCACCTGCAGCATGAAGTAAATGGAGGTGTACATGCCGCGCTCGTCATCCATGGTGACGTTCTGGATGTTCGAATTGGCTTCCGCGATGGCAGCCGCAACGCGCGCCAGCACGCCGGTGCGGTTGGAGGTCACGACGCGGATGGCGACGTCGTAGAGGCGGCCCGGGTCCAGTTCCCACTCCACGTCTATCCATTTGTCGCGCTCGCTGCGCTGCTTGATGATGGTCGGACAGTCGTGGGTATGGATTTGCAGGCCCTGGCCTTTTTTGAGTATGCCCAGGATGGGATCGCCCGGTATGGGCCGGCAGCAGCGCGCGAGCTGCACCGCCACGCCTTCCGAGCCGCGGATCATGAGCGCACCGCCGCTGCGCGCCTCGGCCGCGGCACCCTGCCCCATATTGGCGACCAAAGAGCGCGCCACGATGGCGGCCAAGCGCTTGCCCAGGCCGATGTCGGTAAGCACCTCGCGGCGCGAGCGGGTACCGGTATCGAACATGAAGCGCGCCCAGGCGTTTTCGTCTATCTGCGCGGGCGCGATATTGAGCGGACGCAGCGCGTGCGCCAATAGGCGTTCGCCCAGCGCGACCGATTCTTCCTGCTGCGCGGTTTTGAGGAAATGGCGAATTTCCGCACGCGCCTTGCCGGTTTTTACATACGACAGCCAGGCCGGATTGGGATTGTCGTGCGCGGCGGTGACGATTTCGACCTGATCGCCATTGCGCAATTCGGTGCGCAGCGGCATGAGGTCGTGATTGATGCGGCAGGCCACGCAGCGGTTGCCGATGTCGGTATGCACGGCGTAAGCGAAATCCACCGCGGTTGCGCCGCGCGGCAATACGAATATTTTGCCCTTGGGCGAAAACACGTACACCTCGTCCGGAAACAGATCGATTTTGACGTGCTCGAGAAATTCGCCCGAATCGGCTGCCGTGCGCTGCAGTTCCACCAAAGATTGCAGCCAGCGCCGGGTATTCTGTTCCAGTTCGGACAATGTGCCGTCGCTATCCTTATACAGCCAGTGCGACGCGACGCCACATTCGGCGATGTGATTCATTTCGAAAGTGCGAATCTGCATTTCGACCGGCGTGCCGAAAGGGCCGATCAAGGTGGTGTGCAGCGACTGATAGCCATTCGCCTTCGGAATTGCAATGTAATCCTTGAATTTGCCCGGCACCGGCTTGTACAGCCGGTGCAGCGCGCCGAGCGCCACGTAGCACGACGCCACGTCACGCACCAGCACGCGAAAGCCGTAAATGTCCAGCACCTGCGAGAAGGTGAGGCGCTTTTCCTGCATTTTGCGGTAAATGCTCACCAGGCTTTTTTCGCGCCCCAGCACCTCCGCATCGAGCCCGCTGTCGGCCAGGCAGCCGCGCAAATCGGACACGATACGCCCCACCACTTCGCGCCGATTGCCGCGCGCGGCGCGGATGGCTTTGTCCAATACCCGATAGCGCAAGGGATAGAGGTGGCGGAAGCACAAATCTTTGAGTTCGCGCGACACCGAGGAAAGCCCCAGCCGGATGGCAATGGGCACGTAAATTTCGGTGGTTTCGCGCGCGATGCGGCGCCGCTTGTCGGCACGCACGAAATCCAGCGTGCGCAAATTGTGCAGGCGGTCGGCCATTTTGATCAGCATGACGCGCACGTCGTGCGCCATGGCCATCAACAGGCGGCGGAAATTTTCCGCCTGCGCGTCGGCCTGCGAGCGGAATTCAATCTTGTCCAGCTTGGACACGCCTTCGACCAGTTCCGCCACCGTGCGGCCGAAGCGCTCGCCCAATTCCTGCTTGGTGACGCAGGTATCTTCCATGACGTCATGCAGCAGGGCGGCCATGAGCGCCTGCGCATCCAGGTGCCAGCCGGCGAGAATGCCGCACACGGCGAGCGGATGGGAAATATAGGCGTCGCCCGATACGCGTGTCTGTCCGGCATGCGCGGCAGCGGCGAATTCGAACGCCGCTTCGACGCGCGCGACCTCTTCCGGCTTCAGGTAGGCGGCTACTTCGCCCAACAGCCGCTGCAGTTCAGCAGCGATTGCGTCATCGGGCGCACGCTCGGGCATGGCTTCGGGCTGGACGCTTGCAGGCATGTCCAAACCAACCCGGGATGGGTTCAGCAGCCCGACACACACACACGCCCGATCCGGGCGCGGTGCCTGCGCGCCGCGGCGGTGGCGGCACAAGACTGCGGAGAGGACGCGCATTGCATGGCGCCAGCCCCAACGCGACAGCGAAACGCGCCCGTAACGACGCCCCAGGGGCATGCGTGGCGGGCGCAGAACATGGGCCTAGGCCTGGCCCCGGTTGAGGATTTCCAGCCCCACCCTGCCCAATGCCACTTCGCGCAGGGCAACCACGGTGGGCTTGTCGTCTTCCGCTTCCACTTGCGGCGTGCTGCCGCCGGCGAGCTGGCGGGCACGGTAGGTGGCGACCAGCGTAAGCTGAAAACGATTGGGAATGCGTTTGAGGCAATCTTCTACGGTGATTCGGGCCATGACAGAAATTACCGGGAGCTATAGTTGAAGGCCAGCGGGTGGCGCGCGCGCTGAACAGGAAGTTTCAAGCGCTGCGCGCGGACGACGGCAACGAGATCATCAACTGCCGTCTGCAGGTGATTGTTGATTATAACGTAATCAAACTCATCCGCATGACTCACCTCGCCCACCGCATTGGCGAGCCGGCGTTCGATTACCGCAGCGCTGTCCTGCCCGCGCCCGCGCAGGCGCAGCGCCAGATCCGCCGCAGAGGGCGGCAGCACGAATATGCCAACCGCCTGGGGCAGCGCATGCCGCACCTGGCGCGCCCCCTGCCAGTCGATTTCGAGCAGCACGTCCTGTCCGGCAGCGAGGCGGGCTTCCAGCCAGGGGCGCGAGGTGGCATAAAAATTCCCATGCACCTCGGCCCATTCCAGAAATTCGCCACGGCCTTGCATGTCGCGAAAGGTGGCCGTATCGACGAAGTGATAATGGACGCCCTCGCTCTCGCCGGTGCGCGGCGCGCGCGTGGTGTATGAAACGGACAATTGCACCAGTGGGTCTTGCTGCAGCAGGGCGCGCACCAGAGTGGTCTTGCCGGCGCCCGAAGGCGCCGAAACGATAAAAAGATTACCTGACACGGCGCGCACTCCACAGCGTGAATCCGGGCTGCGAGGCGCACCACAGGGAAAGCGGACCGCCACAGACGCGCAGCGGATGGAAAATGGTGCTCATTCGATGTTCTGTACCTGTTCGCGCATCTGTTCGATGAGCAATTTCATTTCGATGGCTATGGCGGATAGTTCCGCGGCCATCGCCTTCGATGCCAGCGTATTGGCTTCCCGATTCAGTTCCTGCATCAGAAAATCGAGCCGCTTGCCGACCACGCCGCCCTTGCGTATGGCGCGCTCCACTTCGTCCAGATGGGTGGCCAGGCGCGACAATTCTTCCGCAACGTCGGCACGCGCGGCGAACAAGGCGACTTCCTGGCGGATGCGTTCTTCATCGAAGCTTGCCACCGCATCGCGCAGGCGCTGCGCAAGCTTTTCCTGGAATTCGGCCACGATGGCCGGCAGCATGGGCTCGACGCGCGCCACCAGCCGGCGCAACGCTGCCACGCGCTCGAATATGGTCGCGGCCAGGCGCTCGCCTTCGCGCGCGCGGCTGGCGGAAAGGTCGGCCAAGGCGACGGTGATGAGCCGCCCCGCCGCAGCCTGCAAGGACTCGGCCGACAAGGACTGTTCGCCCAGCATGCCGGGCCAGCGCAACAATTCGTAGCGGCTCAAGGGGGCGGCCTGCGGAAACCTGGCCGCCAGCCGCGTTTCCAGTTCCGCCAGGCGGTCCATCAAGTGCGCGTTTAGCGACAGTTCGCGCGCACTTTCTGCCGCTGCCGCCAGGGCGACGCGACATTCGATCTTGCCGCGCCCCACGCGGGCCGATATGGCCTCGCGCAGCACGGGCTCGGCGGCACGCAATTCTTCGGGAATTCGGAAGCCCAGGTCCAGATAACGCGAGTTGATCGAACGCAATTCGATCTGCAACACGCCCAATCCGATGTCCTGCGCCGCGACGGCATAGCCGGTCATACTGTGGATCATATTTTGATAGTCCGTCCCGCCGGAGGTGGATAGCGCTTTACAGCGCCGCGGCAAACCCTGAAAATTCGCAAAGGAGACAATCATAGCCGCTCGCTCGATGCCCCCACAAGTCAATTGTCCGTTGCCGCCGAATTACGAGCTGGACCAATACCGCATCGAGCACCAGCTTAGCCTGGGTGGCTTTTCCATCGTCTATCTGGCGAGCGACCAGGACGGCAACAAGGTCGCCATCAAGGAATACCTGCCCAATACGCTCGCGCTGCGGAAAGATGGGCAGATTCAGCCGGTCATCAGCGAAGAACATTTGCCGGCTTTCCGCTACGGCATGAAATGCTTTTTCGAGGAAGGCCGATCGCTGGCGGGGCTCAACCACCCCAACGTGATACGCGTGCTGAATTTTTTCCGCGCCAACGAAACCGTGTATATGGTCATGCAATATGAGCATGGCCGTACGCTGCAGGATCACATCGTCAAGCGCAAGGGCGACATGCGCGAAGGCTTCATACGCTACGTATTCACCCGGCTGTTGAACGGCCTGCGTGAAGTTCACGCGCACAAGCTGCTGCATCTCGACCTGAAGCCATCGAACATTTATTTGCGCAATAACGGCTCGCCCGTGCTGCTCGATTTCGGCGCCGCGCGCACCACCCTGGTAGCCGATCTGCCCATGCTGAAGCCGATGTACACGCCCGGCTTCGCCTCGCCCGAGCACTACAAGAACCGCGACGTGCTGGGACCGTGGAGCGATATCTATAGCGTGGGCGCGAGCATGTATGCCTGCCTGGCCGGCAGCCCGCCGCAGTCGGCCGACATGCGCCTGGAGCATGACCGCGTCACGCCCGCCCTGGTGCGCTGGCCCGGCCGTTATTCCGATGAATTGCTGCAAACCATAGATTGGTGCATGCACCTGTCGCACCTGAAACGCCCGCAAAGCGTGTTTCAACTGCAGCGCAAGCTGGTCGACTGGCAGAAGCCGGTCGAGGAACAGCCGCCGGAGGGCTGGCTCACCCGCATGCGATCGCGCATTTCGAATATCGTCAAAAAATGAGATTCACGATTTATCAGGAATCGCGCCAGGGCAAGCGGCGCTCCAATGAAGACCGCATTGCCTATTGCTACTCGCGCGACGCGCTGCTGATGGTCGTGGCGGACGGCATGGGCGGCCACCTGCACGGCGAAGTCGCGGCACAGATTTGCGTACAGTTGCTAAGCGACAGTTTTCAGCGCGAAGCCACGCCGCGCCTGCGCGACCCCTTCCTGTTCCTGTCGCGCGGGCTTACCAGCGCGCATTGTGCGATCGTCGATTACGGCGAGGAGCACGAACTCACTGACGCGCCGCGCACCACCTGCGTCGCCTGCGTGGTGCAGGACAACATCGCGTATTGGGCACACGCCGGGGATTCGCGCCTGTACGTGCTGCGCGACGGCCGCATACAGGTGCAGACGCGCGACCATTCGCGCGTGCAGCGCATGATTGACCGCGGCGAAATCGACGAAGACGACGCCGCCGTGCACCCCGCCCGCAACCGCATATTCAGTTGCCTGGGCGGGCCCATCACGCCGCACATCGACTATTCGCGCAAAACTCCGCTCAAGCACGGTGACGTGTTATGCCTGTGCACCGACGGCATGTGGGGACCGCTGGGCAACGAATTGATCCTGAAAGGCCTGGTGCACGGCAATGTGCTCGAAACGGTGCGGCCATTGATGGACCAGGCCGAACGGCTGGGCGGCTCCGGTTGCGACAACCTCAGCACCATCGCGGTCACCTGGCTGGACAGTTACGAAAGCGAGCCGCCGGCGCCGCAATCCATCAGCACCGCCACGCTGCCGCTCGATCGCACCGAAACGGTGATGGAAGACTTCGGCTCCAAGCGCAACAACCGGCGCGGAGAAGAATTTTCCGAGGATGAAATCGAGCGCACCATCAACGAAATCAATAACGCAATCCAGAAATTTACCCGATGAGCCTATCCCGTCCCAGCGGCCGCGCCGCCTACGCCATGCGCGCGCTGCGCATTTCCCGCGGCTACACCCGCCATGCCGAAGGTTCGGTGCTGATCGAATGCGGCGACACGCGCGTCATCTGTACGGCTTCGGTCGAAGACGGTGTACCCGGCTTTTTGCGCGGCCAGGGGCGCGGCTGGGTGACGGCCGAATACGGCATGTTGCCGCGCTCGACGCACACCCGCACCAGCCGCGAGGCGGCCAAGGGCAAACAGAGCGGCCGCACGCAGGAAATTCAGCGCCTGATCGGCCGCAGTTTGCGCGCGGTCACCGACCTCGAGGCACTGGGCGAGCGCCAGATCGTGGTCGATTGCGACGTGCTGCAGGCCGACGGCGGAACGCGCTGCGCGTCCATCACCGGCGCCGCGGTGGCCGTGCATGACGCCCTGAGCGGACTGCTCGCGGCCGGCAAACTGGCTAGGCACCCCATGCGCGAACTGGTGGCAGCCGTATCGGTAGGAATTTACGCCGGTCAGGCGGTACTCGATCTCGACTATGCGGAAGATTCCGCCTGCGATACCGACATGAATATCGTCATGACGGCCAGCGGCGGGCTGTGCGAAGTTCAGGGCACGGCCGAAGGGACGCCGTTTTCGCGCGCGCAACTCGATGCCCTGCTCGAACTGGGCGACCTGGGCATTGCACAGCTCGTCATGGCACAAAAACGCGCACTGGAAATCGCCTGATGCAGCGGCCGCACCGCCGTGCCGCAGGGCTGCGAAACCATGTTCGATAAACTGGTACTGGCCAGCAATAACACCGGCAAGTTGCGCGAACTGTCCGCGCTGCTCGCCCCCCTGGGCATAGAAGTCATGCCGCAGGCCAAATTCGGCATCGGCGATGCCGACGAGCCACACTTTACCTTCGTCGAAAACGCATTGGCCAAGGCGCGCCACGCCGCGCGTGGCGCCGAACTGCCGGCGCTGGCGGACGATTCCGGCCTGTGCGTGGTGGCGCTCGATGGCGGGCCCGGCGTACATTCCGCGCGCTATGCGGGTGATGCGCGCAGCGACGAACGCAATAACGAAAAACTGCTGGCCGAATTGTCCGGCCGCAGCGATCGCGCCGCCCACTATGTGTGCGTGCTGGTGCTGGTGGAAACTGCCGACACGCCGCAGCCGCTGATCGCGGAAGGCGAGTGGCACGGCGAAATTCTGGAAGTGCCGCGCGGCAGCGGCGGCTTCGGTTACGATCCGCTATTCCTGATTCCGGAGCTGGGCCAAAGCGCGGCCGAACTGGCGCCGGAACTCAAGAACACCCTTTCGCACCGCGCCGCCGCGATGCGCCATCTGCTCGATCGGCTACGCGCCGCTCAGGGCCGCTAAATCAACCTGCGCGGCGCGTGGCGCCGCACCTGCTGCAAATCCACCGTGGCTCAACACCGAACCATTCCTATCGCCAGCGCCGCCGCCGTTGCGCGTGCAGCGTCTCCACTGCTGGCCGAATTGCCGCCGCTGGCGCTGTACGTACACTTTCCGTGGTGCGTCGCCAAGTGCCCCTACTGCGACTTCAATTCGCATGCGCTACGCGGGGAAGCGCCCGAAGCGGACTATATCGATGCGCTCATCGCCGACCTGGAGAGCGCCCTGCCCCTCATCTGGGGCCGCCGCATCATCAGCATTTTTTTCGGTGGCGGCACGCCCAGCCTCATGTCGGCGCAAGGTTTCGACCGCCTGCTGGCCGCGCTGCGCGCGCGCCTCAGCATCGTGTCCGACGCCGAAATTACGCTGGAAGCCAATCCCGGTACGGCCGACGCCGGCCGCTTCGAGGCTTATCGCGCGGCCGGCGCAAACCGGCTATCGCTGGGCATACAAAGTTTTGACGACGCCATGTTGGCACGCCTGGGGCGCATCCACGACGGCGCAGGCGCGCGGCGCGCCGCCGAAATGGCTTTGCAGCATTTCGAATCGGTCAATTTTGACCTGATGTATGGATTGCCGCAGCAGGACATGGCCGGCGCGCTCGCCGACCTGGAACAAGCGCTGCAATACGCGCCGCCGCATCTATCCTGTTACAACCTGACGCTGGAACCCAACACGGCGTTCGCTGAACATCCGCCGGCCCTGCCCGACCCTGATTTGTGCGCCGACATGCAGGAAGCCATCGAAGCCCGGCTGGCCGTGGCCGGCTACGAAAATTACGAAACGTCGGCCTTTGCGCGCCCGGGGCGGCGCTGCCGCCACAATCTGAATTACTGGAGTTTCGGCGACTATCTGGGCATAGGCGCCGGCGCACACGGCAAACTAAGTTTCCCCGACCGCATTCTGCGCCAGGTGCGCCCGCGTCACCCGAAAGCCTATTTCGCCGCCGCCGCGGCGGGCGACTTCGTGGCCGAACAGCGCGTACTGACGGCCACCGACCTGCCCTTCGAATTCATGATGAACGCCCTGCGTCTGACTCAAGGCGTGCCGCTGGCGCAATTTTCCCAGCGCACTGGAGTGTCACCGCTGGCCATACAGGGCGCAATCAGGCAGGCACGTACCGCCGGCTTGCTGGAAGAAGACGCGGCACAATTGCGCCCCAGCTTGCGCGGCCGACGCTTCCTGAACGATTTACTGCAATTGTTTCTGGCCTGATTCAGGCAGCAGGCGCGCGGCGGAACAGCACATCCCACACGCCGTGTCCCAGCCGCAGGCCGCGCGCCTCGAATTTGGTCTGTACGCGCCAGGCCGGCCGTGGCGCATAGTCCGCTGCCGTATTTTCGAGCAAGGGGCAGGCCGACAATACCGCCAGCATTTGCTGCGCGTATTCTTCCCAATCGGTCGCGCAGTGCAAATACCCACCCGGCGCAAGGCGTTCGGCGAGCAGTTGCACGAAGGGCGGCTGGATCAAGCGGCGCTTGTGGTGGCGCTTTTTCGGCCAGGGGTCGGGAAAATAAACGTGCACACCGGCGAGCGCGGCGGGCGCGATCATGTCGCGCACCACCTCGACCGCGTCGTGCTGCGCGATGCGCAGATTGCGCAATTCCTGCTGCTCCACCAGCTTGAGCAGACTGCCCACGCCTGGGCTGTGCACCTCGATGCCGAGAAAATCCCAATCGGGCCGGGCAGCGGCAATGGCCGCCGTGGTTTCGCCCATGCCGAAGCCAATTTCCAGAATTTTCGGTGCCGGGCGACCAAATAAGGCGTTCAGGTCGAGCAAGTCGGGCCGGTAAGCGACGCCCCAGCGCGGCAAGCCACTTTCCAGGTGGCGCGCCTGGGCATTCGATACGCGGCCCTGCCGCAGCACGAAACTACGTATGTGCCCCGCGCGCGGAGCATCCGGTCCGGACACGCTAGGAACCGATCAGGCCACCGGCCGGCGAGCTCGGGTCGGCACTGTAGAACTTGCGCGGCATGCGGCCGGCCAGATAGGCATCGCGCCCGGCCTCGACCGCCAGCTTCATGGCACGCGCCATCCGCACCGGGTCGCGCGCGCCGGCAATGGCGGTATTCATGAGTACGCCGTCGCAGCCCAATTCCATCGCCACCGCGGCGTCGGAGGCCGTGCCCACACCGGCATCGACCAGTACTGGCACTTTGGCCTGGTCGATGATCAGGCGCAAATTCCAGGGATTCAGTATACCCATGCCGGAACCGATCAAGGACGCAAGCGGCATGACGGCAACGCAGCCGGCGTCTTCCAGCATGCGCGCCTGCACCGGGTCGTCCGAGCAATACACCATTACGTCGAAGCCGTCTTTCACCAGGGTGGCGGCGGCTTTCAAGGTTTCCGGCATGTTGGGGAACAGGGTGTGCTGATCGCCCAGCACTTCCAGCTTGACGAGTTTGTGCCCGTCCAGCAGTTCGCGCGCCAGGCGCAGCGTGCGCACCGCATCGTCCGCACTATAACAACCGGCGGTATTTGGCAGCAGCGTGTAGCGCTGCGGCGAAATGACATCCAGCAGATTGGGCTGGCCGGGGTTCTGGCCGATATTCACGCGGCGTATCGCCACGGTTACGATTTCCGCGCCGCTCGCGGCAATTGCTTCGGCGGTCTGGTCAAAGTCGCGATATTTGCCCGTGCCGACCAACAAGCGCGAAGCATAGGCGCGGCCGGCAATGGTAAGCGGTGCGTCAGTCATGAAAAAAAATACCGGATGGGTTCGCGGCCAGGCGGCCGCCTCAGCCGCCGCCGACGGCGACGACAATTTCGAGCCGGTCGCCGGCACAAAGCTCGACGCTGGCATGCAGACTTTTCGGGACGATTTCCCCATTGCGTTCCACCGCCACGCGCTTGCCGGCGAGCGCCCGCTGCGACAACAATTGTGCAACCGTGAGCGCTGGCGAAACGCGCTGCGGTTCGCCGTTTATGAGCACCTCTATCATCGGCACGAAGGCTGAAATGAACGCGGCCGGATTTTAGCATGGCGGTCAGAACCGCCCGTCCGCCAAGCCGGCAGCGTGTTCCGCGCCACGCCGGGGCCTGCGCGCCGGCGTGTATAATCGCGGCTCACCGAGCGGGTGTAGCTCAGTTGGTAGAGCGCCGGCTTCCCAAGCCTGAGGTCGCGAGTTCGAGACTCGTCGCCCGCTCCAGAATCCTTTTCGCAAGCTCCCTGACGGTGTACCGTTCCCCGGTAGGTTTCGTGCAGTGTTCTGCTTCAGACTTTCTCGCGGCGGATTTTCGTGCTCTGTAGAATGTCCTCGCTCGCATGCACCGCCTGCTCCGCGTGCCTCTGCGCAGGTCAAAAAAACAAAAACGGCCGCCCCCAGGCGGCCGTTCGCAGCGCACTAGTAGCCTAAACGCGCGAACGTTTCGCAACCACCGCCACGCCAAGCACTGACAGATCGTGCGGCAGACCTTCTTTTCCGCCCGGGGTCAGCGCGCTGACGCGGGCGTCGAGCGATCGACCCGTGCGCGAGCCGGTCTTGTTGCCTTCTTCGATGTGCACCATGTCGCCGGCACCCAGCCCGCGCAGGTTTTCGCAAATCACGTAGCTTCGTTCATCACGCCAGATCTGGTCGAATATGTCTGGCAGCAGCCAAATCGTGTGTTCCATGGCCATTCCCCAATTAGCGATCGCCGTTTCAATAAAGTCTGCTTTTTAGCATCGCCCCTTTGACGTCAACGTGCAAGCAGCGTTCGCGCCGACATCCTCAATCCTTCACAAGCGACCACTTTCCGCTTGGCGCGCGTGCACTCGCGGAGCGCCGTCAAGCCGGGCCGACGCCCTGCTGGACCTGCAACAACAAGAATGCACTGCTTGGCGCGCGCCATTGCGGCGCCGGCCCTGCCCGCCCGCAAAAACCTTGCTCCGAGCGGCTCATCAGTGCAGACACCGCATGCACGCCAGCAACAAAACCCGGTAAATAATGCACCTGCGCGACAACTGCTTTATCGGCTCGCGCTGCGAAAAACTTGAGCACCCGCCGCTTTCGCTGCGGCGTGCATTCAGTCACGATGCCGGGCCGCGTATGGGGCGGCAAACGCGTCAGGCGGAAAACTGTTCGTGCAGGAACTGGGCGATCAGCTCGTTGAATTCGAGCGGGCGTTCCATGTTCGGCAGGTGGCCGCAGCCGGCAAGTTCGGCATAAACCGCGTGCGGGATCGCGGCGGCCAACTGGCGCATGGTTTTCGGTCCGGCGATCTGGTCCGCGCTGCCGGCCACACACAATACTGGTACGCGTATTTGTGCCAGGCGTTCGCGGCGATCGAAGTGGATGAGCGCGCGGACTGCGCGCCGGTAAGTTTCGGCTGGAATTGCGGCCATACCTTCGGCCACCACACTGCGCAACTCAGGCGAGGCAGCAGCGGCCAAAAACCCCGGCATCAGTACGTGCGCAACCCCCTGCATGCCCAGTCCGGCTTCCAGCGGCGCGAGCCGCGCGGCGATGAAACGGCGCTGAAATTCGCCATTCTGGCTGCCGAACGCAGGGCTGGTTGCCGCCAGCACCAGGCCTTCCACTCGCCGCGGCGCGGCAGAGTGAATTTCCAGCGCCAGCATGCCGCCCATGCTCTGCCCCACCAGCACGGCGCGCGCAATGCCGTGCGCATCGAGCAAATCCAGCGCCGCCCGCGCCAGCCCGGGAAAATCGTAAGGATCGATGCTCGCACTGGCGCCATAGCCCGGCATGTCCCAGGCCAACACGCGATACCCCACCGCAGCGAAATATTCGACCTGCGCCTGCCACAGCCACGCACCGCCGCCGATGCCATGCAGAAATAACAGGCTGCGCGAACCTTCACCGGCGACGATGGCGTCCGCTACGGCGCTAGGCACGGCCGCGCTTCCGTTCGCAGGCGTGAGCGCGGCGCAGTGGCCGGTTCGGCACGTCAGTCCGTCCCGAGCTGGCGATAGCGGCCGCCAAAGTACAGCAGCGGCGGGCGCTCGAAGCGCTCGTAGCGTTCCACCTCACCCAGAAAAATGAGGTGGTCGCCGCCGGCGTAATGGGTTTCGTTGCGGCACTCGAAACGCGCGCAACAACCTTCCAGCAGCGGTGCGCCGCCCAGCCCCTCGGAAAAATCCAGGCCGCCGAACCGATTTCCCTCGGTTTGGGCAAAACGCTGCGACAACGCTTGCTGGTCTGCCGCTAGCACATTCACAGCCCAATGGCTGCAGTTCTGGAAGGCGGCCAGATTATTCGAATAGAGCGACAGGCTCCACAGCACCAGCGGCGGGTCCAGCGATACCGAATTGAAGGAATTTGCCGTCAGCCCGACCGGCATGCCGGCCGCGTCGCGCGCCGTGATGACCGTGATGCCGGTCGCGAAACAACCCAGGGCGCGGCGAAATTCGCGCGTATCCATGCTCATGCGCGATCTATCGGGCCGATGTCCGCCGTATGGCCCAGCATTACACGGCCATAGATGGAAGCCTGCGCGTCCCAGTTGAGCGCAATGTGCGCAACCGACGCATGCACATCGCGGAACGCCCGCTGCGCCGGATGTTCAAGAAACAGCGCCGCCGCCCCGCAACTGTCGAACAACAGATCGACCGCCCGCGCCGCAAGCCGGGCAGCAAACGCGGCATCGCGCCGCAGGCGCGCCTTGTCGGCCAGCCGCGGCACGCCGCCGGCCTGCGCCAGCTGCATGATTTCCGCGCAGCGCGCGAGCGCCAGTTCGCGCGCACAATCCGCCAGCGCGGCGGCCTCGGCCAGTTTGGCCTGGATGGCCGGAAAATCCGCCAGTGCGCGCCCGGAATAAGAAGCCAGGCGCGAACGGTTTTCATCGGTAAATAGTTTCAGCATGCCTTCGGCCAGACCGACCGGTACGCCCACCACGACATAGCCGAAAGTGGCAAGCAACGGAATTCGATACAGCGCACCGGAATTCACCGCTGCGCCCGGCGGCGCATCGCCCTGGGCATCCACCAGCGCCAGGGTGCGGTGTTCGGGTACCCACTTGTCCTGCACGAACACCTCATCCGAGCGCGTGCCGGCCAGCCCCACGACTTTCCAGGTATCGCGCACCTCGTAGTCGTCGCGCGGCAACAGGAACACGCGATATTCGGCATGCTTTTCACCCAGGGGTGCGTCGTCGTCATCCACCGCGACGCCGCCCAGCATGATCCAGGCACAGGTTTCGACCCCGCTCACAAAACTCCAGCGGCCCGACAGCCGCCAGCCGCTGCCTTCGCGGCGGGCACGCCCGGCGGGGAAAATGAGTGAGGCGGCGATGGGCACGGCACTGGTTTCACCGCCCGCGCCCCAAACTTCATCCTGCGCGGCAGCCGGCCACATGCCCAACATCCATTGATGGCTGGCCAGGTTTGCATACACCCAGGCAGTGGAGCCGCAGGCGCGGGCCAGTATGGCACTCACCTCCACCAGCGCGCCAAAGGGCAATTCTGCTCCGCCCACGCGGCGCGGCTGCAAAATGCGCAACAAGCCGCTCGCTTCGAGTTCCTGCCAGGTCGCTGCCGGCAACGCGCGCGCCGCCTCGGTCTGACCGGCGCGTTCGGCCAGGCCGGGAACAAGCGCAAGCGCGCGCCCAAGCGCTTGGGCGGTGGTTTGGGGTGGATTGCTCATGAATATTCGCTCCTGCCAGCCCGCATTATCCTTGTGCCCGGCCTGGGCGTCGAGTTCGACAGGCTCCGCTACAGCGACACAGTACGGCAGCGCGTGGTGACAGCGCACGAACAAGGGCCCATATCGCGGGCGGCTGCTACCCCACCGATGCAAGGAAATTTGTGTCAAGCCGGATATGACGAAGCTTATCCGGTGCGCCGAACCGCGTGCGGCCGGCAAGGTAACAACACAGGGTTTGATGGTGCGCGCCGAATGGCGCGTATTTGCGTGGGGCTGGCGGAGAGGGCGGGATTCGAACCCGCGTTAGGGTATTACCCTAAACACGCTTTCCAGGCGTGCGACTTAAACCGCTCATCCACCTCTCCGGAAGGCCGGCATTCTACCAAACCGCGGCGCGAAACCCAGCGCCGGGCGCAAAAATTCGCTGTGTGCGGGGCGCCGATTCAAGGAAGCTGCGAATGCGCGGGCGCACGCAACTCGGCCGGGTAACGTATCTGGTCGACCAGGTCCAGCGTCTGCGCGTCGGGTTCGCGGCTAAGCAGGCTTACCACTATGAGCACCGCGAACCCTACCGGAATGCCGAAAATGCCGGCCGAAATCGGGCTGATGCCAAACCAGGCGGCAGCCATGGAACCGCCGAAGAACGGGTGCGTGATCACACAGTAATACACAGTGACGGCCAAACCGCACAGCATGCCCAGCACGGCGCCCCACTTGTTCGCGCGCTTCCAGAACACACCGCACACCAGGGCTGGAAAAAACGTCGCCGCGGCGACCGAAAACGCCAGCCCGACCATGAACAAAATGTGCTCCGGCCGGCGCGTGGCCGTAAATGCCGCCACCACCGCCACCATGAGCAGCAATGATTTGGAAATGACCAGGCGCCTTTGCGTGGACGCGTTCGGATTCAGCACTCTGTAATACACGTCGTGCGACAGCGCACTGGAAATCGTGAGCAGCAAACCGTCCGCCGTCGATAGTGCGGCGGCCAGCCCGCCGGCCGCGACCAGACCGGACACTACATAGGGCAGCCCGGCGATTTCCGGCGTCGCCAGCACGATCACGTCGCTATCCAGCGTGAGTTCGGCTAGTTGCAGAATGCCGTCGCCATTGATGTCGAATACCTTGACCAGGCCCACCTTGCCCCAGGATGCAATCCAGGCCGGCAAGGCCGAAATGTGGGTACCCACCAGATCGTTATATACCTCCCATTTTGCGAATACCGCATAGGCCGGCGCGGTGATGTAGAGCAGGAATATGAATAGCAGCGACCAGAAAACCGACTCGCGCGCCTCCCGCACGCTGGGCGTGGTGTAGTAGCGCATGAGTATGTGCGGCAGGGAAGCCGTACCTATCATGAGCACGATCACCAGGGCGATGAAATTGACGCGCATGGTGGCGCCATCTTCCGCATCGCTGCCCGGGTAGGCCGCCGCGTGCGGCTGCGGATGCTGCGCCTTGGCCTCCAGTTCCAACCGGGTGGCGCTCCAGGTTTCGCGCGCGGCTTCGGGATTGGGCGGCAGGTCGCGCAGCGCGCGTGCTGCCGCCGATACCGACGTGGCGGACGCATTGCTGCGCTGTTTTACATCCTCCAGCCGCTGCAGCAGACGTTTGCGCTCATCGCTCAGCGATTGCGGCAGGCCGTCGATCTTGCGCCCCAACTCATCCGCACGCTGTTTGAACAAGGCGCGCACCTCGGCTTCCTTGGGGCTGTCGAACAGGGCTTCTTCCTTGCGCGTGAGCTTTTCCAGTACGCCGCCATACACGGCCTGCGGAACCGGCACCCCGGTCACTTTGTAGGAAAGCATCACGACCGGAACCAGATAGGCGACCAGCAGCACGATGTATTGCGCCACCTGGGTCCAGGTTACGGCGCGCATGCCGCCCAGGAAAGAACACACCAGCACCCCTGCCAGCCCGACGAACACGCCGATTTCAAATTCCAGCCCGACGAAGCGGCTGGTGATCAAACCCACGCCGTATATTTGCGCCACCACGTAAATGAACGATGCCAGCACCGTCCCTATGCTGCCCATGAAGCGGGCCAGATTGCCGCCGTAGCGCGCGCCCAGATAGTCCGGAATCGTGAATTGCCCGAAGCGGCGCAGGTAAGGCGCCAGCAGCAGCGCCACCAGCACATAGCCGCCGGTCCAGCCCAGCACGAAAGCGAGTCCCTGGTAGCCGCCCAGGTAAAGGCTGCCGGCCAGGCCGATGAAGGACGCCGCCGACATCCAGTCGGCCGCCGTCGCCATGCCATTGAAAAACCCCGGCACGCGCCGGCCTGCCACGTAGTATTCGGACACGTCCGCGGTGCGGCTCAATACCCCTATGCTGGCGTACAGGGCGATGGTGGCGAACATGAAAACATAGCCTATCCACTTGTGCGGCATCCCCACCCGCTCGGCCAGCGCCAGCATCAGCACGAATAGCGCGAAACCGCCCGCATACCAGCCATACACCGTGCGCAGGCGGCGGCGGAAGGCGATCATGTCCAGCGCCATGTCAGTCCGGCTCCTGCACGCCGTACTTGCGGTCGATGCGATTCATCGTCAGCGCGTAGATGCCGATCACCAGCACATAGACGATCAGCGAGCCCTGCGCGCCCATGTAAAACGCCAGCGGCCAGCCGAAAAATTTGATGGCGTTCAGTTCGCGCGCGTAATACACGGGCACGAAAGTAACCAGCAGCCACACCATGAGCAGGGCTGCGGTCAACATCAGATTGGCGCGCCAATAGTCGCGCTGCCTTTGGTCGGGCGGCATGATTCCTCCTCCTGCGGCGGCGCGCCGGTGCGCCGGCCGCGCGACAGCAGATGGAATGTTTTATGGGCTGTCTGCGCGTGCGGGCGGAAGTATAACGGCCGCGGCCTGACACGAGCGCGCGCTACCGATACTGCGATGGCAATTGAAGGCGCGCGGGCGGCCGGCGCCATGCCGCCCCCTGCCCGGCCGCACACCCAACCGGAGCGGCCCGCCCCGGCCATGCCGGCGCCAGGGCAGCGATGCGCTGCCCGCGCACCGCCGCACGCGATTAGAGGTGATACGCCACCTGCAGGCGCTGCTGGAATTTACGCGCCTGTTTAAAGGATTCCTTCAACATGTGGCGGTCCACCTCGTTCATTTCGTCCGGATTGATCCGGTTGGGTGAACCACTGCCCGCCTGTTCCACGTCTATCTGGTGACGCATGCGTATCGACTGGATGAAGTAAAACGCTTCCAGCGCGGCCTGGATTTCTTCCCGCTTCATGCGGAATTTTTCGCCCGCTGCGCGCAGGCGCTGGGCGGTGTTGGTCTGACTCACGCCATAGGCCAGGGCCAGCACCCGCGCTGCATCGACGAATGTGCGCACGCCATGCATTTTCAGGTCGATGGTGTGCGGAAATTCTTTCGATTCGTCATAGACGAAATCACGGATGAAGCCGAGCGGCGGTTCCACCTGCAGCGCATTGGTCACCATCATGCGCACGAATAGCGCTGCCTGCGATGTCAGATTGAGCAGCCAGGAGGACAGCGACTCGGCCAGTTGTTCGTCGCCGTAGAGGGGCCGGAAATCGAAAAAGATCGACGCATTCAGCAGCGCCTCGGGTTCGGCACGGTTGATCCAGGTCGAAAATTTGTCTTTCCACTCGCGCAGCGACAGGCACCACTGCGGATTGCTGGCCATGATGTTGCCCTTGCAGAGCGGAAAGCCGCAGGCGTCGAGGCGGCGATTCACCTCCAGCGCAAAGGGCAGGAATTGTTCGCGCAAGGGCTGTTCCTTGCCGGCCTCGGCGGCAAACACAATGCCGTTATCCTGGTCGGTAGTGAAAGTCTGCTCGAAGCGTCCTTCCGAGCCCATCGCGATCCAGCACCACTCCACCTGCGGCAATTCGAATTCGGCCTCGGTCATTTCCAGAATGCGCAAGGTGAGCAAATCATTCAGCGTGGAAATGAAATGCGTCAGATATTCGGCGCCCGTGCCCTGGCGCAGCATGGTGATGGTCAGGCGCCGGATTGCCGCCGCGGCGGACTGCAGTTGCGACAAATCCTGCGCGTCGCGTATTTCGATGCTTATTTCCTTCACCCCGGCGCGCTGCAGGGCGTAGAGGTCGTTTTGCGACACGATGCCCATCAGGCGGCCGCTGTGGTCGGTTACCACGATATGCCGCACATTGCGCCGCGACATCGTTACCGCGGCCTGGTAGGCCGTATTTTGCGGCCGCATCGTGATGAGGTTGCGCGTCATCACCTCATCGATCGGCCGCTGCGGGTCCACGTTCTTCAGCACCACGCGGCGCAGCAAATCCTGCAGCGTGAAAATCCCGCGCGGGCGTTCGGTATCCGGATCGATCACCAGAATCGCACCGATGCGGTTCTCGTCCATGGTGTGCAGCGCTTGTTCGAGCGAGGTGCCCAGCGCCACCGCGATAGGCCGGCGCCGTATCGCGGTGGATAACTCGCTGTGCATGGATTGCTGGTTGTCTTCCGGCCTATCTTCGTGCATGTCGTCCATGATGGTTCCTTTTTTTACCCACGCTCCGGTGGCAACCTGAGGCCGCCTCCCTGCCGATGCGCGGATGCCCGCCTATTTTCCCCCTTCAAGGGAAGACATGCACGAGCAGCTTCAATTCGCGGCAAAAGCGTGGCGGCGAGGCGACGGCAAAGACAGGCGCCGCAGGCTTGACGGGCATGGCAAGTATGAACGCTACCGGCCCGCCGCGAGGTGCCGGGCAGTTGCCAAATGTACGTGTGAAACGCCGCCGCTCAGGGCGTGGCGGTCTGCATGCGGTGTTCGATTTCGTCCATGAATTCAACCAGTTCGGACGAATGCAGGCCGAATTCGGGCAGCCATCGTTCGCGATAGCGCTCCCATTCGCGGCACGCAATGCCGCGCCGGCGCAGGTAGAACATGGTCGCAAGATGCAGGATGCCGATTACCGCGCGCACGTTGGAACTTTCTTCCGGCATTTCGTGATGAATGCGGATTGCCTCGCAAATGAAGGTCGGCAGGCCCCAGTGGCGGGCGATCAGGTAGCCCACCACGCAGTGGTCCAGGTTGAAATACTGATTCTCCCGCCGCACATCCCCCCAGGCGCCTTCGTCGGCCAGGTCGAGTCTGGCCCAATACTTCGGGAAGCGCGTCGCCAGCACCGGCACGCCGCAATCGTGAAACATGCCGGCCAGATAGGCCTGGTCCGGAAACACGTTGCACACATGCACGCGTTCCTCGGCAATCAGCGCGGCGCGCATGGCAATATCGTGGGAGCGTGTCCAGAAGCGCTCCAGCATGGCGGGGTCGCCGCGCACAGCCTGGCGCAAGGCGATGGCCTTGAGCAAATTGAGCGAGCGCCCCAATCCAACCACCTGCAGCACCTGCAATACGGTTTCCGGCACGCGCCCGCGGCTATATACAGGCGAGCGCGCAATGCGGAACAGCCCCGCGACCAGACCGGCATCGCGCGCGATCAGATCCGCTACGGCTTTTACTTCGAGGTATTCCGGGTCGGGCAACTGCATAAGTTCCTGCAGCACGGCAGGCTGGCTGGGCAATACCACGCCCTGCCGGCCCAGCCCGTCCTCGTGGGATTTTTCCGCTATCGACTCCATCGTTCCTTGATCCCAGTGGCGACCGGATAAACCGCCCTATCGGCAGCGCCAGCGGCGACTTTAGGCGTCGCGCGCCCGCCGCGTCCGCTTCCCGCCGCAACGGCGAATGCCTCCGAATGGGTGGCGATTAGTTGCAACAGCCGCGTTCCAACAGTGAATTCAAGCCACTGAAATTCGGCATGAATTTTGCCACTTCGGACGAGTTTTCCTTGCCCCGCGAATACGCCGTTCAGCCACCCCCGTCAGGGCCACGGGCCGTAACAGGGCTGCGCGCACTTGCGCAGTTGCACCGAGCGCCGTTCGCGCAGGCCGAGCCGTGCTGCGTCGGTGCCGGCCTGGCATGCGGCAGTCGTCAGTCGGATGCCAAACGGTACGCTGGAATTGCGACGGCGGCGTTAAACTGCGGGCACGATGTCCGCCGCCGATGCGGAGCCGGTGCAAGCCATCGCATCCGGGACAAATCAAATTTTGCGCCCGCGCTACATACGGCGCGAAATCGCGACAAGGCGGCATGGGGTGTCGCCATATCCGCAGTATCGAAGCGGCAATCAAAAATGACCGGACCGGCTGGCATAGGAGCGGAGACGATCCTTCCAGGCCAGGCCAGGGCCGGGGCAAAACGGAAATACAAAATGGACACAAATCATTTGCATGACGATACGATCGCGCCGCTGCGGCTTGCGCAGCGGGCACAGCAGCATCGCAGCTTCACCCAGAATTTGCGCGCCTTGCACGATGGCCTGGCGCGACGTCATCCCGAAGTCGCCTGCGTTGCCGTTGCCCTGTTCGACACAAAAACCGGCGAATTGAGCGCTTACGCGCATAGCGGCGGCATCGCTCCCGCCCCCTACTCGGCGCGCCTCGCGGACCTGCCGGCGCTGGCCGGGGCCGCGCAAAACCGCGCTGCGCATTGCATTGCGGATTTGCACGGCGAGCAAACATCACTATTCCTGGCGCTCTACCCGATCGCACCCGGCCGCCCGCGGTCCTGTCGAGTGCAGCCCCTGCTCGATGGCGAGGATCTGATCGGATTCGTGTTTTTCGCCTCGCCCCAGCCTGGCGGATTCGGCGGCAAACTGGGCGAGCAACTCGATCAATTCGCACAACTGGTGGCCACCATCGTGGCGGCCGAACTGGCCGCCCTGCGCAGCCTGATCGGCGCCATACACCTCGCGCGCAGCATGGCGCATTTGCGCGACGTCGAGACCGGCACCCATCTGGACCGCATGGCGCGCTATGCGCGGCTCATCGCGCAGCGCGTGGCGCCCCTGCACGCCCGCGACGAGGAATTCGTGGAACATGTATTCCTGTTCGCGCCCTTGCACGACATCGGCAAGGTGGGTATACCCGACAGCATTTTGCTCAAGCGCGGCCGCTTCGACGCCGATGAGCGCCGCATCATGCAGTCCCATGTCGAAAAAGGCATGGAACTGATCGCCACGCTGATCGACGATTTGCGCCTGCGCGCGCTGCATAACGTTGACGTGTTGCGCAATATCGTCGCCGGCCATCACGAACGCCTGGACGGTAGCGGCTACCCGCGGGGCCTGAGTGGCGAACAACTGGCGCTGGAAGCGCGCATCACCGCGGTGGCCGACGTATTCGACGCGCTGACCGGCCCACGCCCCTACAAGCGCACCTGGAGCAATGACGAGGCGTTTGCCGAATTGCAGCGCGACGCCGCGGCCGGCCGCCTCGATGCACAGTGTGTAGCGGCTCTGTGGGAGAGCCAGCGTGAAGTGGAAGCCATACAGCGACGCTTCCGGATTTAGTCCGATTTACGCCCCCTATCACCTGCACCCGTCTTTGCCTGCACTTCGTGGTAGACGACAACAACCATGTTCGCGTTAGATAGCAATTATTCGGTTAATGATTCACACAATTCAATGTTACGGCGAGGCTGAATCAGCCTGTGACCCGCATGCGCACGCTGCGCGCAAGCACATGTTTTGAACTGGGCACCCCTCAAATCGAACCAGAACAGAGGATGTACAGGGCTGCGCCGAACGACTTTAGACGTCGCACGAGGTGACGCCGGGCCAACTCGGTTTAGCCCCTGCGGGGTGTGCAGACTACGCCCCAATACAGTGTTTTGCCGATTCCTTCCTCGAATTTCTCCTGGGACTCGGTATCGATTTCTTCATTGATCCATGTAGCGTCGGCGTCGGCGCCGACGATGGCACCACGGCCACGCTCGTTTACCCGAGTTCTCACGCGCCATAGCACGCGCCCTTCTGGTCATGGGCAACTGCATGCCCGTGCGCTCAAAGGAAGGCCTCGAATTGTTGGCACGCTTTCTGCTTGCATCCAGGAAATGCAATCACAGCCCGAACATGCTGAAAATTCTCGTTGTCGATGAATCGCGCGAGCGTGCCAGCGAAATAGGGGTAGGACTGATACGCGCGGGCTACCAGGTCGCGGCCGTACTTCCCAGCGCGATCGATCTTGCCCAGCAGGTCGAAACCGTGGCGCCGGATGTCATTCTGATCGACACCGAATCGCCCAGCCGCGACACCCTCGAACATTTGGCCACGCTCAATCGCGCCAACCCGCGCCCCGTGCTGCTGTTTTCGCGCGAGCGCGACGCGGCCGTGATACGCAGCGCGCTGCGCGCCGGGGTCGCCGCCTACGTCGCCGAAACGGTGGCGCCGGAAAAGCTGGCGTCCATCGTCGAAGTGGCGCTGGTGCAGTTCGAGCAATTCCAGAAGCTCCGCCAGGAGCGCGACGAAGCATCGCGCAAGCTGGCCGAGCGGGTGGTCATCGAACGCGCCAAAGGCGTGCTGATGAAAACCAAGGGCATGGAAGAGGACGCCGCCTACCACGCCTTGCGCAAGCTCGCCATGGAACGCGGCAAGCGCATCGTCGATATTGCCCAGGGCGTGCTGGATAGCGCCGCCCTGCTGTTATGAAGGCCAGGTCCGCCGCGTGCGGCAAGGCTGCACCGATAGCGTGTTTGGCACGCTTCTGGCTTGGCTTTTTGTTGCACGCGCGCGCACCCCTCGGCCCCTCGCCGGGCACGCCGGCAGGCCGCGCGCAATCAGGAACATCGACATGACCCAATTTGAATACGCGGACGAGCCACAGCCCACCGGCGGCAGCGGCCTGGAAAAAACCCGGCTGCGCCTGGGCATCATTCCACTCACCGATTGCGCACCGCTGGTAGTGGCCAAAGAAATGGGCTATTTCGCGCAGCAGGGCCTGGACGTATCGCTGTCCCGCGAGCCGTCCTGGGCCAATATCCGCGACAAGGTGGTGCTCGGCGAGCTGGATGGCGCACACATGCTGGCGGGCATGCCCATCGCCGCCACGCTGGGCCTGGCCGGCGCGCAAAAAGCCATGGTGACGGCGTTTTCCATGGACCTGAATGGCAACGCCATCACCGTTTCCAACGAGTTGTACGCGCGCATGCAGAAAGCCGACCCGCAGGCCATGCAACAACGGCCCATTGCGGCCACCGCGCTGCGCAAGGTGATAGACGAGGACCGCGCCGCCGGGCGCCCGCCCATGACCTTCGCGATGGTGTTCCCGGTATCGATGCACAACTACCAGCTGCGCTACTGGATGGCATCGGCCGGCATAGATCCGGACCGCGATCTACGCCTGGTTGTGCTGCCGCCGCCGCAAATGGTGGATAACCTGGCTTCGCGCGCCATCGTCGGCTATTGCGTGGGCGAGCCGTGGAACCAGCAGGCGGTGGAACTGGGCATAGGCCACGTGGTGGTCACCGGCTACGAATTGTGGAACAACGCCCCGGAAAAGGTATTCGGCGTAACCCGCGCCTGGGCCGAGGCGCATCCCAATACCCACCGCGCCCTGTTGCGCGCCCTGCTGCAGGCGGCGCGCTGGATGGATGCCGCGGAAAATCGCGCCGAAGTCGTGCATCTGATTGCGCGGCGCGAATACGTGCATGCCCCGGCAGAGGTAGTGGCGCACTCGATGACCGGCACCTGGCGCTACGCGCACGACGAAGCGCCGGTAAAAATGACCGATTTCAACGTATTCCACCGTTACTGCGCGAATTTTCCCTGGCGTTCGCACGCCCTGTGGCTGCTCGCACAAATGGTACGCTGGGGACAAATCGACGCGCAGCAGGACTTGCGGCAAATCGCCGAAAGCGTCTATCGCACCGACATTTACCGCGCCGCCGCGGCCGACCTGGGCCTGCCGGTGCCGGATGTGGATTACAAATCCGAAGGACTGCACGCCGGCGCCTGGTCCATCGCGGGCGGCGGCAGACAGCTCGAAATGGGTGCGGACCGCTTTTTCGACGGCGCAAATTTCGATCCCGACCATCCCGGCGATCTGTCGCGCAACATTCCGGTGCATGCCATGCACATGGCTGCGCTACACGAAAAAATCTGAGCCTCGCTTCTTCTTACCGACCAGCCGCCTGCGCACTGCCACGGTGCAGAGCGCGCCGGCGGCTGCCGAAGCATGCGCCGCACTTGTGCGCGCCGCCCCTCATGTGCCAGTAATCCGCAAGAATTGCGACTGCACCGACCCTGGCATGGCGATTGCTTAATAAGCAATGAACCAAGCGCGCAGACATTCAATGGCGGGTGCCGGCGCATAGGGCTTCGTTCAGAAGCCCCAGGTAAATATTTCGCACTGTGACCCGCGGTTGGGTCACGACGGACAAAGGCGTCCACGTTAGTCGGTTTAATCGAACCGGCTGCGTGGGCGCTTTTTTTCGCCGCGAGCCAGCCGCTTTTTAAATTTACGAGGAGATTTCCAAATGCCGATCACGCAATCCCGCTCCCACAGCCGATTCGCCCGCTGCACCCTGGCCGCCGCCGTGGCCCTCGCCGCGTTTGCCGGCGCCGCCCAGGCCAAGGATAAAGTCGAAAAGCCGGACCTCAAATTCGGCTTCATCAAACTGACCGACATGGCGCCCCTGGCAGTGGCTTACGAAAAGCATTATTTCGAGGACGAAGGCCTGTACGTCACGCTGGAAGCGCAGGCCAACTGGAAGGTGCTGCTGGACCGCGTCATTTCCGGCGAACTGGATGGCGCACACATGCTGGCCGGCCAGCCCCTGGGCGCCACCATAGGCTACGGCACCAAGGCGGAAGTGATCACGGCTTTTTCGATGGACCTGAATGGCAATGCCATCACGGTTTCCAACGCCGTCATGGAAAAGCTCAAGGCCAAATTGCCCAAAGGTCCGGACGGCAAGCCGGTGCATCCGATCAAGGCGGACTACCTCAAGGCAGTCGTGGATGACTACAAGAAAGAAGGCAAGGCCTTCAAGATGGGCATGGTGTTCCCGGTTTCCACGCACAACTATGAACTGCGCTACTGGCTCGCTTCGGGCGGACTGCACCCCGGCCTGTACGCACCACTAAAGGGCGACACGGCCGGCAACATCAATGCCGACGTGCTGCTGTCCGTCACCCCGCCGCCGCAAATGCCTGCCACCATGGAAGCCGGCACCATAGACGGCTATTGCGTGGGCGAACCGTGGAACCAGCAGGCGGTGTTCAAGGGCATAGGTGCGCCGGTCATCACCGACTTTGAAATCGAAAAGAACAACCCGGAAAAGGTGTTTGGCGTCACCAAGGAGTGGAACGACAAAAATCCGAAAACCCACAAGGCGGTGGTGAAGGCGCTCATTCGCGCCGCCTACTGGCTGGATGCGGAAAACGACAAGAACCGCCAGGAAGCCGCAAAAATGATCTCGGCTTCAAACTACGTCGGCGCCGACTACAAGGTGATCGCCAACAGCATGACCGGCACCTTCGAATACGAAAAGGGCGACGTGCGCAAGGTGCCCGATTTCAACGTGTTCTTCCGTTACAACGCGACCTACCCCTACTATTCGGACGCCATCTGGTATCTGACGCAAATGCGCCGCTGGGGCCAGATTGCCGAATTCAAGCCGGATTCCTGGTACATGGACACCGCGAAAAAAGTCTATCGCCCGGACATTTACGCAGCCGCCGCGAAAGAACTGATCGCCGAGGGCAAAATGAAAGCCGCGGATTTCCCCGATTTCGCCAAAGAAACCGGCTTCAAGCCCGCCACCAAGGACTTTCTGGACGGCGTGAGCTATGACGGCTCCAAACCCAATGCCTACATAGACAGCCTGAAAATCGGCCTGAAGGGCAAAGAACAGGTCAAGTAAGGCGGCCGGCGCCGTGCCACATAGTGCCGGCGCCGCCTGGCTTTATCAACACTAAACATAGTAAGGAATCGCCATGCTCAACACCACGGCAAATTTTTTGAACAAGACGGGCTTTACGTGGTTCGTCCCCTTTGTGCGACTGGCCGCGGGCGAAGATCCCAAGGACCAATTCAAGGACATCGTGCGTCAGATCGGCGTGCCGGTGCTGGCGTTCGTCATTTTCCTGGCCATCTGGCACGCCCTGGCCTCCGGCGTGCAGACCAGTCTGGGCGCCATTCCGGGCCCCGCCCAGGTGTGGGAAGAAGCGCAAGGCCTGGTCGCTGAACACCATGCCGAGCGCCAGAAACGTGCGGACTTTAATGAGCGCCAGGAAAAGCGCGTCGCCGAAGCGCGCGCGGAAAACCCGGCCGCCGAAGTGTCGGTGCGCCCCTGGACCGGCAAGCCGACGTATTTCGACCAGATCGTAACCAGCCTCTATACGGTGTTCACGGGCTTTGCCATCGGCACCCTGGTGGCCATACCGCTCGGCATATTGTGCGGCCTGTCGCGCAATTTCCAGATCGCACTGAACCCCATGATCCAGATTTTCCGTCCGGTGTCGCCGCTCGCCTGGCTGCCCATCGTAACGCTGGTGGTCAGCGCGGTATATACCAGCAGCAGCCCGATTTTCGAAAAGTCCTTCATCGTATCGGCCATTACCGTCACCCTCTGCTCGCTGTGGCCCACGCTCATCAACACCGCCGTGGGCGTGGCGTCGATAGACAAGGATTTGCTCAACGTATCCAAGGTGCTGCGCCTGTCCTGGTGGACCAAAGTCACCAAAATCGTTCTGCCCTCCTCCCTCAAGCTCATATTCACGGGCCTGCGCCTGTCCCTGGGCGTGGGCTGGATGGTGCTGATTGCGGCCGAAATGCTGGCGCAGAACCCCGGTCTGGGCAAATTCGTGTGGGATGAATTCCAGAACGGCAGCTCGCATTCCCTGGGGCGCATCATGGTGGCGGTATTCACCATCGGTTTCGTCGGCTTCGTACTCGACCGCATCATGAACACGCTGCAACAGCTCGTGAGCTTCGGCGAATAAGTGCCCCGCACACAAGGATATCGACATGAACTTTCTATCGATGAAATCGGTCGCGGCCAGCCTGGGCGTCAGCTCGGCGCCAGGCATCGCGGTCGCCCGGCCGCCGCTCGCGGCGATCGACGCCCCCTTCCTGGAACTGCGCAATCTGTCCAAAAGCTATGGCGACAATTCCGTACTGAAGGACATGAACCTGCAAATCCGCGAAGGTGAATTCGTCGCCATCGTGGGTTTTTCGGGCAGCGGCAAAACCACGCTCATATCGCTCATTTCGGGGCTCATCCAGCCCGACCAGGGTGAGGTGTCGCTGCGCGGCAAGCCGGTCACCGGCCCCGGCCCGGACCGCGGCGTGGTGTTCCAGAGTTATTCGCTCATGCCCTGGATGACGGTGCGGCAAAACGTCGCGCTGGCGGTCGACCAGGTATTCAAGGATGCGCCGGCCGCCGAACGCGCCGCGCGCGTCGAAAAATACGTCGCCATGGTGAATCTGACGCCGGCCATGGACAAACGTCCGTCGGAACTATCCGGCGGCATGCGCCAGCGCGTGTCGGTGGCGCGCGCGCTGGCCGCAAGTCCGGAAATTCTGCTGCTGGACGAACCGCTGTCGGCGCTGGACGCGCTCACCCGCTCCAACCTGCAGGACGAAATTATCCGCATCTGGAGCCAGGAGAAAAAAACCGTCGTCCTCATCACCAATGACGTGGACGAAGGCATCATCATGGCCGACCGCATCATTCCGCTCAACCCGGGGCCGGGCGCCACCTTCGGGCCGGAATTCGTGGTCGATCTGCCGCGGCCGCGCGACCGCACGCAAATGAACCACTCGCCCGAATTCAAGCGCATCCGCAAAAATGTAACGGAATATCTGATGCGGGTGGGCATGCAGCAGGCCGGCGAGCAATCCGCCAAAGTGATCGCCCTGCCCAGCGTACTGCCCAATACCAGCGCCGAATACCAGGCGCAGCTCGCCGATCGCGGCGTGATCCGCAAGCCGCCCATACACACCGACCCGGAGCGCTATGTCGAGTTTTCGCGCATTTCCAAAATCTATCCGTCCAAAAAAGGGCCGATCAAAGTGGTCGACGGCTTCGACCTGCGCATCCGCAAGGGCGAATTCATATCGGTGATCGGCCACTCCGGCTGCGGCAAATCCACCGTGCTGTCCATGATGGCAGGCCTCAACGAAGTAAGCGAAGGCGCCATCCTGCTGGCCGGGCGCGAAGTGGCGGTGGCCGGACCGGACCGCGGCATCGTGTTCCAGGCGCCCAGCCTGGTGCCCTGGCTCAGCGCTTACGAAAACGTGGCCCTGGGCGTGGAACAGGTCTATCCGCACGCCAAGCCGGATGAGCGCGACCGTATCGTGACGCACTATCTGAACCGCGTCGGCCTCGCCGACGCGATGCAGCGCAAGGCCCACGACCTGTCCAACGGCATGAAGCAGCGCGTGGGCATCGCGCGCGCGTTTGCGCTGTCGCCCAAAATGCTGCTGCTGGACGAACCATTCGGCATGCTCGATTCGCTCACCCGCTGGGATCTGCAGGAAGTGCTCATGGAAGTGTGGAGCCGCGCGCAACTGACCGCCATGATGGTCACCCACGACGTGGACGAAGCCATCCTGCTGGCGGACCGCGTGGTCATGATGACCAACGGCCCCAACGCCAAGGTAGGCAAGGTGCTGGAAATCGACCTGCCGCGCCCGCGCAGCCGCAAAACCCTGCTGGAGCATCCGGACTATTATCGCCTGCGCGAAGAGCTCCTGGATTTCCTGGAGAACTGCGGCAAGCACTAGGTTTGCTGCGGGAATGTTCGCGCATTAATGGGCAGCGGCCTTCGGCCGCTGCCCATTTTGTTTGCAACCAAATCGCCAGACCGGAATTATTCGATCCGGTCCCGGTGAAATTTTCGTGCCCAAGCCCGTAACAC
The DNA here is from genome assembly GCA_016791105.1 of Rhodocyclaceae bacterium. Taxonomy (GTDB): domain Bacteria; phylum Pseudomonadota; class Gammaproteobacteria; order Burkholderiales; family Rhodocyclaceae; genus JAEUNM01. The sequence continues at coordinate 50,351 of JAEUNM010000104.1, read as the reverse complement.
GTAGGCCCGTAGCCCGTAGGTTGGGGTGAGCTCGCGAACCCCAACAAAAGCGCCCAATGTACCGGCAGCTGCGTATCTTATCCCGCACCCCGTCCCGCCCAATTGTTGGGGTTCCTGGCGTCACCCCAACACGTAGGTTGGGGTGAGCTCGCGAACCCCAACAAAAGCGCACGATGCACCGGCTTGTGCACACTGACTCCGCCCCCCCGCGCAGCGTCCAATGTCAGGATTAAGGACGCCCCCCTTTACCCGTCTCCCAGGTCCCCTGACCTGTCGTTTCAACCCTTTGCGGCCTAGGCAACAAATAAACGCCAGCAACTCCGCGCGCGAGCCAATTTGTCGAAATATTTTACATCGACCCCAATTCGCCAACCCGCAATCCACGCCAACCACCTGAATTCAAATCAGGAATCAATGCCGGCCCAATAATTGCTTAGCATTTTCAACAGTTGAAAGACATGACAGATCAACGGAAATTTAATTAGGGGAAAAAGATGGCAAAAATGAAACTGCTTCACGCTGCGGCAGGCATGATGCTCGGGCTAAGTGCGACGGTCGCGTCGGCCGCGTTCGTGGATATCATCGAAGGTGCGGAAGGTACTACGATCACGATCAATACCAATCTGACCGGTCCTTCCGGTCCTGGTTCCAGCCCGACCATCAGTGCTGGCACCGAAACTGCCTCCATAGACGGGTATCATTTCCCGGCCATTAGCCCGAGCCCGGTCACACCGGGAATTTTTGTGGCGGCCGGGCTTGTAGAATCCATCGGCGGACCATTGAGCGATCTGGTACTGCTTCAGGCCAGCACTTTCCTTGACTGCGGAAACATAGGCATTTGCCAGCGGCTTACGATCTCGTTCTATTCCGATGTCGAAGGCGGCCCCCCCCTGGAGTCCCTCATTCCTACCGCCGCGACATTTCTTGGATCCATGCTCGAGGACGGAACCCTGCAGGACATGTCCAGTTTGCTGGGCACTTTGCCTGAAGGCCTGGTTTTGCGTGTTCAGTCGGACACCGAGCGAGTCCCTGAGCCGGCCTCCATTGCGCTGCTTGCCGCCGGTCTGGCGGGGCTGGGCTTCCGCAAACGCAAGTGGGTTTAAAAACTTTGCGTAGGTTGGGGTGAGCTAGCGAACCCCAACAAAGGCCCACGATGCACCGGCTCGTGGGTCTCTTATTCGCCGCCGCGAATTTGCCCGCATGTCGGCGCTCCTGGCCTCACCTCAGGCCAGTTCGGGTTATGCCGAACCGTTTGTCACGGCAATTGACCGCGTGAGCGGTGGGGAAACGCCCCATACTAAATCGCCAGACCGGAATTGTTCGATCTGGTCCCGGCGAAATTTTCGCGCCCAAGCCGGTAACACGTAGGTTGGGGTGAGCTTGCGAACCCCAACAACGGCGCCCAATGTACCGGCAGCTGCGTATCTTATTCCGCACCCCGCAGCGCCCAATTGTTGAGGTTCCTGGCGTCACCCCAACCTACGGGCTACGAAATTGTCCGAAATTCGCCTTGCATCACCAGGCCGCCACGGGTGGGTTTCCAGCCTGTGGCCGTATCAATCCCCCCCACATTCCAACCCGAACCCTTTCGGCCATAGCATCGGTACAATGACAATCTGGCACTCTTGCTGGAGGGCGCGTGCCGTTCGAATTACCCCACCGAAACCCCACTGAGGTTTTACCATCCTTGCCGGCGCGCATGCGGTTGCCAGTTCCGCGCGTGGTTTGCGCAGGCGGTAAGGATGCGTGGCCATTGCCACGCCGCCACCGCAGCGACGGCCGCACCCGCCCGGCCGCGCCGCGCGCGATGTCGAGAAATGCGGCATGCAGCGCCCCGACCGGCTACCATGTCGGCGTAGTGGCAGACGATTTGACCGAGGCGTATAAATTGGCTAACGGGCCACAGCATACCGATGCCGGCACGAATCCGGCCGCGCATCTGTCCCTGCAATACATCGAACAGATGCGCTCAGGCATGGCCTACGGCCGCATGCTGGGCGAGCCATGCGCCGATTTTTTGTACCTGTATGCCAACCCGGCCTTCCACGCGCAGCTTGGTGTGGAAGGATTGGCCGGCCGGCGCTGTGCGGAAGCCACCGCGCACCTGCTCGAGCCGGAACTCGGGATCATCGCCCTGCTCGACCGCGTCATTCGCCACGGCGCCAACGAGTCACTCGAAGTTCGCATCGCCGCCACGCAGCAGAACTACCTGATCAGCGCCTACTGTCCGCAGCCTGGGCACTTCATCGCCAGCTTCGAAAACATCACCGCAACAAAAGAAGCGGAACACCGGAAGTCCGCCGCGACCGACACCCTGAACCGCATGCTGGACATGAGCACGTTCGCCCTGCGCAGGGGCGGTCTGCACAAAGTGTTTGGCAAGGTGATCGGCGCAGCCATGGTCATTTCGCAAGCCGACTTCGGCAATATCCAGTTGCTGGACCCGCACACCGGCGATCTGCGCGTCGTCGCGCACCGCGGCCGCTTCCCGAAGTGGTGGCTGGCACACTGGGAAAACGCGGCGCAGGGCCACGGAACCTGCGGCAGCGCGCTGCAACATCGCAAACGGATCATCGTCGAGGATATCGAGCACAGCCCCCTATTCGCCGGCACTGCCACGCTGGACATCCAGTTGCGTGCCGGCATACGCGCGCTGCAATCGACGCCCATCGTGACCCGATCGGGTGAGCCGATAGGTACGCTTTCCACCCATTTCAAGCGGCCGCATCGCCCGGACGAGATCGAACTGTTATGGCTCGACCTGCTGGCACAGTTTCTGGCCGACCTGTTCGGCTATGTGAGCTTGCGCGACCAGCTCAGGTCCAGCGAGCGGGTAATCGATTCGCTATACAGGACCCAGGTCAGTCGCGATCTGAACCTCGACCTGCTGAAAAAACAGGTCAATGGACTATGCATGGCACTAGGCCAGCGGCCCATCTATCCCAACGGCTACCCGACCGACATGAAAACGCTATTCACTTATTACCTGGGGCAAATGCGCTGACGCGAGCGCCGCGCCGCACCCCGCCACGCCCGTCTGCGAAACGAAGGCCGCAGCGGACCGCAGCCACTTTTTGATTTCATTTTTCTGTACCAATCCGCCATGGCCAAGCCTCCCCGCAATTCATCGACCGATTCCAAGGACAAGGGCAGCCCGAAAAAGCCCTCCCCGGCCGGCGCTGCAATGCCACCCGGCAAGGGCGCGCCGGATAATTTCCCCATCGTGGGCATAGGCTGTTCGGCCGGCGGCCTGGAGGCGCTGGAAACATTTTTTCGCAACATTCCGTCCGACTGCGGCATGGCATTCGTGGTGGTGCAGCACCTGGACCCGCGCTACGCCAGCACGCTGCCCGAACTGATCGGCCGCCGCGCCGGACTGGCGGTGAAAGAAGCCAAAGACCGCATGAAGGTGCTGCCCAATCATGTGTATGTAATTCCTCCCAACAAAGATTTGTCGCTGCTGCACGAAACCCTGCATCTGCTCGACCCGGCACCCATCGCGGGGCTGCGGCTGCCGGTCGATTTTTTCTTTCGTACCCTGGCCGAGGACCGCCACGAAAGGGCCATAGGCGTAATTCTTTCCGGTATGGGATCGGACGGCATGCTGGGCCTGCGCGCCATCAAGGAAAAAGGCGGCTTTGCGCTGGTGCAGGACCCGGCCGAAGCCAAGGCGGACGGCATGCCGCGCAGCGCCATCGACGCCGGCCTGGCGGACTACATCGGTCGTGCCGGCGACCTGCCGACGCAAATCCAGGCCTGCGCGCGCCTGCCGGCGCACTTCGGGGCTGGGGGCGAGGCGGTGGCGCCGGCCGCCCTGTCCGCGCTGGACAAAATTATCGTGCTGCTGCGCGACCGCTGCGGCGCCGACTTTTCCGATTACAAAACCAGCACGCTCTATCGCCGCATCGAGCGCCGCACCACCCTGCACCAGTTGAACGGCATCTCTGCCTATGTGCGCTACTTGCGCGAAAACCCGCAGGAACTGGACCTGCTGTTCAAGGAATTGCTGATCGGCGTCACCAACTTCTTTCGCGACGCGGCGATGTGGGACACCTTGCGCGACGAAGCGCTGCCGGCCCTGTTCGCCAGCCACCCGGGCGGCGCCCTGCTGCGCGCCTGGGTGCCAGCCTGTTCCAGCGGCGAGGAAGCCTATTCCCTGGCCATGGTGTTTCGCGAAGCGCTCGACAAAATCCGGCCGGAGGGACGCTACACGCTGCAGGTGTACGCCACCGACATCGACGCCGATGCCATCAACAAGGCGCGGCGCGGCTTCTACCCCGACAACATTGCGGCCGACGTCACACAGGAACGCCTGGCACGGTTTTTTGTCGCCGACGAGGGCGGCTGGCGCATCGGCAAGGACATCCGCGACATGGTCGTGTTTGCGCCGCAGAACATCATTTCCGACCCGCCCTTTACCAAACTGGACATTCTTTCCTGCCGCAATCTGCTCATCTATTTCGGGCCGGTGCTGCAGAAAAAGCTGTTGCCGCTGTTCCACTACGCGCTCAATCGGGACGGCCTGCTCGTGCTCGGCAGCGCCGAAACGGTGGGCGTATTTGCCGAGCTATTCGGTCCCATAGACGGCAAATCGCGCATATTCCGCCGCGTCGACCAGGCGATGTCGCCGGCGCGGCTCGAATTTCCGGCCGGCCAGGCAACGACCGGTCCGGTCGTGGACGCCGCCGATCTGCGCGTAACGCGCGACAGCCTGGAATATCTGTGCGACCAACTGATACAGCAAACTTACGCACCGCCGGCGGTATTGGTGAATGGCGACGGAGACATCCTTTATATCAGCGGGCGCACGGGCAAATACCTGGAACCTGCGGCCGGCAAGGTCAATATCAACATTCACGCCATGGCCCGCCCCGGCCTGCGCGAAGCGCTTACCGGCGTGATCCGCAATGCACAGCGCCAGGTGGAGTCCATACACCTGAACAACCTGCTGGTGGGCACCAATGGCGGCACGCAAATGGTGGACGTGACCGTCCAGGGCATCGCCGCACCCGAAGTGATACGCGGCAAGGTATTGGTGGTATTCAACGACGTGCCGCCGCCGCCTGCGGCGAAAAGCCGCCGCCGCCCCGCCGCCATCGAAGCGCTGGACGTGGAACTCGCGCAAACCCGCGAAGCGCTGCGCGTCGCGCACGAAGAAATGCAGACCTCCATCGAAGAATACAAATCCGCCAACGAAGAACTGCAATCCACCAACGAAGAATTGCAATCCACCAATGAGGAATTGACCACCTCCAAGGAAGAATTGCAGTCGCTAAACGAGGAATTGCAGACCGTCAATGCAGAACTTCAATCCAAGGTGGACGAACTGACCGGCGTGCGCAACGATATGACGAATTTGCTCAACAGCACCGAAATCGCCACCGTGTTCCTGGATAACAACATGCGGCTGCGCCGTTTTACTGTGCACGCCACGCAACTGTTCAAACTTATTCCGAGCGACATCGGCCGCCCATTATCGGATATCGTCACCGAACTGGACTATCCTGCACTTACCGAGGATGCGCTGGGCGTGCTGCGCACCCTGGTGTTCCGTGAAAGACAGGTATCCGCGCGCGACGGCAATTGGTTTCGGGTGCGCATCATGCCCTACCGCACGCTCGAAAACATGATAGACGGCGTCGTCATTACTTTCATCGACATCAGCGAAACCAAGCAACTGGAAGCCAAGCTGAAGCAACATCAAGCGGAAAGCACAGGCAAATCATGAACCGCAACCTGCGCCGCCGCGCCGAACAGCGGCTGGCGGAATTGTCCCCGACCACGCCGACCGGTGAGCCCGAACTGCAACGCCTGCTGCACGAATTGCGCGTGCACCAGATCGAACTGGAAATGCAGAACGAGGAACTGCGCAGCCTGAAAGATGCGGCCGAGGCGGCCAGCCGGGCGAAAAGTGAATTTGTCGCCAACATATCCCACGAAGTACGCACGCCGCTCAGCGTGATGCTTACTTTGGGGCAGGTGCTCGGTCAATCCGTCAGCCCCGATCTGAGCGAGCTGGTCGAGCGCCTCAATCTGGCCGGCCGGCACCTGCTGGCGATCATCGACGACCTGCTGGATCTGGCAAAAATGGAGGCCGGCCGGCTGGTGCTGGCCGAAACCGAATTCGACCCGCGCGAAGTGCTGTATGCCGTGCGCGACATGCTGGCCGAGCAAGCGGCGGCCAAGGGCCTGCGCCTTGAAGTGGATACGACACGGCTGCAGCCGCAACAATTGCTCGGAGACCCGCTGCGGCTGCGCCAGGCGCTGCTCAACTATGCCGGTAACGCGGTCAAATTTACCGAGTCCGGCAATATCGTGCTTAGTGCGGAAAACGTAAAGGATAAAGCAGGCAAGGCCTGCCTGCGTTTCCAAGTACGCGACAGCGGCATCGGTATCGACCCGGCCACTCAGTTGCGCCTGTTTCATCCGTTCGAGCAGGGCGATGCCTCGCCCACCCGTAGACACGGGGGCACCGGGCTGGGTTTGCATCTGGTCAAGCGGCTGGCGGGCCTGATGGGCGGCGAAGTTGGCGTCGTAAGCGTACCTGAGCGCGGCAGCATGTTCTGGTTTTCGGCCTACCTGAGCAAAGCCGATGCGCATGCACCCCACGCTGCCGCGGCGCCGTCCGCGGCGGGCACGGACGCGGTACAAACGGCCAAGCGCGAATTGCGCGGCCGGCGCGTGCTGCTGGCCGACGACGACGCTTTGAGCCGCTATGCCAGCGTTTTGCTGCTGAGCGAACTGGGTCTGGAAATCGAATCGGCGGACGACGGCGCACAAGCCCTGCTGCGTTTCCTCGCCGCACCGCCCGATCTGGTCCTGATGGACCTGCATATGCCCGTCCTGGACGGCATCGAAGTCACGCGGCGCATCCGCGCCCTGCCCGAGGGCCAGGACGTGCCCATCGTCGCCCTGACCGCCAGCGTGTCCACGCAGGATCGCAAGGTCTGCCTGCGCGTGGGCATGAATGACAGCATGGAAAAGCCGCTGCGCCTGGAACTGGTCGCCGAGGTACTGCTGCGGCACATGCAGCGCGACGCCGGCCAGGCGCGTTAATTTCCCGCCGCCCTGGCGCGGCGATTGCGTCGCGACGTGTAGCGCGCTCCAGGCATCAATCCAGTTTCCTGTCGGGTGCCATGCACGGCCACCCCGGGTATCCACACACCGCGCGGGTACCCGGTGCCGTTTCGGCTGTCACGTCGTGCTGGCGACGCGATAACACTGACATCAATTTTCTCACCGCGACTGTTTTCCCCGCCAGCCCCTTGTGTGCCCGCAGCAACACCCCGGCGGCACGCGATTTATGCAAATCGGATCGCCCCGGCTGGCGCGCCCCCTGTGCCCGGCGATTGCGTTACCATGGTAACCATTGCTGGCTGCACTTGGCGGTAATCCAATAATCCGCCCCTATGTCGCCAAGCCCGGAAACCGCGGCGTTTAGGTACCGATGGCGCAGTTCTGGCATACCCCCGACGCCGCATTGGGACGATTTTTTGTCAATTTTATCGACAGATTAGTCCGAATCCAGGGGAAACGATGATGCGACAGAAACGCGGACAGCGTGCAGCCGATGCGGCACAAGCCGCGGCGGCTTGCAGGCCCGGCACGGTGGCCGGACGTTGCGGCGATGACGCGGCCTCCGACGCGGCCACCAGCACCAGCGCCGCCAGCCCAGCCGTGCAGCAAGCGCCCCAGGCCGCGGCAATTTCCCGGCTCTGGCAACTTGGCCAGATATCCGTAGCCGCCGCCCTGCCTTCCGTGCTGGAACAGCTCATCGCCGCCGGCATGGCCATGTCGGGCGCCGATTTCGCCAACATACTGCTGCGCGATGCGGCCGGCGGGCCGTTGCGCATCGCGGCCCATTACGGCTATCCCGACGGCTGGCTGCAGGATTGGAATGATGCCGCATGCTATGACGCGCCGAGCGCCGCGGCGGTGGCAAGCGGCACGCGCCAGATCGTTGCCGATGTGGAACTTAGCCCTTTGTTCGCCGGTAGCGCGGAACTTCAGCTACTGCGCAAGGCATCCATCCGCGCACTGCAAATAACACCCGTGGCAAGTCGCTCGGGGGTGCTGGCGGGCTTGATCACCCTGCACTACCGACACCCGCACCACCCGCAGCCAGACGAACTGCAACTGCTCGATTTGCTCGCCCGCCAGGCGGCCGACCTGATCGAGCCGGTGCATGCCCACGAACAGCGCTTGCGCGCCCTCGTTTCGGCTGCCGGCAGCGTCGCCTATCAGGTCAGTCCGAATTGGGATGCCGTCCGGTTTTTCGAAGGCAGTGGCGTTGTCTCCGCGTACAGCCATTGCAGCCAAAGCTGGCTGGAAATTTTCGCCCTGCCGCAAGCCCATGCACGGCTTGGCCAGTCGCTGCGCGATGCCACCGGCAACAAGACGGTATTCGAACTGGAGCACCCGTCAAGGCGCGGTGACGGCAGTCTGGCCTGGGTGCATACGCGCGTGGTGCCTTGTTTCGATAGTGCGGGCGAGATTCGCGAGTGGATAGGCCTCACCCGCGACCTGAGCGAACACCGCAGCACGCAAAGTGCACGCTTCGCGTTGCAGCAAAAGCTGGATGCCTTGATGCGCGCGTTGCCGGTGGGCGTGGCAATTTCCACTGACACGAGTTGCCGGCCACTGAGCGCAAATCCGGCACTGGCCGCGCTGCTCAATCCGGCTGGCGTGGAACAGCTTTTTTCCGGCGCCGTGCCGCCCACTGCGCCCAGCCAGAAAATCCACTTTTATCAGCATGGCAGCTTGCTGCCCGAGCATGAGTTTCCGCTGCAGCGCGCGATACACGAAGGCAAAGTCATACTGCCCACCGAACTCGAAGCAGTATTGCCGGACGGCCGCCGCTTGCATCTGGAAGTGGGCGCCGCTCCGATCCGCGACGAGTACGGCAAAACCCTGGCCGGCGTAGCCGTGTTCAATGACGTGAGCGTGCGCCGGCAGGAAGCCGAATATCGCGAACACACACGCCTCAGGGATGAATTTCTGGCCCTGCTGGGCCATGCCTTGCGCGACCCGCTGGCCGCCATTTCCGGTGCCATCGAAGCCTTGGCGAACAATACCGGCCACTTGCGGCGAGAAGAACTCGAAACGCTGATTGCCCGCCAGGTCGAGTCTTTGCAGCACCTGAGCGACGAACTGGTCGGCGTATCGCGCATCACGGATCGCGCCGCGGCGCCGAAGCAGGAGGCGATCGACCTGGCCGAACTACTGCACGCGGCAGTAGGCAGCACCCGCCGCACCGTCACGGAGCGCGGCCAGGAAGTGCTGGTGCAGGCACCGGATGGGGGCACCTGCATCATGGGCGACAGGCAACGCCTGTATCGCATCGTTTCCACCCTGCTCGGCCATGTAGCCAAATCCAGTCAGCGCGGCAGCAGCATCGCGCTTAGCGGCGCCGTGGAAAACGCGGGAGTGCTCATTCGCTGCGAGGGTGAAGCCGGCCGCGTTGCGCCCCTGCCGCCGCAACCTGCAGCCGATTCGGTCCATTCGGCAGGACCGGATGTGGGGCTGAATCTGGTGCGGCGGCTGGTCACAATTCTTGGCGGGGAAATTTCGTCCTCAGGCGAAAACGCCGGCAATGGCTGCGAAATTACCGTGCGGCTTCCGTTCCTGGCGCCCGCGGCAACCGCGCCGGCAACCGCGCCGGCGGCCGCGGCGGCAGCAGCTCCCGCACCTGCAGGGGCGCTCGATTTCCTGTTCGTGGGAGAACATCCCGAGCTTGTAGCGGAACTTGCCGGCGCACTCACGCACATGGGGCATCGCGTACGCAGTTACGTCAGTGCAGACAGCGCGCTCGCCGCGCTGGTCGGCCGGTGCCCCCACCTGGTGCTGGTGGATGGCGCGCTGAAGGGCGTAGACGCACATCAACTGGTCGCAAACATGCGGCGTCTGGCCTACCTGAAAAACACGCTATTCCTTGCAGTTTCCGCCACCCCGCCCAAATCTTCCAAGCAGGCGGCGGATGGCGCATTCGATCACTATCTGGACTGGCCGCTGCAGGCGGCAAAACTGCTGGAACTGGCGCAACGGGGCGTGGGCGAGCGCAAACCCGCACGCATACGCACCTTGCTGGTCGAAGACCACCCTGATCTGGCACTGGCAACTGCCACGCTGCTGCGCCGCGAAGGCCTGGAGGTGGACATCGCGCGCACCGCCGCACAAGCGATCAAGGCGGTAGCCGACGGTGCGCCAGACCTGTTGTTGTGCGACCTCAATCTGCCCGACATGAACGGCTTGCAACTGGTGCGCAGCCTGCGTGCCACCTACCCGCAGCACGCCATGCGGGTGGTGATCGTGAGCGCCTATTCCGACGCAGATTTGCAAATTTTCCGCCGCAGCAGCAAAGAACTGAACATCGACGACTTCATTTCCAAACCGATCACCGCGGACTCGATCCGCAAAATGATCGCCACCCTCGCCAGCCAGCCCGGCCAGCAATCTCAGGCCACGACCGATACACAGTAGCGCCGCGCCAGGAGTTCCGGGCAGCGCAGCCAGATGCACGACCAGGGCGAAGTGCGCGGCGGCTCGCCGGGCGTCGTACACGTTGCGCCGGAACGGGGCGACCGTCATAACCGCAGCTGGGGATACGCCCGACACCGCGCGCTCTGAACACGGCGCATCGACTGTTCGGACCCGCTAAATGCGCTGAATGGAGTCCTATGCAGACTTTACCGTTCTCATTGGAACACTTACCTGACTCGGCAGCGCGCCGCGATATGAAGCCAGCCCGGACCATGCCCGGCGACGCTCACGCTGCCGCCGCGCGTGTAGGCCATTAGCGCACTGCCGACCACAAACCCCGCATTGCCCAGTTGCGCTGGCGCAATGAAACCCGACACCTCCACTGAGGCGGCGCAATTGCGTCCATTCCGCCCCAATTGACGGCCCCGCGGGCAAACCATCGGGCCGAATTCTGCATGGCCTGAATTGCCGGCGCAGCATCGCGCCGTGCTTTTGCCTTCCCTACCCGCGGCCGCCCCGGCGCGTCCTGCGTAATCGCCCATAGTCCCCTGCGGGAACTACCTGCTCCGCGCGCACGCGCCCCTAGCGGCCCCGCGCGGCGTGATGAATTCGTGACAAATGCGCGAAAAGGGCGTGAAAGTCGGTCGCCAGAATACGCAGCGGATCGGCAATAAACACAGCCTGTTCCACTAATTCAACCCACTTATTTCAGGAGTCATGCCATGAACAGCCAACAAGTCATCCGCAATGCCGTCGCCGGTCTGATCGCTCTGGGCCTCGCGTCCGCTTCCGGTGTCGCGCTCGCCGAAAAGGGCGACAACGAAAAGTGCGCAGGTATCGCCAAGGCCGGCAAGAACGACTGCGCCACCAGCAAAAGCGCCTGCGCCGGCACCGTCAAGTCCGACAACGATTCGGAAGCCTGGGTGTACGTGCCCAAGGGCACCTGCGAAAAGATCGCCGGCGGCAAGGTCGTCGTCGCGAAGAAATAAGCAGGCCGAACTTGCCGCGGCCCCCGCGGGGGCCGCACCGGTAAATCGAGGAGAACATCATGGAATACGCATTTCAGACCACTCGCACCCCCGCGCGCCGCGGCGCGCTGGACCGCATCCATGCCGTCGTGCGCGGCGTCATCGAACAAACGCGCTACCTCTCGCCGCTGGTGGATGTGGCCATCCGCCTGCTGGTCGCCTACGTGTTTTTCCGCTCCGGCCTGACCAAGATCGCGAGCTGGGATAGCACCATCGCGCTGTTCGAAAACGAATATTCCGTGCCCTTGCTGCCGCCCGCCATCGCGGCCCTGCTCGGCACGGCGGCAGAACTATCCCTGCCGGTGTTTCTGACCCTGGGCCTGGCTACGCGCTTCGCCGCCGCGGCACTATTCGTGTTCAACATAGTGGCCGTTATTTCGTATCCGGACCTCGGCGAAGTGGGACTGATGCAGCACCAGTACTGGGGACTATTCATGCTGGTGATGGTCGTCCACGGCCCCGGCAAACTGTCGCTGGACCATCTGATTGCCCGCGCTTTCGCCAAGCGCACCTGAGCCGCCCAAAAGGTCCGGACGCCACCCCGCGCCCGGACCGCCGAACGAGGAGCAGCAACATGAACGACACAAAAAACATCGTGATCATAGGCGGCGGATTTGCCGGCACCACGCTGGCGCAGGCGCTGGAGCGCCGCGTGCGCGAGCCCTACCGCGTCATTCTGGTCAGCCAGGAGAGCTATACCACCTTCAACCCCATGCTGGCCGAAGTGGTGGGCGCCTCGATTTTTCCGGAACAGGTGATCGCGCCCATCCGCCAGATGATAGACAAAACCCGTTTCATCATGGCGACCGTGACCGGCATCGATCTGGAGCACCGCATCGTGCACGGCAGCACGCTGGCCGGCCCGGCCGACATTCCCTACGAACACCTGATTTTCGCCTTCGGCACGCGCGCCAATCTGGCGCTGGTGCCGGGCATGGAACAGCACGCGCTGCCGCTCAAATTGGTCGGCGACGCCATGTTCATACGCAATCGCGTGCTGCAGCGTGTGGCACAGATAGAACTTGAAACCGACCCCGCGCTGCGCCGCCGTCTAGGCCACTTCATCGTGATAGGCGGCGGCTTTTCCGGCGTGGAAGTGGCCGGCGAACTGGCCGATTTTCTGAAAAGCGCGCTGCGCTATTATCCGCGCGTCAGTCGTGAAGAATTGCAGGTAAGCATCCTGCAGGACGGCGAACGCCTGCTGCCCGAATTGCCGGAATGCCTGGGCCGTTCGGCCGCCGCGTCGATGAGCAAGCGCGGCATCGCGGTGCGCCTGAAATCCCGCGCCGCCAAGGTCGATGGCGGCGGCGTGACGCTCAACGACGGCGAATACATAGACGGCGCCACCGTCATCTGCACCATAGGCACGCGCCCGAATCCGCTGGTGGCGGCGCTCGGCCTGCCCACCCAGCGCGGCAAGCTCGAAACCGAAGCCGACATGCGCGTGGCCGGCATGCAAAACCTGTGGGCGGTGGGCGATTGCGCGCTCATACGCAATGCCGTGGACGGCCAGTTTGCGCCGCCCACGGCACAATTTGCGGTGGCCGAGGCGGAACAACTGGCACGCAACTTATCCGCCGTCATCCTCGGCCGCGACACGCAGCCGTTCTGGCACACCGCCAAGGGCCAGATGGCCACCACCGGCCACATGAAAGGCGTCGCCCAGGTATATGGCCTGCGCCTGTCGGGCCTGCCGGCCTGGCTGCTGTGGCGTGCTTTCTATCTGATGCGCATGCCCACACTGGGCCGCAAGTTGCGCATCTTCGTCGAGTGGACCTGGAGCATGTTCTTCAGCACCGACATTACCCATTTGCGCTTCACGCGCACCAGCGAAGCGGACGACCCGGCCCATGCCGTTCCGCTTACCGCCGGTGCCGGGCTGCGCCGCCGCATTCACTAAAACCGGGCAAGCAGGCCGCGTTGAAGTGACCCACCCCGCAAAACCAAAACAGGAGAGCAACAATGTTAAAAGGTAAATCCGTCATCGTCACCGGCTCCACCAGCGGCATCGGTCTGGGCATCGCACGCGCGTTTGCCGCGCAGGGCGCCAATGTGATGCTCAATGGTTTCGGCGACGCCGACCAGATCGACACCCTGCGCTACGCGATGGAACAGGAATTTGGCGTCAAGGTGCGCTATTCCGCCGCCGACATGAGCCAGCCCGAGCAGATTCGCGACATGGCGCGCCACGCCGAACAACAGTTCGGCCAGGTGGACGTGATCGTCAATAACGCCGGCATCCAGCACGTGGCGCCGGTGGAAGAATTTCCGGACGCGAAGTGGGATGCCATTCTGGCCATCAATCTGTCCTCGGCTTTCCACCTCATCAAGGCCGTCGTGCCCGGCATGAAGGCGCGCCGCCACGGCCGCATCATCAATGTGGCCTCGGCGCACGGACTGACCGCCAGCCCGTTCAAGGCCGCTTACGTGGCCGCCAAACACGGCATGATCGGTCTATCCAAAACTGTGGCGATCGAACTGGCGGAATTCGGCATCACCGCCAACACCATTTGCCCCGGCTATGTCAAAACGCCGCTGGTGGAAAAGCAGATCGCCGATCAGGCGCGTGTACACAACATTCCACCCGAACAGGTGGTACGCAACGTGCTGCTGAAAGGCCAGGCGCGCAAGGAATTCGTGCAAGTGGAAGAACTGGCCGCGCTGGCGATATTCCTCGCCTCCGACATGGGTGCCTCGATGACCGCCACCGCGCTGGCCATGGACGGCGGCTGGACGCAGCACTAAACCCCTGGAGACCCACCGTGGATACCACCGTGAAATCAAAAACCGGCTCTGCCAAGGCGGCGGACATGCGCGTCAAACCTATCAACCTGGCTCTGCAGGGCGGTGGTGCCCACGGCGCTTATGCCTGGGGCGTGCTGGACCATCTGATCGAAGACGGCCGCTTCAGTTTCGACGGCGTGAGCGCCACCAGCGCCGGCGCCATGAATGCCACCGTGCTGGCGCAGGGCTGGCTGGAAGGTGGCCCGGATGGCGCGCGGGCTGCCCTGGCGGCGTTCTGGAAAGGCGTTGCCGACACCGCCGCCGTGTTCAGCCCGTACAAGCCTCTGCCCTGGGACAAGGCGATGGGCGTGCACACACTCGAGAACTCGCCCTTCTTCATGATGATGGACGTGGCGACGCGCATCTTTTCGCCCTATCAGTTAAACCCGCTCAATTTCAACCCGCTGCGCGATCTGCTCGAACGCCACATAGATTTTGACCGCCTGCGGCGCGAAAGCCCGATCCGACTATTCCTGTGCGCCACCAACGTCGAAACCGGCAAGGTGCGCCTGTTCACGGAAAAGGACATTTCGCCGGAAGCGGTACAGGCATCCGCCTGCCTGCCCTTCCTGTTTCAGGCCGTGGAAATTGAAGGCGAGTATTACTGGGACGGCGGCTATGTCGGCAACCCGGCCATCTATCCGCTCATTTATCACTGCGATTCGCAGGACGTGGTGATCGTGCACCTCAACCCCATCGTGCGGCGCGGCTGCCCGCGCACCGCGGCGGAAATTCTGAATCGTCTGAACGAAGTGAGCTTCAATTCTTCGCTCATGCGCGAAATGCGCGCCATCGCTTTCGCCACCAGCCTGATCGAGCGCGGCAAGGTGGCGGCGGGCGAAATGAAGTGCATGCACATCCATTCGATACGCGCCGACGACACCATGGCGCAGTACGGCGTGTCGAGCAAACTGAACGCCGACTGGGATTTCCTGCAGCAACTGCGCGATGCCGGCCGGCGCGAAGCACAGCGCTGGACCGCGGTGAATTTCGACGCCGTGGGCGAGCGCTCCAGCGTGGATATACGCGGCGAATTTCTATAACCCCCAACCCCAGGCAACAAGGAGAGCAGCAATGAAAATCGAAGACATACTGATGACCGCGTCGATGCCGATCGCGAGCCCGACTTATCCGAAAGGACCGTACCGCTTCGTGAACCGCGAATACATGATCATCAGTTACGAATCGGACCCGGCCGCCATACGCGAAGCGGTGCCCGAGCCACTGCAGCCGGACGGCTCCAATACCGTGCTGTACGAATTTATCCGCATGCCGGATTCGACCGGTTTTGGCGACTATACCGAATCCGGCATCGTGATTCCCTGCACTTACAAAGGCGAATCGGTCAATTTCGTGGCGCAAATGTACCTGGACTGCGAACCGCCCATTTCCGGCGGGCGCGAAATTTGGGGCTTCCCGAAAAAACTGGCCGACGTATCGCTCAAGGTGAATCGCGACACCCTGGCCGGCCGGCTCGAATACGGGGACCAGCTTGTGGCTGTAGCGAGCATGGCCTACAAACACGAAAACGCCATCTGCGCCCATCACGGCAGCCAGATGTGCGATGTGACGCCGTTCATCCGCAAACTGACCAAAACTCAGGTGAACTTGAAAATCATCCCGGATGTGGACGGCAGCCCGGCCATCGCGCAACTGGTGGCCTACAACCTGACGGACGTGCAGGTCAAAGGCGCCTGGGAAAGCCCGGCGCGGCTGCACCTGATACCGCACGTGAATGCGCCGGTGGCCGATCTGCCGGTACGCCGCGTGGTCGGCGGCACGCATTTCGTCGCCGATCTCACGCTGCCTTACGGCCGCGTGCTGTACGACTATCTGAAGGAGCCGCTATGGGACGCACGCTCGGCAATGTCCTCGCCCTTGGCAGCGCAGTTGGCCTGAGCCTGCTCGCCGTCAGTCAATACACCCACGTACTGCCCGGCTCGCAGCGTAATTTCACGCTGGACCGCGAGCGCTGTTACGGCGTGGTGCGGGCCGCGAAGAACGACTGCGGTACCAGCCACCACGCCTGCGCCGGGCAGGCGCGCGACGACGGCGGCGAGGAAGAATGGATCATGCTGCCGGCCGGCACCTGCGACAAAATCGTGGGCGGAAAACTAAAGACCGGCGACGAGACGTGAAGCGCGTGCCGTCCGTAGGGCGGATAAGCCGCAGGCGCAATCCGCCGTATGGGGGCGTTGGAAGTTGCACATGCAGCCAGGTTGCCGGCGACGCTGCGCCGCCGGCAACGCGGCGCCCCCGCCGGCAACGCGTCGCTCGAATCTCTGCATACGGCGGATTGCGCTTCGCTTATCCGCCCTACGGAGGCCACGGAGGCCCGGTTGCGGTGGGTATCCGGTAAATAAAACACTCCACCATGGAGCCGACATGCAAACTATCGCGCAACGAATAAAACCCGCCTTCGCCGCCCTGATGGGCGGCGGCCGCCGCGACATGCTGTTGCCGGCGCGGGTGCGGCGCGAATTCGAGCAGCCGTCCGTAGGGCGGATAAGCCGCAGGCGCAATCCGCCGTATGGGGGCGTTGGAAGTTTTACATGCAGCTACGTTGCCGGCGACGCTGCGCCGCCGGCAACGCCGCGCCCGAATCTCTGCATACGGCGGATTGCGCTTCGCTTATCCGCCCTACGGAGGCCACGGTGGCCACGGAGGCCCGATTGCGGCGGGTATTCCGGTAAATGAAACACTCCACGATGGAGCCGACATGCAAACTTTCGCGCAACGAATAAAGCCCGCCTTCGCCGCCCTGATGGGCGGCGGCCGCCGCGACATGCAGTTGCCGGCGCGGGTGCGGCGCGAATTCGAGCAGGAACAATATCGCAGCGAAATTCTGGTCACCTGCGTACAACTGGCCATCGCCGCCCTGCTCGCGCAACTATACGCCTCCGCCCCGGCGGGATTTTCGCCCGACGCGCCCATCGAAGCGGCGCCGCTGGGCCTGGCCTTATTTTCCATCCTGTCCGCGCTGCGTATGTATTTCGCGCTGACCGGGCAACTAAAGCGCTGGATGCTGGGCGCCAGCGTGGTCGCCGAAATGCTGCTGCTGCTGTTCGTGATCTGGGCCTACCACCTGCAATACGAACAGCCGGCGCAGTTGTCGCTCAAATCCACCCAGCTCATCTATGTGTTCATGCTCATCGCCTTGCGCGCGCTGCGCTTCGAGCCGATATGGGTACTGCTGTCCGGCGCCACCGCCGCGCTGGGCTGGGTGGCGCTGGTCGCCAATGCCTACTATTCTGCGCCCGTCAATCCGGTTACCTGGGACTATGTGACCTCGCTGCGCTCCATGCAAATCCACTGGGGCGGCGAAGTGGACAAGCTGCTGGCCATCGTCGTGGTCACGCTGGTGCTGGCGCTCGCGCTGCGCCGCGCCCGCGCCATGCTGGAACAAAGCGTGTCGCAACAGGTGGCGGTACAGGATTTGTCGCTCTTTTTCGACGACTCCGTGGCGAGCCGCATCACCGGCTCCGAACAAGCCATCCAGGCCGGCCAGGGCGAATTGCGCCAAGCCGCCGTGCTGTTCCTGGATTTGCGCGGCTTCACCGAAGCATCGGCCAGCCTTACGCCCTCAGAGCTGATCGCACTATTGGGCGAATATCAGCGCCTTGCCGTGCCGGTCATCCGCAAGCACGGCGGCAACATAGACAAGTTCATGGGCGACGGCATACTGGCCAGTTTCGGCGCCGCCATGCCGGACCCCAACTATGCCGCCCACGCCCTCGCCGCGGTGGATGACATCATGGCCAGCGTGGACGCCTGGCGCGCCGAGCGCCGCGCGGCCGGCAAATCCGCGCCCGACGTGGGCGGCGGGCTGGCCACCGGCGAAGTCGTATTCGGCATCATAGGCGACGGCCAGCGCCTCGAATACACGGTCATCGGCGACACCGTGAATCTGGCCGCCAAGCTGGAAAAGCACAACAAGGCCGAAAAAACCCGCGCCATCACCACCCGCAGCGCGCTCGAACTGGCGCGCGCACAGGGCTATGCGGGCGACAAGGAAATTCGCGCCCAGCGCACCGTGGGTGGCGTACCCCAGCCGCTGGACGTAGCCGTACTGGCCCACCGCCCCGCCGCGGCCGGCCAGCAAGCCGCCTGAGCCGGCGCCCTCACACGACCCGAGCTACCGCCATGCATCCCTTCGTCGCACCAAGAGTGCTATTCGGCGGATCCTCGTAGGTTGGGGTGAGCCTGCGAACCCCAACACCCAGCGCTCGATAGCGGAGCAGCGTTGTCCGAGGTGCCGGTGCATGCGCGCCAATAATCACACGGCCAACAACACCCTGCGCTCGATAACGAGCCCCGGTCGCTGGGGTTCCTATCGTCACGGCAACCTACGTGGCTGCCCTGAGCCCAGCCGCGGCGCGCTCCCGGCCGGTGCCGCGCCGCAATCGCCCCAACGCCCCCCCAACGCGAAGGCCTACGTTTCACCACGTAGCCATTATTGTTGGGGTGAGCCTGCGAACCCCAACATCGGCCATCAATCACCGACAAAGCCGCTATTTACCAACCTCCGCTGTTGGGGTTCCTGCGTCACCCCAAGCTACGAGTTGCAATTCCGGCTGCGCGGCGCGCTCAGCAGTTCTGCGCGATATACGCCTTTACCGCCCGAGCATCGCTATCCATGGTGACCGAGCGCTGCGGCAGCGCTTCCAAACCGGCCATGGCGGCGGGGCGTTCGGGTTCGCGGCCCAGGGCGGCGCGGATGGCATCTTCGAATTTGGCGGGCAGCGCGGTTTCCAGGCAGATCAGTGGCACGTTGGGGTCGCGCTTTTCCAGGCCGACCTTGATGCCGTCGGCGGTGTGGGTATCGACCATGGTGGCGTATTTTTCCCACACGCTGCGTATGGTCGCCAGGCGGTCGGCGTGGGTGCTGGCGCCGGATACGAAGCCGTACTCGGCCACGCGGGCGAAAAAGCCGCCGTCCTTGGCGTCGAAGGCGCGGCCCTGATCGACCGCGCTCCACCAGGCGCTTACTTGGCCAGCATCGCGGCCGGCCAGATCGAAGGCAAAGCGCTCGAAATTCGAGGCTTTCGATATGTCCATGGACGGGCTGGAGGTGTGCAGGGTTTCGGCCGCCACGCGTGGGCGATATACGCCAGTACGGAAAAATTCGTCCAGCACATCGTTTTCGTTGGTGGCGACGATAAGTTGTTTTATCGGCAGGCCCATCATGCGCGCGATATGGCCGGCGCACACATTGCCGAAATTGCCGGACGGCACGCAGAAACTGACTTGTTCGTCATTGCTGCGGGTGGCGGCGAAATAGCCCTTGAAGTAATACACGATTTGCGCCGCCACACGCGCCCAGTTGATGGAATTGACCGTGCCTATGGCGTGCTGCGCCTTGAAGGCGTGGTCGTTGGACACGGCTTTCACGATGTCCTGGCAGTCGTCGAACACGCCGCGCACGGCGATGTTGAATATGTTCGGGTCCTGCAGGCTGAACATTTGCGCGGTCTGGAAGCGGCTCATCTTGCCGTGCGGCGACAGCATGAATACGCGTATGCCGCGCTTGCCGCGCATCGCATATTCGGCCGACGAGCCGGTATCGCCCGAGGTGGCGCCCAGTATGTTCAGGTGGCGGCCTTCGCGCGCCAGCACGTATTCGAACAGATTGCCCAGCAACTGCATGGCCATGTCCTTGAACGCCAGCGTGGGTCCGTTGGACAGTTGCAGTATGTGCAGGCCGGGCGCCAGGGTGGCGAGCGGCGTGATGTCGGCGGCGTTAAAACCGGGCCGTACATTGCAATAAGTCTGCGCGGTATAAGTGCGATCGATGATGTCCGCCAGATCGGCCGGCGCGATGTCGTCGATGAAGCGCGACAGGATGGAAAATGCCAGCGCGGCATAATCCATGTTGCGCATCTGCGCCAAATCTTCGGCACTTACGCGCGGATAGGCTTCAGGCAGATAGAGGCCGCCGT
Organism: Rhodocyclaceae bacterium; assembly: GCA_016791105.1. Lineage (GTDB taxonomy): Bacteria > Pseudomonadota > Gammaproteobacteria > Burkholderiales > Rhodocyclaceae > JAEUNM01. The sequence goes on along the minus strand of JAEUNM010000104.1, from coordinate 30,121 downwards.
CCGGGGCCAGCCCGCCCAGCAATATTTGGCAGAACGACTGCGGCGCGGAGCGGCCGCGCGTGGATAAATAGCGCACGATAATTCCTGTGAGCGGCGCCGCGCGGCCGCCGCAGCGCGCGCGGCGCTGGCGCGGCCGGCCGCGGGCGGGCTTTATTGCAGTTGTTCGAGCCGCAGCCGCACCACGTCGCCACGTACCGCAGCGAGCGACTCTATGCGCGCGATGGCGGCATTGATGCGCTTTTCCAGGCAGCGGTGGGTAAGCATGATGATGTCGGCCTGGTCTTCGCCTTCCGCCGGTTCTTTTTGCAGCATGGCGTCGATGGAAATTTCGTCGTCGGCCAGAATGCGCGTCACGTCGGCCAGCACGCCCGGTTTGTCTTCCACGCGCAGGCGCAGATAATACGAAGTAACGACTTCTTCCATGGGCAGTATGGGCAGGTCTGCCATGCGATCCGGGCGGAAGGCCAGGTGCGGCACGCGATGTTCCGGGTCTGCCGTGTGCAGGCGCGTCACATCCACCAGATCGGCAATTACCGCACTGGCGGTGGGTTCGGAACCCGCGCCGCGGCCGTAATAAAGCGTGGCGCCGACGGCGTCGGCCTGCACCAGCACGGCATTCATGACGCCTTCGACATTGGCGATGAGGCGGCGCTCCGGCACCAGCGTGGGATGCACGCGCAATTCCACGCCATTGGCCTGGCGCCGCGTGATGCCCAGCAGTTTGATGCGATAGCCGAACTGTTCGGCGTAAGTGATATCTTCCGCCGTCAGTTTGGTAATGCCTTCCACATAAGCCTTGTCGAACTGCACCGGTATGCCGAACGCCAGGGCCGACAGCAGCGTTATTTTGTGCGCGGCATCCACGCCTTCGATGTCGAACGTGGGGTCGGCTTCGGCATAACCAAGTTGTTGCGCGGCGCGCAGCACCTCGTCGAACGCCAGCCCCTTGTCGCGCATTTCGGACAGGATGTAATTGGTCGTGCCGTTGATGATGCCGGCAATCCACTCGATGCGGTTGGCCGTAAGACCTTCGCGCAGGGCCTTGATGATGGGCACGCCGCCCGCCACCGCGGCTTCGAACGCCACCATGACGCCCTTTTTTTGCGCCGCGGCAAATATGCTGTTGCCGTGCGTGGCAAGCAGCGCCTTGTTGGCCGTCACGACGTGTTTGCCGTTTTCTATGGCCGCCAGCACCAGTTCGCGCGCGATCGTGTAGCCGCCTATCAGTTCGACCACGATATCGATTTCCGGATCCGCCACCACGCTATAGGCGTCGTCGGTAATGCGCACCTGGCCGCCGGTAATTTCGCGCGCGCGCTCGACGGCCTTGTCGGCCACCACGGCGATGGTGATGGGCCGGCCGGCGCGGCGCGAAATTTCTTCGGCGTTGCGCGCCAACACCGTGAATACACCGCTACCTACGGTGCCTATGCCTAGCAGTCCAACCTTGATGGGCTTCATATCGACCTGAAAAGTATGAAAATTCGTGCCGGATGCGGCGGCACCTGCCGCGCATCGCGTTGCAGCGCAAAACCCGGCATTTTACCCGCCGTGGCGCCTGCGGTAGTGCTCCAGAAAGCGTGCGATGCGACCGATGGCGTCGCGCAGGTCGTCCTCATGCGGCAGAAACACGACACGGAAGTGGTCGGTATTGGGCCAGTTGAAGCCGGTTCCCTGCACCAGCAGCACCCGTTCGGCTTCCAGAAGTTCGAGTATGAACTGCTGGTCGTCCGCGATCGGGTACATTTTTGGGTCGAGGCGAGGGAAACAATACAGCGCGGCCTTGGGTTTGGCACACGAAACGCCCGGGATCGCGGTGAGCAGTTCGTGCGCCAGATCGCGCTGGCGCGCCAGCCGCCCGCCCGGCGCGACCAGATCGCGTATCGACTGATAGCCGCCCAGCGCGGTCTGAATCGCAAGCTGGCCCGGCGTGTTCGAACATAGCCGCATCGAAGCCAGCATGTTCAGGCCTTCGATATAGTCGCGCGCATGTTTCTTTTCGCCCGACACCACCATCCAGCCCGAGCGGTAGCCGCAGGAGCGATAGTTTTTCGATAGGCCGTTGAAAGTTACGAACAGCACGTCATCGGCCAGCGAGGCGATGCTCACGTGCTCGGCACCGTCGAACAGCGTCTTGTCGTAAATTTCGTCGGCGAATACGATGAGCTGGTGCTTGCGCGCCACTTCGACCAGCGCTTCCAGCGTTTCGCGCGGGTAGAGCGCGCCGGTCGGATTATTCGGATTGATCACCACCAGGGCGCGCGTATTCGGCGTGATTTTGCCGCGTATGTCGTCCAGGTCGGGCAGCCAGCCGGCCGATTCGTCGCACAGATAATGCACCGGACGCCCGCCCGACAGGGACACCGCCGCGGTATAGAGCGGATAGTCCGGCGCCGGCAGCAGAACTTCGTCGCCGTCGTTCAGCAGCGCATTGAGGCTCATCACGATCAGTTCGGACGCGCCGTTGCCGATGTAAATATCATCGATGCTGACGCCGGCGATGCGCTTTTCCTGCGTGTAGTGCATGATGGCCTTGCGCGGCGCGAAGAGGCCTTTGGAATCGGTGTACATGGCCGCATCGGGCAGGTTGCGTATCATGTCCTGCACGATTTCTTCGGGCGGATTCAGGCCGAATACGGCGAGGTTGCCGATATTCAGCTTGATGATTTTCTGGCCTTCTTCTTCCATCTGTCTGGCGCGGTCCAGCACCGGTCCGCGTATGTCATAACAGACGTTGGTAAGCTTGGTCGATTTAAGTACCGGCTGCATGCGGGGCTTCTGCTTTCTGAATGAGGTGGGTGCGGCGCGGGCGTATCAGGCGCGCCGCAACATGTCCTTGATGCCGCGCACGGCCTGGCGGATGCGCTCTTCGTTTTCGATCAGCGCAAAGCGCACGTGATCATCGCCAAATTCGCCGAAGCCCACGCCGGGGCTTACCGCCACTTTCGCGTCTATGAGCATTTTACGGGCGAATTCCAATGAGCCGCGCGCGCGCCAGGGTTCGGGGATTTTCGCCCACACGTACATGCTGGCTTTCGGCACATCCACCATCCAGCCGGCTTCGTGCAGGCCTTTCACCAGCACGTCGCGGCGCTTCTGGTAGGTGGCGCGCACCTGTTCGACGCAATCTTGCGGGCCATCCAGCGCGATGATGGACGCCACCTGGATGGGCGTGAAGGTGCCATAGTCGTGATAGCTCTTGATGCGCGCCAGCGCACCCACCAGTTCGCTATTGCCGACCATGTAGCCTATGCGCCAGCCGGCCATGTTGTAGCTTTTGGACATGGTGAAAAATTCCACCGCCACGTCCTTGGCCCCTTCCACCTGCATGATGGACGGCGCCACATAGCCGTCGAAACAGATGTCGGCGTAGGCGAGGTCATGCACGACGATGAGGTCGTGCTCCTTGGCGAGCGCCACGACACGCTCGAAAAACCCCAAATCCACGCATTGCGCAGTGGGATTGCTGGGGAAATTGAGTATCAGCATTTTCGGCTTGGGATAGGACTCGTGCAGGGCGCGCGTCAATTCCGCAAAAAAATCCGAATCCGCCGTCATGCGCACGTGGCGTATGTCCGCACCGGCAATGACCGGGCCGTAAATATGGATCGGATAGCTGGGATTGGGCACCAGCACGATGTCGCCGCGGTCCAGCACTGCCAGCGCGAAATGCGCCAGCCCCTCTTTCGAACCTATCGTCACGATGGCTTCACTTTCCGGGTCCAGCGACACCTGGAAGCGCCGCGCGTACCAGTCGCAAATGGCCTTGCGCAGGCGCGGAATGCCTTTCGAAATCGAATAGCCGTGCGTGTTTTCGCGCTGCGCGGCTTCCACCAGCTTGTCCACGATGTGGCGCGGCGTCTCGCCGTCCGGGTTGCCCATGGACAGATCGATAATGTCCTCGCCGGCGCGGCGCGCGTTCATTTTCAGCTCGCCGGTAATGTTGAACACATAGGGCGGCAGGCGTTTGATGCGCGGAAATTCTTTCATCGGGCTCTCGTGCGGCTTGCCGGCCGGAGCGGGGTTCCGGGCCGGCAGCGCGAAAAAGGTATAATGTTAGCGAACGCACTGCCCCGCGGCAAACCCGCTCTGAGCGGCAGGCGCCCTGCTCTACCAGAACAACGCACGTAACACTTGGGGCAGAGCCGCGGGTGCGCCCGCAGGATGCCAGGCACATTCCGCATGAAGCTGCATCTCGACAAACGCGACGACACGCTCGCCGTGACCGCCCACGGTCCCGGCTATCTGGAAATCAACCGCCAGCGCTACGCCCACGGCATCGTGCTGCTGCCCAATCGCATCGCCGGTCAATTCGGCAACCAGGGTTTCGAGGCCTTGAGCAGCGCGGATTTCGCCGCGCTGTGCGAACTGGGCGCGGACGTGGTGTTGATAGGCACCGGCTCGCGCCAGCGCTTTCCGGCGCCGGCCCTGCTGCGGCCGCTGGTCGAGGCGCACGTGGGTTTCGAGGTGATGGATACCGCCGCCGCCTGCCGCACCTACAACATCCTGATGGGTGAAGGTCGCGCGGTCGTCGCCGCACTGATGCTGGAACCCGCCTGACGCCGTGCCCGCCAGTACTGCCGCGACCTTGCGGACCACGTTCGTGCCGGCGCACCGCATCCCCCCCGATGTCACCGGCTTGCCGCCACGCCTTGCCATGCGGCGCCTGTGGGCGCTATTCACGGTATTCGCCGTGCTGTGGCTGGGCACGCTCGATTACCGCAAACTCATCAAACCGGACGAAGGCCGCTACGCCGAAATTGCGCGCGAAATGGCCGTGAGCGGAGACTGGATCACGCCGCGCCTGAACGGCATCAAATATTTCGAAAAGCCGCCGCTGCAATATTGGGCCACCGCCGCGGCCTACAAAATATTCGGCACGCACGAATGGACGGCACGCCTGTGGACCGCACTGACCGGGCTGGCCGGCGTGTGGCTGGCCTGGTTCACGGTACGCCGGCTGTGGGGCTCGGACGCCGCCGCCACGGCCGCCATGTGCCTGGCCAGCAGCTTGCTCTATTTCGGCATGGGGCACATGAACACGCTGGACATGGGCCTCACGTTTTTCCTGCAACTGGCGCTGTGCGGCTTCCTGCTGGCCAATGCCACGGCTGCCACACCCGACGCGGAACGGCGCTGGATGCTCGTGACCTGGGGCGCGCTGGCGCTGGCGGTGCTCTCGAAAGGCATCGTCGCGCTGGTGCTGACGGGCGGCACGCTGGTGGTATACAGCGTCGCGAATCGCGATTTTTCGCCCTGGCGGCGCCTGCACCTGCTGCTGGGCCTGCCGGTGTTTTTTGCCATCGCGGCGCCGTGGTTCATCGCGGTATCGGTCGTCAACCCGGAATTTCCGCATTTCTTTTTCATACACGAACATTTCGAGCGCTTTCTGACGCCGGTGCACCGCCGCGAACAGGCCTGGTGGTATTTCCTGCCCATTCTGCTATTGGGTCTGCTGCCGTGGACCACGCTGGTGCTGCGCGGCGTCTGGCGTGCCTGGCAGGCCGAACTGAGCCGCGAATTCGCCCCGGCACGGCTGCTGCTGGTGTGGGCCGTGCTTACTTTCGCGTTTTTTTCCGTATCCAGCTCGAAACTGCCGTCCTACATATTGCCGGTGCTGCCCGCGCTGGCGATGGCCGGCAGCGCGCAACTATTGCGCCTCGGCACTAGGGAATTGCGCATCCACTTGTTGCTGCTGGCGCTTCTGGCGGGCGTCGCATTGGTCGCCGCGCCGCGCGTGGCGGAGCGTTTCGATCGCGAAACCACAGCGGCCATGATGCAAAATTACGCGCACTGGCTCACCGCAGCCGCCGCGCTATTCCTCGCGGCAACCCTGGCCGCGCTGTTGCTCACGCGCGCGGCGCGCCGCGCGGACGCCTTTCTGGCGCTTGCGGCCGGCGCGTTCGCAGCCGGCAATGCCGTGGTGCTGGGCCATGAGGCGCTCGCGGCCTCGAATTCGTCCTATTACCTGGCGCGCGAAGTGTCGCCGCAGCTGCAGCCAAGCACCCCTTTCTACAGCGTGCAGGGCTACGACCAGACTTTGCCCTTCTACCTCGATCGCACGCTCACGTTGGTGGATTTTCGCGACGAAATGGATTTCGGCCTGCAGCAGGAACCGCAATTGGCGGTGGATAGCGTGGACCAGTTCAAGCACCTGTGGCGCAGCCAGCCCGGCGCTTACGCGGTGCTGGGCGAATCGGCCTACAACCAGCTTGCCGCCGACGCACTGCCCATGCGCATCGTCGCGCGCGACACGCGCCGCATCGTGGTACGCAACCCAGAATGAACGCCATCAGCCTGGTTCTTATCCTGTCCGGCGTGATGCTGAACGCCTGTGCGCAATTGCTGCTGAAAGCCAGCACCAATGCCATCGGCCACTTCGATTTTCAGCTCGCCAACCTGTTGCCCATAGGCTGGCGTTTCGCCACCCAGCCGTTTTTCGTCGGCGGCATGGCCTGTTATGTGCTGAGCCTGGTCATCTGGGTGATGGGCTTGTCGCGCGTGCCGGTGAGCATCGCCTATCCCATGCTGTCCATCGGCTATGTGGTGAATGCGGTGATCGCGCATTTCTGGCTGGGCGAATCGGTCACGCTCACGCGCGCGATGGGCATAGGTTTCATTCTGCTTGGGGTTTGGCTGGTGGCACGATCATGAGCATGCTCATTCCTTTCACGCGTCCCACGCTGGACGAACAAACCATCGCCGACGTGGCGGAAGTGTTGCGTTCGGGCTGGATTACCAGCGGCCCCAAGGTAAAAGCCTTCGAAGCCGCGTTGTCGGAATATTTCGGCGGCCGCAGGGTGCGCGCCTTCAATTCCGGCACCGCCACGCTGGAAGTCGCGCTGGGCATGTTGGGCATAGGTGCGGGCAGCGAAGTCATCACCACGCCGCTCACCTGGGTGGCCACCGCCAACGTGATCGTGCGCGCCGGTGCGCGGCCGGTATTCGTGGACGTCGATCCGCACACGCGCAATATTGACCTCGACGCCATCGCGGCCGCCGTCACACCGGCCACGCGGGCCGTCATTCCGGTTGACCTGGCCGGCCTGCCGGTGGATCGCGACCGGCTCCATGCGGTCGCCGCGCAACACGGGCTGCGCGTGATCGAAGATGCGGCGCAATCCATGGGCGCCAACTGGAAGGGCCGCCGCATCGGCAGTTTCGGCGATTACGTGTCTTTCAGTTTTCACGCCAATAAAAACATGACCACCGCTGAAGGCGGCTGTCTGGTGCTGCCGGCCGATGCCGATGCGGCGCTGTGCGAGCGCATGCGCCTGCAAGGCGTGGCGCGCGACGCCGATGGCGGCATGGATGTCGACCTGTTCGGCGGTAAGTTCAATCTGACCGATCTGGCCGCCGTCATAGGCATCAACCAGTTGCGCCAGGTCGACGGGTTCAACGAGCGCCGCCGCGTACTGGCGCGGCATTATTTCGAGCGTCTGGCCGATGCGGCGCCGCAACGCGGCCTGCAATTGCCGCCGGCGGATTTCACGCAGTCCAACTGGCACATGTTTCAGGTTTGCCTGCCGCTCGATAGGCTGAGCATCACGCGCGGAGACTTCATCCGCGCCATGTCCGCCGCCGGCATTGCGGTGGGCGTGCACTACCCTGCCCTGCACCTGTTTTCCGCCTATCGCGCGCTGGGTTTCCGGCCGGGCAGCTTTCCCCATGCGGAGCGCATAGGCCGCGAAATCGTTACACTGCCCCTTTTTCCCACGCTGACGGAGGCAGAGGTGGACCGCGTGTGCAGCAGCATGATCGATATTCTGGACCGTCACCGCGCATGAATCCGGAACTGACGGTCGTAATTCCCGTGTACAACGAGGAAGAAGGCCTGCCCATGCTGTTCGAGCGCCTCTATCCGGCGCTGGACGGACTGCATACGCCTTACGAAGTAATATTCGTCAATGACGGCTCGCGCGACCGCTCCGCTGCACTGCTTTCCCAGCAATACGAAGAGCGGCCCGACGTGACGCGCGTACTGCTGTTCGCGGCCAATTTCGGCCAGCACATGGCGATCCTGGCCGGTTTTGAACATTCGCGCGGCGATTGCGTGGTGACGCTGGATGCGGACCTGCAAAATCCGCCGGAAGAGATCGGCCGCCTGCTGGAACAATTCCGGCTTGGTCACGATTACGTCGGCACCATACGCCGTCAGCGCCAGGACAGCGCCTTCCGCCGCCACGCCTCGCGCAGCATGAACCGCTTGCGCGCCAAAACCACGCGCATCCACATTACCGACCAGGGCTGCATGATGCGCGCCTATGGCCGCAATGTGGTGGAACTGGTGAATTCCTGCCGCGAAGCCAATACCTATGTACCGGCGCTGGCCTATACCTTTTCGCGCTCGCCCACGGAAATCGTGATCGGGCACGAAGAACGCCACGCCGGCACCTCGAAATATTCGCTCTACAGCCTGATCCGGCTCAATTTCGACCTCATGACCGGGTTTTCGCTGGTGCCGCTGCAACTGGTATCCATGGGCGGCATGGTGCTGTCGCTGTGTTCCGCGCTATTCGTGGTGTTCCTGGCCATACGCCGGCTCATCGTCGGTCCGGAAGCCGAAGGCCTGTTCACCTTGTTCGGCATTGCATTTTTTCTGCTCGGCATATTGCTGTTCGCGGTCGGATTGCTGGGCGAATACGTCGGACGCATCTATCAGCAGGTGCGCCTGCGCCCGCGCTATGTCGTGCATACCGTGCTGCAAGGCCCGCCGGCCGTCGGCACGCAGGATGCGCCGCAGGAATCCACGCCGGCATGACGCGCGCCGTCGTTTTCGCCTACCACAACGTGGGCGTGCGCTGCCTCAAAGTGCTGCTGGCGCACGGCGTGGACGTGGCGCTGGTGGTCACGCACCGCGACGCCGCGGGCGAAAACATATGGTTCGATTCGGTGGCCGCCTGCGCCGCCGACTACGGCCTAGCCGTGGCCTACCCGGATGAGCCCAACGCGCCCGATTTCGTCGCGCGCGTGGCGGTGCTGAAACCCGATTTTCTGTTTTCTTTCTATTACCGGCACATGCTGTGCGACGCCCTGCTCGCCGCCGCGCCGCGCGGCGCCTACAACATGCATGGCTCGCTGCTGCCGAAGTACCGCGGCCGCGTGCCGGTCAACTGGGCGGTGCTGCACGGCGAGCGCGAAACCGGCGCCACCCTGCACGCCATGCTCACGAAGCCGGACGCCGGCGCCATCGCCGGACAAGTGGCGGTGCCCATACTGCCCGACGATACGGCGCGCGCGGTATTCGACAAAGTGACGCTGGCGGCCGAAATGGTGCTGGATCGCGCCCTGCCTGGCCTCATGAACGGCACGCTGGTGCTGCAGCCGCAAAATCTCGCCCAAGGCAGTTATTTCGGTGGCCGCAAACCGGCCGACGGGCAAATCGACTGGCGCCAAACGGCGGCGCAAATCCACAACCTGGTACGTGCCGTGGCGCCGCCCTATCCGGGTGCGTTTTGCGCGTTCGCGGGCGGGCGCCTGCAGATCGACGCCACGCGCGTGGCCGGCACCGCCACACAGCGCGATGCAACAGCCGGGCTGTACGTGCAGGATGGACAACTATGCGCCGATTGCGGCGGCGGCGGCGTGCTGCATATCCTGAGCGCAAGCCTGGATGGCGCTGTGCTGGATGCCGCCGGCTACGCCGCGCGCTTTGGACAAGGCAAACTCAATTTCGGGGAAACGACGTGAAGAAAATTCTCATCCTGGGTGTCAATGGCTTCATCGGCCACCACCTGTCCAAGCGCATCCTGGCCGAGAGCGACTGGGAAGTTTATGGCATGGACATGGCGGTCGAGCGGGTCGCAGGCCTCATCGACCACCCGCGCTTCCATTTTTTCGAAGGCGACATCACCATCAATCGTGAGTGGATCGCCTACCACGTGAAAAAGTGCGACACCGTGCTGCCGCTGGTGGCGATCGCCACGCCGGCCACTTATGTGCGCGAACCACTGCGCGTATTCGAACTCGATTTCGAAGCCAATTTGCCCATCGTGCGGGCCGCCGCGCAATATGGCAAGCGGGTCATTTTCCCATCTACGTCCGAAGTGTATGGCATGTGCGGCGACGCCGAATTCGACCCGGAAAATTCGCCGCTGGTATATGGGCCGATCAACAAGCCGCGCTGGATATACGCCTGCGCCAAACAACTGATGGACCGCGTAATCGCCGGCTATGGCCAGCAGCAAGGTCTGGATTACACGCTGTTCCGGCCCTTCAACTGGATAGGGCCGGGGCTGGATTCCATCCATACCCCCAAAGAAGGCAGTTCGCGCGTGGTCACGCAGTTCCTGGGCCACATCGTGCGCGGCGAACCGATCAAACTGGTGGATGGCGGCCTGCAGAAGCGCGCCTTCACCTATATCGACGACGGCATTGCCGCGCTGATGAAAATCATAGACAACCGCAACGGCGCCGCGAGCGGCAATATTTACAACATCGGCAATCCGGCCAACAACTATTCGGTGCGCGAACTGGCGCACATGATGCTGGATCTTGCCGCGCAATATCCCGAATATCGCGACAGCGCGGCGCGCGTGGAAATCGTCGAAACCACCTCGGGCGATTACTACGGCAAGGGCTATCAGGACGTCGCCAACCGCGTGCCGAAAATCGCCAATACTTGCGCCGATCTCGACTGGGCGCCGAAAACCGGCATGCAGGACGCCCTGGCGAGCATATTCGACGCCTATCGCGCCGACGTGGCGCAGGCGCAAAGCCTGGTCGATTGATGGGCTGGCGCCGCAGAAATCAGCCGCCGCCGCTGGCGCTAAAAATAGACGTCGACACCTGGCGCGGCACGCGCGAAGGCGTGCCGGCGCTGCTCGCGCTGCTGGAAAAATTCGACGCGCGCGCCACTTTCCTGTTTTCGCTCGGCCCCGACCATACCGGCCGCGCGGTGCGCCGCGCACTGCGCCCGGGCTTCATGAAAAAGGTGGGCCGCACCTCGGTGCTGGAACATTACGGCATCAAAACCCTGCTTTACGGCACGCTGTTGCCGGGTCCGGACATCGGCCGCAAAGGCGCGCAGGTCATGCGCGCCGTGGCCGCCGCGGGCCACGAAACCGGCATCCATACCTGGGACCACGTGCGCTGGCAGGATGGCGTGGAAGGCGCCGACGCCGACTGGACGCGGCGCGAAATGAGCCTCGCCATGATGCGCTACGAACAGATATTCGGCACCGCCGCGCGCACCCACGGCGCAGCCGGCTGGCAAATGAATCGCCATGCGCTGCGGCTCACGCAAAGCCTGGGCATGGACTATTGTTCCGACGCGCGCGGGCGCGCACCTTTCGTACCGGTGATGAACGCGGAAATCGTGGCCTGCCCGCAACTGCCGACCACCTTGCCAACCCTGGACGAATTGATAGGCCTGGATGGCTGCACGCCGGACAACGTGCATGAACGCCTGCTGGCGCTCACGGAAGAAGCGCCGCTGCACGGCCACGTCTATACCCTGCATGCCGAACTGGAAGGCGGCAAGCTCGCGCCGGTATTCGAACGCCTGCTGGCCGGCTGGCGCGACCAGGGCTACACGCTCAGCACCACGCGCGCCTTATTCGAACAACTGGATGTCGAAACTTTGCCGCGCTGCGAAATTCTGCGCGGCGAGGTGCCGGGCCGATCCGGCACGCTCATGGTACAGGGAGCGGAATTTCTGGCCTGAACGCCGGCCCGGCGCGGTGGCCTGTTATTCCGCGCCTTTTTTGAGCGGCTTGCCTTCCGCGGCGCGCTGGCGCCGCACTTCTTTCGGATCCGCGATGAGCGGGCGATAAATTTCCACGCGGTCGCCCTGGCGCAATACCGTATCGCCCTTGGCGATCTTGCCGAATATGCCCAGTTTGTTGCGCGCCAGACTGATTTCCGGGTATTTCTGCAGCAGTCCCGAAGATTCCACGGCCTGCGCCACGGTGGTACCGGAAGGCAGTTCCAGTTCCACCACTTCCTGCCGCTGCGGCAGCGCGAAAACTACCTGCACGTCCAGGTGTTCGTTATTCATGAGCCGGATTTGGTAAGGGCGTCGGCGCGCTTCACGAAGGCATCGACGAAACTGTTGGCGATGTGCGAGAACACCGGCCCCACCGCCTTTTCGATCAGGCGGCTGGAAAATTCATAATGCAGATTGAATTCGACCTTGCAGGCCAGCTCGCCCAGCGGCGTGAATAGCCATTTCCCGTCCAGACTGTGGAACGGCCCTTCGACCAGGCGTATGAACATGCTGTGCGGCGCCTGTTTGTCGTTTTCCGTCGTGAAGTGGGAAGTGATGCCGTGGTAATTGATGTGGATGCGCGCGCGCGTAATGGCCGGCGTGCGGTCCAGCAATTCGGTACCGCCGCACCAGGGCAAAAAGCGCGGGTAATCCTCGACGGTATCCACGAGATCGAACATGCGGCGTGCCGTGTGTTCTATCAGAACGATTTTTTTCACCGCGGCCATATCGGGCTAAATCCCTTTTGCCAGGTCTGGCGGAACGAGGTCGGACTGGTAGACTTCCGGATTCTAACGCAAGCCCGCACGACGGCCGCACATGAGCATCATCGAAAATCGCAAGGCCCTGCACGACTATTTCATCGAAGAACGTTTCGAAGCCGGTATCGCCTTCGAAGGCTGGGAAGTCAAAGCCATACGCGCCGGCCGCGTGCAGTTGAAAGAAGCGTACGTAATCGTGCAGCGTGGCGAAATTTTCCTGTTCGGCATGCACGTGTCGCCGCTCGCCACGGCATCCACGCATATCCGGCCCGATCCCGTGCGCACGCGCAAACTGTTGCTGCACGGCCACGAAATCGAGCGCCTGATCGGCAAGGTGGAGCGCGCCGGTTACACCCTGGTGCCGCTCGATCTGCACTACAGCAAAGGCCGCATCAAAGCCGCGGTGGGTCTGGCCAAGGGTAAAAAACAGTTCGAAAAACGCGAAAGCGAAAAAGAAAAGGACTGGAAGCGCGACCAGAACCGGCTCATGAAAGAGCGCGTGCGCTAGCAACAAGTCGGACAATCGACCGCGCCGGCCCACCACCTGCCGGGTTCAGGTCCGACAAACCCCTCGGATCCGGATTGCCGGCGGCCCTGCGGCCACGACTGCCACGTGCGTCATATCAACCCGTGCAGGAAGCTCGGTCCGGCCAGGGCGATACTCGGTTTCGCCCAATGCGACGTCGCGCTCAGGCGCGGCCGGGCAAAATCCAATATGCCCTTGCTGTCACTAGCAATCTTTGATAGTTTTTGTCCTGCAAGCAATTGCAGGAGACCAGACCATGCCATCAAGCTACGTGATCGGTGAGCACTTCGAACAGTTCATCAAGTCGCAGATTCAACAAGGACGCTACGCAAGCGCCAGCGAAGTCATTCGCGACGGCCTGCGCGCACTGGAAGACCGCGAAAAACGTCGAACGCTGAAACTCGAAGCATTGCGCGCCGAAATTCAAAAGGGCGCGGACAGCGGCGCCGGCATTCCCGCCGAAGACGTGTTCGACCGCCTCACGGCAAAATATGAGCGCATGGAGCGGGAAAACGGTGGTTCGTGATGCGCGTCGTTCTGTCGCCGCAAACGGAACGTGATCTCGAACAAATTGGTGATTACATCGCACTGGACAACCCGCGACGCGCGCTGACCTTCATCGCCGAAATGAACGCCAAGTGCCTGAAACTGGGCGTTGTCCCTGGCCTCGGCAGCGCGAGGCCGGAATTCGGAGACGGCATTCGCATGCTCCCGCATGGGCGCTATCTCATTTTCTACCGGGAATATCCGGCCGAAATCCGCATCGAGCGGATCATGCGCGGCGCACGCGACATCGGCAGCGCCGATTTCGACGCGGACGAGTGACATCGGCGCCCACATCGATCAAAGTTGGCAGTATCGGCAGCGCGCAGCCAGGCGCGCACGAATATTCCGCGCGTAATGTCCCGCGCGCAGGGCTGCCCGCTGACTGCAGTGCCGTGGGCCACATCGTGCCGGAACACGACCGCACCCCACCACTGTCGCAGTCGCGAAAGCAGGAGGGAAACCGCCGCGCCCGCCGCAGCAATAGAGGCGCATTGCCGCCAAATCACTTGAGGGTATCCGGGTATGACGATCGCCACTGAATTCATCGCCCTGCTCGAGCGCTGCGCAAGCGTCGCGCCACTGCCGCGCGTGCGGGCGTTGCACCTGCCGGCGGTGGCGGCGCAAGCGACAAAGGATGGTGAATTCTGTGCGCTGGAACTGGACGATGGTTCGTTCGGGCTTACCTATCTGCTGCTCGACGACACTTTCCAGCGCTTGCTGGCCGCCGCGCCCGGCCTGGGCCTGGCCGGCGCCGACCCGCTCGTGCTGGCGCGCCGCTATGCCGAATCCGGACCGCTCGCGCGTACCCTGGGTTTTGCCGCGGTAAATGCGATTTCGCGCTGCTTTTTTGCCCGCGTCGGCTACGAGCCGGACTGGACCACCGATTCGGTCGCGCAACTCGATCCCCTGCCCGCCGACCACATAGGCATGATAGGCCTGTTCCCGCCGCTGGTAGCGCGCATCGTTGCCAGCGGGGCGCGGCTCACGGTGGCCGAATTGCGCGCCGACCTGGCCGGCGAGCGCGAAGGCTACCGCGTCACGCTGGACCCGGCCGATCTGGCCGGCTGCAACAAGGTCATTTCCACCAGCACGCTATTGCTCAACGACACCCTGGAGCCCATGTTGGCGGCCTGCCGCAGCGCCGGCTTTTTCAGCCTGATCGGCCCTGGCGCCGGCTGTTTGCCCGATCCGCTGTTCGCGCGCGGCATCAGCCTGATCGGCGGGACGTGGATCACGGACGCGGCGGGATTTCGCGACGCAATGGCAACCGGCGCCAACTGGGGACGCTGTGCTCGCAAGTACTGTATTCGTGCCTCGGGTTACGTCGGCTTTGAGGCCTTGTTGGCGAGGCTGCGAACCTGAGCGCTGCGCGAGGGCTGACCCACACGCAAGGCTGATTTGAACCCAGGCCGGCACGGCTATGGGAGTTCCGCCTACGGCTCAGCACCCCATACGGCGGAATGCGTTGCGCTCATCCGCCCTCCGGGTGCGCACATTTCGAAACGGATGGGCAGAGCAGTTCGGGCGCGCTCAGCCGATATCGATGCTACGTTCTATGGCTTCCGAGACCCAGGCGTTCAGGCTTTTACCCTGTGCGTCGGCCGCCATCGCAGCACGCGCATGCAACTCTGGCGTAAGCCGCAGACGAAATTGGCCGGAATATGGGCGGTTCGGCTCCCGATTCAGGCTTTCGCAGGTTTCCAGATAGTGATCCACGGCCTCCTCAAAAGCGGCTCGCAGTTCGGCAACGCTCTCGCCATGGAAGCCGACGATATCGCGAATACCTGCGATGTGACCCACGAAGCAGGCGTCCTCCTCGCTGTATTCGACTCGAGCCGCATAGCCCTTGTACATCATGGTATTCATGGCTTTACTCCCAGATTCTGCAGGAATTGGCGTACGTCGCGCACCTGATAGGGCTTGGCTTCCTTGGACGGGTGAGGTCGGTGGAATATCGCAGCAATACCGTCCTTTTCAAATCGCACCCGCGAGCCGCTGCCTTCGATCAGTTCGCAACCGATCGCCAGCAAAAGCGCTTCGATGCGGCGCCATTCCAACGATTTCGATACCGGGTCGTTGAAGACGGCGTTTAGCGTATTGCGATGCGTTGCGTTCATCCAACAATGGTATCAATAATTGGAACCATTTCAAGCCAAATCGCCCCCAGCATCGGCGACGCGACGGATACCCGGATCAGCACACGCAGCGAGCACAATCCTTCCGCCTGCCAGCCAGGCGTCGGCCATCAGCCACAGAGGCGCGCGCCTGTCCTGGATACGCAGGTCGAAATAGCCGCGTCCACTTTGCCAAAATTCAAAAACACCAGAAGTGGCGTCGAATTGCATGTCCAGACCACCCGAGTCTAAAGTCCGGTCTGCGAGCAGCCGTAAGGCAGACATACCCAGGTTGGCGCCTAGTTTGCGCCGGCGGGGTCAGTCCCCAACTCGAACCGGCTCGCCGCATCATGACCAGTTACTGTCGTATCGCCTTCACCAACCCGCTCACCAGCGCTCACGCCGTCGAGCAGAAATTCCAGATTCTCAATGCCGTGGCCGAGTACGACCATGTCGAACTGGATATTTCGGGCTCGGCAGACATGGACGGCAGCGGCCTGCAGTTACTCGTGATGTTCCGCAGCGCCCTGCTGCACGCCGGCAAATGCGGCGCGATCACGCATCCGCGCCCTGCGGTACGTGAAGCAGTGGAATTTTTGCGCATGGGGGAATTGTTTGCCGCGGTCGCGCCAGAAGCACAGCACGGCGTTGCATAGCCGCCCCGGCCGCACGCAACAGCCTTGCTTCAGGTTGCGGGCGTCGCGCCCGCAATTTAGGCCCCAGGCAACGGCAGGATCGCGACACGCCGTCCGCGAACCGCACAGCGCTTTGAATTTCTGCAAACCGCCAGGCGGTGCGATCGAAAAGATGGTGCCGGCAACAGGAATCGAACCCGCGACCTACCGCTTACAAGGCGGTTGCTCTACCTGCTGAGCTATGCCGGCGCGGCGCGAATTATAGCCGCTGGACACGCCCGCCGCGACCGCATGCGCGGCACCGGCCCCGCACACATCTGGTTGCAAACGGGCATTGCAGGATAAACTTCCGCCATGTCCTCCGGCTTATCGACCATCCCGCCACCGCCGCGTGCCCAGTTGCGCGTGCTCGTGATCGAAGATTGCGAGGACGATGCCATGCTCATGCTGCGGCTGTTCCGCTCGGCAAAATACAGCACCCGCCACACCATCGTCGATTGTGCCGAAGACATGGCGGCGGCGCTGGAACGCGAACATTGGGACGTCATCCTGGCCGACCACAGCATGCCGCGCTTCAATGCCACGGCCGCCCTGCAACTGATGCAGGCGCGCGGACTGGACATTCCTTTCATCATCGTGTCCGGCCACATCGACGAAGAAACGGCCATCGCCGCCATGCGCGCCGGCGCGCACGACTATCTGTCCAAGGACAAAATGGACCGTCTCGTGCCGGCCGTCGAGCGCGAAATCCGCGAGGCGCGCAACCGCGCCGAACATCGCGTGGCGCTCGAAGCCGTGCATGAGAGCGAATCGCGCTTCCGCGCCCTGGCCACCAATCTGCCGGGCATGGTGTTTCAGCTCCTGATCGAACCCGGCGGCAGTTGGCGCTTTCTGTATGTGAGCGAAGGCAGCACGGCGCTGCTCAATTTGCGCCCGTTCGAACTTATCGGCAAGCCGGAGCGCTTCCTCGGTCTGCTGTTCGACGCCGATCGCGTGTCCTTGCAGCGCTCGCTCAGCCTGTCCGCGGAAAGCGGCGCCACCGTCAATTGGGAAGGCCGCATACGCCTGCGCGACGACGAAATGAAGTGGATCAATCTGCGCTCCAGTCCGCGCCAGCTTGAATCCGGCCTGCCCATCTGGGAAGGCATCGTTTCCAACATCACGCAGAGCAAACAGGTAGAAGCGCAATTGCTGGCCAACCGCCAGCAACTGGCCGAACTGTCGTCCTACCTGCAGGTGGCGGTGGAAGAAGAACGCGCCCGCATCGCGCGCGACATTCACGACGAACTGGGCGGCATTCTGGTCGGCCTGCGTTTTGAAGTCGCGCTGTTGTCGGCCAAACTGCCGCCGGAACGACCCGACCTGCTGGAACGCATGCGCCGCATGGAAAGCATGTGTGCCGACGCCATCGCCACGGTAAGCCGCGTGGCGAGCGAATTGCGGCCCGGTATCCTGAAGGAATTCGGCCTGCAGGCGGCGCTGGAAAGCCATGCCGAAGATTTTTCCGCGCGCACCGGCATCGCCTGCCACATGCGCTGCGTCGATTACGATGTCGAACTGACCGAGGCCGCCTCGATTGCACTGTTCCGCATTTTTCAGGAAGCGCTCAACAACACCTTCAAACACGCCGCGGCAAGCCAGGTGGAAGTGCGTTTTTGCCGCGAAAACAACGAATTGCTGCTGGAAATCGCGGATGACGGGCGCGGCGTGGCGGAAACCGATCTGAGCAAACCCAGATCGTTTGGCCTGCGCGGGATGCGCGAACGCGTGGCCAGCCTGGGCGGGCGCTTCCACGTCGAACGCCGCGCCAAGGGCGGCACCCGCATCAGCGTGCATCTGCCTGACGAAATGTCCGCCGATACCACTGGCGCGCAGGGCAGCGCCTAGGCGCTAAAATCCGTACATGGGAAAAATACGCATACTGATCGCCGATGATCACGCCATCGTGCGCCACGGCCTGCGCCAGATCGTTGCCGACGCAGAAGAATTCGAAGTGGCGGGCGAAGCCCAGGACGGCGTCGAGTGCATGCAGAAGCTGCGCCAGGACGTATTCGACCTGCTCATGCTGGACGTATCGATGCCCATCCGTAACGGCATCGATACGTTGAAGCTGGTGCGCAAGGAATTTCCGCGCCTGCCGGTGCTGGTGCTATCCATGCATCCGGAAGATCAGTACGCGATACGCGCACTGAAAGCTGGTGCTTCGGGTTACCTCACCAAACAGAGCGCGCCGGAACAACTGGTGACCGCGCTGCGCCAGGTGGCCAGCGGCAAAAAATTCATCAGCCCCTCGCTGGCGCTGGAACTTGCCGACGCCATCACCAAAGATACCGACAAGCCCCCGCACGAACAGCTGTCGGACCGCGAATATCAAACCCTGTGCATGATCGCCTCCGGCAAAACCCTGTCCAATATCGCCGAAGAGCTGAACCTGTCAGTCAAGACCGTCAGCGTGTATCGCACCCGCCTGCTGGAAAAGATGGGGCTCAAGAACAATGCCGAGCTCACCCACTACGCCATGAAGCAGGGTCTGGTCGAGTAAGGCGCGCGCCGCTCCAGGTGTCCTGATGCGCCCTGCGGCGCCGGCGGCCGCGCAGCTGCCGCTCAAGAACGTCGCTGCCGCGCCGTTATTGCGACAGATCCGGCTCTTATTCGACCTCCCATGGCGGACTGCTCGCAACCTTCCGATGTCGCGCGTGAAGCGCTGAGGCGCCTCGCGGTACGCAAAATTCCGCCCACGCCCGACAATTACCGTTCGCTGTATCACGAAATTTCCGGCACGCCGGCTACCGACGCATTCCCCGAGCGGGCATTGAAGCACGTCGCCGCATCCCTGCCGCGCGCCACGCCGGAACAGCTCGAAGCCGCGAACATGCTGGAAGCGGCGGTGCGGACGCGCAGTTGGCCGGAATTCGCCGCCGTGCTGCGTGAACTGACGCAGCGCAAGATCGAACGCACGCGCAACTGGGGCCACCTGCTGCGCGAACTGACAAGCGCCGTGGCGGCCGGCGACACGGCCGCGCGGGTTGCAGAGCTGGACGCGCTGGTGCTGGCCTGCGGTGGTGAGGGCGACCAACTGTATCCGCGCCTGCTCGGCACCCTGCGCACCTGGAACAATGACCCGGCAGCTAGCACGAGCGCCGGCG
This sequence comes from Rhodocyclaceae bacterium, assembly GCA_016791105.1. Taxonomy (GTDB): domain Bacteria; phylum Pseudomonadota; class Gammaproteobacteria; order Burkholderiales; family Rhodocyclaceae; genus JAEUNM01. Next base: position 10,686 of record JAEUNM010000104.1, on the reverse strand, counting down.
CCGACGGAGACAAATTCTCGGGCGGACATTTCGCCGACCTGCGCGACGCGCTGGCGGATTTGCTCGAGCGCGTGCTCGGCGAATTGCTCGAGGATGTGCCGGAATTGCATGGCCATGCGCTACGCCTTGCGCGCGCCGTGCGCGAAGCGCAGCGCCCGCAGGACATCGCCGAACGGCGCGGCGAATTTCGCGAACTGGCTTACCGCGTGCAATGGGTATCGGCCGAGCGGCGCGAACTGCAGGACACCTTGCAGTCGGTATTGCGGCTCATCGTGCAGAACGTGGCCGAACTGGTCGGCGACGACCAATGGTTGCACGGCCAGATGGCCATGCTGGGCGATCTGCTGAGCCGCCCACTGACGCAGCAGCACCTGGAGGACGTGGAACGCCGCCTCAAGGACGTGGTGCTGAAACAAAGCGCGCTGCGCGACAACCTCAAAGAAGCCAAGGACAACATCAAGGCCATGCTGGAAGGGTTCATCGCCCACCTGTCCAGCTTTACCCTATCGACGGCCGGATATTCCGACAAGCTGGGCGGATTCGCACAGCGCATAGGCCGCGCCGAAAACGTCGATGCGCTGGCGGAACTGGTGCAGGAAGTGCTGGGCGAAACCCGCGCCATGCAGATCAGCGCACAGAATTCGCACGACGAAATGCTGGAAAAGCAGCAGCGGGTGGACCAGGCCGAGCGCGAAATCGCCCGCCTGCAGCGCGAACTGGCCGAGGCCAGCGCCATGGTGCGGCACGATCAGCTCACCGGGGCACTGAACCGCAAGGGGCTGGACGAAACATTCGAGCGCGAACAGCAGCGCTCGGCGCGGCGTGGCGCGCCGCTCTGCGTGGCGGTGATCGATCTGGACAATTTCAAGCGCCTGAACGACACCTACGGCCACCGCGCCGGTGATGCGGCATTGGTACATCTGTCCCAGACCGTGCGCGAATGCCTGCGCCCGCAGGACGTGCTGGCGCGTTACGGCGGCGAAGAATTCGTGATTCTGCTGCCGGATACCGAACTGGATGCCGCCGCCTCGGTATTGGTACGGCTGCAGCGCGAACTGACGCGGCGCCTGTTTCTGGCCAATAACGAACGCATTCTGATCACCTTCTCGGCCGGCGTAACGCCGGTGGCCGCCGCGGAAGACCGCAACGCCGCCCTGGAGCGAGCGGACGCCGCGATGTACCGGGCCAAACAGGCCGGCCGCAATCGCGTCGAAACGTCTCCCCTGCCCGCCTGAACCGCCTCGCCACCGGCCACGCCGCGATGCCGCCGCGAGCGCGGCAGCCGGCCCACCCGCTTGCGGCGCCCATGCCAATGTGCTGGTGCGGAAAAGGCTGGAAATTGCGCACATTTTTCACGCCTGCGCCTTGCCTGGCCTAAAGCTTGCTCCCGCCGCACCGTAAAGAGGCATGACGGCGGCAACAACGTTCCAGCCAGGCAGTACGGAACGGAAGTCCGGAACCGTCCAACCTGTTTTAGGAGAGTACAAAAATGGCATCCATGATCAATACCAACATTTCGTCGATGACGGCTCAGCGCAATCTGAATATGTCGCAAGCCAGTCTCACGACGGCACTGCAGCGCCTTTCATCGGGCCTCCGCATCAATAGCGCAAAAGATGACGCTGCCGGATCTGCGATCGCCGAACGTATGACCTCCCAGGTTCGCGGCCTCAATCAAGCCGTGCGCAACGCCAACGACGGCATTTCCCTGGCCCAGACGGCTGAAGGCGCGATTACGAATATCGCCGACGCATTGCAGCGCATGCGCGAGCTGGCGGTGCAGGCATCGAACGCTTCGAACAGCTCGACCGACCGTGCTTCGCTGCAAAAAGAAGTGACGCAGCTTGTGCAGCAGATCAATAGCGTGGCCTCGCAAACCAATTTCAACGGCGTGAATCTGCTCGACGGCACCTTCGCCAACGCCGCTTTCCAGGTCGGTGCCAACGCGAACCAGACCATCACGATCAATTCGATCGGCAACATGCAGGCCAATGCCCTGGGCGTGGGTTCCACCTCCAGCTACGCCGCCACCATCACCGGTGCGACCATAGGTGACCAGACCAATTCCAGTTCCGGCTTCTCCGGCGTGGGCGGTCTGTATGCCGGCGCATTGACATTGAATGGAATCGCCGTCGGCGCAACCTCCAGCGACGGCGTGTCGACCGTATTTTCCGATGGCAGCGCCATCGCCAAGGCGGCCGCCATCAACGCTGTGAGCGGCCAGACCGGCGTTACCGCCACCGTAGGTTCGACCACCGTGCAAGGTGCGGCGGTCGGCACGGCCGGCGGCGCCTTCGCTTTCGCCTTGAATGGCGTCACCATCAGCGGCATCACCGGCACCACGGACGCCAATGCCAATGCCAGCGCAGTGGCTGCGGCAATCAACGCCAAGTCGGTGCAGACCGGCGTGACGGCAAATTACGACACCACCAGCAATGCGCTCACCCTGACCGCATCGGATGGCCGCAACATTCAGATTCTCGACGATCCGAACGGCACCGGCGGCAGCACCATGGGCGATACCGGCCTGACCGGAAATTCGATCTACTTCGGCAAGCTGTCCCTGTCCTCGACATCGGCCACCGGCATCCAGGTTGGCGGCGCGGCGGTGATGGACCAGGCCTCGGTCACTTCGACGGTCACCGGCGTCGGCGGCGGTTACGACTTTTCGATCAACAACGTGCGCTTTACCGGCACCACCGGCACCAATGTCACCAAGAACGGCGAAGACCTGGTCAAAGCCATCAATGCCCAGTCGCAGCAAACCGGTGTGGTCGCCAGCTTCGACGCAGCGTCAGCAACCCTGGTGCTGAATGCCGGCGGCCAGAGCATCGTGATCGATGACGACCCGGGCGGCACAGGTGCTCCCACGTCGGGCGACTCCGCGCTCGCCGCAGCCACGACCACCGTCGATGCGGGCACCGCCAACACCGTGCTAGGCTTCATCGAGCAGGATCAAGCCGCCACCGTCAGTGCCGGGGCCGGCGTTGCAACGCTCGATCTGACCACCGTGTCCGGCGCGCAGACGGCCATCCAGACGCTGGATTCCGCGCTGCAGACCATCAATAACGCGCGTGCCGATCTGGGTGCCCTGCAGAACCGCTTCACCTCATCGATCAGCAACCTGCAGACCACGTCGGACAACCTGTCGTCCGCCAGAAGCCGCATCCAGGATGCCGACTTCGCGGCGGAAACCGCCAACCTGTCGCGCGCGCAAATTCTGCAGCAGGCTGGTACCGCCATGCTGGCGCAAGCCAATTCGGCGCCGCAAACGGTTCTGAAGCTGCTCGGCTGATCGGGTAGGTACATGACGCGGCGCCCGTCCGGGCGCCGCGCTTATACGCAGAGGAATACCCGCGATGGACATACACGCGTTAGGAGCGGCCCCGCCCCCCACCAGCAGCGGCGCGAACGCGCGCGCGCAACCGTCTCAAGCAGCACCGGCTGCGCCTGCGAACGGATCCGCCAAGTCCAAGGCCGAGGAGGCGCGCTCACTATCCCCGGAGCAGCTCGAAGCCGCGGTGGACGAACTGCGCAAGCAGGTCGAACCGCTGGCGCAGAACTTGCTGCTGGCGATAGACAAGGAAACCGGCCGCACCATCGTCAAGCTGGTCGATACGGCGACGAACAAGGTGTTGCGCCAGATTCCGAGTGAGCAAATTCTCGATCTCATACATTCGGTCGGCAAGGCCCAGGGAAAATTGATCCAGGGCAAGGCTTGACCCAGGGCCAGGCAGCATGGCAACCATATCATCCCCCGGCTTGGGCTCGGGGCTGGACATCAGCGGGCTGGTTACCCAGCTCATGGCGGTGGAAAGACAGCCGCTTACCGCTCTGGCCACCAAAGAAGCCGGCGTCCAGGCCAAAATTTCGGCCTACGGCGCGGTCAAGAGCGCCTTCTCGCAACTGCAGTCGGCAGCGAGTGCGCTGCAACTGACGGCAACTTTTTCCGGGCGCCGGGCAAGTGTTGCCGACCCCGCGGTGGCAGGCATTGCCGCCGGCACGAGCGCGGTCGCCGCTTCCTACTCGCTGGAAGTGACCCAGCTCGCGCAGGCGCAAAAACTCGTATCGGGCGGATTTGCCAGTTCCACCACGACGGTCGGCACCGGTACGCTGAAAATCGATTTCGGTTCCTATTCCGGCGGCAACTTTGCGGCCAACAGCAGCAAAACCGGCCTCACGCTCACGATCGATTCCAGCAACAACACCCTGGCCGGAATACGCGATGCCATCAATGGTGCGCAGGGCGGCGTGACCGCCAGCATCGTCAATGACGGTTCCAACTCGCGTCTGCTGCTCAGTTCGAACGACAGCGGCGCACAAAACGCACTGCGCGTAAGCGTAACCGACAGCGACGGCAATAACACCGACCTCGCCGGACTGTCGCAACTGGTTTATGACGCATCCACGGGCGGCACCACGCGACTTACGGAACAACTCGCCGCGCGCGATGCGCAATTCAAGCTGGATAATCTGAGCATTACGCGCGCATCCAACACGCTCACCGACGTGATCGACGGCGTAACGGTGAACCTGTTCAAAACCAATACCGGCAGCCCGACCACGCTTACCGTATCGCGCGACAACAGCGGCACCACCAGCGCGGTCCAGGCCTTCGTGAAGGCCTACAACGACACCATCACGACGCTCAAAAACCTGTCTGCCTACGACGCCGGCACCAAACAGGCGGCCCTGCTGCAAGGCGAAGGCACCATGTATTCGCTGCAACAGAACCTGTCGGCCACCGCAACGCTGAAAATAGGCGGCTCCAGCACCCTTTCTTCCATCGGTATCACGCTACAGAAGGATGGTACGCTGCAGATCGACAGTAGCAAGCTGGACCAGTCCATTACCAGCGGCGCCGCCGCCGCGCTGTTTCGCGGCAGTGGTAGCGGCAACGGGCTGGCAACTTCTTTTATTGACGTGGTCACCAAAACGCTCGGCACCAACGGCATTCTGACCAGCCGCACGGATGGACTGAGCAACCAGATCAAGGACATCGACCGCCGGCGCGACGCAATGAACATCCGTATCAATGCCATCGAAGCGCGCTATCGCGCACAGTTCAATGCAATGGACGCTGCCGTGTCGAGCATGCAGAAAACCTCGGCATTTCTGACCCAGCAACTGGACGCATTGGCCAACCTGACGAAAACGACCACCAAGTAACAAACGGATATCCAACATGTTCGCATCGCTCTCGAATCCGCGTACCGCATATAACCGCGTCGCAGTTGATGCAAAAGTCATCGAAGCAGACCCGCATCAGCTCATCCAGATGCTCTACGAAGGCGCGCAGACCGCAATCACATCGGCCATCGTTCACATGCAGCGCGGCGAAGTACAAGCCAAGGGCCAAGCCATTTCCAAGGCCATCGACATCATTTCCAGCGGGCTCCACGCCAGCCTGGACCATGAGCAAGGCGGCGAACTGGCCGAGCGCCTGGGAGCGCTGTACGACTACATTTGTACGCGTCTGGTACTGGCCAACGCGCAAAATTCCGTGCCGGCGCTGGAAGAAACGCACCACCTGCTGGGCGAACTGAAAGACGCCTGGGAATCCATACGCAGTCAGGTACGCAGCGGCACTTGAGGGGGAAGGAATGCAGGAATTGGCCTTTTACGAAACCATGAGCGCCTTGTCGGGGCAAATGGTGCACGCCGCGCGCGCCAATGACTGGAACCGTCTGGTCGAACTGGAGCGCTCGGTGGCCCACATGCGCGACGATGTCGACCCGCTGCCGCCGCCCGCCGCGCTGGCGGACCGGGCGCGCAAGGTGGACCTGATACGCAAAATCCTGCAAGACGACGCCGAAATACGCCGCCACACGGAACCCTGGCTGGAAGCCGCACGCAGGTTTCTTGACCGCCAGGACTACGCGCGCGCCGCACACCGGGTCTAAGCCCGACTCCCCGGGCTGGGGTATTCCACCATGAATACACTCCCGCCCAACCTGGGCGCACGTCTGCGGCAGATTGCCCAATCCACCACCCAGCCGCTGCCGGCGCTGGATGCAATCACGCCGGACCCTCCAGAACTCGCGCCGGGCCAGCGCTTAGCCGTACAAATCATCGACCAGCTTGCGGACGGCAGTTACCGCGCCCGCAGTGCCCTGGGCAATTTGCGGCTGGAACTGCAACAACACGCCGAAGCCGGCGCCGCGCTCGATCTGGAAGTTACCGAAACCCGCATACCGGTCGTCGTGGCGCGCATCGTGCGCAGCCTGCCGGACGGCGCCGCAGCCCCGGCGGCAAGCGGCGCACGCACCGAATTCACCCCCACCGGCCGCATGATCGCGAGCCTTCTTGCCGACCCCGAACCCGCCCCGCAGCCGCTGACGGTGGCACGGGCGCTAGGTGCGGACGCCCCCGATACCGCCGGACTGGCCTCCGCCCTGCGCGGCGCGGTCGAAAGCAGCGGCCTGTTTTACGAAGCCCACCAGGCTCTGTGGGTGGCCGGAAAATTTCCACTCGAGCGCCTGCGCCAGGAACCGCAGGCGCGCTACGCCGCACCCGCCGCACCCGCCGCAGGCACGCAAGCGCCGCCCGCAGCAGAACGTACCGGCACGCCACCGCCGGAAGTTCCGGCAGCCGCACGCGCCTCGATAGCGCCGGCCGGTTTGCAGCCATTTGCTGAAACTACCCAGCCGGGCACGCTGCCGCCGGCAGCCAGCCTGGGCCTGCCCTTGCCCGAGGCGGCGCCGCTGACCGGCGCCGGCGCGCAGATCACGACGGCTGAAGCAGGCGCGACGGACTCCCCGCTACCCCAGCCCGACGCGGCAAAACTGCCGCCAGGCGGCGAGCAAACCGGCAGCGCAGCAGAACCCGGCCAACAGATCACCGCCCGCTTGCCCGGCTACCTGCCGGCGCGCACAGCAATCGGCGCTGACCAGCCGGACGCCCTGCCGCGTCCCGCCGCGCTTGCGGCCGGCACGCGCGATGCTGCGCTGCCCGAAGAACTGCGCCCGCTGGTGCGATCGCAACTCGACGCGCTGGCAGGCTCACCGATGGCCTGGATGGGCCAGGCCTGGCCTGGTGCGCCCATGAAGCTCGAATTGTGGCCGCCCGAACCTTCTCCGGATGAATCTTCCGCCGGAAACGCAGGCGCGGAACAAAGCTGGACCACGCGCATCACGCTGCACCTGCCGCAATTGGGCGAGGTGCAGGCCTTGCTGGTGCTGCACGCCGACCGCAGTCTCAGCCTGCGCCTGTCGGGCTCGGACGCTGCGCGCGTGGAATTTTCCGCCGCCGCGCCGCGGCTTGCCCAAGCTTTGTCGGACGCCGCGCTGCCGCTGGCGCAGTTCGACCTGCAGGCAGAACAAAGCAATGAATGATCGCCCCCCAAGCGGCCATGAACACGCCCGCCATGAATGACGCGCGCGCCCAGGCGGTCGCCCTCGCCTACCATGAAGGCGATGCGGCGCCGCGCGTGGTCGCCAAGGGGCGCGGGCCGATCGCCGAGGAAATCATTGCGCGCGCCCAGGCAGCGGGCGTATTCGTGCATTCTTCGCCGGAATTGCTGTCGCTGCTGATGCGCGTGGACCTGGATGAACACATCGCGCCGGAACTGTATCGCGCGGTGGCGGAACTGCTGGCCTGGATTTGGCGCATCGAAAATGGACTGTCGGAGCCCCCGCCGCAATGATGCCGCGCATCCCGCCAGCTTGTGATGCATCATGACGCCGAAAATCGATTTCGAGGATAATTTCTGAATGTACGAGGACGATACCCCGCTGTTGCGCTTCGAATTGATGCAGGCCGATGATTACGGCCGCTATTTCCTTGCCACCCGTAACGAAGTCATGTTCTACCTGCGCGCCATGATGCAGAAGCGCGCCATGCTGTCGCTATTCATGGGGCGCGGCGCGAATTCCTTCCTGACCTCGCTGCTCCAGATCGACGAGCGCCAGTCCTCCCTGCTGTTCGACGCGCCACGCGACATGGGCCTGGCCGAGCGCGCCAGCACCATGCGGCCGCTGGTGTTCGTGACGTCGCTCGACAAGGTGAAAATTCAGTTTCAGGTGGATGACCTGGCGCTCACCGAATTCGAGGGCGGGACGGCCCTGCGCACCCCCATGCCGGCGCGCATGTTGCGGTTGCAGCGGCGCGAATACTATCGGCTGGTACTACCGTCCTCGCACCCGCTCAAATGCACGCTTGCAACGGACGAGGGCCTGGCCAATACAGCCAACGTGGAATTGCAGGTGCTGGACATCAGCGCCGGCGGTCTGGCCATCGTAACGCCTCCGGACGGCCTGCCTTTCGTGCCGGAAATGGTCTATCCGGATTGCCGCGTCCACCTGCCGGACATCGGCCTGATAGAGGCGGCGCTACAGGTGCGCAATGTTTTTTCCGTCACGCTGCGCAACGGCCAGACCGTCAAACGCGCCGGCTGTCAGTTTGTCGATCTGTCGCCGCAGATGAGCGCATTGATCCAGCGCTACATCATGAAAATCGATCGCGCGCGCAACGCGCGCAGTGGTGGCCTGGTTTAACCTACATTCCTCAGTTGGGCGCGCCTGAGGGTGCGGCGGGCGCGTTGCCTGCCTAGGCGCGACGAGGCGGCAGGGCCGCCCCCTGCAACGAGGAGCAACAACGGCAGGCGGCGCGCCCGTCGTGCCATCGGGTGCGTAGCGGGCCGCACCCACAAGGTACGCCCTTAAGTTGCTGAAAGTTTAATTATTTCCGGGCGTTATCGACGCACCGAAGCGGTCAACTGGGGAATGTAGGATCATAGACGTGCGCGACGAAGGCGTCGCGGTGCATATGGCGCAGGCGCAGGCCGCGCTGGCGCCCGCCAAGGGCGGCGGCGTGGGCGTGGCCATGGCCACTGCCGGGCCGGGCGTGACCAACTGCGTGACGGCCATGACCAATGCCCACCTGGAGCGCGTGCCGGTACTGCTGATCGGCGGCTGCCCGCCCGTACCGCAGGACGACCTGGGACCGTGCTGCAGGGCATAGACCACGTCGCCCTGATGGCGCCGGTGTGCCGGCTGGCGCGCACGCTGCGCGTGGCCGAGCAGATTACGCGCGACCTCGACAAGGCCTGGGCGATGGCGCAGGGTGACGGCAATCCGCCCGGGCCGGTGTATCTCGAAATTCCTACCGACGTGCTGCGCCAGAAGGTGCCGGATGCCTGCGTGCTCGCCGAGCACCTGAGCGCACAGCGGCGGCGCCCGGTCGAGCCGCTGGCGGCCGACATCACCGCGGCGGCCGCACTGGTACGTGCGGCGCGCCGGCCGCTGGTGGTGACTGGGCGCGGCGCGCGCGGCTCTAGCGCGGAACTGCTCGCCTTGCTGGACGCGAGCGGCGCGGTGTACCTGGATACGCAGGAAAGCCGCGCGCTGGTGCCGGCCGATCATGCTTCGGTGGTAAGTGCGCTGCGCGCCCGCGCCATGGCCGAGGCCGATCTGATGCTGGTGGTGGGCCGCCAGCTCGACTACCAGATGGCTTATGGTTCGCCGGCGGTGTTCAAGAACGCGCGTTTTGTTCGCATTGCCGACCACGCCGACGAATTGCGCGACAACCGCCGCGGCGAGGCGGAAATTCTGGCTGACGCCGGCCTGGCCATGGCGGCGCTGGCGCGTGCGCTGGGCATGCCCTCACCGGCGCTGGACTGCGCCTGGACGGAAGAACTGCGCGCCAAGCACCTGGAACGCTCGCGCAAATACGCAGATGGCCTGGTTCGCGCCGAACCGGGCAAAGACGGGCACATGCATCCGAACCAGATTTTCGGCGCGCTGCGCGGCGAGCTCGCGCCCGACGCCATCACCGTCGCCGATGGCGGAGACCTGCTGAGTTTTGCGCGCATGGGCCTGGAACCGCGCGACTATCTGGACGCCGGCAGTTTCGGCTGCCTGGGCGTGGGCACGCCCTATGGTGTGGCGGCGGCGCTGTTGTATCCCGAGCGCCAGGTGCTGGTGGTGACGGGCGACGGCGCATTCGGCATCAACGCGATGGAAATCGACAGCGCCAAGCGGCACGGCGCCAAGGTAGTGTTCATCGTGTCGAACAACGCCGCCTGGAATATCGAGCGCCTCGACCAGGAAATCAATTACGGCGGGCGCGTGATCGGCACCACCCTGGCCTGGAGCGACTATGCGGCGATGGCACGCGTCTTCGGTTTGCACGCCGAACGGGTGACCGACCCGGCGCGCCTCAAAGGCGCCATCGAAGCGGCTTTCGCCAAGGCGCCCGCGCTGCTGGATGTGGTGACGACGCAATATGCGCTCAGTTCCGATGCCGGCAAAGGCCTGGGCTGGGTGCCGGCGCGCCAGGCCCTGACGGCTTGGGACGACGCCGAAAAAGCGCGTCGCGGCGAAACCGGCTGAGCGCTGCGCGGGCCGGGCGGGCTGCTTGGGGGCGTGGGCGTCCCGCCCGCGAACATAGCCAGCGGGTGTTGATTCGCGGGCGATACGCCCGCGCCCCCAGCGTCGTGGCGGATTTACCGTCGGGCGTGCGAGCCGAAATCGCAAACCGCGCGCCGGTTAAGTACCGCCTGCCTTGGGGGCGCGGGCGTCCCGCCCGCGGTCGCAGGCGCCGGACGTGAAATCGCGGGCGAGACGCCCGCGCTCCCAGCGTCGTGGCGGATTTACCGTCGGGCGTACGAGCCGAAATCGCAAACCGCGCGCTGGCTAAGTGCCGCCTGCCTTGGGGGCGCGGGCGTCCCGCCCGCGGTCGCAGGCG
>JAEUNM010000103.1 GCA_016791105.1 Rhodocyclaceae bacterium | reverse complement strand
GCCCCCAGTTCCATTGTCGACGCCACGGCTCGAACGGCGACCCGATTCGCAGCCCCCCAATGCCGTCGTCCCAGGCCCTGCCGCGCTGCATCACGCCCATGCAAACGCTTGACGTGACGACATTCAAGCCGCCCCGCGGCTGAATTCCGCCTGGCCTGGGGGCGCGGGCGTCTCGCCCGCGATCGCAAGCACCGGGCGTGAATTCGCGGGCGGGGCGCCCGCGCCCCCACTGCCATTGTCGGCGCCACGGCTCGAACGGCAACCCGATTCGCTGCCCCCCAATGCCGTCGTCCCAGGCCCTGCCGCGCTGCATCACGCCCATGCAAACGCTTCACCTGACGACATTCAAGCCGCCCCGCGGCTGAATTCCGCCTGGCCTGGGAGCGCGGGCGTCTCGCCCGCGATCGCAAGCACCGGGCTTAAATTCGCGGGCGGGACGCCCGCGCCCCCAGTTCCATTGTCGACGCCACGGCTCGAACGGCGACCCGATTCGCAGCCCCCCAATGCCGTCGTCCCAGGCCCTGCCGCGCTGCATCACGCCCATGCAAACGCTTCACCTGACGACATTTACGCCGCCCCGCGGCTGAATTCCGCCTGGCCTGGGGGCGCGGGCGTCTCGCCCGCGATTGCAAGCACCGGGCTTAAATTCGCGGGCGGGACGCCCGCGCCCCCAGTTCGATTGTCGGCGCCACCGTTCGCATTGCAATCCAAATCGCACGCCCCCGATGCCACCCTCCCGCCTAGCGCGCCAGCCAGGCCGCGACGAGCGGAATCGCCACCGCGGACGCCAGGCCATTCAGCCCCATGCCCAGGGCTGCATAGGCACCCGCGGTTTCACTCAACTGCAGCGCGCGGGCCGTGCCTATGCCATGCGAGGCGACGCCCATCGCGAAGCCGCGTTCGGCATCGCCGCGCACACCTGTCACGCGGAACAACAGCGGCGCCGTAACGGCACCGGTCACGCCGGTCAATATCACCAGCGCCGCGGCCAGCGCGGGCAAGCCGCCTATGCGTTCGGCGATGGCCATGGCAATGGGCGTGGTGACCGACTTGGGCACCAGGGTGCGCACGGTTTCCGGCGTCGCACCCAGCGCCGAGCCGATGATGGCCGCCGAGACCGCACCGGCCGCCGACCCGGCCACCAGCGCCGCGATCAGCGACACGAAGCGCGCGCGTATTTGCGGCCAGGCCCGCACCAGCGGAACCGCCAGCGCCACGGTGGTCGGCCCGAGCAGAAAGTGCACGAATTGCGCGCCGTCGAAAAACGCCCGGTAAGGCGTGCCGGTCGCCAGCAATAGTGGCACCAGCATGAACATGGACAGCAACACCGGATTGGCGAGCGGATGGCCCTTGCAGCGCTGCGCGATGCGCACCGCCAGCGCATAGGCCACCAGGGTGGCGGTCAGGCCCAGCAGCGGCGTGCCGGCCAGGTACACCCATATTTCATGGATATTGGCGGATTTCATGCCTGTTCGTCCGGCGCGTTGCGCGGCGCCAGCAGGCGCATCACCCAGCCCCCGACCGCCAGCGCGATCCAGGTGGAAAGCACCAGCGCCACCGCGATAGGCAGCCAGTCGCGCGACAGGCGCTCGCCGTAAGTCATGATCCCGACCGCGGCGGGCACGAAAAACAGCGACAGGTGCCGCAACAATTGCAGTGCCACGCCGTCGATCGCATGCAGCAGGCGCGGCACCCGCAGCAGCAGCAGGAACAACAGCAACATGCCGATCACCGGGCCGGGCACGGGCAGCCCCACGCTGCGCGCAATCACCTCCCCGGTCACCTGAAATGCCAGTAATAAAGCCAGCGCTTCCACCATGTCGGATCCTCCTTGAGCTCGATGTCCACAAGCCCGCCACCCACGCGCGGCAATGCCATCGGCTGCCGCAAATCCGCGCCGGCTCGGTACGCGCGCATGATAGTTCAGGCCGTCGCGGTACTTGCACGGCAGCCCTGCCCGGGCGCGCAGCCGAGGCGCGGCATGCCCATGCACGGCCGTCGCCGCGCACGCCTAGATGGCCGCGACCGCGCAGCCCGGTGAGCGTGTTGCTAGAATGAATTCGTGTTGCCGATCGAATCTTTGTCGCCGTGCGCCGCGTGATTAATCCGATGGCCTGCGCGCAGCCGGCGGGCTGCAATGTATGGATTGCCGTGGCACCCCGCCGCGACAGCAAATGCTCGATCGGCAGCGCTGCCGGGTCACATTTTCAACCCGGTCCGCCGCAGGCCGCCCGTCGGAGAAGTGCCCCATGCTGCGCTGTTCCCCTTACCCAAAGAACATAGTGCGCAAACAGCCTCGTTCGCGCCGGGCACACGCACGCCCTGCTCTTGCAGCGCCGCGCAGCATCGGCCGGATCGATGCCGCAGCCATGCCGGCAGCGGGGCTGGACGGCCGCTGTATGGATGCACAGGTATTGGCGCCCGTCCTGCCCGCGCGCGCAGTCCGCGCGAATTTTCTGCACTACAGATAAGTGCCTCCATGTCCTCGCCCATCGCCGGCCGCCGCGCGCGCACAGCGCTTTGCGATGTATGTCGCACTTTTGGCGTGCTTGCTGCAGCGGTCTGTTCATGCCTGCTGCTACCATGTCGCACGCATGCATGGCCGGGCACTCCGCCCGCCTAGTTGCACCGCACATCCAGGGTCAGGATGCGGCAATGAAACACCAATAAACAAGCAGTGAGGATGATTCATCATGAGCACTCCTCCGGATGCCGTCGACAAGCGGTCCCGCAAATTTCCCTTCGCCAATTCACGCATCGCCGGGGCTCTGCGCCGCGCCATCCATGACGGCATACTGGGCGCGGGCGCACCCGCACCGGCACGCTCGGCAATGCGTTTCGAAACGCTGGAACAGCGCGTGCTGCTGTCGGCCGATTTTCATCCGGCGGGCCAGTTTGCCGCACCGGGCGACAAGGCCGAAGACGCATCCGATGGCAGCGCGGCGCAGGAACTGATCCTCGCCGGCGAACCCGCCATACGTGTCGATCTCGGCCCGCCCGCAAGCGCTGAAAGCGCACCGGCTGCGCCCGCAGCGCCTACCCAGATCGCATTTGTAGACGCCGGCCTGGCCGACTATCCGCTGCTGGTCGAGGCCTTGTCCGGCGCGGGCGTGGCAGGCGGTGACGGACCGCTCGAGGTGGTGGTGCTGGACGCCGCGCGCGACGGCATCGCGCAAATAAGTGACCACCTGGCCGGCCAATCCGGTATTTCCGCCGTGCATGTGTTTTCGCACGGCAGCCCCGGCGCGCTCACGCTGGGCACGGCGCAGCTGGATTCCGCCGACTTTGACGCCTATGCAAATCAGATCGCGAGCTGGCGCAACGCCCTGACGGATCAGGCCGACATCCTGTTCTACGCCTGCGCGACCGGCGCCGGCACGGAGGGCGGACTACTGCTTGCCCGCGTTGCCAGTATTAGCGGCGCCGACGTGGCGGCATCGACTGACGCTACGGGCAGCGCCGCGCTGGGCGGCAACTGGCTGCTGGAAGCCGCCACCGGCCCCATCGAAGCCGCATTGCCGGCCACGCAGGCCGCGCTCGACGCCTACCCGCACCTGCTCGCCAGCGTGAGCTGGGACGGCGGCGGCGACGGCACGTCCTGGGCCGACCCGCTCAACTGGAGCAACAACGCCCTGCCCGGCGCCGGGGACGACGTCACCATCGCCGCCGCGGCGGGCGACCCGGTCATCAATATCGGCAACACGGCTGGGGTAATTTCGATCAACAGCCTGAACAGCAGCCGGCCGCTCACAGTGGCCAGCGGCGCGACGCTGCAGGCGGCCACCAGCATCACCATGCAGCGCAATATCACGCTGAACGGTGGCACGATCAATGGCGGTACCGTGATCGGAGTAGGCGGCGCAAAACTGGTCGGAAGCTCGAGCGGTGGCACGCTTACCGACGTGACCTTGCAAGGTCCGGGCGGTACTACCTTGCCCAGCGTGCTGGACGTAACCGGCTACCCCAACTTCGTGACAGTGAGCGGAACTCTCACGCTCGACAACGCCAAGGTTAACCTGCAGAACTACGGCCACATCAATTTCAGCAGCGCGACGGCTGCGCTGGCCGGTAGCGGGCAGGTCTTTTTCGGCGACAACAATGGCAGCAACGGCCTGCGCGTCACCGCCGCAGGTGGACAACTGACGATAGGCGCCGGGATTACCGTCACCGGCTCGGGCGGCACGCTGGGCTATATCAGTGGCTGGGGCGGCCCAAGCAACATAAGCGTGGTAAACCTCGGCACGATCGGGCCAGACCGCAGCGGCACGATGAGCATTGCCGGCTCCAGCCTGACCAACCAGGGCAGCCTGTCGGTGAGCGGTGGCGGCACCCTGAGCCTTACCACCCCAAGCTGGACCAACGCCAGTGGCAACATCGCCGTCGGCAGCGGAACGCTGAATCTGGGCGGCACGGTCAGCACCGCTCAGATCGGCAGCTTTTCGCGCACGGGCGGCACGGTGAATTTTTCCGGCACGCTCAACAACAGCGGCAACACCTTCACACTCGATGCCAGCCGCGGCTCCTGGAATCTGCTGGGCGGCACCATCGACGGCGGCACGCTGCAAGGCTCACAGGGCGCGGCCCTGCTTGGCACGTCCTCCGGCGGCAGCTTGATCGGGGTCACACTGCAAGGCGCGCCCGGCGAGACTTTCCCCGTCGTGCTCGACGTGCACGGCTATCCGAACTACGTCACCGTGCCGGGCGATCTGACGCTGGACAACGCCACGATCAATCTGCAGAACTACGGCCGCATCGATTTTTCCAATGCGACCGCCCTGCTCGGCGGCAGCGGCAAGGTGGTGTTTGGCGACAACAATGGCAGCAATGCCCTGCGGCTGACCGCCAGCGGAGGCCAGCTCACGCTGGGTGCCAACATCGCGGTAACCGGAGCGGGCGGCACGATAGGCTATGCCAGCGGCTGGGGCGGACCTTCCAACGTTTCGGTAATCATCCAGGGCAGTGTCGCGTCGACCACCTCCGGCGGCCTGAACCTGGCGGGTGCCAGCCTCACCAACCAAGGCACCATGGGTGCCAGCGGCGGCACGCTGAACGTCCTGGCCACCAACTGGGACAATACGGCCGGCACCCTCAACCTGAGCAGCGGCACGGTAAACCTGGGCGGAACTGTCACGACCGCACACCTGGGCAACATCACGCGCAGCGGCGGTACGCTCAACCTGACCGGCACGCTGGACAATACCGGCGCCACCTTCACGCTGAATAGCAATACCGGTTCGCTCAGCCTGGTCGGCGGCACCATACTGGGCGGCACGCTGGTCGGCTCGCAAGGCGCCAAATTGATCGGCACCGGTTCGGGCGGCACGCTCGACGCGGTCACCCTGCAGGGCGGCGCCGGCGAAACCCTGCCCACTGTGCTGGACGTGACGGGCTATCCCTTCAACGTGAGCATCACGAGCGGCCTCACACTCGCCAATGCCACGGTCAATCTGCAGAACTACGGCCGTCTGGACTTCACTGCCGCCGCCGCCACGCTGGACGGCAACGGCCGCGTGTTTTTCGGCGACAACAACAGCAACAACAGCCTGCGTGTTACGACCGCGGGCGGTCAGCTTACGGTAGGCGCGGGCATCACGGTAACCGGATCGGGCGGCACGGTGGGCTACGTCAGTGGCTGGGGCGGCTCGTCCAACGTAAGCGTGGTCAATCTCGGCACGATAGGTCCGGACCGCAGCGGCACCCTGTTCCTGGCCGGCGCGAACATGACCAACCAGGGCAGCCTCGTCGCAAGCGGCGGCGGCACGCTGAGCCTGCAAGCGGCAAGCTGGACCAATACCGCCGGCGCCAGCATAGACATCAATACCGGCACCTTCACGCTGGCCGGCAACTACAACAACGCCGGCAACATCAACACCACCAACGCCACGGTCAATCTGGGCGGCAATTTCACGCGCGCGCAACTGGGCAGCTTCACGCGCAGCGGCGGTACGGTCAACCTGACCGGCGCACTGGACAACACCGGCAATACGCTCACGCTGGACGCCACGACAGGGTCCTGGAATCTTTCCGGCGGCAGCATACTGGGCGGCACGGTGGTGGGATCGCAGGGCGCCAGATTGAACGGCACCAGTTTCGGCGGTACGCTCAACGGGGTCACCCTGCAAGGCGGTGCGGGCGAAACCACGCCCACCGTGCTGGATCTGAACGGCTATCCGTTCTACGTGAGCATCCCCGGCAATCTCACGCTGGCCAATGCCACGATCAGTCTGCAGAACTATGGCCATCTGGATTTTGCCTCCGCGGCCGCCACGCTGGGCGGCAACGGGCGCGTGTTTTTCGGCGACAACAACACCAATAACGGCCTGCGCGTCACCAGTGCGGGCGGCCAGCTCACCCTGGGGTCCGGCATCACGGTAACGGGATCGGGTGGCACCCTGGGCTACTTAAGCGGCTGGGGCGGCCCGGCCAATGTGAGCGTAATCAACCAGGGCAGTGTGGGGCCGGACCGCAACGGCACGATTATTCTGGCCGGCAGCAGCGTCACCAACCAGGGCAGCCTGGTAGCAAGCGGCGGCGGCACGCTGAACCTGAAGCCGACCAGTTGGACCAACGCCGCCGGCGCCAGCATGAATGCGAATGGCGGCACCCTCACCTTGGCCGGCAGCTATTCAAATCTGGGCAGCATCAGCGCCACCAATGCCACGATTAACCTGGGCGGCAGTTTCACGCTGGCGCAACTGGGGAATTTCACGCGCAGCGGCGGCACGGTCAACCTGACCGGCACTCTCAACAATGCCGGCAGCACCCTCGCGCTGGACGCCACCACTGGCTCCTGGAACCTTGCCGGCGGCAGCATACAGGGCGGCACAGTGGCCGGCGCCCAGGGCGCGGCACTATTAGGCACGGGCAGCGGCGGCACCCTTGACAACGTGACTTTGCAGGGCGCGGCGGCAGAAAGTTTGCCCACCGTGCTGAATCTGACCGGTTATCCGTTTTACGTGACGATTACCGGCACGCTCACGCTGGCCAATGCCACCATTCTTCTGCAGAACTACGGCCACCTGGATTTCAGCGGCGCCAGCACCCTGCTCGACGGCAGCGGGCGCGTGCTGTTCGGCGACAACAACGGCAATAACGCCTTGCGCGTCACCAGTGCGGGGGGGCAGCTCACACTGGGCGCCGGCATCAACGTAACCGGGGCGGCGGGCACCATAGGCTATGCCAACGGCTGGGGCGGACCGAGCAACGTATCCGTGGTCAATCTGGGCAGCATAGGCCCGGACGACATTGGTGCCATCGTTGCCGCAACCATCACCATTGCCGGCGCAAGCTTGTCCAACCAGGGCACTTTGCACGCCAGCGGCGGCGGCACGCTCAACATCCAGCCGAGCAACATCGCCAACTACAGTTCCGGCACGCTCACCGGTGGCACCTGGCGCGCCACCGGCGGCAGCGTGCTGCGCGCGCTATTCGGCAGCCCGATCACCACCAATGCCGCCAATATCGTGCTGGATGGCGCCGGCGCCAGTTTTTACCGCGATGCCGGCACCACTTCGGCGCTGGACGCGCTGGCGAGTAATGCCGCGGCCGGCCACATCACGCTGGTGAATGGTGCCACCTATGTAACGCCGGGCGATTTAATCAACGCCGGCACGCTCACCATCGGTGCCGGCAGCCTGTTGCAGTTGAGCGGCCTCTTGACGCAAAGCGGCGGCACGCTGGACATGCAGGGCGGCAGCGTGGGCGAACACCACCCGCCGGCTGGCAACGCAATGCAGTTCGACGGCGCCAACGACTATATCGAAGTACAGGACAGCCCCAGCCTGCACTCGGACGGCGAACTGACGCTATCCGGCTGGTTCAAGGTGGATGGTTTTCCGCGTACCTGGCAGAACATACTATTCAAGGGCGATGCGCCTGACCCCAGCGGCAACGGCGCGCAGAACCGCGAATACGCGCTGTGGGTCAATTCGCAAGGTTATCTGTATTTCAGCTCGACGCCGGTTGCGCGCATAGGCGTGGGCGAACTGACGCTCAGCACGCCCAACGGCAGCATACAGGCTGGCCAGTGGTATCACTTCGCGGCCGAAATCAGCACCAGCGGCAATTACATGCGCATCTACGTGAATGGCCGCCTGCTCGCCGAACGCGCCTATGACGCCAGCGGCATACGCGATACCAGCGGCCCGCTGCGCATCGGGCAAGCGCCGGTATGGGACAACTATTTCAAGGGCAGCCTGGACGAAATAAGCATCTGGAACACGGCGCGCAGTGCGGCGGACATTCAGGCCGGCATGTACCGCAAACTGACCGGCACGGAAAGCGGTCTGGTTGCCTATTGGCCGCTGGAAACCGGCGGCGCGACGGTAAGCGACGCCAGCGGCCACGGCAATACCGGCTACCTGGGCAGCAGCACGACTAATCGGCCGCTATGGACGGCCGACCCGGCGCTGCAATTCGACGGCATCGACGACTACGTGCAGGTGGGCGACGCCGCGCAACTGCACCCAGCCAGCGCGCTCACACTCGAGGCCTGGGTAAGCCCGGGTGCCAATTTCGCAAATAACACGCGGCATATCGTTTCCAAAACCGTGGGCAACGGGTCGCGCGATTCTTACGTGATCTGGTATTCCGGCGGCCAGTTGCACGCGGCGGTCGGCAACAGCAGCGGCGGCACCACGCAACTGAATTTCACCTGGTCGCCCACCCAGGGCAACTGGTATCACATCGCCTTCACCTACGACGGAAGTGGGCAAGCGTTGTATATCGACGGCGCCCTGGTGGCGTCCAACACCTCCACCACCACGCCGGGCTATGACAACCACCCGGTGGTGATAGGCGACGACTATAACTTCGAAAGTCTGGGCCAGCCCTGGTCCGGCGGCATACGCGACGTGCGGCTGTGGAACGTCGCGCGCACTCAGGCTGCCATACAGGCCGGCATGAATGCCACGCTCACCGGCGCAGAATCCGGCCTCGCGGCGCTGTGGCGTCTGGATGAAGGCAGCGGCATCATCGCCCACGATGCCACCGCCAATCACAACGACGCCAACCTGGGCGTGGCAATCGCGCAGCGCCCGCTGTGGGACAGCGGGCCATCGCTCAATTTCGACGGCCTGAACGACTTCGTCGACATGGGCAACCCGCTCGCCAACCCGCTCGATCTGGGCACTGACGCCACGCTGGAAACCTGGGTGCGCTTCAACGCGCTGCCGGTCAATAGCATCGCCACGCTGGCATCCAAAGACGTAGGCGCCGGCAGCCAGAACAAGTGGATATTCGGCTACGCCAATAATTTTGGCGGCGTGGCAGGCGCAACCATCCTGCACATCAACAACCCGCAGAACGGCGGTTCGGTATATCTAAGTTCCGACCCATGGACGCCTACCGTCGGCACCTGGTATCACCTGGCGGTCACGAAATCCGGCAATAACTACAGCTTTTACCGTGACGGCGTGCTGGTCGGCACGGCCAGCACGGCGGTCGTCATGCCCGACGTGGCGGCCAATTTCGTGGTCGGCCGCGCGGAAAACAATTTCGCGCTTAATGGCCAGATGCGCGACCTGCGCCTGTGGGCTACGGCGCGCAGTGCGGCCGAAATCCTGGCCAACAAGGACGCCACGCTGAGCGGCGCGGAAAGTGGCCTGGTAAGCAACTGGCGCTTCGACGAAGGCAGCGGCAACATCGCGCACGACGCGACCGCGCGCGCCCATGACGGGCTGCTGGGCGACACGGCAATCGCAAGGCCGGCAAGCATCGCCAACCTGCTGGCGGCACCGGTCACCACCAGCCTGGCATTCGACGGCACCAATGATTACGTCAATGTGGGCAGCCTGGGCGCGCGCCCGGCGCAGGGCAGCATCGCCTTCTGGATGAATCCGGCCTCTGTCGATAATTTCCGCAATGTACTTACCACCGGGCCGTTTCCGCAATTTGGCAGTACCGGCAATCAGGCCATACGTTTTGAGCAAAGCGCGTCCGGCAGCCTGCTCGCCTACCTGGGCAACGACACTGCCACCTCCAGCGGCTACACCGCGCACAGCTTCACCGCCGCGCTCGCGGCGGACCGCTGGGTGCATGTCACCCTCACCTGGGATTCTGCCGCCAATCGCGTGCAAGGTTACCTGGACGGCCAACTGGTGTTCGACGACGTCAACAGCACCTGGCCCAGCACTTTCACCGACGTGAACCTCGGTGGCGGCTTCAATTCTTTCAACGGTTCCGACCGCTATTTCAAAGGCCGTCTGGCCGAAGTGCAGTTCTGGAGCGTGGCACTCAACGCTGCCCAGATACAGGCCACGATGCAGCCGCTCGCGGGTAACGAAAGCGGCCTGATGGCCTATTGGCAACTGGATGAAGGCAGCGGCACCACAGCCGCCGATTCCACCGCCGGCGCGCACAACGGCACGCTGATTAACGGCCCCGCCTGGAACGTCCAGCGTAGCACCGGCGTACAACTGGACGGCGGCACGCTGACCGGCTACGGCGTCATCACGACCAATCTGCGCAATGCCGCCTCCATCGTGCTGGGCGGCGGCAGCAGCGCCGGCCGCCTGGCTGTTACCGGCAACTACACCCAGACCGGCAGCGGCGCGCTGGCCGTGGAACTGGGCGGACTTGCGGCCGGCAGCGAATTCGACCAACTGAGCGTGGATGGCAGCGCAACCCTGGATGGCAGTCTGACGGTGACGCGCATCAACGGCTTCACGCCGGCCAGCGGCGACAGTTTCAATGTGCTGGGCGCCGCCTCGCGCAGCGCGCAGTTCGCTTCCATCAGCGGGCTGGGCACCGATCTGCTGGCCAATTACAGCGCCACCGGGCTTACCTTGCTTAGTCAGGCGCGCGGCATACGCGTGACGCCCACCTCAGGCCTCACGACAACGGAAGCCGGCGGCACGGCCAGTTTCACGGTGGTGCTGGATGCCCAACCCACGGCCGACGTGAGCATACCCGTCAGTTCCGATAACACGGCCGAAGGCACGGTATCCACCGCCACGCTGGTATTCACGCCGCAAAACTGGGACCAGACGCAAACCGTCACAATTACCGGCGTCAATGACGACGTCGATGACGGCAACGTGCTGTTCCACGTCGTGCTGGGCCAGTCGGTTTCGGCCGACGCCGGCTATAACGGCTTCAACCCCAGCGACGTATCCGTCACCAACCAGAATGACGACCACGCCGGGTTCGTGATCGTACCGAGCACCGGGCTCGCCACCACAGAAGCCGGCGGCACGGCCAGTTTCACCGTCGCGCTGGCCTCTAAACCGCTCGCCAACGTCAGTTTCACGCTGGCTTCCAGCAATACCGCGGAAGGCACGGTGGTCCCGACCACCATGACCTTCACCCCGCAAAACTGGAACAACCCGCAAAGCGTTACGGTAACCGGCGTGGACGATCAGTTCGTGGATGGCAATGTCGCCTATTCCATCCTGACCGGCACCGCCGTCAGCACGGACCCGAAATACAACCTGTTCGATACGCCCAATGTCGCGCTGGTTAATCAGGATAACGACACGCTGGATCTGCAGATCGGCAATTTCACGATTTCGCCGGATAGTGGCCTGCAGTCCGGCAATTCGGTCATCGTGCGCTGGACCGTGAATAACGTGGGCAGCGTACCCACGCTGAGAAATTTTTCCGACCGCGTGGTGGTGACCAATACCACCACCGGCCAGGTGCTGGTAAGCACCGCCCTGCCCTACGACCAGAATGCCGCCGGCAACGGCTCCATCGCCCCCGGCACGTCGCGCCAGCGGCAACTTACCCTGCGCCTGCCGGACGGCCCCGCCAGCGTCGGCCAGCTTCAGTTCACGGCCACCGTCAATTACCAGGGCGACGTGTCCGAATCGGATGCCACGCGCACCAATAATAGTGCCAGCATTAGCGCCCCAGCCACGCTGGCGCCCTATCCCGACCTGCAGGTGAATAACCTCACGGTCAGCCCCAACCTGCAATCGGGCGGCCTGGTGAGCGTGCAATGGACCGACGTCAATACCGGCAACGGTGCCAGCACGGGGAGCTGGAGCGACCGCATCACGGTGCGCAATCTGAGCACCGGCCAGACCATACTGAATCAGTTCGTCACTTACGACCCGGCCGCAAGCGGCAATATCGCCAGCGGCGATTCGCGCACGCGGCAATTCAGTTTTACGCTGCCGGACGGCACGGCCGGCACGGGCAATCTGGAAATTACCGTCACCGCCGACGTGTTCGGCGCGCTCTTCGAATACAACAGCGCCGGCAGCGGTGGTGCCAGCACGGCGGAAAGCAATAATTCCGCGACCATCAATACCACCTCGGCACTGGCCACCTACCCCGACCTGCAGATCGCCAATCTCACGCTGGACGCGCCGGGCGGCCTGCAGTCGGGCAATACCTTCACCATACGCTGGGACGACAGCAACGCCGGCAACCGCGCCACCGCTGGAAGCTGGTACGACCGCGTGCTGATACAGAACACCACGACTAACGAAACCTTGCTCAGCACCCTGCTGCAGTACGACCCGGCAGCGGCCGGCAATGGCGACATTGCCGCGGGCGGCACGCGCGCGCGGCAATACAGCTTCAGGCTGCCGGATGGCGCGCGCGGCGCCGGCAACATACAGGTGACGATAAGCGCCGACTATACCAGCGCGATATTCGAGAACAACGCCGGCGGCACGGCCGAAACCAATAATAGCGCCAGCACCTCCGCCACTGCCGTGATCGGCGCCTACCCGGATTTGCGGCCCGCCACCATCACGCTGGATGCAGCCGGCGGGGTGCAGTCGGGCGCCGCCG
Organism: Rhodocyclaceae bacterium; assembly: GCA_016791105.1. GTDB lineage: Bacteria > Pseudomonadota > Gammaproteobacteria > Burkholderiales > Rhodocyclaceae > JAEUNM01. The sequence goes on along the minus strand of JAEUNM010000103.1, from coordinate 22,624 downwards.
TCACTGTGCACTGGAATGACGACAACCTGGGCACACGCGCCACGCAGGGAAGTTGGTACGACTATGTGGTGGTGCGCAACCTCGATACCGGCGAAGTTCTGAATACCCAAGTAGTGCTTTACGACCCGGCGGCGGCCGGCAATGGCGACATTGCCGCGGGTGGCACGCGCGCACGCCAGGCCAGCTTTACTTTGCCCGCCGGCCTGCGCGGTTCGGGCCAGATACAGGTGAACATCACCAGCGATCTGTATAGCCAGCAATTCGAATACAACACCGCCGGAGCCGGCGGCGCCAGCACGGCGGAAACCAATAACACGGCCAGCGCCGTAATCGCCGTGCCGCTGGCACCGGCGGCCGACCTGCAGATCAACAGCATTGCGGCGACGCCTGCGTCCGGCCTGCAATCCGGCGACAGCCTTACGCTGAGCTGGCACCTCGCCAATACCGGCACCGGCCCCGCGGGCAGCGCCACACACACGCGCATCGCCATACGCAACGCCACCACCAATCAGGTAATCGGCACTGCCGACGTGGCTTACGACCCCGCGGCAGCCGGCAATAGTGCCATTGCGGCGGGCGATTTCCGCACCCAGCAATATCAATTCAGCTTGCCGGCCGGCTCGCTGGGCGCGGGGCAGATTGAATTCACGATCACGGCCGATGCGCTGAACCAGTTTTCCGAATTCAATACCGCCGGCAGCGGCGGCGCCAGCACGGCGGAAGGCAATAATGCCACCGTATTCACGCTGAACACCGGACTTGCGCCCTACCCCGACCTGGTGACCTCCAACGTCACCGCGCCGGCCCTCACCATAGGCGATCCGGCCGAAGTCACCATTACCTGGACCGTCACCAACGCCGGCACGGCGCCCACTACGGCGGGCGCCTGGACCGACAGCATCATCGCCTCGCCGGACGGCAACCCGGCCCACGGCACCGTCATCAAGCAATTTACCCATCAGGGCAACCTGGCGCCGGGCGCGAGCTACGACCGTTCGGAAAGCTTCCTGTTGCCGGCGTTTTACCAGACCCACTCGCACCTGTTCGTGCGCAGCGATGCCACCGACGTGGTATTCGAGAACGACGCCGAAGCCAATAATTACGGCGAAGCGCCCAATCTGTTCGATGTGGCGCGCAGCATCTATTCCGACCTGCAGGTCAGTGCAGTAAGTGCCCCGGCCACCGGCGCCAGCAGCCGCACCCTGGATGTGAGCTGGACCGTAGTCAACCAGTCGCCGCACGCGCAGGGAACCACCGACATCAGCGAATGGACGGACGAAGTGCGACTCGCGAGCGACCCGGCCGGCCAAAACATCGTGGCCAGCCTGGGCAGCTTCCGCCATATCGGCGCGCTGGCCGTGGGCGGCAGTTACAGCCGCACGGGCAGCGTCACGCTGCCGGAAAACGTGCAGGGCACTTATTACGTCGTGGTGCGCACGGTCGGGCCTTACGAATTTATATACACCGACAACAACTATGGCGTATCTGACGCGGTGGCGGTCAGTCTTTCACCGGCGCCGGATTTGACCACCACGGCAGCCGCCGTCACCACGCCCGGTTCTACTGCCATCATCAGCACAGCCAACGCGGGCGAGCGCGTGGATGTGGTGTGGACAGTGCAGAACGTGGGCGGCGGCGTCACGCGCGGCGCCTGGGTGGACGCCATCCAGTTGCAGGAAGTGGGCGGCTCGCGCACCTTCACGCTGGCCACCTTCAATTACCCCGGCCCGCTGGAAGGCGGCCTGAATTACACGCGGCGCGAACAGGTACAACTGCCCACTAATGTGCAGGGCGTGTTCCGCCTGGTGGTGCGCACCAATGCCGGCCTGTTCCCGATATTCGAAAACGGCGCCTTCGGTAATAACTCCTTTACCGATCAGGACACCCTCACCCTGGTCGTGCCGCCCAACCCCGACCTGCAGGTGTTTTCCATCGACAACGCGCCACCCACGGCGGACGCCGGCGGCACGGTGGCGCTCGATTACACCATCATCAATCAGGGCATAGAGGACGCGCGCGGGCACTGGACCGACTATGTCTATATATCGCTGATCGACCACCTCGACGGCAGCGCGATCCTGCTGGGCACATTCGACAACCAGGCGGCGCTGGCGCCGGGTGAAACCTATGTCACGCACACCACCGACCTGAGTGTACCCAAGCGCCTGGGCGGCCCGGCCTACCTGATCGTGGCGGCCAACGGCAACAAAGCCGTCAATGAATTTCCGAACGAAAACAACAACAGCTTCGTCAAGCCCATCTACATCAACCCCGAGCCGCCGGCGGACCTCGTCATGAGCGGCGTGGTGGCGCCGGCACAGGTATTCGACGGCACCACCTTCGACGTCACCTACCATGTCAGCAACCTCGGGCTGGAGCCGACCGACAGGTCCAACTGGACCGATCAGGTATGGCTCACACGCGACCGCACGCGCCCCAACGTGACCAAGGGCGACATTCTGCTCGCCACCATTCCGCACGCCGGCCTGCTCGGCAACGATCCCAGCCTCATCGCACCGCCCACCGGCTACGACGTAACCGTAAGCGTGACGCTGCCGAAGCATCTGTCGGGCGAATTTTTCATCACGCCGTGGTCCGATGCCTTCGACGTGGTGCACAAGAGCACGCAGGACATCAACGTCAATCCGGACGACCCGAACCAGCTCAACAGCGACAATTACAAGGCCCGCGCCATCACCATATTGCTGGCGCCGCCGCCCGATCTGGTGGTTACTGCGGTCACGCCGCAAGCCGCAGGCGTGGGCGGCGAGCCGTTCACCGTGCAATGGACGGTGCAGAACCAGGGCGCCAGTGCCACCGAAGATGCGCTGCTGTTCGACCAGGTGTATCTGTCGGACGTGGCGACCTTCGTGCCGCCCAATAGCGGCCAGCCGCTAGGCAACCAGTGGTACCTGGGCAGCGTGGCGCACAACGGCATCGTGGCCTCCAACGGCAGTTACACCGCGCAGGCCACCTTCCAGCTGGCGCCCGAAATTTCCGGCCGCTATGTGTTCGTGCTCGCCAATACCGGCGAAAACCTCATTCCCCCCACCTGGGAAGGCCCCTACGCCAGCAATAACCGGGGTTTGGGCACCACGCTGGTCACGCCGCGCCCACCGGCCGATCTGCAGGTCACCTCGGTCCAGCCGCAGCAAGTCAATTACTCCGGCGAACAGACCAGCGTCACCTGGACCGTCACCAATTTCGGCGCCGATGTCTGGTCCGGAACGCGCTACTGGGTGGACCAGTTGTTCTTTTCGCGCTACCCGGTATTCGACAACCAGGCGCAACTGATAGGCGAATACGCGCACAGCAATGCCGAGCCGCTGGCGGCCGGCGCGAGCTATACGCAAAGCGCCAATTTCCTGCTGCCCAAAGGCATAGGCGGCACGGCCGCCGACCCGCAGGATTTTTACGTATTCGTGGTCACCAGCCGCGGCGGCGGCCTCACCGCGAATACCCGCGACAATAGTGCTGGCCGCAACAGCTTTACCGTGCGCGGCTACGAGGATGGCAGCAACAACCGCGCCGACGGCATTCTGCCGGTGATTTACCGCGAACCCGATCTGCGCGTGACCGACCTCGTGCTGCCGGCCACGCCGCCGCACGCGGGCGACCTCATCACGGTGGACTGGACCGTCACCAACGTCGGCAACCGCGATACGCGCGAAGGCTCCTGGGTGGACCGCGTGTATCTATCCACCGACCCCTCGCTGGACCCCAACGACACCCAACTGGGCGAAATTTCGCGCAATAGCATCTTGGCCACCGGCGCCAGCTATTCGCGCTCGCTGCAGCTACGCCTGCCGGATGGCATAGGCGGCAGTTACTACATCCTGGTGTTCACCGATTCCACGCGGCGCGGCATCAATGGCGAGCCCGGCCTTTACTCGTCCAGCGGGGACATGGGCGCAGTGCCCGAATTCCAGGGCGAAGGCAACAATATTACGGCCGGCGCGTTGCCGGTGGTGGCGGTGCCGCCGCCCAACCTGCAAGTCACGGCGGTCGAATTTGCCGGGCCGGACCCGAGCCAGCCGGGCCACGTGCTGGCCGGGCAGTCTTATACGCTTACCTACACCGTCACCAATACCGGCGGCGGCGGCACGCCGGACCGGCAGTCGTCCTGGGAAGACCGCATTTATCTGTCGCGCGACCAGTTCCTGAGCGACGCCGATTTTTATCTGGACACGGAAACTCACAGCGGCGGACTGGCCGCCGGTGCGAGCTACCAGAAAACCGTCACGATCAAGGCCACGCGCAACCTCATCGGCCCCTGGTACCTGTTCGTGCTGACCGACCCGACCACGCAGCGCAACGCGCGCGGCGAAGTGTTCGAAGCCGATAAGGAAGGCGACAATGCCACCGCGAGCGTCACGCCTTTATTGATCGAACTGCCGCCGCCGGCCGACCTGGTGGTACAGACCATCAGCCTGCCGTCGTCCGCAATGTCCGGCGACCCGGTGCATCTGAGCTGGACGGTACTGAACGACAGCGACAACCCGGCCAAAGGCAGTTGGACCGACACCGCCTATCTGTCCGCCGACAACATATGGGATATCAACGACAAGCCCATAGGCCGCTACACGCGCACCGGCACGCTGGATGGACACGCCAGCTACACGGCCACGCTGGATGCCAATCTGCCCGCCGCGACACCCGGCAGCTACCGCATCCTCATCCGCAGCGACGTGTTCGACGAAATCGTCGAAGCGCAGGAAGGCAATAACCGCACCGCCTCGGCCGATCCGCTGCAGGTGACGGTACCCGAATTGCATCTGGGCGTGCCGCTCGCCACCACGCTCAGCAGCGGCGAGGACAGGCTGTACCAGATCACCGTGCCGCAGGGCGGCACGCTGCGCGTGGACCTCGACTCCAGCAACAATTCCGCCTCCAACACCTTGTTCCTGCGCTACAACGCGCTGCCCTCCGGCGCCACTTACGACGCCGCCTATCAAGGCGCCTTGCAGGCGGATCAATTTGCGGTCATTCCGTCCACCACCGCCGGTACCTATTACCTGCTGGTGCATGGCCAGTCCGAGCCAGCCGCCAACACGCCGGTAAGCCTCACGGCGCGCCTGCTGCCGTTCGCCATTACCGGCGTGACGCCGGATTCCGGCGGCGACAGCCGCTACGTCACCACCACCATCCTGGGCGCGCAATTCGACCCGCAGGCCATCGTCAAACTGGTGCGGCCGGGTTTTGCCGAATACGAGCCGGTGAGTTATCAGGTGATGGACAAGACGCGCATCATCGCCATCTTCGACCTGCGCGATGCACCGCACGGCCTCTACGACGTGGAGGTGATCAACCCGGATGGCGCCGTCGCCACCGCACCCTACCGCTACCTGGTGGAACAGGCACTGCCGCCGGACGTGAGCATCGCCCTGGGCGGGCCGCGCGTGGTGTGGGGCGGCAATAGCGGCCTGTACGGCTTCACGCTCACCAGCCGTACCAATGTCGATATTCCCTACGTGGAATTCCAGTACGGCGTGCCCACCCTGCCGGACAACGGAGGCGTACCTTACCTGGGCCTCACCACCAACGTCACCGGCACGCCCAACATTTCCGGCGTGCCCTGGGCCAGCATCGTGCCCAGTGTGAATGCCGGCGGCAACTGGCTCACCACCGGCTACGCCATCGATTTCGCGGATCAGTCCAACACCACCTTCAGTTTTCAGGTGCAAACCTATCCGAACGGGCTGCCGCCGGGCGCTTATTCGGAACAACCGGGCGTCACCGCATTCGCCTTCAACATCATGGGCGCCGCCACGCCGCTCACGCGCGACGAGTACATCGCCCAGCAAACCCAACTTGCCGGGCAACTGCGCGCCGCCATCCTGGCCGATGCGACGGCTTCGAGCGCGCTGCAAAATCTGGCCGCGGACGCCTCCAGCTGGACCGACCTGTACCTCGCCGCGCTGGAACAGGCCGGCCTGCTGCGCGAAGTGGACGTGCCGCCGGAAGTGCATGCCAACCCGGTGCTGGTAAGCCTGCAAACCACGCTGGCGGCCGGCATTCTGGCCGGCCCGGCCGGGCAGCAGATCATCACGAATGGCAATCTGACGGACTTTTTCAATCAGGTGCGCGCCTGGTATGGCGAAGATTTGAACGCCTTCACGCCCTACATCACCGTCAAGCAGGATTTGGTCAGCCCCGACGACGCCACCAGCTATTTCAGTTTCGATCCGCCGCCGGCCACGGATTTCAACCTCAACATGAGCGCGCCCACGCATTACCAGGGCGTGTATGTATATGTGCCGTGGGCTAATGACTGGGATTTCCCGCAGCACCCGGACCACCCGGATTCCGACGAAACGCACCCGGAAAACCCGAATTTCGTGAATGTGCAGGCGCCCAATTTCGCGCAATTCCTCACCGGCACGGCGCGCACCGGGCAAGCCATCCTGAACGGTCCGCTGGCTTATGGCGCGCAGCAATTCGTGCCGCTGGGCCAGGCCGAGCCGTACACCATCCAGTTCGCCAATGGCTCGGATGCCTCGGCCACGGTAGGCGAAGTGCGCATCGTGAGCCAGCTCGACAGCAACCTCGACCCGCGCAGTTTCCGCCTCGGCGACCTGCAGTTGGGTGACATTCAGGTGCATGTACCGGGTTCGGTCGGCACGTTCCAGGGCGACTTCGATTTCACCGCCAGCCGCGGCTTCATCCTGCGCGTGAATGCCGGCATAGACGTCAATTCCAACACTCTCACCTGGCTGCTGCAGGCCATAGACCCGCTGACCGGCGAAGTGGTACAGGACCCGACCAAGGGCCTGTTGCCGCCGGATGACGCCAGCGGCGCCGGGCGCGGCTTCGTGAGCTATACGGTGGTGCCCAACGCCGGGCTCGCCACCGGCACCAGCATTAGCGCGCAGGCGCGCGTGCTGTTCAACACCACGGCACCGCTGGATACACCGGAAGTGCGCTACACCATAGATGGCGTGGCACCCACCACCACCCTTACGGCGGCACCAGTGGTCGCCGGCGGGCAGGATTATCAGGTGAGCTGGAGCGCGACCGACGACAGCAGCGGCAGCGGCGTGAAGGGCGTGACCGTGTATGTGGCCGAAGACGGCGGCGACTATACGGTGTGGCTCAACCAGAGCACGGCCACTTCCGGCGTGTACAACGGCCAGGCCGGCCACAGCTACCAGTTCCTGGCACTCGCCACCGACAACGCCGGCAACCGCGAAGCCGCGCCGGCCGGCCAGAGCTTGCCCAGCGACGGTTCGCAAACCAGCCTGGGCAGCTTGCCCACGGTAGGCGAAACCACCCAGGATTTGGGCACCCTGCCGCCGGAAAGCGCGCAGCCTTCCACCAATCAATTGTTCCTGCAGGCGCAACAGGGCATTCCGTCGGCACTGCCGGTATCGCACCTGCCGGAATTCACCAGCGTTACCGCGCCCTTCACGGCGCAGGTATTCGCCAACGGCATCGCGCAAAGCAGTTCGTCCATCGGCCCGGTCGCGCTGCTGCCGTTGCCCGACGGCACGCTGCTGGCAAGCGGCGGCGCGGCGCGCAACCAGTTGTTCCTGTTCCCGCGCCAGGGCGGAACCGCCGGCACGCCGGTCGCCACGCTGGCCGAGCCCATCTACGACATGGTGCTGGACGAGTCGGGCAATTTCATCTGGGCGGCCACTGGCGGCGGGCCTCTGTACAAACTGGACGCCAGCACCTATGCGGTCGTTGCGCAATACGGCGACGGCCTCACGCAAACCCTGGCCATACAGGCCGGCACCGGCCTCATTTACATCGCCTCGGGTAACGGCATAGAAATATTCCACCCGCTCACCGGCACGTTCAGCCATTTCAGCGACATACGCGTGGGCAGCCTGGCGTTCGCGCCGGACGGCACGCTATGGGCCGCGGCCTGGCCGCACGACCAGAACAAGATCATCCGCTTCAGCGGCAATCCGGTGCAGCCGCAGCTCATGCTGGAGCTGGATGCCGACATCGATTCCATCGCCTTCGGGCAGGACGGCACGACGCTGGCAGGCATGCTGTTCGTGTCGCACACCTCGGAAGTGCAGGACGGTGCCGGCACCGAACTGACCATGGTCGATCTGGCCACGCTGCATCGCGTTGCGCTGGCGAGCGGCGGCACGCGCGGCGACCAGATCAAAACCACCGCCGACGGCCGCATCCTGATCAGCCAGTCGCACCAGATCGACGTACTCAATCCGCTGCGCCCGCCGCAAGTGGTGGCCACCAATCCGCCTGCGGATGCCGTGGTGGCCCTGCCCGCGGCCAGCCTGGACGTCACTTTCGACCTGGATATGGCAACCGGTCTGGCGTCCGACCTGCATTCGGTGCTTAACCCGGCCAATTACCGCCTGCAGGGCGATACCGCCGGCGTGGTACCGGTATTGGGCGTCAGTTACGACCAGGCCACGCGCACCGCCACGCTCAGTTTCGACCCGCTGTTTGCCGACCACTATCAGTTGCGCGTGTTCGACGGCATACGCAGCGAAGCCGGCCTCGACCTGGCCGCCCAGTACGACACGAAATTCACCGCCATATCCGATTTGTCTTCGGTGCTGCAATTGCGCTTTTTCAATGCCCGCAGCGACCGCCAGGACGGCACGGTGTCTTACGACGTGACCGTCACCAATACCGGCGACCACGCGCTCTTGCTGCCGCTGGTACTGCAACTATCGCCGCAACAGCATTTCGACGGCGAACCTTTGGGCAATGCCGGCCGCACCGCCGACGGTTCCTGGCTCATAGACCTGAGCGACGCGCTGCCGCCGGGCGGCATACTGGGCGCCGGGGCATCCACCCAGGGCCGCACCCTCTCGGTGCTGACGCCCAACCGCCGGCCGGTGGCATTTTCGTCCGGCGTAAGCGGGGTAATCGCGGGCAATCACGCGCCGGAAATTACCTCCACGCCGCTCGCGACGGCCAACGCCGGCAACAACTATCAATATCAGCTCACGACGCTGGAAGCGGACAACGACCCGGTGTCCTATGTACTAACGCGCGGCCCGGCCGGCATGAGCGTAGACCCGACCAGCGGCCTGTTGACCTGGACGCCGACTCTGCTCAGCCCTGGCCTCAATACCGTGGTGGTCGAGGTATTCGACCGCTATGGCGCCTATGACAGACAAAGCTTTGCGCTGCAGGTAAGCGGCGTCAATGTGGCGCCGGAATTTGTCGGACTGCCGCAGGCCATCAATGGCCGCGAAGGCGTGCCGGTGCTGCTCACCCTGAACGCCACTGACCAGGACGGCGATCCGCTCATTTTCTGGGCCGACAATCTGCCACCCGGGGCAAGCTTCGATGCCACGCAGCATGTGCTGAGTTGGACGCCGGATTTCCACTCCGCCGGCACTTATCCGAATTTAAGTTTCACGGTCAGCGACGGCACGCATCGCACCCGCGCGACAGTTCCGCTGACCATCGCACCCAGTCCGCAGCCGCCGCAATTTTTGCAGCCTCCCGCGCTCACGGCACTGGAAGGCGACCATATCAGCTACCCGTTGCAGGCCAGCGACGTGGATGGCGCAGCGCTCACGTTTGCCTCCGACCTGCTGCCGCCGGGCGCCTTCCTGAACCCGAATAGCGGGCTGTTCGACTGGACCCCGGATTACACCCAGCACGGCGTGTATCAAATTCCGGTCAGCGTCACCAACGCCCAGGGGACGGTCACCAAAAACCTGCTCATTTCCGTGCAGAACGTCAATGGCGTGCCGCAATTCCTGAGCCTGGACAACTTCCAGACCCTGGAAGGCCAGGCGATTCAGTTCCGGGTTCAGGCATTTGACCCCGACAATCCGACCTGGCAGGCGCCCGACCGCGGCGCCGACGGCACGCTGGCCTATGAAACCGATTCCGGCGTCGCGTCGGTCAGTTACAGCCTGTCGGGCATGCCGGCGGGCGCAAGTTTCGATCCGGACACTTTGATATTCAGCTGGACGCCGGATTTCGACGCGGCCGGCATGCACAGCGTGAGCATCACCGCCACCGACAATGGCGACGGCAGCGGCACGCCCAATGTGGTGACGCAAACCGTGCAGATATCGGTGCTGAATGCCAACCGGGCGCCGCAAATAAGCTTCATCGCCAACCAGAGCGTGGAGCACGACAGCACCCTGCTGCTGCCGGTCGTCACCACCGACCCGGACGGCAACCCGATCACGCTGTCGCAGGTCGGGCTGCCGGCCTTCGGCAGTTTCACGGACCACGGCGACGGCACGGGGGAATTCAGCTTCCATCCCGGTCTGGACGACCGCGGCAATTACACCATCACGCTGCGCGCCACCGACGACGGCGACGGCGGCGGTCAGTATGCGGTGCTGTCCGGCACGCAATCTTTCGTGCTGACGGTCAATTCGCCCAACGTGCCGCCGCACCTGGCGCCCATCGCCAATACCGTGGCGGTGGTCGGCCAGCCGCTGCATCTCGCGCTGCAAGCCAGCGACGGCGACCAGGATCCGCTCAGCTTCAGCGCCGCCGGCCTGCCGCCGGGCGCCACGCTCACGCCCGGCACGGCATACGGCCAGGCGGTGCTGGACTGGACGCCTTCCGCCGGCGACCTGGGCCAGTACAACCTGCTCGCAAGCGTGCACGACAGCGGCAATGGCGACGCCACGCTGGTGCAAACCGACCAGCAGGCTTTCCGCATCACCGTGCGCAGCAGCAACCAGGCGCCGGTGTGGGTGGCAGCCGCCAACCAGACCGTGCAGGCCGACCATGCGCTATCGGTCACGCTGCAGGCAGTCGATCCGGATGGCGACCAGGTGGTGTACAGCTCCGGCAACCTGCCTGCCGGCGCCACGCTCGATGCCACCACCGGCGTATTGAGCTGGTCGCCCACGCTGTTGCAGGTGGGTACTTACAAGGACATCGTACTGACGGCGAGCGACGGCAATCTGAGCGCAACGCGCAAGATAGATTTGACCGTAACGCCGGTAAATCAGGCGCCGCAGTTCGTGCCGGCGGCGGCGCAATCCGGGCGCGAAAATACCGCCCTGCAATTTACCCTGGCGGCGGCCGACCCCAACCACGACACGCTCACCTATCAAGTCACGGCGGGCATGCCGGCCGGCGCGACATTCAATGGCCAGACCGGGCAATTCATCTGGACGCCGAATTTCAACCAGGCTGGCAGTTACGACATCCAGTTCAGCGTGAGCGATCCGGGCGGTCTAAGCGACAGCCAGACCGTGCATGTCACGGTCAACAATACCGACCGCGTGCCCACGCTGCAGGTGGATAACCACGGCCTCGTGCTGGGCAAACCATTTAGTTTGCAACTGGCGGCGGCGGACCCCGACCTGGGCGCGGTGCTGAACTATTCGGCCAGCGGCATGCCGGATGGCGCCACACTGAACGCACAGACCGGCGCCTTCAACTGGACGCCCAGCCCCACGCAAACCGGCGATTTCCCGATCCAGTTCACCGTGAGCGATGGCGAACTGAGCGTGACGCGCGTGGCCGTGCTGCGCGCCACCATCGCGCCAGTGCCGCCCGCGGTACTGGTTGAACTGACGCCCAGTTTCCCGCAGACGCCGGGCGCATCAGTGGTGGTACATGCCAGCGCTTCGTCCATCGCGCCGATCGCGCAACTGAGCGTCACGGTCAATGGCCAGGCGCTCACGCTGGACGAGCACGGCCGCGCCAACTATGTGCCGCAGGCGCCCGGCCGCTATGAAGTGGTCGCCACCGCCACCGACGTCGACGGGCTCACCGGCAGCACCACCACGGTACTCAAGGTACGCGACCCGGCTGACCAGGCCGCGCCCGTGGTGTCGCTGGACAACCCGGCAAGCGGCAGTTTGCTGGATGCGGCCACAGACATCGTCGGCAGCATCGCCGACAGCAATCTCGACCACTGGGTGCTGGAACGCGCCCTGATGGGCACGGATAATTTCGTGCAAGTTGCCGCCGGCAATGCGCCGGCCAGCGGCGTGCTGGTCCACTTCGACCCGGCCAGCGTAGCCAACGGCTCCTACCGCTTCCGCCTCACGGCCGCCGACGTGAGCGGCCGCGTGAGCGTGACGGAACTGGACCTCGACGCCACCACGGCCGCCAAGCCGGGAAGCCATGCGCAGTCATCTACCGATCTGACGGTAATGCTGGCCGGGGTAAGCCTGGATCTGGTGCGCGCCTACGACTCCCTGGCGCGCGACGTGGCCGGCGCCTTCGGCGACGGCTGGCGCCTGGCCAATGTCGATACCCACATCCAGACCAGCGTCGCGCTCACCGGGCGCGAAGAAATTGGCGTGTACAACCCGCTGCGCGAAGGATCACGGCTGTACATCACCTTGCCGGACGGCCGCCGCGCCGGCTACACCTTCACCACCCTGCGCCACGAACAGACCGGCGTCATTTACTACACGCCGCTGTGGCAAGCCGATGCAGGCGTGGATTTCACCCTGCAGTCGGCCGAAACCCTGCTCACGCGCGGCCGCGACGGCTATTACGACCTGCAGACCGCGCGCCCCTACAACCCGGCCAGCGGGCTGTTCACCGGGCCGGACTACACGCTCACGGCGCCGGACGGCACGGTGTATGCCATCGATGCCAGCCTGGGCGTGACCGACATGACCACGCCGGGCGGCGTGCAACTGCACTTTTCCAGCGCCGGCATCAGCGCGCCGGACGGCACGGCGGTCAGCTTCCAGCGCGACGCGGCCGGGCGCATTACCGCCATCGCCGGCCCGGACGGCAGCCGCGTGGTGTACGACTACGACGCCTTGGGCCGGCTCATATCGGTGCACAACACCGTCACGCAAACCAACAGCCGCTACGGCTATGCGGCCGACGACCCGCATTTGCTCATCCTGGCTACCGCGCCGGCCCCGGCGGTGGGCAATGCCATCGCTTACGGCGCCACCACGACCGTTACGCCACTCGCAGCCGATCTGGGCGGCGCGGCGCAATTCGAAGTGAGCGCCTATCAGGGCACTCTGGCGGCCGGTGGCGCCGATGCAATCAGTTTCGGCTTGCGCGCCTCGGAAATCGCCTCCACCCGACCGCACAGCGTGCTGGTGGGCATGGACGTGGCAGCCGCGGCGGGCAGTTCGCTGCAACCGGCCGCGCCCACGCTGGACGGCCATACCGCGCTCAGCACGCGCGCCAGCGGCGGCAGCGCCTTCGCGCTCTATGCCGTGGATAGCGAAGGCTTGAATCTGTTGCACGTGGCCGGGACGAATGCCACCTCAGGCGCTTACACGCTCACGCTATTCGTGGCCGGCGACGTGAATCACGATGGCAGCGTGGATGGCCTGGACGTCGCCGCGCAAAATGCCGCGTTGGGCACCTCGCTGGGCGACGCCGGCTATGTACGGGCTGCCGACGCCAACCGCGACGGCACCATCGATGCCGCTGACGCGCAACTGCTGGCCGCCAATTACGGCTTCCGCGCCAATCGCCCGCCGGCTCTGCAGATCAGCCCGCTCATGACGCACGTGGGCCTGCCCGTAACGCTCGATTTGTCCAATTACGCCGCCGATCCCGAAGGCGATGCGGTGTATTTCCACGTATCCAATGCCCAGGGCGGCAGCGCCGTGCTGGACCCGGGCGGGCATTCCATCACCTTCACGCCACTGGCAGGTTTTTCCGGCCAGGCCAGTTTCGACATCCAGGCCGACGACGGCTTTACCGCCACAGCGCCGGTGTCGCAGCCGGTCACGGTAAGCAATGCCGCGCTGGTGAACCTGGATTTCGCGCTGCGCCAGCCGCATCTTCAATTGCAGATCGTCGGCACGCAAGCGGCGGAATATGACGACACGGTGGGCGATTTCGTGGCCGTCGGCCCTGCCCCGGTGGCCATGCCGGTGGATTTCCAGGTAAGCGTGATCGGCGACTTCGAGGACCAGCAGGGCGTGGTGCTGCCGGCCGCGTATCTGAGTTTTGCCTCCTCCAGCGTTGGCGTGGCCAGCGTCAATGCGGCCGGCCTGCTGCATGCCACGCAGAACGGTTCCACCATCCTGTCGGTAAGCAGTCACGGTGTGCAGGCCGCCACGCCGGTCACGGTGGGCGTACCACCCGATACGCTGGGGCAATATCTGTATGCGCTGGGCCTGGATGCCTACCCCGGCTCGGTCACCCTGCTGAGCAACGGCGGCACGCGCCAGTTCCAGGTTTCGCCACACAACGACATCAATCTGACGGTGGACCTCACCGCCGGCAGCACCGGCACGCGCTATTTCGTGAACCGTCCCGGCGTGGTGACGGTCAGCGCCGACGGTTTGATGACCGCGGTGGGCAGCGGCACCGCCAGCGTCACCATCATCAATGGCCCGGGCGAAATTGTCGTGCCGGTCACGGTGGAAGCGCCGCCGCCGCCCGGCCCGGTCACGCTCGGTAGCACGGGCGGCGTGGCGCAGGCCACGGACGGTTCCACCATTACTTTCGGGGCCGGCAGTCTGGCCGCCGACACCACGGTAAGCATCGCCACACTCGACAGCGCCGATCTGCCGCTGGAGCTGCCGGGCGGCTTCGGCTTCGCCTCGGCGTTCGACATCGAGTTCGGCGACGACGCGCTCGCCACGCCGGCACAACTGCATCTGAAAGTCGATTCGTCGATCGCGCCCGGTACCAAGGTGTACTTCTTCCAGGCCGGCGACTGGCTCAACGACGACGGCACGACCCAGCCCATCTGGTGGCAGGTGGATAGCGGCGAGGTGGGCACGGACGGCATGGCGCACACCCATTCGCGGCCCTATCCGGGCATTACCGCGTCGTCCAAATATCTGGTCGCCTACGGCGTGCAGGACATCGGCACGCTGCAGATCGAACAGGCCATCCAGACCCAGATGGAAATGGCGATCGGGTATTTCGCGTTCGGCGGCGCGATGGGCGCCACGGGTGTATCCGACGTGGCGGGGATCCTGGCGACCCTGGCCCTGCCCTCGTCGCCAAGTCCGGAGCCGGTACGGGTATTGCTCGCTCGACCGGACAGCCTGCCGCTTACCACCACGCTCAATTTCCAGATCGACAAGGACCAGACCAACAACTATTTCACCAATATCACGCCGCCTCCGGGTGCAGCGGCGACCGATCCGGCCATCCTTAGCCTGCAGGTCGATCTGAGCCAGATGGACCCGGATACCGGCGAGGTATCGCGCGAACTGGTGATACACGGCACCAACTTCACCGACGGCGGCGGCGAGCCCTTCGTGAATTTCCTGCTGCCCGGGCCGGACGGCATAGACAAGACCATCGCCGGCAACATCGTGCAGTACAGCAACAACGAAATTCATGTGCAGGTGCCGAATACCGTCACGCTGGGTCTGGCGCGGGTAGTGGTGTCGCGCGCGAATACCGTGCCGGTGCAGAAAAACGGCAAGGTAACCAATACCATCACACTGGCCGACAGCAATGAAGCGCGCATCAAGTCGGAAGGCACTTACGCCTTCGTCGCCCTGCCGGAAGCCCGCTACACGGCCAGCGGCGTGGAAGGCGTGCTGGCGGTACTGAATGGCAACCCGAACAGCGGCGTCATCGGCGACCTGATCGCCAAAATTCCCATCGATACGCCGGCGGAAAACCCCTTCCCGCGCGACGTGGCACTTACACCGGACAATACCCGCGCCTATGTGACGCTGCGCGGTTCCGGCCGCGTGGCGGTAATCGACACCCTCACGCTGCAGCAACTTAACGTCACTTACGACCAGGTGCCCATCAATGGCACCCTGCCGACCAAAGGTCTGGCCGTAGACCCCGGGCTTTATTACGCCTCGCTGTCCAAGCCCGTGGCGGTGCGCGGCACGGTGGATATTCCCGGCCTGGTGTCATGGAAACTCGATCTGGTGGCCTTTGACGGCAGCGCCACCATTACGCTGGGACAAGGCACGTCCAAGGTTAACGCGGGGGTGCTGGGACAACTGGACCCAGCTTCCGCTGCCATTCCGCACGCCGGTTTTTACCGCCTCGAACTGACGGCCGAAGATGTCGGCCATGTGACGCGCATCGACAGTTCGGTCGCGGTGTATATCGAAAAGAACGCAACGCCGGACATACGCCTGCCCTTCGGCGCCCAACCCTACGGCATCGCCATCGATCCGGCCGGCAAGTACGCCTATGTGGCGGCGCAAAGCCCGTATCTGGTACAGGGCGTAGCGTCGTCCTTCCTGTTCCAGATCGACATCGACCCGGCTTCGCGCAGCTATAACCGGGTGGTCAAAAATATCCGCGTGGGCGGCGAAATATCGCTATCCGGCGTCGATCAGGCCAGCCAGCAGACATTTGCGCAGGCGTCCAAAGCGCCTTCCGGCCTGCGCAACGTGGCGGTATCGGCCGACAGCAAACATGTGTATGTGACGGCGCCCAACGAGCACACCGACCCGGCCGGTCAGCACTCATGGACCAAACTCCCTGGCAATCTGGTCGATATCGACCTCACCAAACTCGCGGCGGGCGACACGACGGCAATCAAGTACATACCCGGCAGCCGCGAAACATTCGGGCTGGCGGTCACGCCGGGCAGCAACGACGTGGCGTTCACGAATGCCGAAGCCGACGCGGCAGGTGTGTATGTGACCAAATCTGCCACCGCGCAAAAACGCATCATCCCCTTCCAGTTCGCCGGCGCCGGAAAATTGGAGCCGCACAATGCCAGCGGCATTGCCTTCACGCCGGACGGCAAGTGGGCCTTCGTAACCGGCAAGGCCGATCAGGCCAACAAAGTGGTGGGGGGCGGCACCGACATCAATGGCATTACCACGGCCGGCAGCATTACCGGCTACCTGGACCAGTACTCGAATCCGCTGTACGAAGACGGCAACGTGGTCATCATCAAGGATCCGCTGTCCGACAACCCGCAGGTAGTCGCGGCGACCCGTCCGGTGCCGTATGGCTTTCCGGTGGACATCGCGATTTCCGCGGACGGGCTGTACCTGTTCGTGAGCTACCAGGGCGTGCGCGCGGAAACCGGCACGCCGGGTGCGGTGTTCGTGTTCAGCGTGCCGGCCATGACCAGCCAAATCCTGCAGCAACTGGCCAACAACCCCGGCGGCAGCATCATGCGTACCGTGGGGCTGGACGATTTGCCGCTGGTAGACCAGAGGCGCAACCCGAATTACGCCATCGACACGCGCGCCGATTATCGACAGCACACTGAAACCCTGCCGGACGGCACGCAGGTGGAAATATTCGGCCCACCTTCGGGTACCTTCTTTGCACCGGTTTTCACGGGCGGCCGCCCTGGCGGCATCGCCATCCAGACGCGCAGCGTGCCGTTCACGGTGCAGGACGCTTCCGGCGACAGCACGCCGCAGAGCGTTTTCCAGCATGGCGCCCTGTCGCTCAGTTTCAGCGTGGTGCCGAATGCAGCACAGGGGGGTGTGAATAAACTTACCCTGGTGGCGCGCCCCAATGACGGCAATCCGGATGTCGTACTGAAGGAATTTCTGAACCAGCAGCAGCTTTCCAACTACCTGTTGAATCTCGACCGGCTGGCCACCCCGCTGGCCGCCGGCAATTATTCGGTATTCCTGAATATCGATTACAGCAACGGCCAGAGCCAGGAATCCGACGCCACGGCGATGCGCGTACTGGCCGATGATGCGAATGTTCCCCTGCCAGGACTGTCCGCGGTGGCGACCGGCGTCGTGGCGGACGGCAGCGTGCATGACATATACACCGGCGGCCCGATCACCCTGGGCGCCTATTCGCCGGAAGGTCTGGTGCTGTTCGGCGGCGGCGGTACCGACTGGCTGCTGCTCGACAACTATGTGCCGTCCGACGTGGTAAGTATCGACGGCGTGCCGCTCGCATCCATCGCCGGTCAGGCGAACCCACGCCAGGCAATTTACCGCGGCACGGCGTTCGATTTCATCCAGCTCAAGGATGGCCACGAAGTGTATTTCCAGGGCGTGGAGCGGCTCGTGTTCAAGAATGGGTCGGTCACGGAATTGCAGGTCCATCCGACCGATCCGCTATTCAATCTGCAGTGGAATCTGGTTGCCACCGACGTGCCGGACGTATGGCGCTTCACGACCGGATCGCCCGACGTGCTCATCGTGTCTTTGGATAACGGCCTGGTGAGCAACCCGAGCGGAACCGACGACCTGTCGACCACCCGCGTCATCGCCACCGCGCCGACTGCAATTTCAAGTACCGGCGCCGATTCGCATGCACACCAGTCGATCAGCATCATGTCCTCGACCCAGAACAACGGCATCGCGACGGCGGGGATCAATTGGACCAGTAATGTCTATGTCGAGAACCCCTACGATCTTAGTATCAGCTTCATGGCCAACCTGGAGGATGCGGTCGCCTTTGCGCATGCCAACGGCTACAGGCGCGTGGTGATACAGGGCGGCGTACAGGGCGACAGATGGGTACCGGCGGCGGATGTCCCGACTTTCCAGAATTTCCTGAATGCCAACGCAGACTATGTGCTGATTGCCGTCGCGGCCGGCAACGGCGGCGTCGACCTGAGCGTCACGGAGCCAGGCGTGTTTGCGGTGGCCGAAGGGCTGAGCGGTGGCATCGCGCGGCTGGCGGCAATCAACCAGAACATGATCGCCGTCGGTGCGCTGATTGCGGAATCGACGCCGCAATTCACCACCCAGTTCAGTTCGCTGGTGCCGCTCAATCCGGTTTCCGCGGCCCTGGTCGGGAGCACGACCACATCGACCGGCAACGGCATTTACAACCCGGCTAACGTCAGCCGGGCGGATTATTCGAATTACGGCGCCATGCTTACCTTGATGGCCCCCACGGATTCTCCGGCGACGATGCGTTTGGGCGCGCCGGAGGTCAATAAACCGGTCGGCGGGGGACCCGGCCTGCCGGCCAATGACGGCGAAGTGCTGGGCAATTTCCCGGGCTTGCGCGCGAGTGGGCCAGCGCTGGCATTCAACGGCACCTCGGCTGCCAACCCCAATATGGCCGGTATCGCGTCCCTGATCTGGAGCCTGAACACCTCCATGACGCCGGCGGACGTGCGCAAATTGCTGGTCGAAACCGCGCTGCCGCTGCAGTCCATCCCGACCACCGGCAGCCAGAAGCTGGTGCTCGGCATTGCCGCAGACAGTTCCCCCTCGGTCACCCTGGATGGTCCGCTGTTGGTGGCCAATTATCAGCTTGTGGGGGCGGTTGCGAATGCCACGACCACCACCATTACGCTAAACCGGGCTTTTGGCGCGTCGGTTCCGGCCGCCGCCAAGCCGCGCGCCGGTACCTATCTGCACATCGACAACGAAGACATGAAGGTAACGCTGATTACGCCGGGTGCGACCAGTACCACCTATACCGTCGAACGCGGTTACAACGGCACGACCGCTACCACCCACGCCAATCTGACAGCCGCGGTCGAAGTGCCAGGCCCCTTTACGCCGGACAGCCCTACCGTCATACGCATCGGCGGCGAAAGCATGATGGTGTATCAGACCATCCCGAACCCGAACAGCACCAGCCACCGCGTCGTGCGCGGCTATAACGGCACGCCCATCGCGGCGCATGCGACGAATTCCACCGCGACCGTCACGGTTTACGGCGTTACCGGCACCAATGCCCAGGTCACCACCACGCCGGGTAGCGTGCAGGACCTGTCGTTCGGCTACGGCATGGTGAATGCCGACGCCGCCGCACGGCGTGCAATCGCGCTGGCGTCGAATTTCAATCTTGCCAATCTGTACCTGAATAACGGCACCCCCAATCCCGCCGCCGACACGGCAGCCGTGACGGGCAGCGGCGCGCCCGCGCAGGACGTGGCCGCGCTCGACGCCGCGGGGATAAGCGCGCAGTCCGCGCTGGACGGCTGGTCGCAAGTACTGGGCGCGGCCACGCCGCTGCAGGTGAACATCCGGTTTGCCGATCTGCCGAATGGCGAACTGGGGGAAGCCCACATTGATGCACTGGACGCGAATGGCTTGCCCACGGCGGGAACCATCGTGCTGGACCGCGACGCGGCCGGCGTCGGCTGGTTCCTCGATTCCACGCCCGCGGACCAGGCGGAATTTGCCACCGCGCTGTCGTCCAATGCCTTCCTGGCCGGCGCGGATTCGCCCGCGCTGGGCAAATACGACCTCTACACGGTGTTGCTGCATGAAGCCGGCCACCTGCTCGGTTTCGGCCGCCAGAATGCGGCTTTTGCCGCGCAGGTGGGAACCGTCGCGGGTTCGCAGGTATTTGCCGGCACGGGCTGGCGCGCAAGTTTGTCCAGCGAAGGCGAACACCTTTCCAGCGCCGCTTACCCGAATGATCTGATGAACGACCAACTCATGCCCGGCGTGCGGCGCCTGCCCTCGCAACTGGACGCGCAAATCCTGGCCGAAGTGCGCGCCGGCAGCGTGTCCACGAGCAGCACGGAGGCACCGGTGGTGTATGCGCAGGGCGACGCCACGTCCGCCGGCGCGGTCACCGCGCAAACGGTGATCGCGCCGCAACTGCTGGGCGGCGGCGCCAATTCCCACCTGGTGAATGGCGACTTTTCGATTACCGATCCGGCCGCCGCCGGATTCGGCTGGACCGAAGCCGGCACGGTGGATACAGCCGCGGGTGCAGCCACGCTATCGGAAAATACTTCGGTACTCACGCGCCTGAATCAATCTTTCATCGTCCCGGCCGGCGCGGCATCGCTGCAATTCACCATCACCGGCACCCATTTCGTCGCCAATGGCGGCGCCAATCCGGACGACGCATTCGAAGCCGCTCTGCTGGACGCGACCACCGCAGCGTCGCTGGTGGGCACCGCGGTGGGGCTGTCGAGTACCGACGCCTTCGTGAACGTGCAGGGTGACGGCCATATTTATTTCGGCACCGGCACCACGGTATCGGGCCGCGCTGCGTCGGGCGACAGCGGTTCCCTGGCGGGACCGATCACGGTAACGCTGGATGTGAGCGGCATCGCGGCCGGCACGGCGGTCAGCCTGTTTTTCGACCTGCTGGGCTTCGACGCCGCCAGCAGTTCCCTCAGCATCGATAACGTGCATTTCATCGCTGGTGCCGCCAACCAGGCGCCGGTCGCGGCCGACGACAACGCGAATACCGCCGAAGACACGCCGGTCATCATCACTGTGCTTGCCAATGACAACGACGCGGACGGCAACGTGCTGGTCAGTTCGGTGGTGAGCAATCCGGCACACGGCAGCGTCACAGTCAATGACGACGGCACCATCACTTATACGCCGGATGACAATTTCAACGGCGCGGATAGTTTCACTTACGTGGCGTCGGACGGATTCGTGGACTCCAACCTGGCGACCGTCAGTTTGACGATCAGCGCCGTCAATGACGCGCCCGTGGCGGCCGCTGACAGCGCCACCACGGAACAGGATGCGGCGGTGGTCATCAACGTGCTGGCCAACGACAGCGACGTCGAAAACGATACCCTCACGCCGGCCGTGGTGACCGCGCCGGCGCACGGTAATTTGACCGTCAATGGCGATGGCAGCATTACCTACACGCCAACCGCCGGCTACATAGGTCCGGATAGTTTCACCTATCAGGTATCCGACGGCAGCCTGACTTCCAGCCCGGCCAACGTGAACATCACGGTAACGGCCGTCAATCATGCGCCAGTGGCCACTGACGATAGCGCCACGACCAATGAGGACACGGCGGTAGACATCCCCGTGCTGGGCAACGACACGGACGCCGACGGCAATGCGCTCACCACGGCCGTGGTGAGCGGGCCGGCGAATGGCGACCTGCTGCATAACGCGGATGGCAGCTTTATCTATACGCCGCACGCCAACTTCAACGGCAGCGACAGCTTCACTTACCGCGCCAGTGACGGCGCGGCAAATTCCAATCTGGCCACCGTGAGCATTACGATCGATGCAGTCAATGATGCGCCAGTGGCGGTGGATGACAGCGCAACCACTGACGAGGACGTGCCGGTACAAATCAACGTGCTGACCAACGATAGCGACATCGAAGGCAGCGCGCTCACCACTGCCGTGGTCACGGGGCCGGCCAATGGCGACCTGGTGCATAACGTCGACGGCAGCTTTACCTACACACCGCACGCCAACTTCAATGGCAGTGACAGCTTTACTTACCGCGCCAATGACGGCACGGCCGATTCCAATGATGCGACCGTGCGCATCACGATCACTGCGGTCAATGACCCACCACTCGCCCAGGACGACGGCGCCACCACCAACGAGGATGCGCCGGTACAGATCAACGTGCTGGGCAACGACAGCGACGTCGAAGGCAGTGCGCTCAGCACGGCTGTGGTGACCGGCCCGGCCAATGGCGACCTGGTGCATAACGCCGACGGGAGCTTTACCTACACGCCGCACGCCAATTTCAATGGCAGTGACAGCTTTACTTACCGCGCCAATGACGGCGCCGCGGATTCCAATCTGGCAACGGTGAGCATTACCATCGATGCGGTCAATGATGCGCCGGTCGCCGTAGATGACAGCGCGACCACCAACGAGGACGCGCCGCTACAGATCAACGCGCTGGCGAACGACAGCGACGTCGAAGGCAGCCCGCTCACCACGGCCGTGGTCACGGGGCCAGCCAATGGCAGCCTGGTGCATAACGCCGACGGCAGCTTCACCTACACGCCAAACGTCAATTTCAACGGCAGCGACAGCTTTACTTACCGCGCCAATGACGGCAGCGCCGATTCCAATCTGGCGACGGTGAGCATTACCATCGATGCGGTCAATGATGCGCCGGTCGCTGTGGATGACAGCGCCACCACCAACGAGGA
>JAEUNM010000102.1 GCA_016791105.1 Rhodocyclaceae bacterium | reverse complement strand
GGCTGCGGTGAGCCTGGTTCCACTCGTTCGGGGGCGATCGATGCCTATCAAGCATAAAAAACTGATTCAACTGACGCGCGATTTCGGGGCGATCGCGGGCGTAATTGCCGGCCTTGCCTGTGCCGCACCGGCCCAGGCCGGAGTGTTCGGCTCGCTGGCCAATTTCGACGTGGTCAATGACGCCGGGCACGAGGCGCACGGTTCGGCGATGTGCCGGCGGCTCGCCAGGCTTTGGACTATTCGTCGGGCCGTCCGTGGGCGTCTACGTGCTTGTGGCGCTGCAGATCGCCCGCCGCGGCGACGTGCGCACCATCGTGGCGGCATTGTCCGATGCCTGCGCGCCTTGCCTGTCCCAGGGCATTTGCCCGGCGCCCTGAGGTGCCGCGCGCGGGCTGCGTGTGCGCTCGTAGAGGGGCATAGCGCAGAGGAAGCGGGCCAGAGTGAACTGTTTTGGGCTACCACCGAAAAATCACGGGTTGGTACGGGCTCGCATTTGAAGATTACGTTGCTCTGCCCCCAGATCATAGGGGGCGATTCCTAAACAAATTTCAAGCCCCGCGCTGAATTCAGTGGCGGTCCGGCGCATGGTCGGGCGGCGAAATCACCCTCGCACCCTGCCGGGTTTGGCACGAACTTCAAAATTCCTTTCGGCCCAAGTGTCGCGGCCGACCTGAAACCGGTCGAAATCAGCCGGACTGAAAATGGCGGTTCTTCTGTGAGTTTTCTTGACCAAGCAAAATATTGAAAGCTGTGTCTTCTTCGCGGTTTTTCTTTTCTTCAGTCTTCTTCCCACGTTGGCCAGTTTCTCGGAGTAGCGCGTCGAGCAAGGCAATTCGTGGCCACGATGGCGTACATGCCGAAGTGGCTGACCGCACCTTGATTCCCAATCCTGCCGCCTCTCCGGCGCGATGATTCGCTCCAAGGTGCCGTCAAGGGCGACCAGTTCCTGGCCGACCGTTTTGCTCCCGTTTCGTGCCGGCGCCCGCAGCCCAGAAACCGGCGTGATCGCAGCTACCGTGGTTCAAATTAGCGGCGTAGGGCGGATAAGCCGCAGGCGCAATCCGCCGTATGGGGCGGTTAAACTGCCATACACGGGTGAATGGGGGCCGGTTTTGGGAAATGATCCGGCGCGTGTGCTTGATACGCCTGCGGCGGTCTCGGCTGCTTGGGGTGGTTGAATGCTCGCATACGGCGGATTGCGCTTCGCTTATCCGCCCTACGGTCCGCGCCGGCAGCCCAGGCGATGCCATCCAGAAAGCGTGAATTTCCCCGGCCCTGATCTTGTTCAAGCGCCGCCGGAATATCACCTGTGGCGCCTGGCGCAGCGAACCGAAAGGCCGCCGCCGCGCCTCAGGGCTGGGAAGATTTTTTCAGGCAGGCCGGGGTGGTGCCCATGCGTGCGCGCATTACTTTGGTGAGGTGGGCCTGGTCGGCGAAGCCACACATGCAGGCAATTTCCTTTACCGCCACCTGGCCGCATGCGAGCAGGCGCGCGGCGCGTTCGAGGCGGCGGCGGGTGACGTATTCGTATGCCGTGACGCCCGCCGTGGCGCGGAAATGGCGCGAAAAGGACCACACGCCCATGCCTATGCTTTCCGCCATCTGCTCGATGGAAATGCCTTCGTGCATGTGGCTATCGACGTATTCTTCGAGCAGCCGCATGCGCTTGGGAGAAAGCGGACCGGCCGCCGCCTCGCCGCGGAAGGTGATGTCGGCGTAGCGGCGGAACAGGTGCACGGCGAGCTGTATCGACAGCGCCTCCACGTACAGGGCGCTGCCCACCTTGCGTTGCAGGGCTTCCAGCGCGATGGTGTCGACGATGTGGGTGAGCAGCGGGTCCTGCGCCTGCAACACGTCGTGCAGCCGCACTTCGGCGACCGGGCGCTCGGCAATGTCGGAGGCCACCCGCGACATCAGTGCTTCCGACAGATAGGTGTGCGATACATCTATGCATTGGGTCCAGGACCAGTGCGACTGTTCCGAGCGCGTGAGCAGCGAAAAATCGCCCGGGGCGCATTTTTTGCGCGTCCAGCGGCCTTCCACGCAGCGATCCATGGGGGTTTGACCGGTGCGATAGCGCACGATCATGAAGTGGTCCATGGGCGGAATG
>JAEUNM010000085.1 GCA_016791105.1 Rhodocyclaceae bacterium | reverse complement strand
CGGGTTGAGCTTGGCGGATGTATTCGTATCGATCGCGGACCCGCGGCAGGCAAAGAAGACGCGGTATGACCTGGTGGAAGTATTGGTGGTCGCAGTCAGCGCCGTTTTGGCGGGGGCAGACACCTTCGTAGAGATGGAGGCATGGGCGAATGAGAAACTGGACTGATTTCGTCAATACCTCAAGCTTGAACACGGGATTCCCTCGCACGACACCTTGGGTCGGCTGTTCGGCCTGATCCGACCGGATGAATTCGAGGCGGCGTTTCGGCGTAGGGTGGGAACTGTTTTGCCAGCGCTGGGGCTGGATGCTGTGGTGGCAATTGATGGCAAAACCAGTCGCCGCTCTGGCAAGGTGGATGCAACGGCGCTGCATAGGGGTCAGTGCGTTTGCCGCGGGCGCGGGTTTGGTGATGGGGCAGACGGCGACGGCGGCCAAGTCGAACGAGATCACAGCCATTCCCGCCCTGCTGCAAACCCTCGCACTGGATGGCTGCATGGTGACCATTGATGCGATGGGCACCCAGGTCGACATTGCGCAGACGATTCGGGATTGTCGTGCCGACTACGTCCTGTCGGTCAAGGACCAGCATCCGACGCCGGCTGAATCATTGCGCGACTTCTACGACAGCTTCCGCATCGCTCCCGACGAAACCCCACTCAAGTCCTTCGAGTCCGTCGAAAAGGGCATGGCAGCATCGAGACCCGCCGTTGCTTCGCGTTCAATCAGCTCGACTGCCTGTACAAGCCCGAGCAATGGGCCGACCTCAAGAGTTTCGTGGTCATTGAAGCCGAACGCCTCATTCGCGGCAAAACCTCATTTGAGCGCCGCTTCTACATCAGCAGCCCTCCTGCCGATGCGACGCGCATCGCTGGCGCCATTCGCCAGCATTGGGCGGTCGAAAACAGCCTTCATTGGTGTATGGATGTCGTCTTCGGCGACGATCAAATGCGCGCCCTCACCGGCCATGCCGCACGCAACCGCTCTCCTCAAACATATCACCATGAACCTCATCCGCCTTGATCCCATCCCCGCAAAGGCGGCATCAAGGTTCGACGCCTTATCGCCGCCACTTCCGACTCCTATCGCGCACACCTGTTTGGTCTTGTATAACATTCATGCGATAGCCCTTTGAGGCAGGGCCGGGCTGGCCGCGAAGGCGCCGCGTTGAATTATGTGCGCGGTGCGGCAAATCAGCCTGCCGCGAGTGGCCGCGGCATGGCGGCCGAAATCTGGCTGGAGCGTGCGACGCCGGCTTACTGGGGTGGGCTGCGTCGGGCAGGGATAAAAAAAGAGGCGGCCAAGCCGCCTCTTTTTCGTGCTGCGTAGACCCTGTGCAGGTTTAGCGCAGGCCGGCCACGTAATCGGCCACCGCCTTGATTTCCTTGTCGGACATCTTGGAGGCGATCACGCGCATCATTTGCGCCGGATCGTTGGCGCGGTCGCCATTGCGGAAAGCTTTCAACTGCGCTTCGGTGTAATCGGCGTACTGGCCTGCCAGGCGCGGGAATTGCGCCGGGATGCCGGCACCGGCCGGGCCGTGGCAGCCTGCGCAAGCGGGCAGATGACGCGATGCGTCACCGCCGCGCCACAGTTTCTGGCCCAGATCGATGCTTTCCTTGTCGCCCTTGGCCTGTTCGGGCTTGAGGGTTTGGCCGCCGAAATACGCGGCGAGATTTTTCATGTCCTGGTCGCTGAGGCCGGCAGCCATACCGCCCATGATGGGGTTGGCGCGTTCCGCAGGCTTGCCGTCCTTGGACTTGAAGTTACTGAGCTGTTTGTAAATGTATTCCGGAAACTGTCCGGCAAGTTTGGGGTTCACCGGAACCGGGCTGTTGCCGTCAGGACCGTGGCAGGCCCCGCACATTTGGTCGACGAGGGGTTTGGCCTTCGCCGGATCGGCTGCGGCAGCTTCTTCGGAGGCGTGTGCGACCCCAACTGCTAGAGAAAGTGCGGCAAACAGGACGTGCTTGAGCATGGCAATCCTCTGGGAAGCGTTATTGGCAACAAACTTGCTAGTATACCGCAACGAGATGCCTCCCCTTCGGTCCGCGGACCCCCATTTGTATCCCTTCCCGTGTCGAACCAACCCGAAAGCAACACCCGACTTTTTGCGCACGCCAATTTCGTCACCTCGGTGGCAGACCCGGCCAAGCTGCCGCGCCCGCGTGGCGCGGAAATCGCCTTTGCGGGGCGCTCCAATGCCGGCAAGTCGAGCGCAATCAATACGCTGGTAGGCGAAAAGCGTCTGGCCTTCGTGAGCAAAACGCCCGGCCGCACGCAGCTCATCAATTATTTCGAACTGCGCAACGGCGCCTTCCTGACCGATTTGCCCGGTTATGGCTATGCCGACGTGCCGCCGGAGGTGCAGCGGCGCTGGGGCATGTTGCTCGAACGCTATCTGGCCAAACGCGAAGCGCTGGCCGGCCTGGTATTGGTGATGGACGCGCGCCGCCCGCTCACCAAGCTCGATCTGCAAATGCTGCACTGGTTCGGCCCGCGCCAGTTGCCGGTGCATTGCCTGCTTACCAAAGCAGACAAGCTGTCGCGCATGGAACAGACCGAAACTTTGCGCAATACGCGCAGCAAGCTGGCGGCTTTCGGGCCCGGTAATACGGCGCAGCTTTTTTCCAGCCTCAAGCGCAGCGGCATCGAAGAGGCGGAAGCCACGCTGGGTAGCTGGCTGGACGGCACCGCCGGCAATTTCCGCTGAGGCCGCGCGAATGGCGCGCCACAAAAGAAAACCCCCCGGCTAAAGGGGAGAAAAGCCGGGGGGAGAACGCCTTAAACTGGATTAAGGCACCCGCTCAGGGAGGTGAAGCGGGAGACGGCTCGTCACCATCTGCGCCTATGATAGCCTGCCATGTGGAAAGTTCCGCAAAAAAATCGCGGTTAAACTAGTGCCTTTTTGGCGCTTTCCGCGATTTTCGACCATGACTTCCGGCTCTTTTCCTTCCACGCGCATGCGCCGCATGCGCCGCTCCGACTTTTCGCGCCGGCTCATGCGGGAAACCGTGTTGACGGTGGACGATCTCATTTATCCGGTGTTCGTCGTCGAAGGCGAGCGCATTTCGGAACCCGTGGCCTCCATGCCGGGGGTGTTCCGGCACAGTCTGGACCGCCTGCTGGTGGTGGCGGAAGAGGCACATAAGCTGGGTATTCCTGCTTTGGCGTTGTTCCCTGTAATTGCCGCCGGCGCCAAAAGCCTGGGCGCCGAAGAAGCCTACAATCCGGACGGTCTGGTGCCCCGCGTGGTGTCCAAGCTCAAGCGCGAACTGCCGGAACTGGGCCTCATTTGCGACGTGGCGCTCGATCCTTACACCAGCCACGGCCAGGACGGCCTCATCGACGACAGCGGTTACGTGCTCAATGACGAAACGCTGGAAGTGCTGGCGCGCCAGGCGCTCATGCAGTCTCAGGCCGGCGCGGACGTGGTGGCACCGTCCGACATGATGGACGGGCGCATCGGCCGCATCCGCGCCGAACTCGATGCGGCACGCCAAATCCACACCCGCATCCTGGCCTATTCGGCCAAATATGCCTCCAGTTTTTATGGACCGTTCCGCGATGCCGTGGGCTCTGCCGCCAATCTGGGCGGCGGCAACAAATATACCTATCAGATGGACCCCGCCAATTCCGACGAAGCTTTGCGCGAAACCGCGCTGGATATCGCCGAAGGGGCCGATATGGTGATGGTGAAACCGGGCCTGCCCTATCTGGATATCGTGCGCCGCGTGAAAGATGAATTGCGCGTGCCGACTTTCGTTTATCAGGTGAGCGGGGAATACGCCATGCTCAAGGCCGCTGCGCGCAACGGCTGGCTCAATGAACGCGCCTGCGTGCTGGAAGCTTTGCTGTCCTGCAAGCGCGCCGGTGCCGACGGGGTGTTGAGCTATTACGCGCTGGAGGCGGCGGCGTGGTTGCAGGGCGCTGCCTGAGCGCAGTGCTGGCAGCGCTATTGGCGCTTCCGGCCGCGGCGGAAACGGTGTATCGCTGGGTGGATTCCCAGGGCGTTACACATTTCGATCAAGCTCCGCCGCCCGGCGTTAAAGCTGAACGCAAGGAACTTGGCCCGCCGGCCGGCACGCGCAGTGCGCCTGCCGCCGGCACGGATTGGAGCGAAGCCAACCGGCGCTTCGATGCGCGGCACCAGGAACAACGCGATGCCGACCGCGAGGCGCAGGAAAAGCAACTCGCCGAAAGCACCCGGAAACGCCAGCGCTGTGAGGCCCTGCAGGCGCGCCTGGGCATATTGCAGCGCCAGGCGCCGGTGTTCCGGACGGACGCGGCCGGCGAGCGCGCATATCTGGACGATGCGGAACGCGCGCGCGAAATCGAACGCACACGCGCGCAGATCGACCAGGCGTGTTCGGGAATCTGAGCACGCTTGCAGTGGGCGGCCGCCCGCCCCGGAGCGACTAGGCCGGATAGGCCGGGCACCAGGTCTGCAGCAGCAATTCCACCACGGCGGATTGCCATTTTTCGGCGCTTACGCGTTCCGCCGGCTGCAGTAATTTATCCACGCAACTTGCTGCCAATGTCACCAGTTGCCGCGCCGCCAGGCGCGTGTCGCCGGCGTGGATGCAGCCCTGCGCCTGCCAGCTGGCGATTTGCCGGTTGAGTCCGTCGATCAGGTGATCCAGTTCCCCCTGCAGGCGTGCAGCGAGCGCGGGGAAGAGCTGCGCTTCGCGGGCGACCAGCCGCAGAATGTCCTGTAGCGCGGCGTCGCGCGCCCAGATGTCAATTTTGGCCACGATGTGTTCGAGCGCGGGGCGCAGGCCGGAGCCGGTTTCCAGGCTGCACCGGAAACATTCGTGCGTGGATTGCAGCGCTTGTGCCGCAACCTCCTCGAACAGGTGCTGCTTGCCGCCGAAGCGGCGGTACACGGTGATTTTGGCGACCTTGCCGGCGCGCGCAATCTGTTCGATGCCGGCCCCGGCGTAGCCGCAATCTATGAATGCCGCCCGCGCGGCGCACAGAATGTCGGCGTGAATTTCTCTAGCGTCAAGCGCGCTCGGGCGCCCGGCCAGCCGCTCATGCGCGCTGCCGGCGGCCGCGCGCGCATGACTGCCGCGACGTCGCTGTATTGGTTCCACGATGCTTCCCTGACCCCACGAGCCCGCATTGGCCGGCTTCTTCTGGTTTTTTTGCCCTGGAACTCTGCGCAGGCTTTGCTTTCAGGCCTGGTTGCGAGCGCCGAACCGATGCGGCAAGTTTGAACGGGCACTTTGATTGTAGCACCCGACATGCCGGAAGGTGATGGATAGGCTTTTATGCGGGGCGATGGCTACGGCGCGGCGCCGGAGGCTGCCGCAGGTAGCGGGGAGAAGGTTGGCCGGTGGCGGAGCGGGCCGCCACTGGCGCGCGGCCGGCAGGCATGCCGGCCGCTGCGGACGCGGCGATTGCCGCGCCGGCGGGGATCAGGCGAGGGATTTCAATGCCGCGTCGTAGTTCGGCTCGTCCTTGATTTCCGGAACCAGTTGCGCATGCAGCACGGCATCATTTTCGTCCAGCACCACCACGGCACGCGCGGTCAGGCCGGCGAGCGGACCATCGACGATTTCCACGCCGTAATTGGTCATGAATTCGCGGCCGCGCATGGTGGACAGGGACACCACATTGTCCAGACCTTCGGTCGAGCAAAAGCGCTTCATGGCGAACGGCAGATCGGCGGAAATGACCAGCACCACGGTATTCGGCAGGTCGGACGCGCTGGCGTTGAATTTGCGCGTGGAGGCCTGACAGGTGGGGGTATCCAGACTGGGGACGATGTTGAGCACTTTGCGCTTGCCCGCATAATTTTTCAGCGTGACGTCGGCCAGATCGGTGCCGACCAGGCTGAATGCCGGGGCGCTATCGCCCGGCTTCGGAAACTGTCCGGCCAAATGTATCGTGTTGCCTGCAAGGGTAACTGTTGCCATGAAATTCTCCGTGTGTTGTCGACGCGCGCAATTCTGAACCTGGCGCCAAAAGCGCGCTTGCGCGGCACTCAGGTCACAGTGCGGGCGGAAGGAATACTGTTGGTTTCAACCTGCGCTCGTCGCCCGCGGCGTGGATTGTACCGTTTTGGGCCGCGCCGCTCGTGCCCGCGCAAGCCATTTGCCGTGCGCAAATGCGGGATGAGGCGATCAGGGGTGGAACAGGTATAAGCGGTAGCCGGCGGCGGCGACGCCGGAGGTATCCAGCAGCAGATTCACGGCAATTTCGCCGTCGGCCGGAAAGCCGGCCGCGACGTCCTGGTCTGGCGACAGGTAATCGCCAGGCGTGAGCACGCGGCGCACCACGGCTCGATCGGCCGTATCCGTCAAGGTGAGATAAAGGCTGGGCCATTCCTGCACGTGGTGCGCGCGATTGCGCAGACTGGCGCTCAAGCGCAGGCGCGGCCCGTCGAACTGCATGTCCGACGTTTCGATGGATAGCGCTTCGGTGTCGCGCGGCAGGCCGACCGTACAGCCCAGATAGGCGCAGGCCGACTCCAGCGCCTTGCGCGTGGCCGGAACTTTCTGCGCCAGTTCTGCGCGCCAGTGTATGGCCGCCTGCCCGGCCAGGGCGCTGGCCGCCAGCAAGGCCAGCACGCCCCAAAAAAAGCCGCCGCTTCGCCGCGGCACGGACAGGTTCTCCGCTTCTGCTGCCGTCTCCGCGGCGACATGCGCCGGGGTATGGTCATCCTCCGCTACGCCAGCCGGGCCAACCGGCAGCGGCTTATCGGATGGCAATTCTGCCGATGCAGTGGTGGGTCCGCCCGCGGCGTCCCGGGAGACAAGCCCGACCGGATCTGCGGCGGGCGGCGGAATTTCCACCACGGATGGGACGTCCGGCAGCACTTCGGCGCGTACTTCGGGCGGAATTGCGGCAGGTGCATTGTCTGCCGGTGGCGCTGCGGTTCGGTGTGCGACGTAATTGCGTGGCCCCCGAACTGCCGCCTGCTGCACGGGCGGCTGGGCTTCGCGGCTTGCCAACGCCGGGGCGGGCATGGCTGTGGAAAGGTCGCCGGCGGGCGTTTGCGCCGGCTCGGGCGCGGCTTCGTCGGACAGCTCGTCCAGCGCATCGAAAATCGCCCGGCAGCGGCCGCAGCGTACCTGACCGCGGCGCGCGCGCAACTGCGCCGGGGTGATGCGGAATGTGGTTGCGCAGGCCGGACAGCGGGTCAGCATGGCAGCCGCAAGCCTTCCAGCAGCACCCAGCCGTCGCGCGCGGCACGCACTTCGAGCCGGCATCCGGCCGCGTAGGCCGTGCATACCTGATCGACCTGGGTTTGCAGCACGCCGGACAAGGCGAGGCGCCCGCCCGGACGTACCGCGCCCAGCAGGATGGGCGCCAGCACGCACAGCGGGTTGGCCAGGATGTTGGCGACCACCAGGTCGAACCCCGCCGCGCTATCCGGCAAGGGCGATGCCGCATCGGCCAGCGCGATGGGGGCCGCATTTTGCGCCGCATTGGCAGCCGCCGCCTGCAGCGCCAGCGGGTCGATGTCGGTGGCGAGTACGCGGGCGGCGCCCAATTTTGCCGCCACGATGGCAAGAATGCCGGAACCGCAACCGTAGTCGAGTACCCGCTCGCCGCCTTTGACCTGGGCGCTGAGCCATTCCAGGCACAGGCGGGTGGTGGGATGGCTGCCGGTGCCGAAAGCCAGACCGGGGTCGAGCACGATATTGACCGCCTGCGGGTCCGGCGCGTGGTGCCAGGACGGGACGATCCACAGTTTTTCGGTGATGGGGATGGGATCGAACTGGGATTGGGTGCGGCGCACCCAGTCCTGTTCTTCCACCACTTCCGTGGTGTAGGCGGGCGGCTGTTGCAAGCCGGCCGCTTCCGCCGCGGCCGCCACCGCGGGCGCCAGTTCGGCGCCCGCCGCGAATAGCGCGATGACGCGGCTGGTGGGCCACACCGCCTGCAGTTTTTCGCCAGGCTCGCCGTATTGGGCGCATTCCCGCTCGGTACCGGCGTCCGCGTCCTCGATGCTTACCGACAAGGCACCCAGTTCGAGCAAGGCGTCGGACAGCGCTTCGGCCGTGTCCGAGCGTGCCAGAAGCGCGACGCTTTGCCAGTCCGTGCTCACGAATTGCCTTTGTTCGCCTCGTGTCGCGCCGCCAACTTCTGTTCGAGGTAGTGAATGCTGGTGCCGCCGGTCAGAAAGCGCGCGTCCTGCAGCAAGTCCTGGTGCAGCGGAATATTGGTTTTGATGCCCTCGACGATCATTTCCGACAGCGCGATGCGCATGCGCCGTATCGCCTGGTCGCGCGTATCGCCATAGGCGATCACCTTGCCGACCATGGAATCGTAGTGCGGCGGCACGGTGTAGCCCTGATAGACGTGCGAATCGACGCGAATGCCGGGGCCGCCGGGCGGATGATAGGTATGGATTTTGCCGGGGCTGGGCGTGAATTTGAACGGGTCTTCGGCATTGATGCGGCATTCGATGGCATGGCCGCGCATTTCGATGTCGCGCTGACGCAGGCGCAATTTTTCGCCCGCCGCGACGCGAATCTGCTCCTGCACGATATCCACGCCGGTCACGAGTTCCGTGACGGGATGTTCGACCTGCACCCGCGTGTTCATTTCGATGAAATAGAACTCGTTGTTCTCGTACAGGAATTCGAATGTTCCGGCGCCGCGGTAATTGATTGCCCGGCAAGCTTCGGCGCAACGGTCGCCGATGCGGGCGATGACGCGACGCTGAATTTCCGGCGCCGGCGCTTCTTCGATCACTTTCTGGTGACGGCGCTGCATGGAACAGTCGCGTTCGCCCAGCCAGACCGCATTGCGGTGGCTGTCCGCCAATACCTGAATTTCGATGTGGCGCGGGTTTTCCAGGTATTTTTCGAGGTAAACCTCAGGGTTGCTGAAAGCCGCCTGGGCTTCCGCCCGTGTCGTTTGCACGGCGTTGATGAGCGCCGCTTCGGTATGTACGACGCGCATGCCGCGCCCGCCGCCACCGCCCGCGGCCTTGATGATGACCGGGTAACCGACGCTGCGCGCAATGCGCACGATTTCCTTGGCGTCATCCGGCAGGGCGCCCTCGGAACCCGGCACGCAGGGCACGTTGGCGGCTTTCATGGCGTCCTTGGCGCAAACCTTGTCGCCCATCAGGCGTATGGTTTCCGGGCGCGGGCCGATGAATACGAAGCCGCTTTTTTCCACCCGCTCGGCAAAATCCGCGTTTTCGGACAGGAAGCCGTAGCCGGGGTGGATGGCTTCCGCATCGCTCACCTCGGCGGCGCTGATGATGGCCGGTACGTTCAGGTAGCTTTGCGCGGATGGCGCCGGGCCGATGCAGACCGATTCGTCGGCAAGCTTTACGTATTTGGCTTCGGAATCCGCCACCGAATGCACGGCGACGGTACGCACCCCCAGT
This sequence comes from Rhodocyclaceae bacterium, assembly GCA_016791105.1. Taxonomy (GTDB): domain Bacteria; phylum Pseudomonadota; class Gammaproteobacteria; order Burkholderiales; family Rhodocyclaceae; genus JAEUNM01. The sequence goes on along the minus strand of JAEUNM010000085.1, from coordinate 197,805 downwards.
TCGCGGCAGGCGCGCAGAATGCGCAGCGCAATTTCGCCCCGATTGGCAATCAGAATCTTTCCGAACATAGGTGGCCGCCTAGGCGAGGATGACCAGCGGCTGGCCGTATTCGACCGGCTGGCCGTTTTCGACAAGTATCGCTTTGACCACGCCGGCCTTGTCGGCCTCGATTTCATTCATGAGCTTCATCGCTTCGATGATGCACAGGGTGTCCCCGGCCGCGACCGCCTGTCCGACTTCCACGAAGGCCTTGGCGCCGGGCGAAGACGAACGATAGAAAGTGCCCACCATCGGCGCCTTGACGGCATGCTGGCTGGTGTCCGGCGCGGCGGCTGCGGCTTCCGCTGGCGCCGCCGCAGGCGCCGCGGCGACCGGTGCCGCCGCCACGTAATGGGTTTGCACGGCAGCCGTGGGGGCCGGCTGCTTGGCGATGCGAACTCGTTCTTCGCCCTCGCTGACTTCCAGTTCCGTGATATTGGCTTCCTGGACGAGGTCTATCAGCTTCTTGAGCTTGCGCAAATCCATGATTGCTCCAAAATGGGTGACAGTGTCGGCCGCGATGGCTCAGCCGGCGCGAAAGCTGCTGCTTCGCGTGGCAACTTGCCAGGCCAAGGCAGCGCGGGAACGAGACGCGCCGTGAGCGCGCGAGCAGGACGAGTGCGGGGGGCGAATGCGTAAGGTCACGCTGGCAGAAACCCGCTTTTTATCGTTCATAGTGCGCAGTTTGCCGCAATTTCCTGCACGTTGTCCACATTTCACGCATTGCAGCACGGCGCATGAATTTCTGGCCCGCGGCCTTCGACAGCCCGAATTGCACGGGTTTCGGCGTGCCTGCTCGGTTTGCAGGACGGCAGTCAATGGCCGGGTTTGGCCAGGCGGCGCAACAGCTTTTCCAGTTCCGCTTCCGGGAATACGCCCAGGCGGCTGGCGGCAATTTCACCGTCCTTGTCCAGCACCAAGGTGTACGGCAGGGCCTGGCCGCGGTTGCCCAGGCCGGACATGAGCTTCATCACGTCAAAATTGGCGACCAGCAGTGGGTATGAAACCCGCTCCGCGGCCGCGAAGGCGCGCACGCGGTCGGCTTCATCCACGGCGATGCCCACGAAGCGCACGCCGTCGCCGCGCAATTTTTCCTGCAGGCGCGAAAAAGCCGGCATTTCTTCGCGGCAGGGCGGGCACCAGGTCGCCCAGAAATTGACCACCAGCAACTGACCGCGCCACTCGGCCAGCGCGCGTTCCTTGCCGGCCGCGTCCGGCAGGCGCAATTGCTGAAGCTCGGTCAGCGCGCCGCGATCGGCTGGTGCGCTGCGCTCGGCGCCGAAATAAAAGCCGGCTCCGGCGGCAACCAGCGCCACCGCCAACACCAGCACCACACGCAGCGCGCCCATGGGTCTAGTCCGACTCCTGCAACAGTTCCAGCAGGGCGGGCAGGCGCAGGCGTTCGCGTCCGCCCGCGCGTTCGGCGTCGCGTGGATAGACTGCCATTTCCACCGGATAGTCCTGCCACTCCAGCATGAATACGGTTTCCGGCGCGGCACGGTCGCGCCGGCGCGGTTCCCGGCTTTCGAAGCGTATCTGGCGGTTGAGCAAAAATACCTCGACCTCCTTGCTGCTGCCGGCATACAGGTTCAGTTCGATCGAGCTGTAGCGCGCCGCCGTACCGTCTGCCACGGCACCGGTCACGTAGGGCGTGAATGCTTCCAGTTCGCGCATCAGATCGGCGGCGGCACGGCGCATGTCGCGTACCCGGTGCGGGTGCTCGTCTTCCTGGTAGAGCGCCTGGTAGGTGCGCAATTCGGCTTCGATTTCTTCATTGCGCGGCAGCACGTCGTGGTTTTCCAGGCCCAATTGGCGCGCCGCCTTGCGCTTGGCGAGCCAGAAATCCGCCACGCCTTCTTCGGCCATGATGCGTGCCGCGACGCCGGCGATTCGTTTTCTGAGGTGTTCCGTCCGCACGCTCACTTCCTCCGGGGCCACGGGCGCGAATTGCGATTCGCATACAATCGGCCGCTATTCTGTCACAGGCACCTGGTGCGACACGCGGTATGCACATACACATTCTCGGAATTTGCGGCACCTTCATGGGGGGCATTGCCCTCATCGCGCGCTCGGCCGGGCACGTGGTGACGGGCTGCGATGCCAACGTCTATCCGCCCATGAGCACCCAGCTGGAAGCGCAGGGCATAGGGCTCGTGGAGGGCTACGGCACCGATCAGGTCAATCTCGAGCCCGATCTTTTCGTGATCGGCAACGCCATTTCGCGCGGCAATCCGCTGCTCGAAGAAATACTCGAGCGCGGACTGCCCTATGTGTCGGGGCCGCAATGGCTGGGCGACACCCTGCTGCGCGACAAATGGGTGCTGGCCGTGTCCGGCACCCACGGCAAAACCACCACCACCTCCATGCTGGCCTGGATACTCGAGCACGCCGGCCTGGCGCCGGGCTTTCTGGTGGGCGGGGTGCCGAAAAATTTCGGCGTGTCGGCGCGCCTGACCGACAGCCGCTTTTTCGTGATCGAAGCCGACGAGTACGACACCGCGTTTTGCGACAAGCGCTCCAAATTTCTGCACTACCGGCCGCGCACGCTCATCATCAACAATATCGAATTCGACCACGCCGACATTTTTCCCGATCTGGCGGCGATCGAAACGCAGTTTCACCACCTCGTACGCACCATGCCGCGCAATGCCTGCGTGGTCGCGCACGCCGGTGACGCGGCGAGTGAACGGGTACTGGCGCGTGGCTTGTGGTCGCAGCGCGAGTATTTCGACAGCCCGGATGCCTGGGCGCTGGGAAGTGAAACCGCGCCCGGCGTGGTCCCCGTGAGCTACGCCGGCCGTGGTGAAGGCGAGCTTCGTCTGGATATGCCGGGCCGGCACAACCAGTTGAATGCCATCGCCGCGCTGGCCGCCGCGCGCCATGCCGGCGTCGCGCCGGAACAGTCCTTGCGCGCGCTGGCTGGTTTCGAAGGCGTGAAGCGCCGTATGGAATTGCTGGGCTGCCCTGGTGGCATCAGCGTGTATGACGATTTTGCGCACCACCCCACGGCGATCGCCGCCACGCTCGCGGCCTTGCGCGCGCGGGCGGGTGCGGCGCGCATCCTGGCGGTGTTCGAGCCGCGCTCGAACACCATGAAACTGGGCACCATGAAGGCGCAGTTGGCGCAGGCGCTGGCAGATGCCGATCTGGCCTTTTGTTACGGCGAGGGCCTGAGCTGGGACGCCACCGAGGTACTGGCGCCGCTCGGCGCACGCGCGCAGGTGAGTCTGGACATCGGAGAATTGATCGCGCGGGTGCGTGCCGCGGCGCGCACCGGCGACCATGTGCTCATCATGAGCAATGGCGGTTTTGGCGGTCTGCACGCGCGTCTGCTGGCGGCTTTGGCGTGACGCCGGGCCGTGCAACGGCTGGCCGAACCGGGTGAGCGCGCATTGACCCAGGTCAATCGATATTGATCCACTTCGGCCATTGTGTTAACTTACGCGCGTTTTTGCCGGTCAGGCCGGCAAATGAGCGGAATTCCCGGCGGGAAGCGACCATGCGCAAGCACGAGGGGTCGGAAAACTACAGCTACGCAGCCGGTCCAAATAGCTCGGTTGCGGGCGGCCAGTTGCCAGTCTTTTTCCTAATCACCGTAACGCTGTCGTTTTCAATTGCGGGCGCGATGAGTTATCTCGGCGCCTGGCCGGTGTTTCCGTTCGCCGGCCTGGAAATGACGGCCCTGGGGACGGCTTTCGTGGTGATCCGCCGGCGTGCGGGGGATTACGAGCGTATCGTTCTGGGTGCGGAAGGTCTTTCCGTGGAAGTGCGGGAATTCGGGCGTGTGCGGCGCGTGCAGGTCAATCCGGCCTGGGTGCGCGTAATCGTGCTGGACGCCGCCAATTACGAACTGGCGCTGCAAATGCGCGGTGAAAACTGGCGTATCGGGCGCCACGCCGATGCCGCGGGGCGGCGCCGTCTGGCGCAGGAATTGAATGGTCGTCTGGCTGGCTGGCGAGCCTGGACGTAGAGAAAACAGCAGTAACATGCGGCGCGGCGGTGCAGGGCATCGCGCTACGCAAAATGCCTTTGTAGCAGGTCGGTGCGCAACAAATTCATCATCAAGGGGTATAAATAACATGGCGCAAACTGGGAAGCCGTTGCCACTTCTGGCGGCGGCGCTGGCGCTGGGTCCAGGCGTGGCGCAGGCGGCCTATAAGTTCAACATGCAGGAGCCGGCCACCGCGCTGGGCGAGCAAGTCTATTTCCTGCACAACATGATGACTGCGGTGTGCGGCGTCATCTTCGTGGCGGTGTTCGCGGTCATGTTCTATTCGGTTTTCGTGCACCGCAAGTCGCTGGGCGCGAAGGCCGCAAATTTCCACGAGAACATGCTGGTCGAGGTGTTGTGGACCGTCGTTCCGGTATTCATCCTGCTGGCCATTGCCTGGCCGGTCACGAAAACCGTGCTGGGCATGCGCGACACCTCCAATCCGGACATCACCATCAAGGCGACCGGCTATCAGTGGAAGTGGGGTTATGACTACCTGAAGGGCGAGGGCGAGGGCATACATTTCGTATCCAACCTGTCCACCCCGCAGGACCAAATCCACGGCAAGGCGGAAAAAGGCGAGCACTATCTGCTCGAAGTGGACAATCCGCTGGTGGTGCCGGTGGGCAAGAAAATCCGCATCCTGACCACTGCCGCCGATGTGATCCATGCCTGGTTCGTACCGGCGCTGGCGGTCAAGCAGGACGCCGTTCCCGGTTTTATACGCGACACCCATTTCCGTGCCGACAAGGAAGGCGTGTTCCGCGGCCAGTGTGCCGAACTGTGCGGCAAGGACCACGGCTTCATGCCCATCGAAGTGCATGTTCTGTCGGCCGAAAAATACGCAGCCTGGGTGGGCGAGCAGAAGAAAAAGATGGCTGCTCTGGCCGACGACCCGAACAAGACCTGGAACCTGGGCGAACTGAAGAAACGTGGCGAGCAGGTGTACGCTTCCAACTGCGCGGCCTGCCACCAGCCGACCGGCAAGGGCAATCCGCCTGCCTTCCCGGCGCTGGCCGGTTCCAAGGTGGTATTGGGGCCCAAGCAGGCGCAGATCGAAACCGAATTGAACGGCCGTCCGGGCACCGCGATGGCGGCGTTCAAGCACCTGAGCGACGTGGAACTGGCCGCGGTGATTACCTACACCCGCAACGCTTTTGGCAATGCCACGGGCGAAGCGATACAACCTTCCGAAATCAAGGCCGCGCGCAAGTAAGCCGGCGTTTTCCGCTAACGAGATACTCAGGAGAGCATGATGGCATCCATACCGGGACACGCCGACGCAGGCCACGGCCACGAGCACGAACATCATCATCCGACCGGCTTCATGCGCTGGGTCACCACCACCAATCACAAGGACATCGGCTCGATGTACCTGTGGTTCAGTTTTGCCATGTTCCTGGTCGGCGGCGTCATGGCGCTGGTGATACGGGCGGAACTGTTCAAGCCCGGGCTGCAGTTCGTGGAGCCGGAATTTTTTAACCAGATGACTACGCTGCACGGCCTCATCATGGTTTTCGGCGCCATCATGCCGGCCTTCGTGGGCTTCGCGAACTGGCAAATTCCGCTCATGATCGGCGCCTCCGACATGGCCTTTGCGCGCATGAACAACTGGAGCTTCTGGCTGCTGCCGCCGGCCGGTACGCTGCTGGTGCTGTCGCTATTCATGCCGGGCGGTTCGGGCGGGGTGGGCTGGACGCTCTATCCGCCGCTATCCACGCAGATGGGCATAGGCATGGATTTCATGATTTTCGCCGTGCACATATTGGGCATGTCGTCGATCATGGGGTCGATCAACATCGTCACCACCATCCTGAACATGCGCGCACCGGGCATGACGCTCATGAAGATGCCGCTGTTCTGCTGGACCTGGCTTATCACCGCCTATCTGGTCATCGCGGTGATGCCGGTGCTGGCCGGCGCGGTCACCATGATTCTGTGCGATCGCCACTTCGGCACCAGTTTCTTCAACGCCGCCGGCGGCGGTGACCCGGTGCTGTACCAGCACGTGTTCTGGTTCTTCGGCCACCCCGAGGTGTACATCATCGCGATTCCGGCGTTCGGCGTGGTGTCGCAAATCATCCCGGCGTTTTCGCGCAAGCCGCTGTTCGGCTATGCGTCCATGGTGTATGCGACTTCCTCGATCGCCATCCTGTCCTTCATCGTGTGGGCGCACCACATGTACACGACGGGCATGCCGGTGGCCGGGCAGTTGTACTTCATGTACGCCACCATGCTGATCGCGATTCCGACCGGCGTGAAGGTATTCAACTGGGTCGCCACGCTGTACAGAGGTTCGCTCAGTTTCGAGGCGCCCATGCTGTTCAGCCTGGGCTTTCTGTTCCTGTTCACGCTGGGCGGCTTTTCCGGCCTGGTGCTGTCCATGACGGCGGTGGACGTGCAGCTGCACGACACCTATTACGTGGTGGCACATTTCCACTACGTGATGGTGGCCGGCGCCTTGTTCTCGGCCTTCGGCGGCGTGTATTACTGGCTGCCCAAATGGACCGGCCACATGTATGACGAAGGTCTGGCCAAGCTGCATTTCTGGCTGTCGCTCATCTTTTTCAATGTGACCTTTTTCGTGCAGCACTTCCTCGGTCTGGCCGGCATGCCGCGGCGCATTCCGGACTACGCGCCGCAATTTGCCGAATTCAACATGATTTCGTCCATAGGCGCGTTTGGTTTCGGGCTTACGCAGTTGCTGTTCCTGTACGTCGTGATCAAGTGCATCAAGGGCGGACCGAAAGCCGCCGCCAAGCCTTGGGACGGTGCGGAAGGTCTGGAATGGACGGTGCCCTCGCCGGCGCCCTACCATACGTTTGAAACGCCGCCTGTCGTGAAATAAGCGCATGAATCAGACTCAGCCGGCCCCGTTCGACAAGCGGCGCGAAAATATTCGCCTCGCCCTCGTGCTGGGCTCGGTCGCGCTGGCATTTTTTGTCGGATTCATGCTCAAGGTGTGGTGGATGCAATGACCGTGCTTGCGCAAAATTCACGCACGCTGCAGCGCCTGGCACTGATGGCGGTGGTGATGTTCGGCTTCGGCTTCGCGCTGGTGCCGTTCTACTACCGCATCTGCGAGGCACTGGGGGTAAATAACCTGGTTGGCCGTGCCGACGCTTCAGTGCGCAACACGCAGGTGGATTACAGCCGCAGCGTGAGCGTGGAATTCGACACCAACACGCGCGACCTGCCGTGGACCTTCCGTGCGCTCAGCAATGTGCGCAGCATCCACCCGGGCGAACTGGTTCAGGTGGATTTCGAGGTGCGCAATCAACGCGGTGAGGCGGTGACGGGTCAGGCCATCCCCAGCTTCAGCCCCGCGCGCGCGGCGCAGTATTTCCACAAGCTGGAATGTTTCTGTTTCGAGCGGCAAACGCTCAAAGCCGGCGAGCGGCGCGTGATGCCGGTGGTATTCGTACTGGATCGCAGCATTCCAAGCGAGCTGGGCACGGTCACCCTGTCGTACACGTTTTTTGACGTACCGGCCGCCGATGCGGCGGCAGGCGGCCGCCGTTCATGAGCACTCAGCCGCCGCCGCGCCGAGCCAGCTTTTTCGACACCTTGCGCGCCGTGCTGGGCGCCTTCGTCGGGATACGCAAGCGCACCAGCGGCGATGCGGACATGGGGTCGCTGAACCCGGTTCATGTCATCATTATCGGGGTGGTGGCAGCGGTGATTTTTGTGCTGACGATCGTGTTCGCGGTGCGCATGATTGTCAGTTCCGTATAGATATTCTGGAGGTAAAACAATGAGTCAACAACAACATCAAGCCCCGTACTATTACGTGCCGGCACCCTCCACGTCGATGATATGGGGTTCCGGTGCGCTGCTGTGCCTGGCGATGGGCACCATATTCTGGATCAATGGCCGTGGCGCCGGTCCCTGGCTGGTACTGGCCGGATTCGGGCTGCTGCTGGTCATGCTGCGGCGCTGGTTCGGGCAGGTGATCGGCGAATCCGAAAGCGGCGTTTATTCCAAGCGCGTGGATGTGTCCTTCCGCTGGAGCATGAGCTGGTTCATCTTCTCCGAGGTGATGTTCTTCGCGGCGTTTTTTGGCGCTCTGTTCTACGCGCGGGTGCTGTCGGTGCCCGACCTGGCCACGCTGGAAAACCAGTCCTTGCTGTGGCCCGGTTCCACCACCGCCTGGCCGAATGCCGGGCCGGGATTCAAGGAATTTTTTTCACCCATGCACGCCATGGGCATTCCGGCCATCAATACCCTGCTGCTGCTCACCTCGGGTGTGACGCTCACCTGGGCGCACTGGGGGCTGCTGGAAAATAACCGCGGCCAGCTCAAGATGGGGCTGTTCGCGACCATCGCTCTCGGCGCACTATTCCTGTGCCTGCAGGCCTACGAATATATCGAAGCCTATCACCAACTGAATCTGAAGCTCACCACCGGCATTTACGGCTCGACGTTTTTCATGCTGACGGGCTTTCACGGCTTCCACGTCACCTTGGGCGCGATCATGCTCACGGTGATCTTTGTCCGCGTGTTGAAGGGGCATTTCCGTGCCGATCACCACTTCGGTTTCGAAGGCGTGGCCTGGTACTGGCACTTCGTGGACGTGGTGTGGCTGCTGCTGTTCATATTCGTGTATTGGCTCTGAACCGAAAGAATCCTTGGAAGGAGGAGGAGGGGACCATACCAGCACATACCCCTGGTCGTCGCTCCGTGCTTCGACCGCTCGCGCCGCACAGTGTGCGGCGCTTTTCTTTGCAGGATTCAGAGCCGGTCCGAAATGAGACCGAAGTGATAGGCCACGATCAGCATCAAGAACAAAATTACGGACAGCCCCACGCGCATGGTCAATGCCTTGACCGCGCGTTTCGACTGCCCCTTGTCCTTGAATACGAAAAACAGGGCCGAAAACAGGCTGATCAGGATGAACGCCACGAATGCCAGTACGACAAATTTCATGCTTTATGGTCCGATCGGGAAGCTGCGTGACTGACGGCGCCAGAGCGCCGCAGCGGGCGGCATGACCGCCGCAGCCGATTATAGATGTTGATGTTCAGGTTTCCTCTCGAAGTCGCCCAGCCGCGCGCGGCTTGCTGTGTGTGCAAGGTAGCGGGGCACTGAGCGTGGCGTATCGATTCAGGCCGGCGCTGGTGCCGGCGCTTGCTGCGGTGATCCTGTTTGCGCTGACGATGGCGGCCGGCCGCTGGCAGCTTGCGCGCGCGCATTACAAGGAAAGTTTGCGCCAGCGCTTTGACGCGGCCCAGGCCGAAGTGCCGTTCGATGTCGGTACTCAGCCCGCCGCGGTGCGCGACATGGATTTTCACCGCGCCAGTGCACACGGAATCTGGCTGCCCGAGCGCACGATTTTTCTCGACAATCGCGTGCAGGGCGGGGTTGCCGGCTACGAGGTGGTGATGCCGCTGCGCTTGCCGAATACGGCGCGGGTATTGCTGGTGAATCGCGGCTGGGTGCGTTCTGACGGGCATCGCGACCGGCTGCCGCAGGTGCCCACTCCGGCAGGCGAAATCAGCCTGACCGGCCGTGTGAATACCTTGAGCGGGCATTTCCTGGAACTTGCCGGGGAAGCCGCGCCCGGCCGCATCTGGCAGAACCTGACTTTGGAGCGCTATGCCAGGTGGTCCGGACTGGAGTTGCAGCCCTTCCTGCTGGAACAGACTTCGCCGGCCGAGGATGGTCTGGTGCGCAACTGGCCGGCGGTCGATTTCGGCATAGACCGGCATTATGGCTATGCGCTGCAGTGGTTTGCGTTTGCGGCCATCACGGCTTTTTTGTTCGTTTTTTTATCTTTGCGTAAAGTGGCCTGATGAAGCTTGCCCCACGTACCATGGTGTTATTGATAGCCGCGATTTGCGTGCTGCCCTTCGTCGCATCGACGCTGGCCTACAAGTTCTGGCGGCCGGACTCGACCATCAATTATGGCGAACTGATAGAAGCGCGGCGGCTGCCGGCGCTCAGTCTGACCACGCCCGATGGCGGCAAATTCGATACTTCCAGTTTGCGCGGGCGCTGGGTGTTGGTACAGGTCGATGAAGCCGCCTGTGACGATGCCTGTCGCTACAAGCTGTACGCCATGCGGCAGGTGCGCGCGGCGGTGGGCAAGGACATGACGCGCATCGAGCGGCTGTGGTTGATGCCGGCCGCCGGTCAGCCGGATGCGGAACTGCTGCATACCGTGTCCGGCACGCTGGTGGCCCAGGCCGGGCCGGGCGAGTTGCGGCAATGGTTTGCCCAGGCGCCGGATTTGCGCGCGCATATCTGGCTGGTCGATCCATTGGGCAATGTCATGATGCGTTATCCCGCGCATCCGGATGGCAAAGCCATGATCCGCGACATCGAGCGGCTGCTCAAGTATTCGCGCGCGGGTTAGCGTGCGGTTGCGGCGTTTCCGAGGTTTTTCACGATGTTTTATCGCAAGCTTGTGCTTACCACGACCCTGCTGACCTTGCTGCTGGTCGCGCTGGGCGCCTATGTGCGGCTGTCCGACGCCGGTTTGGGCTGTCCGGACTGGCCCGGATGTTACGGCAAGCCGACCGTGATCCATGCGGCGGCGGACATCGCGGCCGCCGAAGCGGCCAATCCGCAAGGGCCGGTGAGTGCCGCCAAGGCCTGGAAAGAAATGCTGCATCGCTATCTGGCCGGCAGTGTCGGGCTGTGCATCCTCGCCATCGCCTGGTTGTCCTGGCGTCCGGCCCGGCGAGCACGTTACAGCCCGGCCTTGGCCAGCGCCCTGGTGGCGGTGGTGGTGGTACAGGCCTTGTTCGGCAAATGGACCGTCACCATGTTGCTCAAGCCGGCCATCGTGACCGGCCACCTGATAGGCGGCATGCTCACTTTAGGCATGCTCGCCTGGCTCACCGCGCGCGAATGGCAGCCGGTTTTGCGCGGCGGCGCGGCGCTGGGGCTGGCAAGCCGCATCGGCCTCCTGCTGCTGGCCGGCCAGGTCGTGCTGGGCGGTTGGGTGAGCACCAATTACGCGGCTTTGATCTGTACCGATCTGCCTTACTGTCGCGGCGAAATTTGGCCCGCGATGGACTGGCACAATGCCTTTCACATCGTGCGCGAGCTGGGCAAGACGGCTGCCGGCGACATGCTGACCAACGAGGCGCTCACCGCCATCCACATGGCTCACCGGCTGGGTGCGCTGCTGGTCGGCGGATATCTGGCGGGCCTGGGCCTGGCTTTGCGCGCGGCCGGCAACAAGGGGCTGGGTGCGGCCCTGATTGCCGCCGTGCTGGTCCAGTTCAGTCTTGGTTTGGCCAATGTCGCCTTCAGCCTGCCGCTGCCGCTTGCTGTGCTGCACAATGCCGGCGCGGCAATGCTGGTTTGCGTGATGGTCGTGGTAAACTTCGCCGCCGGGCCGAACGCCCGCGTCCAGCAAATTTCCGGAGTACGGCATGAAAGCATCGCAGCTTGAACTGCGCGCCGCCCAGTATCGCCTTCAACAATACTTTCTGCTCACCAAGCCGCGCGTAAATTCCCTCATCGTGTTCTGCGCGATGATAGGCATGTTTCTCGCGGTACCCGGGCTGCCGCCGGCATCCACGGTATTGGCCGCAACCTTGGGCATCGCCTTGGTGGCGGGGGCGGCGGCTGCCGTGAATTGCCTGGTCGAACAGAAAATCGACGCGCTCATGGCGCGCACCCGCGCGCGCCCGCTGCCGCGCGGAGAAGTGGCCAACCTGGATACGCTGCTGTTTTCCGGTGTGCTGGGCGGGATGGGCCTCTCCATTTTGTACCACTGGGTCAATCCGCTCACGATGTGGCTTACTTTCGCCACTTTCGTCGGCTACGCCATCATTTACACCATCGTGCTGAAACCGGCCACGCCGCAGAACATCGTGATCGGCGGTGCTTCCGGCGCCATGCCGCCGGTGCTGGGCTGGGCCGCCGTGACGGGCGAGGTAAGCACCGAGGCGATGCTGCTGTTCCTGATCATTTTCGCCTGGACCCCGCCGCATTTCTGGGCGCTGGCGCTGTATCGCACCAAGGAATACGCGCGCGCCGGTCTGCCCATGCTGCCGGTAACGCACGGGCCGGAATTTACGCGCCTGCACGTGTTGCTCTACACCGTGCTGCTATTCGGCATCAGCTTGCTGCCCTTTGCCATCCGCATGTCCGGTTATTTCTACCTGGTTGCCGCGCTGGGCCTGGGCGGGGTGTTCATTGGCTACGCCTGGAAGTTGTGGCGCGATTATTCCGATGCGCTGGCGCGGCGCACCTTCCGCTATTCCATCGTCTATCTGAGCGCGATGTTCGCGGCCTTGCTCATAGACCACTACCTTCCGTTCTGATGCGGCGCCTGCAAACCTTTGCGCTAGGCCTGCTGCTCGTTTTTTTGTCGGCCTGCGCGGAACGCGGCCTGTCTTTCAATGGGGTAGATATTACCGGCGCCAATTTCGGTGCCGGCTTCCATCTGACGGACCACACCGGCAAGGCGCGCCAGTTGTCGGATTTCCGCGGCAAGGCGGTCACCCTGTTTTTCGGTTACACGCACTGTCCGGATTTTTGCCCCACCAGCCTGGCGGGCATGCGCGAGGTGAAGCGCCTGCTTGGGCCGCAGGGAGATCGCCTGCAGGTACTGTTCGTGACGGTAGACCCGGCGCGCGACACGCAGGAAGTGCTCGCCAATTACGTACCGAATTTCGACCCCAGCTTTATCGGTTTGCGCGGCGACGACGCCCAGACGGCCGAAGTCGGGCGTGAATTCAAGGTGTTTTTCCAGAAGGTGCAGGGCAAAACGCCGGATAGCTATACGATGGACCACAGCGCTTCGACCTTCGTATTCGACCCCCAGGGCCGGCTGCGCCTCATGTTCAAATACGGCATGGAACCGGCCGCCATGGCCGATGACCTGCGCAAATTGCTCGGCTAGCCGAAACGCCGGCGCTGCCGTAGCAACGAAAAAGCCGCCCACGGGCGGCTTTTTTTGCATCGCAAGGACTGCTCAGCTCAGTGCAGGGCCTGCAGTTGGCCGCGGATTTTCTGCATTGCGCGGGCTTCGATCTGGCGTATGCGTTCGGCCGACACGCCATATTCGGCCGCCAGTTCGTGCAGGGTGGCGGCTTCGCCCTCGGTGAGCCAGCGGCGCTCTATGATGCGGCGGCTGCGCTCATCCAGGCCGGCCAGCGCGGCATGCAGGCCTTCATCGCGCATTTGCCGGGTTTGCTCGCGTTCCAGCACTTCGGACGGCTCCGCGTGCGGATCGGCCAGGTAGGCGATGGGCGCGAATTGTTCGTCCTCATCCGGGGTGCCTTCCAGCGCCAGATCGCCACCGCCCAGCCGGGTTTCCATTTCCACCACTTCTTCCGGCTTGACGGCCAGTTGGCGGGCAATTGCGCTGGCTTCTTCGGTGGACAGGCTGTGGCTGCCCTGCTTCATGCTGCGCAGGTTGAAAAACAGCTTGCGCTGCGCTTTTGTGGTGGCAATTTTGACCAGGCGCCAGTTGCGCAGGATGTATTCGTGAATTTCCGCCTTGATCCAGTGGATGGCGAACGATACGAGGCGCACGCCGCGCTCCGGATCGAAACGCTTGACGGCCTTCATGAGGCCGATATTGCCTTCCTGGATCAGATCGGCGTGCGGCAGGCCATAGCCCAAATAACCGCGCGCGATGGCAATTACCAGGCGCAGGTGCGACAACACCAGTTTGCGCGCGGCGTCTATGTCGCCTTGGTCGCGCAGGCGGCGGGCAAGGTCCAGTTCTTCCTGCTCGGTCAGCAGGGGAACCCGGTTTGCGGTCTGGATGTAGCTTTCCAGGCTGCCAGCAGCGCTGGGAACCGGGACATTGTACAAAGCCAGAGCGTTGGTCATGCGTTCGACTCCTTCGTGGTTAAGCGAAACTGTAGCACATTTAGCACTCCCTGTATCAGAGTGCTAAATGTGGCAATCGGTTCCCGAAATCGAAACTTGAATGGGCGCTTGCCGCGTGCGAGCGTTAAGCGGGTGCCCGGCGACGCCTGCCGCGGCTTAGCCCAGGTTGCCGATTTCCGCGGCCTCGGCGGCCAATCCGGGTGTGGGGCGAGGGGCGTCCCCGGACGCCATTGCGCCGCGGACAGGCATCAGGCCGGCGCAATATTCCAGCGCTTCGGGATCGGCGCCCAGGCCGAGTACGGACGCCAGAATTTCCGGCGTGAGGCGTTCGGCACCGCCGCGGGCGGCCGAGTGCAGCTTGTATGCGATGCTGGCTTCGTAGCGGCGCACCAGTTCTTCCGGCGTGCGTATGCCGGGTTCCAGGCGCATCAGCCTATCCCGCACCGGCTTGTCCTGTTGGTCGCGCTCCAGTACGAATACGCGCGATTGCCACAGTATGTGCTGATACTTGGCCAGGGCCGAAATGGTGACCGAGCGGGTGTCGCTGTCCTGTACCACGCGGGCGAATATTTCCGCCAGCGTGAAAGGTTCGCGCTCGTGCATGGTGTGGAACAAGGCCAGCAGAATTTTGCGGCGCTGCCCGGCGTCGGCATCGAATGCATATTGACCGAGCCGGGCGCGGCTGGCCCAGGGGTGGTGGCTGCGTGGCGCGAGCATGGCGGCCGCCGGGTAGTCCCCCGGCGCGGCGCTTTCGCCGTCCATGGGACTGTCGGCCGGAACCACGCTCACGTCGCCGCCGCGCAGGTCGGGCACCACGCGCACCACGTCGGACATGGCGGCCAGCATGTCGGTGAGGCGCGTGTAGCCGTATTCGCTTTCATCGAACGTGGCCGACAGTTTGCGCCTTAGCAGCGGCTTTACCTGCGCGCCCTTGATGCCGCCCGGCCGTTCCTGCAGCAAGGTGCGCAAAGCTTCGCGCACGTCTTCGATGTTGGCGGTGCTTTCGGCGCGCGCGGCGGCCGAGGCGGATTCCGGCATGAGCGTGGCTGACAAGGCGCCATAACGCACGAAGCGGTCGCACAGACCGGCGAAATCTTCGCTCACCGCCTGATCCGGCGACACGCCGATCACGGTGCGGCCGTGCCGGCGCAGGGCTTTCAGAACATGGATGAAATCGCGGTCGCCGGACACGATCACAAACGTTTTGACGTGCGGCAAGGTCCACACCGATTCGACCGCATCCACGGCCATTTTGACGTCCACTGCATTTTTCATGCGATTCAACTGTTTGCGCGCGAGTACGTGCACCAGGTCGATGCCCAGCCGGTACAGGTCGATCTGAAACTGATTGAGATCGCGGCTGCGCCAATCGCCATAGGCGTTGGCCACCACCACCTGGCCGTATTCTTCCGCCAGGCGCATGAGCAATCCGGGGTCCAGAAATTCGGCGAAATCTTCGCCGTGTGTATCCTGCAGGCCGAAAACGAGATTTTCGAAGTCGATCAGGAGGGCCACCTGGCCCCGATAGGAATCCGTCAAGTGCGAACCTCTATTTTTGTAAGTGGGTTAAATGCGAGCGATCAGTAAATGTTTTAATCCAGCGCCGCGTCCGCGCCGCCCATGTCGGGGCAATTTGACAAGCATATCCGATCTGATTGCAAGTCAAGTGCGAAACAGCATGCTTAGCCGCGCGCGCGGCGGCTGCCGCGCAGCGCCATTGCGGTACAACACGCCGCCAGCGTAAATAGCCAGATCAGAGACCACAGCGGGATTTGCAGGCCGAGTACCGGCGGCAATTCCGCCGTACAGTCGCCATTGGCATAGAACAGGGCCGGCACCCAGCGCGACATGGGGAGGGCATTGACGAAATTTTCTACCGGGTCGATGCCGCAACTGACCGCGGGGTGATAAAGCACCCAAACGTGTTTGGCAGCCACGCCGAAGCCGGCGAATCCGCCCAGGGCAGCCACGCCTGCGCTGATGCGGGACAGCGTACCTGGGCCGGCCAGCGCTGCCACCAGCGCAAACACGCCCATCCACAAAAATCCATAGCGCTGCAAAATGCACAATGGACAGGGCAACAGGTGTTCGTAGTACTGCAGCGTGACTGCCGTGCCCACCATGGCGAAGCTGGTCATGCCGCATAGCAACAAAAATTGCTTGTAACGAGTCGTAGTCATGCCGGATCAATCGAAAAAGTATGTCTGGCGGATGCGTCGAAATGCCCTCGCAGGCACAAAGCGGCCGGATTATCCAGGATTGCGCCCATCGCCGCTGTTGAAATTTGTCAGCACGTGCAAACGCCGGCACGCCCGGCCCGCGACACGCATGCTGCGCTGCGCCATCCTAGCCGGCGCCGGACTCAGAGTGTAGGGGTGCGGGATCGGTTCCATCGCCCGGTGCGCCGGGCGATTACAATGACCAGGCGCCTCGTCTGTCGAGATTCGCCCGAGCCCATGCCTGCCCTCGCATCATCCCCGTCTTGTCGCACCCCGCCGCGTGGCGCGCGCGGCTATACCTATGTGCTGCTGCTGTTTGCCGTGGCGGCATTGGGCGCGACCATGGCCGGCGCGGCACAGTTGTGGGCCACCAATGCCAAGCGCAGCCGTGAGCAGGAACTGCTGTTCATAGGCGGGGAATTTTCGCGTGCGCTGCAAAGCTACCGTGACGCCGGTGGCGACGGCGCCCAGAGCTATCCGGCAAAGCTGGAAGATTTGCTGGAAGACCGGCGCAAAAGCGTTCTGCTGCGACATTTGCGCAGAATTTACGTAGACCCCGTCACGCGCAAGGCCGAGTGGGGGACTGTGTTGCGTGACGGGCGGGTGGTTGGCGTGTACAGCCTGGCGCACGGCAAGCCGCTCAGTACCCAGTTGCCCGACTATGTGACTGTCGGCATGACGCCCGGCATCGTATCCGACGATGGACGCAGCATTACGCTGCCTTCCGGCCCTGCATCGGGCGGTATACCCGGCGTGAAGCCCACGCCCCAGCCCGTCGGCGCGCGGGCGCAGACCGGCGCGCCCCTACAGCAGGCCGGCGCCCCCGCGCCGAAGACGCGCGAAGCGGATGATTACCGCGACTGGGTATTCGTGCCGCAGGAGGTGCCGCGCGCGCCGGGACAGGGGGTGGGCGGTGCACAAGCCCCGGGCGTGTTCGGCACCGCGCAGCCGGCAAATGCGCCAGCTACGGGTTCGGTGTTCGCGCCGCCCGCGGGCACGACGCCCACCGAGACGCAAGCAGTCGGCCGTTAGCCTGCCGGCCCATGGCCGGGCCAGGCAAAGCAGGCGTTTCCGAATTTTCAGAATTCGTACTCGACCAGCATGCGGAAATTGTGATCCGGCGACGAGCGCGTAGTGCCGGCCAGGTAGGCCGCATTCCATTTCAGAGCCTGGCGCTCGCCCATCCTGATCTTGCCAAATACCGCAGGCCCGACGCGATGCGATTGCTGGTCGGACGGCAGGTGGTCATCCCACTTGCCAAATTCGCCGAAGCCCTGCAGACCGAATTCTAGTTCGCGCATCCAGCGATACTTGACCTGCCACTGGTAGCCCATTTCCATCGGCCCGTCCTGTTCGGCGCGGTAGTGGCGTTCGAACAGCAGGTTGCCGTTCAACTGAACTTTGCCGAAATCGGTCTGTAGCAGCGGGCCAAAGCGAAATTCGTAACCTTCGGCGCGATCGCGCGGCCGCTCGATTTCGGTCAGGAGGCCGATATCGAGCGGAAATTGGCCGGGTTCTGTGAGCAGAAAGCGGTTTTCCCACTCGAAGGCATCGAGCTTCGTGCCTTCGCTGCCTTCGCGCTCGTATTTCAGGTAAAGCTCGGTAAACCAGCGCTCCTTGACGCCCAGGCCGAAGCCGACACTGGCCACGCTGAAGCGTTCTTCGCCACGGGTATTGAAGTTACCGAATTTGAAATCGATTTCGCGCTCGCCATATTCCACCGCGGGAACGGCGACATAGTCCGCCGGATTGGCTGCCTGCGCGGAATTGAGGCAAAGCGCCGCCGTGGCGGCCGCTGCGGCCGCAAAAAATACTTTCATGAGTGCTCGCCTCAGGCGGGAGTGGGAGCCCGGCGCGGGCGCGCCCAGCGCATGCCGACCAGTATGCTCACGGCAACCGCCGCGTAGAAAATGACCTGCGTTGCGCTCGGGCGTGCGTCATACCCGATCAGTACGTGCAGGAAAGAGCCCACCGGCGAATTGACCGGCAAAATATGTGACGTATCCCAAAGCGGGGTAACCATGCCGGACAGCAGATCGGCCTGAATCAGGAAGCGGGCCGACTGCCCAGCCATGCCGGCGGCCAGCAGCAGTATCAGTACACTGGTGACCGAAAACAGATGCCGCAGGGGAATGCGCAGCAGGCCGCGATACATGGCGTAGCCCAAGCCCGCGCCGGCGCCCATGCCCAGCGCGCCGCCGCTCAGGATGGCCGGCATCGCAAGATCGCTGCCGGAAGCCAGGCCGAACAGGAATAGCGCGGTTTCGGAACCTTCGCGCAATACCGCCAGGGCGATCACCAGTGCGATCGCCGACAGTTCGCGGCGGCCTTCCTGCACCGATTTCGCCACGCTGCGCGCCTCGCTTGCCATTTGTGCGCCGTGGCGCGCCATCCAGACGTTGTGCCAGCCCAGCATGAGCACCGCTGCGCCCAGCACCAGCGCGTTGAAAATGTCCTGGCCTATGCCGTCGGCCAGTTGCGCGATTTTGTCCATGAAGCCCGCGACCACCAGCGATCCCAGAATGCCGGCCAGCAGGCCGAACACCAGCCAGCGCGTGCGGTGACTGAGGCTGCGCGTGGCCGCCGCCACGATGCTGATGAGCAGAGCGGCTTCGAGCGTTTCGCGAAATACGATGATGGCTGCGCCCAACATGACCTGTTACCTCATTCCGCGACGATGACGCCTTTTGCCGTTGCTTCGTGAAACTCACCGTAAAACGGGTATTTGCCCGGCTTGAGCGGCCCGATCAGAACCGAACCTTTGGTTTTGCCGGGAATCACCTTTTCGCGGTTCAGTTCATGGCTTTCGAACTCTTCCGCCGTGGCGTCCTGGTTGTCGATGATGAGCTTCAACTTTTTCCCGGCCGGAACTTTAAGTTCGGCGGGCTCGAATTTATGGTCGCGGATCACCAGATTGACGTCCATGTCGGCCGAAAAAGCCAGCGCTGGACCCAGCATGAGCGCGGCGGCGACGAATTTTGCGATATGCATGATGCAAACTGTCCTTGGGTTGAGTTCGTAAATGATAATTGATCTCGTTTGCGTTTGCAATGATACGCATTCGCAGATGCAATAGGCGGAAATTAGCGCGGCTGGGGCAGGGGCGATTTGATCCGGCGCAAATCCATAGAAAAATTCGCGTCGCCGCATGTGCGTTTGCGCAAGATTTACGGCTTGCCCTGGGGGTCTGCGGGTGCGCCGGCCGGGTCCGGCCGGCTGCAAATTGGGGAATGCGGTGGGCTGCCGCGGACGCTCAGGGCGTGCCGGTGCTGCCGCACTCGGCGGGCAGCCGCACGTAAAACAGATTCAAGCCCTGAGCGGCAATGTGAGCCAGAAAAGCATCCGCGTCGGCAGCCTGCGCGACGAACCCGACCTCGACCGGCAAATCCCCTGCCAGCTCGAAAAAGTGCGCTTCGTGCAGCTTGTGATGGCGGCCAAATCCGGCCACCGCGCGGAACGCCGATCCCCCGGTGAGGCCCATGCGGTTGGCTTCCTGCAGCAACCAGTCGTACACCAGCTTGCCCTGGTGGCGGTGATTTTCCTGCACGTAAATTTTCAGAAACACGGCCTGCATGTTGCCTCCCGCATTGGCATCACTTCGGGATGAACAGCCAATTCGCCACGCCCCAGCCGGCTGCCGTGCAGGTGAGCGATCCGAACAGATGCACGCCGGCGGCCAGTACCGCCCAATGGTACTGCCCGTGCGCGAGCAAGGACACCACTTCGGCCGAAAAGGTCGAAAACGTGGTCAGCCCGCCCAGAAATCCGGTTACCGCGAACAGGCGCCACTCCGGCGCAAGGCCGCCGTTGTGGCTGAAAAACCCCACCGCCAGCCCGATCAGCAGGCCGCCGATCAGGTTGGCCGCCAGGGTACCCAGGGGCAAGGTCGGAAAAACCGAATTGAGCAACATGCCCAACCACCAGCGCAGCAGCGCGCCCAGCCCGGCACCACAGAAAACTGCCAGCATCGGAGCCGCATTCATGGCCCGCGGCCACCTCATCGAACGGAATATGTACATGCGGCAGCACGCAGCATGCCGCCGCCCAGGGCGCCGGGCGCAGGCGCCCATGCACGGCTCGCCATGTTACGGCTTTTGCTGCCGCTGCGGCGGCCCGGCATGTGCCCGGCGTGCCTCCGCGCAGCCGCTGCACTGCTGGGGGCGCCACGGCGATCCGGGCGCGGCTCCCGGCCACGGCTTCCTTGTGCCTAGACAACCTTCGTGGAAGAATGGCTGCCGCTCGCAGTAAATCCAGACCCGAAAGGAAGCCCGCGATGATGTCGATTTGTCGAATGCTGCGCCTTTATTTCCTCGCCGTCCTGGCCATTTTCACCAGCCCGGCGCTTTATGCCGACGCAACGCCCGCGACAGACTGCGCGCCGGCGCAGGTGCAGACGGTACCGCAAACCAATGCGGAAATCCGGCAGTGGTACAACGACCAGGTTGCCGTCATCCCGAAACTTGACGCCGGCTGGATAGAGCAGGGGCTAAGCCCCGAACAGCGTGCGCGCCAGGCCTATGAAATTCGTCACCACGCGCGCATCCAGGCACGCGCCTACATGCAGGACAAGCAGGAAGTTGCGCAACTGCAGGCGCGCGACCAGGAAAAATACGGCAATCCGGACGGTCCCACCTTCGACTATCTGGTGGCGCAAAACGTCAAAAAAGGCCTGCAGGGCGCTGCGGTGTACGAAGAAATCATAGGCAGTTCGAACCGCACCAATGCCGAATACAATGCCCGCTTCAACGTTACGCCCGCGTCAGCTCAGTGAGCAAGCTACAGAATTTCCATGCGCGCGCCGTGGCCTGGCGGCGCGCAGCGAGCGCGCTTACCCCGTTCGAGGCGAGCGTGGATGGGCAAATCTGGCAGGTCCGCATCAATGATTTTCCGGCCGAACCCATGTACACGCTGATCGTGGCTGACCGCGAAATCGATCATTTCGACGATTGGCCGGCGGCCTGGAAAAAGCCCGCCTGACAATGCGCGGCCGGCTGCTCTGCCTCAGCCCTGAAACTGCGATAGCGCCTGCAGATCGTTCAATACGATGTGCTTGCCCTGTACTTCGATCAGTTTGCGCTGGCTCAGATTGGCCAGAATGCGCGAGAAGGTTTCCGGCGTCAGATTTAGCCGCGATGCGATGACGTGCTTGGTAGTGGGCAGGTCTATTTCGACGCGGCCGCTGGTTTGTTCGTGATCCGGCACCAGTTGCAGCAGATAGCCGATCAGACGTTGTGAGGACGACTGCAGCGAATAGGCTTCCACGTCCAGTATCAGCTGTTTCAGGCGCATGGACAGCCCGGCCAGCATGCGGCGCGCGAACATCGGTTCGCGCTCGATCAAGTCCAGTATCGGGCCTTTGGAAATGTGCAGCACCAGGGTTTCCGTGAGCGCTTCGGCGAATACCGGATAGGTGCGTTCCAGAAACATGCCGGCTTCGCCAAAACTGTCCTGGCTGCCCGCCAGCGCGACGACTTTTTCGTTGCCGTGCAAGGACGGAAAAGCGAGCTTGATCTGGCCATACACCACTACGTAAAAACCGCGCGCCGGGTCGCCTTTGTGGAACAGCATTTCGCCCTTGTCGAGCTTGTGTTCGGTGGTTTGGTCGCAAATTGCCGCCAGATGGCACGGGTCGATTTCGGCGAATAGGGGCAAGCGCGACAACAAGCCGCTTACATCCACCCTGGGGCGCTGCATGTGTTGTCTCCGCGGTAGTTCGGTCATTTTGTACTGTACATCGCCGACGCAGGGGCGTGCGCCGCGCTGCATTCAATCTGCCAAATTGCGCCACAAGGATGCCGCCGCTCCCAGCCAGCCCAGCGCGGCGGTGCTTGCGAGCAGGCACAGTACGGCTTGCGGCGGCAGGGTGTGGAGCGCGAATTCCAGGCTGTACAGCCCGGCCAGTTCCTGCGCCGGTGCTGCCAGTGCGCGCGCGAACAGCCACAACAATGCCCACGCCACCAGCCCACCGCCCAGCCCCTGCAAGGTGCCGAACCAGTAGAACGGGCGCCGGATGAAGGTGGTGGTTGCGCCCAGCAAGCGGCTCACCCGCACTTCTTCCTGCTGCGTCAGAATCTGTAGTCGTATGGTATTGAAGGTGACGGCCACCAGCGCCACCCCGAGCAGGCCCGCCAATAGCCACAGCGCGGTTTGCGCCAGGGTCACGAATGCATTGAGGCGCCTTACCCAGGCCGAATCGAGTTGCACGTGCTCGACCTTGGGCAGTTGCGAAAATGCCGCCTTGAGCGCTTCCAGCGCCTGTGCATCATCGCTCTCCGGCGTAACGATGAATGCGTCGGGAAACGGATTGTCCGGCAGGGCGTCCAGCACTTCGCCCATGCCCTCCAGGGCGCGAATGCGCTGCAGCGTGCTTTTGCGTGGCACGTATTGCACGCCACTCACCTTGGCGCGCAGGGCTTTCTGCACCCCCGCCACGTCGTCGGCACTGGCGTCGGCGGCCATGAATACGGAAATTTGCGGTAGCACGGCCGCCTTGTCGGCCAGTCGCTCGATGTTGTCCAGCAGCAGCCAGCCGCCCGCCGGCAATACCGCCGCCACACCCACCACGATGCTGGCGAGCAGTGTGCCGAAAGGCGCCCTGGCCAGCCGCCCGAGCGCCCGCGCGGCTGCCTGCCCGTGCTGCGCGAGCCAGGATTTCATTGCATCAACCGGCCGTGGTCCAGCACCAGCCGGCGCGTGCAATGCGGCTCGAACAGGGCCGTGTCGTGGCTGGTCACCAGCACGGTGACGCCGGCGCGGTTGAAGGACGCCAGCAGTTCCGCGATATCGCGCGCATAGGCCGGGTCCAGCGAAGCCGTCGGCTCGTCGGCCAGCAACAGCAGCGGCTTGGCGACGATGGCGCGGGCGATCGCCACGCGCTGTTGTTCGCCGCCCGACAAGGTAATCGGCATGTCGGCGGCGCGTGCCGCAAGCCCTACCCGCTCCAGCGCGGCCTGTGCGCGCCGTGCCGCGTCCTGGCGCGAGTGGCCGGCGATGGCGAGCGGCAATTGCACATTGTCGAACACGCTGCGGTCGGACAGCAGTTTCTGGTCCTGCAGGATGAGCCCCAGCGTGCGCCGGTAGTAGGGCAGGGCGCGGCGTGCCAGCCGCGTCACGTCCTCGCCATTGACGCGGATGGCGCCTTCGGTCGGGTGTTCGATCACGGCCAACAGATTCAGCAGGGTACTTTTGCCGGCGCCGGAATGCCCCGACAGCAGCACGAAATCTCCCGCCGTGGCGCGAAAACTGATGTTTTCCACCGCCGCGCGGCCGCTCAGATAGCGCTTGGAAACGCGCTCGAACGAAATCATGTCAGGCGCGGCGCCGGGCGCCGGTGGCGGGCGTGAAAATCGTCTGGCAAGCCAGATTCATGTGACGCCGCCTCAATTGCCGGCGGCGCCGCGCTGCGGCTCGAACATGGCTTCGACGAAAGCTTCGGCGGAAAACGGCTGCAAGTCGTCTATGCCTTCGCCCACCCCGATAAAGCGCAGCGCCAGCGGGCCGCGCGCCGGGCGCTGGCGCGCGATGGCCGCCACCACGCCGCCCTTGGCCGTGCCGTCGAGTTTGGTCACGATGAGGCCGGTAACGCCGATTGCGCTGTCGAATGCTTTCACTTGCGCCAGGGCGTTCTGGCCGATATTGGCGTCCAGCACCAGCAGCACCTCATGCGGTCCGCTAGGATCGGCTTTCTGGATCACGCGGCGCACTTTGGCGATTTCTTCCATCAGGTGCAGTTGGGTCGGCAGCCGGCCGGCGGTATCGGCCAGCACCACGTCGATGCCGCGCGCACGCGCCGCCTGCACCGCGTCGAAGATGACGGCGGCCGGATCGCCGCCTTCCTGCGCCACCACAGAGACGTTATTGCGCGCGCCCCAGGTTTCCAACTGTTCGCGCGCGGCGGCGCGGAAAGTGTCGCCTGCCGCCAGCAGCACGCTTTTGCCCTGCCCCTGGCACCACTTGGCGAGCTTGCCTATCGAAGTGGTTTTGCCGGCGCCATTGACGCCCGCGATCATGATCACGAAGGGCTTGTGCGAGTCGAGGTCCAGCGGCGCCTGCAGCGGGCGTATCACCTCGAGCAGGCATTCCTGCAGCACCTTTTGTAGCAAGGCGGGCTGTTCGATGCGCTCGCGCCGTATGCGCCCACGTAATTCCGTCATGACGTGCCGTGTCGCATCCATGCCCACGTCAGCCAGGATGAGCGTGGATTCCAGCTCTTCCAGCAAATCTTCGTCGACCTTGGTGCGGCGGAACAGGGCATTGAGCTGGCCGCCCAGGTTGGCACGGGTTTTGGCCAGACCGGCCTTGAGGCGGTCGGTCCAGCTGGGGCGTTTTGCCGGCTGCTCCACGGCAACTGGGGCAGCCGCTGGCCGTTCGGTCGCAGCGGGATTTTGCCGGGCATACGCAGCCGGGGCTTGATCCTGCGGCCCGGGCAGGATAGATTCCAGCGCGGTGGGATCCGCCTGCTGGTCTGCAGCGGGGGCGGGCTGGGGCGAGCCGGCGCCTTCCGCTGCGGCGTCGCGTGCAATGCCTGCTTTGAGGCGCTCGGACCAGCTCGGCTTGGCAGCCGCGCCGGCATCCGCGGGCGGATTGGCGCCTTCGGCGGCAGATTTGTCATCCGCCGGCGGTGTGCCGCCGGAACCTTTTTTGAATAACTTGAACATAGGGAAGTCCTAAACGGGCCAACCGTCAGCAAACAGGAGGCGCCGCTCGTGCAGATGCCGGAGCGGCGCGCCTGGCGCAGGGAGCGAAAATTGTTCGCCCGATTGCCCACTCACGCGCCGGATTCCCGCCACTGGTAAAAACTAGACCCCCGACAAACCGATGTCCGCCTGACGTCACTCATCACGCAGCGACCGACCGGACCAACCCAAAATTCTAGCAGACCGATATGAAACGACGCTCCCGCGCGCGCCGCGCGCCATTTTTCCCGGCTTTGATAAAAGCTTTTGGCTTTATTTGCGCACTTGCCGCGGCTGGTGGCGCGGCCGCGACCGAAGCATTTGAAACAAAACTTGGCAACGGCTTGCGCGTCATCGTGCTGGAAGACCACCGCGCGCCGACAGTGGCGCATTTCGTCTGGTACCGCTGCGGATCGATAGACGAAACCGATGGCACCTCCGGCGTTGCGCACGTGCTCGAACACATGATGTTCAAAGGCACGGCAAAACTTGCCGAGGGCGAATATTCAAAGCGCGTGGCGCTGGCGGGGGGACGCGACAATGCCTTCACCAGCCGCGACTACACCGCCTATTACGTGCAGGTGCCGAAAGCCAGGCTGACCGACATGATGGCGCTGGAAGCCGACCGCATGGCCAACCTGGCCGTGCGGCCGCAGGATTTCGCCAAGGAAATCAAGGTGGTCATGGAAGAGCGCCGGCTGCGCACGGAAGACCAGCCGCGCGCCCTGGTGCATGAGGCACTGTTGGCCACGGCCTTCAAGGGCAGCCCCTACCGGCGTCCCATCATAGGCTGGATGGCCGATCTGGAGCACATGACCGCACAGGACGCGCGCGACTGGTACCAGCGCTGGTATGTGCCCAACAATGCCTTCGTGGTGGTGGTGGGTGACGTCGATCATGCCAGCGTGTTCAAACTGGCGGCGCAGTACTACGGCAAAATTCCGGCGCGCCCGCTGGCGGCGGTCAAAACCCCGTCGGAGCCGCCGCAGCGCGGCATGCAGCGCGTCGAGGTGAAGGCGCCGGCGCAACTGCCCTACCTGGCGATGGCATGGAAAGTACCCAAATTGAGCAATGTGGAGCGTGACCGCGAGGCTTACGCGCTGGATGTGCTGGCGGCCGTGCTGGATGGCGGCGATGCGGCGCGCTTCACCAAAAACCTGGTGCGCGCCACAAAAATCGCCGAATCGGCGGGTGTGTCCTATGACGCTACGGAGCGCGGCGATGCCTTGTTCATCGTCGACGGTACGCCGGCAGCCGGCCACACGACGCAGGAACTGGAAGCTGCGCTGCGCGCGGAAATTGCGTCGGTTGCCAGCGGCGGCGTGAGCGAGCAGGAACTGGAGCGGGTCAAGGTGCAACTGGTCGCGAGCCAGGTGTACAAGCGCGATTCATTGATGTCGCAGGCCATAGAAATCGGCGCCGTCGAAGGCGTGGGCTTGAGTTGGCGCGACATAGACCGCATGACCGAACAACTCAAAACCGTCACGGCGGCCGAAGTACGGGCGGTGGCCGCGAAATATTTCGGCGATGAGCAACTTACCGTCGCCAGGCTCGATCCGCAGCCCCTGTCGGGCGCGCCGCGCGCACCTGCCGCCAATGTGGGCCACCTGTTGCATTGAACCCTGCCGTGCGGCGGCCCGATCGGGCTGCCACCGCTGCGGCGCGCCATGTTGAACACCGTTCCATCCACTAGCCAGCAGGCTCGATCCGGCCCATGCCCGGGCCGCAGCCTTTCCGATTGCTTTTTTTGCTGCGAGGCCCTTGCCGCCATGCGTAAATTTTTCGTCTGGGCAATTCTGTGCTGCCTGAGCTTGCCGGCCCTGGCCGGCGTAAAGATCGAAACCTGGAGCACCCCCAGCGGTGCGCGGGTGTTTTTCGTGCCGATTCCCGGGCTGCCCATACTCGACATGCAGATCGATTTTGCCGCCGGCCGCGCTTACGATCCGCCCGCCAAGTCGGGGGTGGCCAACTTCACCGCACGCCTGCTCGATGGCGGCGCCGGTATGCTGGACGAAAACGCGATTGCCGATCGCGTCGCCGACTATGCGCTGCAACCCGGCGCCAGCGCCGATCCGGATCGATTCAGCTTTTCCATGCGTTCGCTCAGTTCCGAGCGCGAGCGGGGCGAGGCGGTCGAACTGACCGCCCTGCTGTTGGCGGCGCCGACTTTTCCGGCCACCGTGATGGAGCGCGAACGCCAGCGTGTGATCGACCAATTGCGCGAGCAGGAAACCAAGCCGGATGCCATCGCAGCAAAGCGTTTCGCGGCCGCCATCTATGGCGATCACCCCTACGGCTGGCACGCCACGCCGGAATCGATCGCGGCGATTACGCGCGACGACCTGGTGCGCTTTCACCATGATTTCCTGGTCGCGGCGCGTGCCACCATCACGCTGGTGGGCAATATCGATCGCCCAACGGCCGAAGCCATCGCCGAGCGCCTGATGCGCGACCTGCCGCCGCAAGGTTCTACCGCCGGTGTGCCGCCCGTGCCGCCGGTGGCGCCGCAAAACCTGCGCATTACGCACCCGGCGCAACAGGCCCACGTGCGTCTGGGGGAGCCGGTATTGAAGCGCGGCGATGCGGACTTTTTTCCACTGCACGTCGGCAATTACGTACTGGGCGGGGGCGGCTTCGTGTCGCGCCTGATGCAGGAAGTGCGTGAAAAGCGCGGCTACGCCTATAGCGTGGGCAGTTATTTCCAACCGCTGGCGCAGGAGGGGCCGTTCCAGGCCGGCCTGCAGACGCGCCGCGACCAAGCGGTCGCCGCGCTCGATCTGGTGCGCGCCACCATAGACCAGTTCGTCGACCAAGGCCCGACCGAGGCGGAACTGCGCGATGCCAAGCGCAATCTGATCGACGGATACGCGCTGCGCCTGGACAGCAATCGCAAATTGCTCGATCAGGTCGCCGTGATCGGCTTTTACGGACTACCGCTGGACTATCTGGACCGCTATCCGGCGCGCGTCGAGGCGGTTACCGCGGCACAGGTTCGTGACGCGTTTCGCCGCCGCATAAAGCTCGACGGCATGTCCAGCGTGATGGTTGGCGTCGACTGAGGCGCGGACGGAATTATCGACCGATGGGTTTGCGCCGGAAGGCGCAGGCGGTAAAATCGGATACCGGCCGCGCACAAGCTTAGGAAATCATAATCATGCAATTATCGGAGAATGGTGCAATGGCCCTGAAAGCTGTTGCTAAAGCACCCAAGGCCACGATTTTTCAAATCCGCATCACCTTGCTCGGTACCAAGCCAGAGGTGTGGCGGCGCATCGAGGTCAACGGCAAGACCACCCTGGTCAAACTGCATCACATCATCCAGCGCGCCATGGGCTGGGACGATTACCACCTGCACGAATTCCGCATTCGCGGCCAGCGCTACGGCGCTCCGGAGCGCAAGGCGCTGGGTTTGCCGGAATCGCCCCTGCACGACGAAAGCGGGCTGCGGCTGGAAGAATTGGGCGGCGATGCCGTCCGCTTCAGCTACATCTACGATTTCGGCGACACCTGGGAGCATGAAGTGCAGATCGAAGGCGTGGTGCCGCCCGAGCCCGGCGTGCGCTACCCGCGCTGCCGTGCCGGCGAACGCGCCTGCCCGCCCGAAGATTGCGGCGGCATCTGGGGCTACGCCGAACTGCTGGCCGCGCTGCGCGATCCGAAACATCCGCGTCACAAAGGCTATCGCGAGTGGGTGGGCAAGGAATTCGAGGCCGAGCGCTTCGATCTGGAAGCCGTGAACCACAGCTTGCTGCGCCTGCGCGGCTAGGGCGGCGCGCATGGGTGCCCGCTACCGCGTGCACAGCCGCGAGTGCCCCGGCTATATCGAACACCTGTTGATCGATGCCGAAAGCGGCGCCGTGGTACTCGAACCTGGCGCTGACCTGGGCTATTACTTCGATGCCGCGGCCATGCTCAATCGCGGCCTTAGTGTGGAAGAAGTCCTCAATCTTCTGTCTACTCGACCGATAAGCAAGAAGTGCGGTTGTTGATGCCCGTAATGGGCTGGATGCAACGCCGCGGCAGGTTTACCGTGCTTCTGGTCGCAGTGCAGCGAGGATTTGTCCACCCATGTATTCCGTATTGCTTACCCATGCGCCACCGGATGCCCGCCGTGCGCGCCTGCTCGCCCGTGCGCTGAGCGAGCGTGGCTATCGCGTCTGGGCAGAACGTGAAGCCCAGGCCAGCAACGGCTGGCTCAGTTCCGCCCAACCGCGCGCCGCCGACGCCGATTGCGTGATTGCGCTGTGGTCCTACAACGGTTCCGCCAACGCCGCCGTGCGCGCGGAAGCGCTCGCCGCGCGGGACCAGGGCAGGCTGATCAACGTGACGCTGGATTCTTCCGGCACCCCCTTCGATTTCCGCGATTTACCCACGGTGGATTTGCAGCGCTGGGATTTTGCCGGCGCTTCGGCCTCGTTCGATGCGCTTGCCGTGCAACTGGACATCGTGTGCGGTCACCCTGCCGGTTCTGCGCCGCGCCGCGCGGCCGCCGATGCGGATGCTGCCGACGAAGCGCCGCAAGAAAACCGGCGCCGCGCAGCGGATGCCGCACCGCAAGCGGCCGTATCTACAGCCGAGCCGGGTTCTGCGCGCGGCACCGTCGCCGCCGCGGCGGCAGCCGGTGCCACGATTTATCAATTCCCGAATAGTCCGCCGCGCAAAGCGCGCACCGGTCTGTACACCATCGCCGCGCTGGGCGTACTGGCCTGGATTGCATTTTTGCTCGACATGCGCCTGGGCAGCAGCGTCGCCCCGGCGCCCTCGCTGGCCCACCCGCCCCATACCGCCGCTGCGCCGGCCAGCAGCGAACCGGCGACGGCAGATGCGCTCTACGCGCAGGCCTTGCAGACGGCCGACGTGAATGCCGCACGCGCGCTATTCGAAAATGCCGCCAAACAAGGCCACCCCGCGGCGCAGGCCATGCTGGGCTTTTTCTACGCCGAAGGCCAGGGCGTACCCAAAAGCGACAACGAAGCCATACGCTGGTACAAACTTGCTGCCGAAAGCGGCAACGTGATGGCGCAGAACAATCTGGGCAAAATGTACGAGCAGGGGCGCGGCGTCACGGCCAGCATGCAGGACGCGATTTACTGGTACCGCAAGGCTGCTGACCAGGGCAATGCGCCGACGCAGAACAATCTCGGCTACATGTATTCGAACGGCCGCGGCGTGCTGCGCGACGAACAGGAAGGCCTGCGCTGGTACATGCGCGCCGCGGAACAGGATTTCGCGCCGGCCCAGGCCAACCTGGGCTTGATGTACCTGGAAGGCCGCGGCACGCCCAGGGATGAGGCGGAAGGTTTGCGCTGGCTGCGGCTGGCAGCGGCCAAAGGCGATCCGCTGGCGCGTTCGGAACTGGCCAAGCGCGGCGAAGCACTCCCTAACTGAGTTCGTGCCGGCCATCGCCGTTGGTGCAGCGTCCGGCCGGGCAGCGCCTTGACTTTTGCGCCGCAGCACAGTATGTTGCGCCGCTCATACGCGCCGATTTGAAGCTACAGCTTGCGGGCGCACTACAAATCCAGCTAAAGCGAGCCAACGCAACACGGCCCGTTCGCTTTATGCCAAGCCAACGGGCCGTTTGCTTTTTGGAGTTCCGCCAGCATGCAACCAGACCGCGAACAAGAATTGCGCGACATCGCCGCCCGCCGCATCCTGATTCTGGATGGCGCCATGGGCACGATGGTGCAGCGCCACCGGCTCACCGAAGCCGATTATCGCGGCGCGCGGTTTGCCGGGCACAGCAAGGACGTCAAGGGCAATAACGACTTGTTGCTGCTCACCGCGCCACAGGTGATAGGCGGCATACACGACGCCTATCTGGCCGCCGGCGCGGACATCATAGAAACCAGCACCTTCAATTCCACGCGCGTGTCGCAGGCGGAATACGGGCTGTCCGATCTGGCGTACGAACTGAACGTGGCCGGTGCGCGCATCGCGCGCGAGTTGTGCGATGGCTGGAGTGCGCGCACACCCGGCAAACCGCGCTTCGTGGCCGGCGTGCTGGGGCCGACGTCGCGCACCTGTTCGATCTCGCCTGACGTAAACGATCCGGGCTTTCGCAACGTCAGTTTCGACCAGCTCGTCGAAGATTATGTCGAAGCGGCGCGCGGCCTGGTCGATGGCGGCGCCGACATCCTGATGGTCGAAACCATATTCGACACGCTGAATGCCAAAGCCGCGCTATTTGCCATAGAACGCCTGTTCGACCAGATGGGCCGGCGCTGGCCCATCATGATTTCCGGCACCATTACCGATGCCTCCGGCCGCACCCTGTCCGGGCAGACGCCGGAAGCGTTCTGGAATTCGCTCGCCCACGCGCGCCCGCTGTCTTTCGGCCTCAATTGCGCGCTGGGGGCAAAAGAATTGCGCCCGTATGTGGAAGAACTGGCGCGGGTGGCCGGCACCATGCTGTCGGCCCACCCCAACGCAGGCCTGCCCAATGCATTTGGCGAATATGACGACACGCCGGACAACATGGCGCGCCTCATCCGCGAATGGGCCGACCACGGCTTTCTGAATATCGCCGGCGGCTGTTGCGGTACCACGCCGGAGCACATACGCGCCATCGCCGAAGGTCTGGCCGATGCCGCGCCGCGCCGCACGCCGCTGCCGGAACCGAAACTGCGTCTGGCCGGCCTGGAGCCTTGCAACGTGGGCGCGGACAGCCTGTTCGTGAATGTGGGTGAGCGAACCAACGTGACCGGTTCGCGCGTGTTCGCACGCATGGTTCTGGAAAACCGCTTCGAGGATGCGGTGGCCGTCGCCAAAAGCCAGGTCGAAAACGGCGCCCAGATCATAGACGTGAACATGGACGAAGCCATGCTGGACGGCAAGGCGGCCATGACGCGCTTTCTGAATCTGATCGCCTCCGAGCCGGACATTGCGCGTGTGCCCATCATGATCGACTCCTCCAAATGGGAAGTGATCGAAGCCGGGCTCAAGTGCATACAGGGCAAGGGCGTGGTCAATTCCATCTCGCTCAAGGAAGGCGAACAGAATTTCCTGCAGCAGGCCGAACTGGCGCGCCGCTATGGCGCTGCGGTGATCGTGATGGCCTTCGACGAACAGGGCCAGGCCGACAGTTTTGCGCGCAAGATCGGCATTTGCGAGCGCAGTTACCGCCTGCTCACCGAACAGGCCGGTTTCGCGCCGCAGGACATCATTTTCGACCCCAACATATTCGCCATCGCCACCGGCATTGCCGATCACGACAATTACGCGGTCGATTTCATCGAAGCGGCGGCCTGGATCAAACAGCATCTGCCGCACGCCAAAATCAGCGGCGGGGTGTCGAATGTGTCGTTCAGCTTCCGCGGCAACGACGCCGTGCGCGAAGCCATACACACGGTGTTTCTGTACCACGCCATACGCGCCGGGCTCACCATGGGCATCGTCAATGCCGGCCAGTTGGGCAATTACGAAAACATCCCGGCCGCCTTGCGCGACAAGGTTGAAGACGTGGTGCTCAACCGCAACCCGGGTGCCGGTGAAGCGCTGGTGGAATACGCCCAGACCGTCAAAGGCCAGGCCGGACAACAAGCCGCGGCCGACCTGAGCTGGCGCGAACTGCCGGTGGACAAGCGGCTCGCACATGCGCTGGTGAAGGGCATCACGCAATTTATCGTCGAGGACACCGAAACCGCACGGCTTGCTGCGCTGGACGCCGGACGCGGCCCGCTGGCGGTGATCGAAGGCCCGCTCATGGCCGGCATGAATGAAGTCGGCGACCTGTTCGGCGCCGGCAAAATGTTCCTGCCACAGGTGGTCAAATCTGCCCGCGTCATGAAACAGGCGGTGGCGCATTTGCAGCCCTATATCGAAGCGGAAAAATCCAGCGCCGCGGCCAAGGGCAAAATCGTCATGGCTACCGTAAAGGGCGATGTGCACGACATCGGCAAAAATATCGTGGGCGTGGTGCTGGGCTGCAACGGCTATGAAGTGCTCGACCTGGGCGTCATGGTGCCCTGCGAAAAGATACTGGCCAAGGCGCAGGAATGGGGCGCCGGTGCGATCGGCCTGTCCGGCCTGATTACGCCCTCGCTGGAAGAAATGGCCCACGTCGCCGCCGAAATGCAGCGCCTGGGCATGAATTTGCCGCTGCTCATAGGCGGCGCCACCACCTCGCGCGCGCACACCGCCATCAAGATCGCGCCCAACTACGGGCAGCCGGTGGTATACGTGCCGGATGCCTCGCGCGCGGTGGGTGTGGTCACGAGCTTGCTGTCGGCCGAACAAAGCGCCGGCTACGCACAATCGGTGGCCGACGACTACGCGCGCATCCGCGCCCAGCACGCCAACAAGCGCGGCGTGAAATTGCTGCCGCTCGCCGCCGCCCGCGACAACGCCTATTGCTGCGGCTGGGGCAGCGACGTGCGCCCGGTCGCGCCACGCCAGACCGGCATTACGGTATTCGACGACTATGACCTCACCGTATTGGCGCGCTACATCGACTGGGGTCCGTTCTTCCAGACCTGGGATTTGTCCGGCAGCTATCCGGCCCTGCTCGATGACACCTTGATCGGCGAAGAAGCGCGCAAAGTGCTGGCCGACGCACAACAAATGCTGGCCCAGGTGATCGCGGAAAAATGGCTCACCGCGCGCGGCGTGTTCGGACTATTCCCGGCCAATGCCGAAGGCGACGATATCGCCTTCTACCGCACCGACAACCGCGTCGAAAAGCGCATGGTATGGCACGGCCTGCGCCAGCAGCACGAAAAGCCGGCCGGCACGCCGCACTACTGCCTGGCCGATTTCGTCGCGCCGCGCGCCTCCGGCGTGGCCGATTGGGCCGGCGCATTCGTGGTGACGGCCGGCCTGGGCATCGAACGCAAGCTGGCCGAATTCGAAGCGCGCCACGACGACTATAGCGCCATCATGCTGAAGGCCATTGCCGACCGCCTGGCGGAAGCATTTGCCGAACATTTGCACGAGCGCGTGCGGCGCGAATTCTGGGGCTACGCCGAAGCCGAAGCGCTCAGCAACGACGATCTGATCGCCGAAAAATACCAGGGCATACGCCCCGCGCCAGGCTACCCGGCCTGCCCGGACCACACGGCCAAAGCCGGCCTGTTCGACTTGCTCGACGCGGAAAACGCCATAGGCGTGAAACTAACGGAAAGCTATGCCATGTACCCGGCCGCCGCGGTATCCGGCTTTTACCTCGCGCATCCCGAGGCGCGCTATTTCGCCATTACCAAAATCGGGCGCGACCAGCTCGAAGACTGGGCGCAGCGCACGCGCATGGCGTCAGGCGAGGCGGAAAGGTGGCTGGCTCCGCTGCTGTAGATGTGCGGCGCAATTCCCTGCGGGGAATGCGCCCGGCGCGCGGACATTACTCGGGCGGCAGGCCCAGCAAGTTGCGGGCGCGCGTCTTGGCGGCGACGTAATCGCCGTGGCCGATGTACAGCAGGTCGGCGAGTCTGCGCATCAAGTGGTTCTCGTAGGCGTCCAGGCGGCTATCCGCCAGCGCCACCTGCCACAGGTACTCCATGATCTGCACCCGTTCCGGCAAATCCAGCGCCTGGTTGATGGCCGACGTGAATTGGTAAAGATCGCTGGCGTCGAGCGAAGCGGCGCGACCGCGCTGCGCCAGGCGCCCAGCCTCGTCGTCCGACAAGTTGAAGCGCTCTTTCAGGATGCGCCGCAGCGCCGCCTGTTCGGACTCGGCAATTTCGGAGTCGGCGCGCATCACTTCGCTCAGCAGTACCGCGGTGGCCACTTGCAAGGAATGGCCTTCCTGGTGCTCGGTCTGTGCCAAGCCCAAGCTCGTGCACAGCAGATTGGATAGTTTTGTCAGCATGGGGCAAATACCGGCGACGGCAGCGATCGGGCGCCGGAACGTCGGGCCGGAAGACTGCGGCGATGCAAACCAGTATAGCGCGCTCTCTGCCGCCCCCCGGAAACCCCCGCGTCTTACGATGGTGCGCAGTTCGATGTGCACGTGGACAAGCGTAGGGCGGATAAGCCGCAGGCGCAATCCGCCGCATGGAGGCGTTCAAGCACGGCTGGCTTACGGCTCGATGCTGAAACTGATCACAATCTGCCTGGGGGTTTGTTTGAACTCCGCAGCGATGGCTTGCTTTGCGCTGGCTGCAATGTCGGGCAGGGACTGCTCGCGCGGCATGCCCTGAAATGTTACCGATACCGAATTAAGCGTACCGTTGTTCCAGTTGAACCCGACCAATGACGGCAGACCGATGGTTTTCTGCAAGCGATCGGAAACCGCCTGAGAATGGGCAAACCCTTCTTTCATGGTGTCGACGGCATCGCAGGCGGTGATGAGTGTCGTTATCGCGATTAGAACCAGAAGACGGCGGCACATTTTCGCTCCCCGGGGCATGATGCTTGGCTGGTGCAAACGGCCTCAAAAGGCGTCAGGCCTTAAACATACCATGCTACGCTGCCTTTTGTGGTGCTGCCGTAAGGGTAATGATTGCGATTGCCGTGGCGCGAATGATGTGGGATCCTTGGCGTTTGCAAGCGGACCCCAACAATAATGGCGCACGGGTGCCGCCCGCAAGCATGAAAGATACAATATGGGTCGGGGCGGCGTAAAGGGCGGATAAGCCCCAGGCGCCACCCGACGTATGAGGCGGTCGAACTGCCATACACGGGTGAATGGGTGCCGATTTGGCGAATCATCCGGCGCACGTGTGCTTGATATGCCTGCAGCGGTCTCGGCCGCTTGGGGGGGCGAACGCTCACTGTTGTCAGCCCGCACTAAAGGCCTGCACATTGACCCGTGCCGCCGGCAACAAATGATTTCGTGGTGCGTCCCCTATTACTGCTCCTATTACTGCTCCTATTACTGCTCCTATTACTGCTCCTATTACTGCATGCGTCAGGCATCGCTCTTACGCACTTGGCGGAGCTACCGCGCGTAGCCACATGCGCTCCACTTGTTCCTTCATATTCACCGGCACAAGTTCCACTTTTGGGTGGCTATTGGCGTACACCCGGAACAGTTCGTCGGCGAACGCCTGGCCAATTTGTTCAATGCCCGCAAAGTCGAGAACAACGGTTTTGAATCGATCAAATCTGGCTATCAGTCGCTTGGCCTGTGAGCGCGAAATCAGTTGTTCGTCGCCTAAGCGCGCGAGCTTCATTGGAACGATGGTCTTTGAGAAGTCGTAGTCCTCAGGCGCATCGGTGAAGTTCGAATAAACCTCAGCGGCCGTTCGCGTTGAGTCGAGCGCAATCCGCATTAATACGGCTGTACCATCCGGAAAGATGCCAGAGGCTTCCTGCAACCAATCATGCGGTGAATCCGCATCGTGATTAAATTGCAAGCCATTCGCGCTGATTTCAAACGAGTCGAACATCCTGGAGGTAAAGAACACGCCCTCGCCAGTGTGTTTGCTCGGGTCGGTAGTCAATTTTCCTTTCGCCAGTTCGAATAGTGCCTGACGCATGTCCGGTAGGCCCAGCGCTGAACTTATCTTGGCAAAGATGCCAACCCCGTCATCCGAGATGATGATCCACAGCATGCGTTCGTCCTGGCTGATCCAAATGAACACCGAACTGCCCGCGGAGTGGTCGATTGCGTTGTTGACCATCTCGGTGAACCCATGGCTCACGATATTTTGTATGTTGGGTGCCAGATTGAAGTAGGGTTTGAAGCCTTTTTCCCAAGCCACATCCTCTTCAAGCCCGGCAAGCGGGTACATCTGTGACACCCTTCGCTTGTAGCCGGGGCTGAAAACCGGGTGTGTCGCCGGGCCGCTTCGCGCGATCCATCCGTCCTGTTCCAGGCGCTGGATGTACTTGTTCGCGGCAACACGGGATATCCCGAGGCGCTCTGCGTAGTACCGCGTGAGATCGCGCGGATGTTCGACCACATCCCGCGTGATGCTGCGGACCAGTTCTTTGTGGCGAGAGGGTTTGGCCATCACCCAAGTTGTAAACCAACGGATGTCGTATTGTAAAGTTAATGCTGGCGGATTGTAAACTTGAGCTTCAGCAACCGATCTGTACTTGGTGGCGTCGGCAGGGCAGGGTCGTTGCAATGGGTCGAAGGCGTTAGCGAGCTGCCGAAGGCCTAATCCGCCGCGCCGGGAATGGTGCTTGGGACTGCGGCAGGAATAATTTGGGACGTACCCCGAATTGGTTGGCCAGAATCCCCGCCAAAATTGCCGGTGCATGAGGTTCGCCTACGAGCTTGACTCGCGCCCTGCCTGACAACTACGCGCATGCCGGACGGGGCATTTTGCGCCGTCCGTAGGATTTCTTCGATCGGAAATTGCCCAGCCCGCGCAGGCCTGGGTAAGGCCAGAAATACCAACATCCGCCTGTTACGCTACCAATCGATGTTGGGCTTCGCAGGCTCACCCCAAGCTACCCGACTTTCGCTTGGGGTGACGCCAGGAACCCCAACGCTGGCCCCGCAATCCCCAAAAAAAGGCCGGCCGGCGCTTGCGCGCCGGCCGGCCTTTTTACGGCCGCAACCAGATCAGTCCGGAATTTGCAGGGTGTGGTGGTGGAATTGAATGGCGTCGCCAACCGCCGGGCTGGCGGAAATGGGCGGGACGTTGGCTGCGGTGAGCGGCGGTGCCGCGCCCGGCGCGCCGCCGCGCGGGATGGTACGCACCACCTGCGAGGGCGGCAGGGGTGCGCCGCTGGTCAGGTGCGCATACATCGCATCCAGCGCGCGGATCAGATAGATGTGCAGCGGCACGTACAGGCTGTCATAGCCCGGGAGGACGGTGGCCGGCAGGAAGGCGTCAAAGTGCTGTGCGTTGGTCACTTCCACGTAACTGACATTGGCGGCTTTCGGTGCCGACAGCAGATTGACGCCATACCAGGCGCGCGACGCCTGATTCACCGGAACCAGCGCGTCGGCGCGGCCTTGCACGACGATTGTTGGCGTGTGCTGCACATTGCCACCGACCTGGGCCTCGGCAATGCCGCGCCGGATGCGCTTCGAGGCCGCTGCCATAGCGCCGCTTAGCGGTGCGCCGGTCAGGATGTCCTGGCCGAGCGCGAGATTGCGCTGGCAGATGGCGCCGTCCAGGGCGAAATCGGCCGCGCCGCTGGAGGGCGAAACGGCCAGGAAATCCAGTTTGGGGCCGCCGCTGGCGAGGTTGTAGACGATGTTCACGCCAGACGTGGGCGGCACGCCATTGCCGGTCGCAAAAATGTTTGCCTGCAGCAGGGGGTTCTGCGGCGCCGGGGCACCCGTCCCGTCGGTATTGGCCATCGAGAAGCCGCACAGATTGTCCGCAACGCTGAAGCGGCCGTAGGTGTTGGAGTAGGTGACGGCGATGGCATTGGTGGCGAAGCGGTAGTGCGAGGCGTGCAGGCGGTCGCTATCGGCCAGCCAGCCATAGGCGTGCAGCTTGTCCAGCGCTTCTTCGGCCTGATCGGCGAGCGTGGTGGCGGTCAACAGGCCTTTCGCCTGCAGCGCGGCGCAACGTGCGGTGGGGCCTACCGGGTTCGGGAACAGCAAGAAACCCGCGGCGGGTGAACCGGCCGCTCGCGTCGAGAGCGCGGCACAGGGCTGGTACAGATTGGCGTAGGTGAAATAGTCGTACAGGGAACGTCCCACCGTCGTCATGGTCGTCGCACCTTGCTGGATCACCAGTTCGCGCGTGGCACGAACCTGTATCTGCGGCTCGGTGACGGCGACGCCGTCTATGAGCTGGTGGTTGTCCATTTCCGCCGCCGCGAGCGCTGCGCCGCCGCCATTGGAAATTCCGGAAGCGATTACCAGGGTGTTGCGGCGGTCCAGTACCACACGTTTCGGCCCGTGCGCGACCGGCGTGCCATAGCGGTCGTTGAGCGCATAGAACGCAAACACGATGGCCTGCAAAGTGTTGCGGCCCCAGTCGCGCTCGGGGTTTTGTTGCGAGTGGGCGTGCTTGAATGCAACGCGATTCGGATAGGCGGCATTGAAGCTGGCAAGCTGCCCGGCATTCAGGGCTGCCGTGAAGTGCGACGCCGTACCGGCCGTGGCGGCGCCGGTGCGGGTGCCGTCTATCAAGCCGACCTGGTTGTTCATCAGGTCGTGCAGCCCGTTGCCGCTGCCCTTGTCGGTATACGCCACGGCGCAGCCGCGTTTCAGTCCCCACTCGCCCGAGGCGCCGATGGCGCCATAGACGCCGCGCGAACCGGACGAGGTGGCGGTCACGATACAGGCGTGGTCGGGGTCGAAACTGTCCGGCACTTGCACCAATAGGGTTACGTTCTTGCGCCCGCTGCCGTCATCGGCAAAGGCGCGGTATTCCGTACCGGCGATTTTCCCTGCCGTGGGCGTGGGGTCTACGGTGCCGTCAAGGGCTACGTTGGGACCGTACAAAGTGCCGAAGCCGCCGGCTGAACTGAAGTCCAGTACCGCCCGGTAATTCGTATGGATGGCACGCCGGCGCAATTCGGCTGCCGTGGGAGCCGGCGACAGCGGCAGCGGAAAGGCGGCCTGCAGCCCGGCCCAACCCAGCCCCGCGGTGAGCAGATCGTCGCTGCTGCCGTCGTAATACTGGCTGACCACTGTGCCGAGAAATGCGGGCTTCAGATTGGGCGCGCGGACCGGCGGCGCTTTCAAATCTTCCGCAATTGCCGAGGCCGACAATCCTGCCGCGGCGAGAAGCGCGATTT
This sequence comes from Rhodocyclaceae bacterium, assembly GCA_016791105.1. GTDB lineage: Bacteria > Pseudomonadota > Gammaproteobacteria > Burkholderiales > Rhodocyclaceae > JAEUNM01. The sequence goes on along the minus strand of JAEUNM010000085.1, from coordinate 158,494 downwards.
TGAATACCAGGTTTCGCTGCATGAGCTGTTTTCCTTATTGATGGTATGGAGCTGCAATAGTGCGGACGTACCGCGTGACCCAGGGAAACCGTTCCGGTGCGAAGTCCGCCCGCCGCGCGATGCACAATGCGTAGCCGGGCCGTCTCGCCGGGCGGATCGAATAACGCACTCAAAGCGAACGCCGGCCTGCGCGCGGTTATGCCGTCCGCAAGCTTAGTCAAGCTGGATGGCGTAGCGCAGCACTGCGGTGGATGCGGACGTGGGCGCGATTAGTCGGGATACGCTGGACGGTGGTTTCTCGTCCAACTATACACAATCGCCAAACGGGCAAACTGAGCTGGACAAGGGCTGCCGCGCGATGCATCGTGTACATGTGCGGCGTAAAAGCGAACTTTTTCAGACCTTCCAAGGCAATTTGCATCTACTTCGTGCGTGGCGAATTTTCCGGTCGAGTGTGAAATATGCACGAATTGGCCGCCGCGGTTCGCGATCCGGGATGCTGTGCCCGCCCGTGAGCGGGCGCCGCGCAAGCGGTGCGCGGCGCGCTGGAACGCCCACGCGCGGGGTATGATCCGACTCGGGGCTTGTTTTGCGCGAAAACGCGGGTGGCTCGAACTTCCCGGCGCGCCGTCGGCTCGAACAGGAATCGGCTGGTCCGCAACGGCCGGCGCGCAATCGTCGTCCGGTCCCGCCTCACGCGCACGAAGATTCAGCCGCCCCGGGCCGGAAAATTGCGCTCAAGCAAGGAGGAACACAATGCAGCTAGGTTTCATTCTGGCGATTTTGTTCGCAATCGTTTGCGTCGCGTTTGCGATACAGAACAGCGCCGCCGTCAGCGTGAGCTTTCTGATCTGGCGTTTCGACAGCACCCTGGCGGTCGTTTTGCTGGTCGCCATGGCTTTGGGTGCGCTGGCGCTGGGCTTCATTTCGACACCGGCCACGCTGCGCTCGCACTGGAACCTTACGCGCCAGAAGCGCCAGACGGAATCGCTGAGCAGCGAAAACGACCAGTTGAAAGCGCGCGTCGCGCGTCTGGAGAGCGAATTGGCGAACTTGCGCGGCGACGCGGCCGTCGTGGCCGCGGCGCCGGACGCACCGCCCGCGCCGGCCAAGGTGCTGGGCCTGAAAGAAATCGTGAGCAGCGGCAAAACGTCCTGACGTGGCTTGTCGCGTGTCCGGGCGGTGATTGCGCCCGCGCGCAGTCTTCCGCAGTGCGGCATGCGGCCTGTAGCCGCAGTTACGCCGGGTGCCGGGCAGGTGTCGAACCGGGCGCTCGCGGCTGCTTAGAGCGCTGAGCAGGACACCAGCTTGAATTCCACGCGGCGGTCTATCGCGTCGCGGTCGTCGTCGCTGCCGGAGCCGATTATGTTGTCTTTGAAGCCCCGGCCGACGGCACGCGTGGTTTGAGCGATGGCCGGTTGTTCCGCCTGCATAAGTTTCTGCACGCGCTGCGCGCGCAAGAGCGAAAGCCTTTCGTTATAAGCCTCGCCGCCGGATTTGCTGCTGTGCCCGAGTATCTGTACGCAGGATTTGGCGAGGGCAAACTGACGCGCGAGTTGTCGTAGCCAAATCTGGTACTGCTGGCGCTGTTCCGCCTGACCGAAAAATTCCACGTTGTCGACGGCGAACAGGAATTTCACGCTTATGTTGCCGGTTTGCATGGCCAGTTCGGCCAGCTTGCCGAATGCGTCTTCCGCGTCTTTGGCACGGCCAAGTCTGAAAAAGCTCTGGTACATGCCAGAATAGGTTTTCATGACCTGCCCGTCCGGCCGCGCCGCGGCCTTGGCGAACAGTCCCAGAGCCAGTTCGTAGTCCGACTTGTCGTAAGCGCTGCTGCCCTCGTTGAGCAGGGCCGCGGTGGATAGCGAATTGAAGTAATCCTTATCCGCCGCTGTCCCGGCCGCCGCCTTGGCGGTCGCGATCAGGCCTTCCACGCGCTTGTCCTTCAGGTACATCGGGCTTTCCCGGTATAGCGGCGTGGGTGCGTAATCGAGCTTGGGGTTGGCGACCCAGGCATCGCTATGTGCGATTACCAGGCCGGTTTTCATGGCCACCACGCTGGATACGATGCGCGGCAGGCGCGCGCCCGCCTTGTACGATTCCAGTCGCATGACGCCACTGATCAGATAGGCTGCCTGGGCGATGTTATCTCCGGTCAGGGTTTTGAATTCGAACTTGGGGAATTTTTGTCGGGCTTCGTCTTCGATGAGGGCCTGCACGCGGCGGCTGGTTTCCGTGACTTCGCCGGTATCGGAATCGATGAAAGGATCGATCACGAACAAGGCGCCCTTCATGGACTCGATGACGCCGCGATTGGCCGCGACCTGATTGAACAGGTCGCTGGCGAGTGCCTTGACGGACGCGTCGAAATCGAGCGGCACATCCACTTTTGCCGGCGGTGGGGCGGCGCAGCCGGCGATGAAGATAGGCACAAGACAGACTAAGAAGCGAATGAGGCGATGCACGGTAAATCCCCCGGGCTGATGAATTTTGCGGCGATACGGTGAAACTTGGGCGCTGCGGATGGCGATGCGTAAGCGTGCGGCAATCGTGGGGCGTCAGTCCTGCAAGCGGATCGTGGCATGCGGCGCGCCCGCCGGATGGCCGGATTATGCTACCTCACGCACTGCGTGCGCAGGATTTTTTCTTCTTCCGCGCTCAAACCTTCGATCTGAAATTTTTCCGTCAGCGCCTTGCAGCGCGCGTTGGGGGCCGGCGCGGCGCTGCTTTCACGCGCTGGCGGGTGTTCTGAGCGCACGACCCGGGTCGTGGTCTGTGCCGGCTTATCGGGCGTTGCGGATTTGGCGGGACGGGCGGCGTCGGCGGGTGGCTGTGGAATCGGCCCCGGTGTTTGCGGCCGTACCGCTACATCTTGTGGCGGTACCGGTGCCGGACCCTGAGTCGTCGCGGCCGCAGGCGTTTCGGGCTGGACGCCGGTTTCGGCAGGGCGCGCTAAGGGTGTAGCAGGCTGTGCTTCAACGGGCGGCTTGACGGCTGGAACGGCGCTTTGCGGAACCACCGGAGGCTGGCTGCCAGCCTGGGGCGGGGTTTCGGGTTTGTGTCCGGTAAAAAAGTAGGCTGCGACCGCAAGCACGGCAAGGGCTAGCGCGCCGCCGGCCAAAAGCATGGGGTTGCGCCTGCCGGTGTGGTCACGGCTGGCGCTCTGTGCGGCGGGCGCTGCGGCAGCCGTTTGCTGCGGCGGCGGCCCGCTGACCGGTTGCCCGGCCAATACGGTGTTCGCGGCGTGCGGGGCACTGCTGGGGGGCGCCATGGGCGCCGCGGCCAGCGTAGTCCGTCCGCTGCCGGCTGCGGCCTGCGCAGCCGGCAGCGTGGCCGGGTCGCGTTGCCCGTACAGCGGCCGCGTGGCTTGCTGTGCCGCGCCCGGTACCCAGGTGGGATCGCCGGGCGCCGCGGTGGGGGGTTCCAGGCGCTCGGTGCGTTCGGTGTCGGCCAAGCCAGGATAAGGCCGCGTCACTTCGTCCATTTCCGCCGCGCGCATGGCCGCACGACGCAGGGCGCGCGCAAATTCGGCGCCGGTCTGGAAGCGGTCGTCCGGACGCCGCGCGAGTGCCTTCACGGTGACTTCGTCGAGCGCACGCGGCAGCGTGACGTTCACCTGCGAAGGCAGCGGCGGCGACTCGTTCAGCACGCGATGCAGGATGCTGTTGTAGGAGCCGACGAAAGGGCGTTCCCCGGTGAGGAGGTGGTAGAGGATCACGCCGGCCGAATACAGATCGGCGCGCCCATCCACGGGCAGTCCCTGCAATTGTTCCGGCGCCATGTAGCCCGGCGTACCGAGCACCATGCCGCGCATGGTCAAGGTGGAGGAGTCGACCCGGGCGATGCCGAAGTCCGCCACCTTGATGCGCCCGTCGCGCAACACCATGATGTTGCCGGGCTTGATGTCGCGATGGACGATGCCATGGCTGTGCGAATAGTCGAGCGCGTCCAGCAGTTGCAGCACGATGGGCAGCAACTGGGCCAGGGTGAGGCGCTCGTTGCGGGTGAATAATTCCTTGAGGTCGCCGCCGTCCACGTACTCCATCGCGATGTAGGCGAGGCCGGTTTCTTCTCCGAACTCGTAAATCGCAACGATGTTCGGGTGCGACAGGCGGCCTGCGGCGCTGGCTTCGCGCCGGAAGCGTTCGCGGTATTCGGCGCTTTCCTCGGAATCGAGCAGATTCGTGGCCAGGGTTTTGATTGCCACGCGCCGTTCGATCAGCGGGTCGAAGCCTTCATACACGATACCCATCGCGCCACGGCCCAACTCGCGCCGCAATTCGTATTTGCCGATTTTGTGCATGGTGCTCATACACCCGGAGGAAGTGGCCTGCCTGTGGCGACCGGGGTACAGCATGCCCGGCCAGTGTCGATTGTACAGACAGCGTGCGGGGCGCCGGTGTTCGAGGTGGCGCCACGCGTCATGGCGCGTCCGGGCACAACTTTGGGCAGGGTCGGCCCGAAGCTTTTACCAGGGCGCTTTGTGCGCTGCCATGGCGTGCGCTTGGCGGGCGCCCTATATTGACTGCACGTATCATGCAAGTGCCTTTGCGATCCGGAGGATTTCCATGTTGTCTGCTGCGGGTGCGTTGTTGTTGGCGCTCGGTCTGGGTGCCGGGGGCGTGCTGCTGGCCGGTGCGGTGGGCGTGATTCCAGGACAGGCCGGCTTGCTCACCTGGGCGGCGTTTCCTGTCTTTTCGGCAATCGGCTATCTGTTGCTGCTGGGAGCGGGCAGTCCTGCCCTGGCAGGGATGGTTACGCGCATATTCGGGCTGGTGACGCTGCTGCTGGCGCTTGCGTCCGCCGTTTTGTTGCTGGCCGGTGATAACGGCTGGATTGCCGCGGAGGGCGCATCCTGGCCTTTGTGGTACCTGTTTTTGCTTGGCTTGCCGGCCGGGGTGGCGGGATTGGCCGCTGCGCAGCGCATTGGGCGTGCCGGGTCCAGCCGCGCCGATTGATTGGCCGGGGCTTCCCGGCGCCGAAAAAATGAGCAGGTTCCGGCGCCGCAGGCTTCAGTTGGCAGAGCCATTGTCCGTAATTGACGCATGAACAGCATAGCGCCGCATTCGAGAATGGACCGCGTTTCCATCCATACCCTGAACATCCTGGTTGCCGACGACGAAGCCGGCAACGTGCGCTTGCTGGAAGCTTTCCTGAAAAAACAAGGGCATCGCGTCGTCGTTGCAAAAGACGGCGTGGCGGCACTGGAAGTGTTTGCATCGGCGCGGCCGGATGTGGTGCTGCTGGACGTGATGATGCCCGGCATGAACGGCTTCGATGTCGCCGCGCGCATGCGCGAGCTGGTGCCGGACCGTTGGGTGCCTATTGTGTTTCTGAGTGCGCTGGACGGCATTCCGAACATGGTCAAGGGACTTACCAGTGGCGGCGACGACTACATGGTGAAACCGGTCAACCTGACCTTGCTGGGCTGCAAGATACGCGCCCTGCAGCGCGTGACGGAATTGCAGGCCAACCTGATCCAGCGCAACCGCGAACTGGAAACGTCCCGTCACGAGGGCGAGCGCAATCTGGCCATCGCGCGCCATCTGTTTGCGCGTCTGGGGCGCGAAGATCATCCGGTCGATGCGCGTTTGCGCTGCCGCGTGCGGCCTGCCAACGTTCTGGCCGGCGATGTGGTGGTGGCTTCGCTGGGCGCTGACCACAAGTTGCGTGTGATGCTTGCGGATGCGGCAGGTTACGGACTGGCCGCAGCCGTCAATGTGCTGCCCATGGTGGAAATTTTCCAGGCCATGGCGGACAAGGGGTTTTCGCTCGAAGCCATCGCGCGCGATCTGGATCGCAAACTGCGCGCCATTTTTCCGAGCGATCGCTTCGTGGCGACGGCGCTGGTGTGCGTAAATTTCCAGGAGCAGCGCGTCAGCGTCTGGAACGCCGGTTTGCCGCCGGTTTTGCTGCTGGACGCGGCTGGAAAGGTGGTGCACGAATTCATATCGCGCGCCCTGCCTTGTGGGCTTCATCCGGATGGGATAGACACCGACGCGATAGAACATTGTCAGTTCGAATTTGGTGGCCAGGTCGCAATGTTTTCGGATGGGCTGGTGGAGACCTGCGACAGCAGCGAGCGGCCATTTGGAAAGGACGGTTTGTACGCCGCTTGCGCGGGCAGCGCGCCGTTGGCGCGCTTCGAGCAGATTTTGCGTGCGGCCGATTTACATGCCGGTGGGCAGGCGCCTTGCGACGACGTGGCGCTTGCGCTGATCGACCTGCGTCCCGATTCTGCCGCCAGTACGCCGCAGTCACCGTGGCGAGGGCGGACGATTCCGCAGGGCCTGGGAGTGGCGCTGTGCTTCGGCCCGGATTCGCTGCGCCAGCGCGACAACGTGCCGCGCATCGTTGCCGCCGTGGCGGAGGTGGCCGGCCGCTGCGACGAAATCGAAAGCCTGCATCTGGTGCTGGCCGAAATGTTCCACAACGCCGTCGATCACGGCTTGTTGGGACTGGATTCGGATCTCAAGAACGAGCCGGACGGTTTCGAGCGCTACCTCACGTTGCGTGCGCAGCGCCTGGCGGATCTCGCGCAGGGCGAAGTGAAGGTCGAGGTTGCTGCGGCGGCGGCCGACAGTGGCGCCAAATTATGTGTGACGGTGACCGATTCCGGCCCCGGCTTCGATTTTCGCCAGCGCCTGGAACAGGGCTTCGATTTGAGCGGAGAGGCGTTTCACGGGCGCGGCATTTCCATCATACGCATGCTGGCCAAGCGGCTGGAATATCTGGAGCGTGGCAATTCGGTGCGGGTCTGGATTTGAAATGCCGGGCGGCGACGCTTCAGTCGCGCTCGATCAGCCAACGTAGCAGTGCTTCCTGCGCCGGGCCGGATCGCTCGGCGTGCGCATGGTTCACGAACATCACCAGGGCGTAGCGCGTGCCGCGTGCATCCTGCACGTAGCCGGCGAGTGCGCGTACGCCGTCCAGCGAGCCGCTTTTCAGATGCGCCTGGCCTTGTATGGGGGGCGCGTTCATGCGCTTCTTCAACGTTCCGTCCAGGCCGGCGATGGGCAAGCTGGCGATAAATTCCGGCATGAGCGGGCTGGCCCATGCGTGCTGCAGCATGCGGCTCAGGCTGGCGGCGGTGAGACGCTCGCGGCGCGACAGGCCGGAGCCGTTTTCCAGCACCAGATCGGCCGCGGGCAAGCTCAGGCCGCCCCAGAACTGCCGCACTGCGGCTTCGGCGTTGGCCAGGCGGACCGGGCGCGCGCCGGCTTCGGCGCCCAGGCTCAGATACACCATGCGCGCCATCACGTTATTGCTGAATTTATTCACGTCGCGCACGACTTCCGCCAGCGGCGGCGATTCCTGTCGCGCCAGCAGGCGGGCTGTAGGCGGGAGTACGCCGCTACGTGTGCTGCCAGCCAGTGTGCCGCCCATTTCGGTCCAGTATTGCCGGAACACGCCGCCCACGTAATCGACCCCGGCCGGTAGTCCGAATAACCAGGATTGTTCGCCGCAGGCAGCGGGATAGCGGCCGGTAAGCATGACGGTGAGATTGGGCGGCGCGCCGCCGAAATCGACACGCACCGTATCTTTCCAGTCGCCGCAGGCGGCATGGGATGCGGCGTTCGGTTCGAGCAGATTGACCAGTTCCAGCGCCGGAAACTGCGGGTCTGCGACGACCAAGGGTTTGCCGTCCGCCTGTGGCATGAATTGCAGGCGCAGCGCCTGATAGGACAGCAGGAGCGGGTCCGGCGCCACGTTATAGGGGCGCTGCGGTGCGCCGTCGAATGCGGCCGGGTCGTGCGTCGGCAGGGCGTAACGCGAGCGATCGAGCACGAGATCGCCGCGAATTTCGCGCACCCCATGCAGGCGCAACTGGCGTAGCAACAGCCAGAACGCTTCCAGCGTCAGTTTCGGGTCGCCGCCACCGCTCAGGTACACATTGCCATCCAGCACCCCATCCAGCGGCAGCGCGTCGACATAGGCCGATGTGTTCCAGGTGTAGGTGGGGCCCAGGCGCTGCAAAGCAGCGTAGGTGGTCACCAGCTTCATGACCGAGGCCGGGTTCATGAGCTGTTTGGCATTGAAACTGAGCACCGCTCGGCCACCTTGCAGCGGCTCGATCTGGATTGCCACTGCGGAATGCGGTATTTCAGCCGCAGCGAGTGCCTGTTCGACCGCTGCAGGTAAGGCGCCGGCGTGCAGTGCCAGCGGCATGCAGAACAGCGCTAGGTAAAACAAATACTTGAAGGCGGGCAGGGGTAAGACTTTCATGGCGCGGCTGGAAACGATCAGGCCCGCTCGGGGCGGGCCTGAAGTGTAGCGGCGAACGCGCGGATCTCAGGTTTCGCTGTCGAGAAAGCTGCGCAATTTTTCCGAACGCGAAGGATGGCGCAGTTTGCGCAGCGCCTTGGCTTCGATCTGGCGGATGCGTTCGCGCGTCACGTCGAATTGTTTGCCGACTTCTTCCAGCGTGTGGTCGGTATTCATTTCGATGCCGAAGCGCATGCGCAGCACCTTTGCTTCGCGCGGGGTGAGCGAATCCAGCACTTCTTTGGTGACTTCGCGCAGGCTGGCGTACAGAGCCGCGTCGGCCGGCGCGAGCGTGGCCGTATCTTCGATGAAATCGCCCAGGTGCGAGTCGTCGTCGTCGCCGATGGGGGTTTCCATCGAAATCGGCTCTTTGCTGATTTTGAGGATTTTGCGGATTTTTTCTTCCGGCATTTCCATGCGCGTGGCGAGCGTCGCCGGATCGGGTTCGAGCCCGGTTTCCTGCAGGATTTGCCGCGAAATGCGGTTCATCTTGTTGATGGTTTCGATCATATGCACCGGAATGCGTATGGTGCGCGCCTGGTCCGCAATGGAGCGCGTAATGGCCTGGCGTATCCACCAGGTGGCATAGGTCGAAAATTTGTAGCCGCGGCGGTATTCGAATTTATCTACCGCCTTCATGAGGCCGATGTTGCCTTCCTGGATCAGGTCGAGAAACTGCAGGCCACGGTTGGTGTACTTCTTGGCGATCGAAATGACCAGCCGCAGGTTGGCTTCGGTCATTTCGCGCTTGGCGCGCCGCATTTTGGCTTCGCCGGTGGACATCTGTTTGTTGATGTCCTTGAGTTCCTTGAGCGGTATGCCTATGCGTGCCTGAATGTCGTTCAACTTCTGCTGTTCTTCGATGATGGCCGGTGCAATGCGCAACAGTTGTGCGCCATTGGCTTTGCCTGCCGCAACTTCACCCTTGAGCCAGTCGAGGTTGGTTTCGTTGCCCGGAAATACCTTGATGAAATGCGGGCGCGGCATGCCGGCCTTGTCTACGCACAGGTCCAGAATTTTGCGTTCGTGCTTGCGCACCGAATCGACCATGCTGCGTACTTCGTCGCACAGCTTTTCGATCACGCGGGCGGTAAAGCGCAACTGCATGAGCACATCGGACAGTTCGTGCTGATTGGCTACGTAAGTTTTGTCCTGCGAACCTTCGGTGCGCAGCAATTCCTGCATGCGCATGTAGAGGTCGCGAATCTGATCGATGCGCGATTGCGCGTCGGCCTTCAACTGCAGCAAGGAGGCGGACATGGCGCCGCCGCTATCCGCCTCGTCAGCCTCGTCTTCTTCCACCGCGGCCATTTCTTCGGCTTCGGGCATTTCTTCCAGGCTGGCGGCGGCATTCGGATCGATGACGCCGTCCACCATTTCGTCTATGCGCATTTCTTCGCGCGCGACGCGCTCAGCCATGTCGAGAATTTCGGCAATGGTCGAGGGGCAGGCGGAAATGGCCTGAATCATGTGGCGCAGGCCGTCTTCGATGCGCTTGGCGATTTCGATTTCGCCCTCGCGCGTGAGCAGTTCGACCGAACCCATTTCGCGCATGTACATGCGTACCGGGTCGGTGGTGCGGCCGAATTCGGATTCGACCGTGGATAACGCCTGCTCGGCTTCTTCCTCGACTTCGGAGTCGTCGACGACGGGCGTGTTCTGTTCGTTCAGCAGCAGGGTTTCCGCATCCGGCGCCTCGTCGAACACGCGTATGCCCATGTCGTTGAAGGTGCTGATGATGCTTTCGATCTGCTCCGCATCGACCATGTCGTCCGGCAGGTGGTCATTGACTTCCGCGTAGGTGAGGAAGCCGCGCTCCTTGCCGAGCGTGATGAGGTTCTTGAGCCGCAGGCGGCGTTGATCCGCATCCTGCGGGCTGGCCGCTTCGGTGATCGCCGCAAGGCGTGCCGCCTCTTTGGCGCGCGCGGCTTCCTTGCTCATGCGCGGCGCTTTGGGGGGCTTGGCACCACCGGCCGCTTCTCGCGGATGTGCCTGTTTGTCCTTCGCTTTTTCCTTTGCCATGCGATCCTCGGTCTGACCCGGTGTATTATTCAAAAAACCTAATATTCTAGCATGCTGCTAGTGGCTTTGCTTCGAATGGCCGCTTTTCTGCTTTTCCGCCAGCAATCGGCTGAATTCGCGCTGTTCTTCACCGTCCAGTCGGCGCTCGCGCGATATGTTGATGTAGCGCTCGATTTCACGCGTAACCAGCCGTGCGCGCAGGAATTCGAGCGTGTCGTCAAATTCCTGTTCCATGTCTGCTTCGTCCGCGTTGTCCAGCAACAGTTCTCCGCCCAGTGCGGAAACCACTGCCTGATGCGGCGTGTCGCGCAGAGCTTCGACCAGAGCGCCGAACCCGCCGGCGGGAAGTTCGCCGTGGTCGATCAGGTTGGCGATGGCCGCAACGGCTTGCCATTCGTCGCTGTCGCCGGGCGGCAGATCAGGCGGCAGCCGAGCCGCCCAGGTGGGGTGCTTGAGGATGATGCCGAGCAATTTGCGCTCGGCTGAGGGCGGTTTGCGCCGCGGTGCGCGCCGCGGTGCTTCGGCCGGCCGTGCCGCCAGCGCCGGCAACTGGCAGGCCTGTTCGATTTCCTGCGCCGCGAGACCGGTCATTTGTGCGAGCTGGTGCAACATCTGCATGCGCAGTAGCGGCGCGTTGAGGCGCTTGAGCAGTTCGCCCGCGGCGGCGACCAGTGCTGCGCGTGATTCCGCGCTGCCTGTGCCGTGGCGCTCGGTCAGTTCCTGCAGCAGGTAGTCCGACAGCGGTTTGGCGTTCGCCACCGCCTGCAGGAAGGCGTCGGCGCCGTGGGCGCGGACGTAGCTGTCGGGGTCGTGTTCCGGCGGCAGGAACAGAAAGCTCAGGCGATTGCCGTCTTCCACCTGTTCCAGACTGGCTTCGAGCGCGCGCCAGGCGGCTTTTCGCCCGGCTTTGTCGCCGTCGAAACAGTACACGACGCGCTCGGAAGCGCGCAAAAGCTTCTGTACGTGCATGGGCGTGGTGGCGGTGCCCAAAGCAGCCACGGCATGCGCGATGCCGTGCTGGGCGAGCGCGATGACGTCCATATAACCTTCGGTAACGATGACGCAATCCGCTTCACGTATGGCCTGTCTGGCCTGAAACAAGCCGTACAGTTCGCGGCCTTTCTCGAATAGGGGGGTTTCCGGGGAGTTGAGGTATTTCGGTTCCCCCGCGCCCAGCACGCGACCGCCAAAGCCGATTACCTGGCCGCGTCCATCCAGAATAGGAAACATTACGCGGTCGCGAAAGCGGTCGCGGCGGCGGCCGTTGTCATCATCGATAACCATGCCGCACTCGACCAGTTGTGCCGAAGCGGCGTAGTCGGGGAATTCCGCGCGCAGGGCGGTCCAGTCGTCCGGCGCATAGCCGAGCATGTAGCGTTTGGCGACTTCGCCGGTCAGTCCGCGGTTTTTGAGATAGTCGATGGCTTTGGTGCTGGATTTGAGTTGTTCGTAGTAAAAGCGCGCGGCACGCAACATGATTTCGCCCAGCGCCATGCTGCGCGCGTGGCGCGCCGCGGCTTCGGGATTTTGTTCGCGCGGCACGCTAAGCCCGGCAAAGCGGGCCAAATCCTCGACTGCATCCGGGAAGTTCAAACCCAGATATTCCATGACGAAGCCGATGGCGCTGCCGTGCGCGCCACAACCAAAACAATGAAAAAACTGTTTGCTCGGGCTGACCGTGAAGGAGGGGGTTTTTTCGTTGTGGAACGGGCAGCAAGCCAGATAATTGGCGCCGCCTTTCTTGAGCCGCAGGTGGCGCTCGATCACGTCGACGATGTCGACCCGTGCGAGCAAATCCTGTATGAATGATTCGGGAATCACGAACCCACGCCTGCCACCCGCTGGCGCCCGTGCTGGTGCAGGGGCGCAAATTTTCCGGCGTGTCGAGCCGCCTGCCTAGGCAGTCAGGCGCGCCTTGACGAGCGCCGAAACTTTCCCCATGTCGGCGCGACCGGCCACGCGCGGCTTCAGAATTTCCATTACCTTGCGCATGTCGGCGGGCCCGGCGGCACCGCTTTCCGCGATTGCCGCGACGACCGCCGCTTCGATTTCCGCAGCCGACAGTTGCTGCGGCATGTAAGCACTCAATACGCTCAGTTCGAAGCGCTCCGCATCGGCCAAATCCTTGCGGCCGGCGGAGTCGTACTGGGCGATGGAATCGCGGCGCTGTTTCAGCATTTTGTCGATGATGGCCAGTACGGCTGCGTCGTCCAGTTCGACGCGCTCATCCACCTCGCGCTGCTTCATGGCCGCGAGCAACAGGCGTATCGCCCCCAGGCGCGCAGTTTCGCGTGCCTTCATGGCGGCCTTCATGTCGTCGGTGATGCGCTGTTTGAGTGACATTGCCGAATGTTTCCAACACCGAAAGCCGAGCCCGCTTGCAGCGTTCCCGGCTTGTACGGCTGTGCCTGGAATGGAGCCGCGGCGGCTGCGCGCCGCGTCGACCTTCAGTACATCTTGGGCGGCAGCATCTGGCTGCGCAGGCGCTTGTGATGGCGCTTCACGGCAGCTGCGAGTTTGCGCTTGCGCTCTGCGGTGGGCTTCTCGTAGAACTCGCGCGCGCGAAGTTCGGTAAGTATCCCGGCTTTTTCGATGGTGCGCTTGAAGCGGCGAATGGCAACTTCGAACGGCTCGTTTTCTTTAACGCGTATACCCGGCATGGGTGGATCCTGTACGGTCGGCAAAACAAAGGGCAGAATTATAGCCCTTGACCTGTTGAGCGCGCAACTGCTGCGCGAATTTTCCCATGCTGGTGCTGGGCATAGAATCTTCCTGCGACGAAACCGGCGTCGCTTTGTTCGATACGGCGCGCGGGCTGCTCGCGCACGCGCTGCACAGCCAGATCGATCTGCATCAGGCTTACGGTGGCGTGGTGCCGGAACTGGCCTCGCGCGACCACATACGGCGCATCGTGCCGCTTTACCGCGATGTCCTGCAGCGGGCGCAGGTCGAGCCGAGCGCGATCGATGCCGTCGGCTATACGGCCGGGCCTGGTCTGGCCGGTGCGCTGCTGGTCGGTGCTGCCTTTGCGGAGGCGCTGGCGCTGGCGCTGGGCCGGCCGGCTTGTCCGATTCATCATCTGGAAGGGCATTTGCTGTCGCCGCTGTTGGCCGATCCGGCGCCGTGCTTTCCATTCGTCGCCTTGCTGGTATCGGGCGGGCACACGCAACTGATGGCGGTGGCCGGCGTTGGCCGCTACCGCTTGCTGGGCGAAACGGTTGATGACGCGGCCGGCGAGGCGTTCGACAAGACGGCCAAAGTCATGGGGCTGCCCTATCCGGGCGGGCCGCAGCTCGCGCGCCTCGCGCAATCGGGGCGCCCGGGCCGCTATCGTTTGCCGCGCCCCATGCTGCATTCCGGTGACCTCGATTTCAGCTTTTCCGGCCTCAAGACGGCGGTACTGACGCAAGTTGCGCGTGGCCTCGATGGTGGCGACGCGGCCGATCTGGCGGCGGAATTCCAGGAGGCGGTGGTGGATGTGCTGGTTGCAAAGGCCTGTGGCGCGCTCAGGCAGGCCGGCTTGGGCGAATTGGTTGTGGCCGGGGGCGTCGGCGCGAATCAGCGCCTGCGCGAACGTCTGGATGCGGCCTGCGCGCGCATGGGCGCGCAGGCGTTCTACCCGCCGCTCGATTTATGCACCGACAATGGCGCGATGATCGCCTTCGCCTGCGCGCAGCGCCTGCAGGCGGGGCGGGGCGCCAAGGCTCTGCCTGCCGCTTTCCGCGTGTTTCCGCGCTGGCCCCTGGCGAATCTCGTGCCGCCCGGCTAGGACGAGTTACGTCTTCTTTTTCTGACCAATACGGCTTTCGGCGCCTGCCAGCAGGCGGCGTATGTTGTCTTTATGACGCCAGATCAACAGCGCGCTCATGGTGGCCAGCAGGGCGACTGCCTGCACGTTCGCCAGCAGCCAGCCGCCTGCGATGGGCGCCGCAAGGGCTGCGCAAATGGCCGCCAGCGAGGAATAGCGCGTGAGGATCGCGACCCCCAGCCATACGCTGAGTACGATCAGCCCCACCACGGGCGTGGCTGACAGCAGCACCCCAGCGGCCGTTGCGACGCCTTTTCCACCTTTGAATCCCAGCGTGATCGGAAATACGTGACCGACGAAAGCCGCGAACCCGGCCAGCAGGGCGCCGGTATCGGGTTCCGCCGCGTTTAGGCCGATCGCCCCGGCGAAATAGCGCACAACAATAACCGCAGTCACGCCCTTCAAGGCGTCCCCCGCCAGCGTGAATAGTGCTGCGCGCTTGTTGCCTGAGCGCAACACGTTGGTTGCACCGGGATTGCCGGATCCGTATTGGCGCGGGTCCTGCAGGCCCATGACGCGCGATACGATGACGGCGAAGGGCAGGCAACCCAGAGCGTAGCCGATGAGGGCGCAGATCAGAAAACTCACTTGGTGGCGGCAGCGCAGTTAGAATCGGCAGGAATTGTAGTCAAAAAGGCGCCATGGACTTCATTTTCATCGAGGATATGCGGGTCGATGCGCGGGTCGGCATCTACCCGCGCGAGCGCGCCGGGGCGCAGACGCTGGAAATCAGCATGACCTTCGGCGTGCCAGACGACGCCGCGCGCACCGACGACATCGATGCCACCATCAGCTATGCCGACGTGATCGAGCGCATACGCGATGAGCTTGGGCGGCGCCATTTCAATCTGCTCGAAACCTTGGGCGAGTTCGTGATCGGACTGATGCTCGATGACTTCGGCGCACCGTGGGTCAAAATTTCGATCGCCAAGGTGGGCGTGATGCCCGGCGTGAAGCGGGTAGGGGTGAGCATTGCCCGCGCTCGCGCAGGTTTGTCACCACTGGATTTGCCGGATCCACGCTAGGATAGGGCGCAAGCGCGACCGCGAAGGGCGCGCGCCTTGCTTCACGCCCGGGCCGCACGCTGCCGGTACGGCGTGGCGGCGCAGGTATTCAGCCTGCGTCCCAATGCCGGTGTTGGAGGCGCTTATTTGACCGTGACACGTATCGTTTGACTCATGGGCGGCCCGTAAGACTTATGCAGACCGTCGGCGAACTGCATCGTGAGCGTGTACTCGCCCGGCGCCAACTTCACCTGCGCTTCGGTTTGACCCTTGCCGAAATGAAGGTGCTTTTCGTCGGACGGGATGACTTCTCCCGTGGGCTGGCTGGCCAGATTGATCAGCAAATGATGGTGACCGGTGCCAGGTATGGGTTCACCGGATGGCCGTACCTGCATGCCTGCAACGCCAAATTTCACCGTAAACGAGCTGCTTACGGTGGCGCCATCGGCTGGCTCGACAAAAAACACGTGCGGCTTGGGCTCTTGTTTCATGCCTGAGCAAGCCGCAAGCGAAAGCGCGACGGCGACACACGAAATGACTTTGCGCATGACTGACTCCTGAATGGTGGCATCAAGGCACTTGCGCAGGCGGTGAGTTCCCGGCAGGGGCAAGTACGCGGCTGCATCTTACCGGAAATGCTGGGGGCCGATCCTGGTCAAGCCGTATTCCGGCATGCCGCCGATACGCTCGAACTTATTTGCTGAATGGCAGTTGACGTAGCGAACTATGCGCTACCGAGCCGACGGACGTCCGCCTCGATCACTTCGAACAGCGGGAGCAGGTTGAATTTGATCGAGTCAATATTCTCCTGCGTATTCAAAACCGAAGGAATGCGCGTGCCACGGTGTTGTACCGGCCCGCCGATCTGCGTCAATTTGATTCCCAGCGCGGACAGGTGGCGGGCAAGTCGCGGTTCGGTTAGTACGAACAAGGTATGCAAGCCGATGTCGGCGGCGACGAGAAACATCGCGGTATAAAGGCCGACCGGAATATACGGAAAACGCGGCATGCCAGGCGCGCCGAAGTCACGGTCCGACAACGCGACCGGGGTGTTGGCTTCGCCCTTACGCTTGCGGAACGATCCTAGCACTGCGAGCCGGGACACCTCGGCAATGTGCGCGCGATCGGTTTTGGCGGGATCGATGCGTGCACGGTCCAACACTGCTGCGCAGGTTTTTTCGAAGGGCAATAGGTCGTGCGGCTCGTCTGGATCCGGGCGCACCAGCCGGATGCACCCCACCGGCATGCCACTTATGGTACGCAGAAGCAGGTGTACCGAATGCGGATCATAGGTGTCTGTTTCCACACCTTCCGTGCGAACCGATTCATACCCGAGTTCCTCGCAATATACCGAATGCCGGATGCGATACGTCGCCTCCTTCAACTCCGGCGTAAAAGCTGGAAGAACCTCAAAATACTTTTTGAAGTTTTCGCCTAAATGTCTTACATCTGCCAGAAAGGACACAGCCAGCCCTCGCGCAACTCAATCAAGCTTTTCCAGGTATTGTTTGGTGAAAATACGGTCGGGCAATTCTTTAAGTTTCATGTCTTCATAGTCGAGTACGGATTTCTCTCCCTTTTTCAGGGCGTCTTCCATGACCAGGCGCGTCGGTCGCACCTTGCCACCCAGCATTTCATATTTTTCGTAGTAGCAGGTTTTGATGAGCTTTTCGGATAGCGAGTAGAACTCGGCTTTGTGGGGCCAGTTTTTACCCTGGTGCACCCAGTACAGGACTTTTGCATAGGTGACACCACGGTCGACGGCACTCAACTCCAGCACGTTGTACGTTTCGCCGTCAATCTTTTCGCTGCGAAGGATGGCAGGAGTGTAGTCGCCAGTGAAGTTCGCTCGGGCCAAGTCCCCATTAGCAACCTGGCCTGTCAGGCGTTGTGACAGACCCAAACGCACTGCCTGCGACACATTGGGCAGGAAGACCCAAAGATCGCGCCCCTTCATGAGCAACTTCTGGCCGCGCTCCGAAGCCGGCTCGGTAATCAGGACTATCGTATTGTCATTGCCTTTGGACAGGATGCGGTATTTTTTCGACCCGTCGACGGAGCCTGTGCTGGTGACTTTCACATCGACCTGGAAACCCTCTTTCGGGAAGCGAATCTGGTCGGATTTTTCCAGGATTGTCTGGGCATCGTCGGCAGCAAAGCAAAGTGACGCGGCTGCGGCAAGCAGCATTGCCGACAAAATGTGGGATATTTGCGAACAATGACGGCTGAGGCAGAACGTAGTACGCATTTTTGAACCTGTCTCGCGCAATAATTCAGGGGTTCGGCACAGCGGTCCGACGAAACGCTCGCGGCGGTGCACCGGGTATGTGATCGCCGCCGGAAAGCACAGCCGAAAGAATAACACCCTGCATGCTTGCTGGGCGTGGTTTTTGGCAAATATGGGCCGTTTGCGGTGCTCGGGCGCTGGTATACCGAGCCCTTTGGGCATACCGGCACGTGCCTGGCCAGATCGGAGATTCGATTATGTTGCAGCAGTTTGTAGCTTGCCCGGCGGGCAATGGCATTCACGCCGCGCAAATGTCGGCGTCGGCCGCGTTTGCTTTGCGCCAGCGCGTCGGCGTGGCCCTCACGTGCGCAGCGTTCATTTGGTGTGCTCCGGCCATTGCTGCCAAGGACGACGACGGGCTTTTCGACATCGACAAAATCGACCTGCCGGAATCTACGTCAGCAAAAAGCTGGGTTGGGTTTGTCGAATTTGGCGCAGCCTATTCCTATGACAATCCCGCGCATTGGTCGAAACTGCGCCCGCGCCTGGACATAGGGCGCAGCGGGCGCCTGGGTGACGGCGTTAAGTGGAAAATCGGCGCGCGAGCAGACGTAGACCTTGCCTATACGGCGGGCAATGATTTTTACAACGCAGACGTGCGGCGCGACCAGCGCGCCGGCTTCATGCTGCGCGAAAACTATCTCGATTTCAGGGCCTTCGGCTTGGATATGCGGGTGGGGCGGCAGCACGTCGTGTGGGGCGAAATGGTCGGGCTGTTTTTTGCCGATGCCGTGTCGGCGCGCGACATGCGCGAGTTTTTTCTGCCGGAATTCGATCAGATGCGTATCCCGCAATGGGCCGTGCGCAGCGAATACTTTAACGGCAATTTCCACGCCGAGCTGCTTTGGGTTCCCTATCCTAGCTTCGACAAATTCGGTCGCCCAGGAGCCGATTTTTTCCCCATGCCGAACCTGGTGCCTGGGCAGCAACCGGTGATTAATGAAGAAGTCAAACCAGCGCGCAAGCTGCGCAATTCCAATTATGGATTGCGTATGAACTACCTGTGGAACGGCTGGGATGTGTCTGCTTTCTACTACCGAAGCCTAGACGTCAATCCCGTGTTTGTGCGTGCCACTACAGGCGGGACAGACACCTATACGCCGCTGCATGACTGGATACATCAGTGGGGCGGTACGTTCAGCAAGGATCTCGGTGAATTCCTGCTCAAGGGCGAGGGGGTGCTGACTTACGATCGCCGCGTTCAGGTGTCGACGCCGACCGCAGACGGCGGTCTAGCGCGCCAGAAAATGCTGGACTATGCGATTGGAGCAGAATTTGCGTTACCGGGCGAGGGGCGTATGACGTTGCAATACTTCGAACGCGTGCATCTTGATCCGACGCCAGGATTATTGGCCAAAGCGCACGAGCCGGGCTGGGCGCTACTTGTCAATAAGAAATTTGGCGGCGGTTGGGAAGGCGAAATTTTGGGCGTGCAGAGCCTGTCCCGCAGCGACTGGATGTTGCGACCGAAACTGGACTGGAATTTCGCCCGAAACTGGCGCGCGCGCTTCGGCGTCGACGCGTTCGGAGGCAATCGCAGCGGCTTCTTTGGGCGCTTTGGGAATTCCGATCGGGTATACACCGAAGTGCGTCTCAGTTTCTGACGTGGCGTCGCGCTGACGCGAAAGTCGCCCCATGTTACGCATACTATTCATTGCCGAAGGTGCGACGCTCGCTCACGTGGCGCGACCTGCCGCGCTGGCGGGCCGTGCTGCAGAATTTGATTGCGAGCCAATATTTGTTTGCCCAGAGCGCTATCGCGGCTTTCTGCGTGACTACCGCGGTGAGTGGCGCCCACTTCAGGCACAGGCGCCCGAGGTGTTCGCCCGCAAACTCGCCAAGGGCGATCCACTATATGACCGCGCAACGCTGGAACAGTATGTCCGCGACGATTTGGCTTTGATCGACGAGGTCAAACCGGACGTCATCGTGGCAGATTTTCGGCTGTCGCTGGCTGTCAGTGCGCGCATCGCGAAAGTTCGCTACGCCAATATCAGTAATGCTTACTGGAGTTCCTATTACCCCATAGACGGCGATTGGCCGATGCCAGAACTTCCCGTCAGCCGCATTTTGCCGTTGCCCCTGGGGACAAAAATCTTCAACTGGATACGGCCGCTTGCCTTCCGCCAGCATTGCCGGCCGCTCGAGGAGGTGCTACGTGCGGCGGGCCTGCCCGACTGCGGGCAAGATTTACGCCGCGTATACACCGACAGCGATCTCACCCTGTACGCCGACGTGCCCTCGCTCTTCGCGCTTAGCGGTGCCCCGTCGAACCACAGGGTAATCGGGCCCATCGCCTGGTCGCCGCCGGTTCCGCTGCCGGGATGGTGGTCCGAACTGCCCGATAGCCAGCCGCTCGCATACGTTACCCTGGGCAGTTCAGGCAAGGGCGAACTTGCCGGCTCGGTTGCCAAATCACTTTGTGAGGCGGGCTTTTCCGTGGTACTTGCGACGGCGGGGACGGCGAATCCGCCTGCCATGTCCGGGCTCTACGTCGAAAAGTATCTGCCGGGCGATCAAGCCGCTGCGCGCTCGGATCTCGTTGTTTGCAACGGGGGCAGCCCCACCACGCAGCAGGCACTGACGGCCGGAAAGCCGGTCATCGGCATCGCAAATAATCTCGATCAGTTTCTGAATATGCGCGCGCTCGAACGAGGTGGGGTCGGTAAGGTATTGCGTGCTGACCGATTTGACCCCCGCGTGCTTGCCAGCACGGCGCGCAACTTGGTCGAAAATTCAGTTGCTCGCGCGAAAGCGGGCGAGGTTGCTGCTGAAATTGCACGGACGGACGTGACGTCGGTCGTGTATTCCTTATTGCGCAGCGAAGTGTTTGTCTGATCCGCCTCAACTGCGGCGACGGGGTGTACCAGCCGGATTCCTAGCGGGCGGGCTCCCGTATGGGCTGCGCGTTTGCGCTAAGGGCTTTGGCCGTTCTGCCATTGGGCGTTCAAGAGCGGAGAAAATCGACATAAAAAAACGGGCCTTGCGGCCCGTTTTTTTGCGGCAAAAACTTCGCTTACTTGCTGCGGCGGCGGCTCAGGCCGGCAAACGCCAAGCCCAGGCCGAGCATGCCAAGCGTCGCGGGTTCCGGCGCCAAGTTGAAGCTCAACGAACCGTCCGTCTGGATGTGGAAATCGCAGCGGCCGGTGTTCGTGTCGCCACTTTCCGTGCGGCCGTTCGGTGCGAACGGGTTGCAGGTACCAGCGCCTACGTCGCCGTTGATCTTGTCCGTCCCGTCAAAGCTGTAGCTGGGTGTGAATCCAACAACCGTGTCGGACGGATTGACCTGATTGAACGAGGTGCGCAGGCTGGTAGTGTCGTCAGCCGACGTGATCGCGCTCAGGAAGTAGGCCGGATTGAGGAACGTGACCGTCATGCTGATCGTGTTGTTGCCCGTACCCTGGTGCGACTGGACGCCGTTCTGGTTATCCACCCCGTTTTTGTCGAGCAAATCGACCGGATTGGTGCCCGGGTCACTACGAGTTGCATCATTGAACGTGCCGGTCACCGCGGTAATCCGGGCTTCGTAAATCAGCGTGCCGTTTCCGTAGCCACCACCGGTCGTGTTGCTGGCATCTTTCGGCGTATTGGCAAAGATGCGATAGAACGAACCCACCGATGTGTCCAACGTGAAGTTCGCATTCGACGAACCGATACCGGTCGAACGCTCACGGAACGATGCCTGGAACGTGAATTCGTTTGTGTAGGCGGCTGCGCAGTAGAAGATGTTGGTCGCGCAATCCTCACCTGCCGACGAGTTGATGAACCCGGTGAGCCTGGCTTGAGCCACCGTGGTGGTAGTGACGGAGCCGTCGGCATTCGGCGTGGTGGAAAACGCGCCGACAGACAGGGCGTTGTCAGGCGCCCAATCGAATGTTTCGACCGAAAGCGTCCCGCCGGTGCTGCCGCCATTGCCGGTCGGGTCAAACTGAATCGCAACGCCCGCATTCGCAGCGCTTATCGTGCCGAGCGCTGCAACCGCTGCCGCGATTTGTGCAAGTTTTTTCATGATGGGCTTTTCTCCAAGGTCCAAGTACATAAGGCAGCGCTGTCGATTGGGTTTTGCGGCCCGCTGCATCGAAGGCGTCCTGCCATCTATAAGCACGTGGCGTGCCAGATTATAAAAATCTATATAAAACAGCGTGTTGTGGTTTTTCTGGGGGCGCGATTCTGGTCAAGTGTAAAAAAGCTCGACAACCGGTTTTGGCTTCTCGAGCGACCTGTAAGTTCAGGAGCGTTTCCGCATGCGCAGCGGTTGTTCGGTTACGCCTCAGGCTCGATTGTTTTGATTCTGCCCGCAGCAAACACGGCATAGCAAAACGCAACAGCACGACACCAGAATTGGTGTCGTGCTGTTGCACGTGTTGTCTATCGGGACTCCCCGCGGCGGGGGGCAGCGTTTTAGGCGTCCGCGGCTGTGACTTCGTTCAGGCTTGCGTGCGCCGCGAGGTGCGGAACGAGTGCGCCAAGGGCAGGAGCACGAGGCCGAATGCCACCAACCAAGTTGCGGGCGGCTCGGGGACTTCCAGCAGGAAGGACGTTGAGGCGTCGGTCTGGATATGGAAGTCGCAACGCGCTACATTTACCCCGGTTTCTGTCTGGCCTTTCCGGTTCAGCGGGCCGCAGCTATTCGGATCGCCAATTACCGTTGTGCCATTCACGCGCTTGATCGTAACGCCCGAACTGGGGTCCGTATCGTACTTGCTATAGGCCGGTGTTACCCCCACGACTTTGTCCGACGGGTTTACCTGATTGAATGCCGTAGACAGGCTGCTGGTGTCATTGCCGCCGACGACCTGGGTCCGGAAGTAGTTGGTATCCAGGTAGGTCACCTGAAAGCCAAAGGAATTGTTACCGGTACCCTGGGTCGTGAGCGTCCCGCGCTGGTTGTCTACGCCGTTCTTGTCCAGTAGCCCGACTGGATATTTGACCGGATCCTGCGCGGAAAACGACGTGAATGTGCCCGTAAGGGTGGATACCCTGGCTTCAAAAATCAGCGTACCGTCCGCGTAACCATTGCCGGTCGTAACGTTGGCGTTTTTCGAAGTGTCAGCATAAATCCGGTAAAAAGAATCGCCTGGGGCCAACCGGAAAGTCGTGGTTTCATTGCCTACGTCTTTGATGAACTCCCAAGCAGAGAACTGAAACGTAAACTCGCGATTGTAAAAGCCAGCACAAAATTGTATTGCCGTTGCGCAGCTATTGTCGGAGCTTGGATTCAGGAAACCGGCCAAGCGTCCTTCAGTAAGCACCTGCACATAGATTTCGTTTGCCTGCTGGTCACTCGGAACCGCGGGCGTGGGACCTCCGAAGGCAAGCGGAAGGGTAGAAAATGCCCCGAGTACGAGGGCGTTGTCCGGTGTCCAGTCGAACGTAGTGATGTCGATCGCGCCGCCGGTGGTATTGGCGTTCCCGGTGGGATCAAACGAAAATACCTGCCCCGCGTGCGCGCTGGACGCCGCGACCAGCATTGCCGTCACGAGTGCAGTCTGGGCGAAAGGGTGTTTTGCGAAATTCATGCTGGTAGATCCCGCTAGGGTTTCCGGGGTTGGG
Source organism: Rhodocyclaceae bacterium (assembly GCA_016791105.1). GTDB lineage: Bacteria > Pseudomonadota > Gammaproteobacteria > Burkholderiales > Rhodocyclaceae > JAEUNM01. Next base: position 135,555 of record JAEUNM010000085.1, on the reverse strand, counting down.
TGCCAATACCCTAAGCAATAATTGGTCCACCTTCCTGAAGTTGTTCTAAATCAGGTGCTTGAGGGATCGAGTGGGCACGAGGCCGACACCACTGTAAAAATCTTCGACAATGATATCACCGCCCTTCGGATCTCGCTACCTTTAGTTGGTCCAGCTCAAGGCGCAACGAGCGTGAGGCGGCGGTTTCGGCCCAACCCAAACGGCATAAGAATGCTGCTTTTGTCGCCTCATCGCGGCCCATGATGGCTTCCAGGCGTTGGGCAAGCACTCCGGCCTCTGCCTGTTTCACTGACATTTTCGTAAAAACTCGTTGCTCGCGGTGATAGCGGGAGAAAATCAACGGTGTCATTTCCGGCTGCAGGCGCAGCCCAAGCGATTCGGCTGTCAGCCAGAAGCGCTGCATGGCGCGGCCAGCCGTAACGTAATCAGCGATGCTGGTGGGCTGCCGTGGAAATACCAGGCAGGCGTGGGCAGCACAGGCAATACCCGGAATCAGATCCAGTTGCAAGCGGGGCGCAAGGGTCCCGCCGAAGTAGCGATTGAACAAGTCGACGCGCTCCCAGCTTTGCATGACCCAACGCATCATCGATCCTGTGAGCGGGTCGACGCCCACGGCAGCCTCAGGAATTTTGTCGGTGCTGTAGCGCGCTTTCCACTCAATAACACTGCGATGGACGAGATAGGCTTCTGGCAACGTGAGACGTAGGTGCGCGTTGGCGAAATTGAGCTTGGCAATGGTCCAGCGCGCGCCAAAGCTTTCGAACCACGTGACCGAGCAGGGCTGAGCCGCAGCGGCGAGCTTGGCCTTTTCGGTGTCGCCTAGCGGGCGCGTGGACATAGGGCGGCGCTGCACACAGCGCGTGGTGATGCAGGCCGCGAGCGGATCGGGTGTGACGGAGGCGTCGGCCTCGAAGCGGACGTCGTATAAAAGGTGGGTTTCCGGGGTGTCCGGACGTTGCGTAACCTTGACGCCCAAGCCATGCTGACTGGCGGCGATGCGTATTGTTTCGAGCAATGCGCCGTGCGCCATCTGGCTTGGATGGCCGTCCAAGTCATACACGACATGGTCGCGTGTATCAAAGCCGTGTACGACGACGTGCGTGTCCGACACGATTTCGAATTTCCACGGCTGCGTGTTGTCGCCGCTGGGCGCCCAGCGCGCGAGATCGAGAATCTGCTCGATTGCGTCCATGCGCGTGATCCTAAGTTATCAAACCCTGCAGGCGGGCAATTTCGTAGACCTGCTTTTTCAGCGCCGAAATGCGCCGGCGCTGCAAGGGGTGGCTATTCCCGTTCTCGCGCCGAGTGCGTTTGAGACGGTTGCTGAAGGCGTCAAATTGATGTGCCCACGGCGCGGCCAGTACATCCCCGCGCCCTAGCATGATTTTCAGCCCTTCGGTGGCCGCGACGCCGGCGCAAAGGTAACAGGCCATCGGTGTCGAGGGGCCGCGCCGGTTTGCCAGATCAAGCCGCGTCGGGTCCACCAGGTATTCGATGTGCATTGCAGCCGGCGCGAGCCCGACAAGAAAATGCACGGCCTGTTCGAGTTCGGGCAGACCGTCGAGCTGAAAATACTCCTCGAATGTCATGGCGCCGGGCAGAAATACCAATAGCGCGGTGCTCATGCCCAGCGGGGCCGCCGTGACGGCCGGTATCCCCAGACGCGCGCAGGCGGCGAAGGTTGCACGTCGAGCCTCGAATGCGAAAAAGTCCAGCCCATCCACGTAAAGATCGGCGCCGCGCAGAAAGTCGTCCAGATTGTCAGCCGTTACGCCCTGGTCGAACAGGCGCAAATCGACCTCGGGATTGATGTCGCGGGTTTGTTCGGCGAGCACGTCAATTTTTCGCCGGCCCAGGGTGCTCATCATGGCACCAGCCTGGCGATTGAAATTGACGATGTCGAAAACGTCAAAATCGGCGATTGAAAATTCGCCTATTCCAAGTCGTGCAAGGGTTTGCAAATGGAACCCGCCTACACCGCCCAGTCCCGCTATGGCGACGCGCTTGGACTTCAACTGGGCTTGTTCCGCTTGCGTCACCCAGCCGACATTGCGCGAAAACGCTTGCTCATACGAAAAATCGCGATGTTGTCCGTCCATTGTTTGCATTGCCTCCCGTCGGTGCGTGTTGCGGCGCCAGCTTTTCAAAGATGGTATCCTAATTTGAGGCATCTATCGCCCGGAAACCCAGACAAAAAGTGCGCCTCGTCCTTGTCGACCTTTCACTCGCACTGCGCAGTGTACTGCGCCAGGGGCACCGGACCGTGATCGCAATGGTCGCGGTGAGTGTGGGCGTGATCGCAATGATTCTTTCTGCCGGCTTCATTGAATGGCTGATGGAAGGCATGCGGGAATCCACCATCCATTCTCAGCTTGGTCACATTCAGGTTGTGCGTCCCGGGTATGTCGAGAAGGGCACGTCGGATCCATACAAGTATCTGATCGTCGGCGAGCAGGCCACGATGCAATCGCTCGGTGCAGAGAAAGGAATTGAAGCACTGGCGCCGCGGCTGGCGTTTTCCGGGCTTTTAAGTCTGGGCGATACCACGCTGACTTTCATCGGGCAGGGGGTCGAGCCAGATGCCGAGGACAAGCTTTCGACGTCGGTTACGATGGTAGCTGGCGAAAACCTGGATGCGGCTGATCCAAAAGGGCTGATATTAGGTCGCGGGCTTGCCAAGAACCTGGGGGCCAAGGTGGGCGATACTGTCGTAATGTTGGCGAACACCGCCGAAGGCAGTATCAATGCCGTGGAGGGGCGGGTGCGTGGCATTTTTTCGTCCGTCAGCAAAGCATACGACGATGCGGCACTGCGTGTGCCTATCGGTTTGGGCCAAGCGCTGATTCGGGCTGAAGGCGCCCATCAGTGGCTCTTGCTTATCGACGATACGGCGCACACCGACTCGATGTTGCGGAACTTGCGCGGGCGCTTCGACAAGACGAAATTCGAATTCGTACCGTGGTACCGCCTGGCGGACTTTTATAACAAGACGCGCGATTTGTTCAGCCGCCAGGTGGCGGTCGTGCAGGGCATCATCGCGGTAATTTTTGTCTTGTCGATTTCGAATACTTTGTCGATGAGCGTGCTGGAGCGCACTAGCGAAATCGGTACGTGCATGGCGCTAGGACTGCGCCGGCGCCGCATCCTGCGAATATTCGTCAGCGAGGGACTAATGCTGGGTGTCGTTGGCGGGGTGGCCGGCGTGATACTTGGCTGCGCGGCGGCAGTCATTATTTCGCGCATCGGCATACCCTTGCCGCCGCCGCCTGGCATGGACAAGGGCTTTGATGGTCATATCAACCTGACGCTGCGGGTGGTGTTCGATGCACTCGCGCTGGCCGTCGGTGCGGCAGTGGTGTCCAGCCTGTATCCGGCCTGGAAGGCTTCACGTCTGGTAATCGTCGATGCGTTGCGGCGCAATCGTTAGTCGGCGCGCGACGGATCGGCCAAGCGTCCCGAAATCTGGAGAGGGAGCGTCGTGTTTCGCCTAGCTTTGCGCAACATACTGCGGCAAAAAGTGCGTACCCTCATGACGCTTTCGGCCATTATATTTGGGGTGGTCGGGTTGATCCTGTCGGGCGGGTTCGTGCGCGACCTGTTCCACCAGATCGGTGAAGCGACCATCCATTCCCAACTTGGTCACATCCAGGTTTTCGCCAACGGCTACTACGATTCTGGCTCGCGATCGCCCGATAAATTCCTGATTCCGGAGTCGGCACGTAGGGCGCAACTCATCGCGCGACTGCCGGAGGTTAAAGAAGTCATGGCGCGCATCAGTTTCAGCGGGCTATTGAACAACGGGCACACCGATTGGCCTATTTTCGGCGAAGGCGTCGAACCCGACGCCGAAACCCGGCTTGGCACCTATGTCGTGATCCGGGCTGGACGCGCGCTTACCGACCGCGATAGCAATGGCATCTTGCTGGGTTCCGGTGCCGCGCAGGCGCTCGATGTCAAACCGGGCGACTCGGTGGTTTTGCTGATGAATACCGCCGAGGGAGCACTGAACACCATAGACCTCGAAGTGGTCGGGATTTTCGAGAGTTTTTCCAAGGAATACGACGCACGCGCGGTGCGCATCCATATTGATGCGGCCCGTAAGCTATTGGCCGTCCATGAGGCAAACTCGCTGGTTGTATTGCTGCACGAGACCGAGGACACGGACACCGTTGCGCAACTGCTGCGGGACAAACTCGGTCCTCTCGGCTTGGACGTGCGCGTTTGGTACCTGCTCGCCGACTTTTACGAAAAGACCGTCAAGCTGTATGACGCACAGTTTAAAGTGCTGCAGTTGATCGTATTGCTCATGGTGCTTCTCACCGTTTTCAATACCGTAAACATGGGCACCTTCGAACGCATCGGCGAATTCGGAACCATGATGGCGCTGGGCAATCGTCGCCGCGATGTATTTCGGCTGGTAATTACCGAAAATTTTCTGCTTGGCGTGCTGGGTGCGGGACTCGGTTGCATGATTGGGGTTATCGCGGCACTGGGTATTTCCCACGCAGGCATCCCCATGCCGCCACCGCCGAATTCAAACGTCGGCTACGTGGCGCAAATTCGCGTCGTACCATCCGTTGTTGCCCTGGCTGCCCTGGTTGGCCTGGGTGCGACAATGCTTGCATCTTTGCTGCCGGCGCGCCGCGTTTCACGCATGCCTCCTGTTGAAGCTCTCCGATTCAACATTTGACGGGCTGATGCATGGTTGGCAAGCCGCGGTGCAGAAACGCCGGACGATCATGTTTTGGGTGCAACGGTGGCTTGGCCGATTGGCGCGGCGAGCGATGCGAGCAAGTGGGGCAGTCGTTTGGCCAGGTTTGCGAGGACCTATCGAGCGCCGACCCCAAGTTCTCCGCCGGTGAACCCTTCCGTGAACGAAATCACATTCGATATCGTCGCCAGACAAGCGGACTTCAGCCCGAAAAAGCTTGCCCCTTGTGCGCGCCGGAACCGAGATTTGCTTGATTTCGCTGGCTTTTCCCGCGCCGAGGCGTGTGATAACATAATCCCTCTTCAAAAAGAGAGGTTTCCAAGGTTCTGTGGCAGTCGTGCGATGGCGATGCCCGGCACGGGGCTACAGCGCCAAAACCCATCTACCAGGGTGGTTTGCCGCTCGCGAAGTAATGGTGTCCAGGTAGCTCAAGTTTTCCTTGGCTGTACCGATTTGTCCAAGTGTCTGGTGTATCGCGCTTGACGTGCGGTTTTTCCTTCCACTACACCCCGGGCAAGCGGTTACCATCAGGTACTTTGTGCCAATCTGGATTTGGAGACAAGCAACATGTTCGTGTGCTCATTCGCACGCCTTTTGGCGCGCTTCAAGCGCCTTTCCCCTTTGGTCGTTGCGGCCGTGCTGGCAGCGTGTTCGTCCACCTACCCGCCGGCGCCGCCAACAGCCGAGGAAGTGACCTATAGCTACAAGATAGGTCCCGGCGACACAGTGAATATTGTCGTTTGGCGAAATCCGGAACTTTCCATGAGCGTGCCCGTCAGGCCCGATGGAAAAATTACCACGCCGCTGGTTGAAGACTTGCCCGCACTGGGCAAGGAGTCGTCTGTCCTGGCGCGTGATATCGAAAAAGCCTTGGCGAAGTATATCCGCGATCCGGTAGTGACGGTTATCGTGACGCAGTTTGTCGGACCCTATGCGGATCAGGTGCGCGTCGTGGGCGAGGCTGCCAAGCCGCAAGCATTGGCTTATCGCCAGCAGATGAGTTTGCTGGACGTAATGATAGCGGTTGGGGGCCTTACCGATTTTGCGGATGGAAATGGAGCCTCGATTCTGCGTCCGGGCAGCGACGGAAACAAGCAATACACGGTGCGCCTGAAAGATCTTCTCAAGCGTGGCGATATGTCTGCGAATGTGGAAGTGAAACCGGGTGACGTCGTAATTATTCCGCAGAGCCTTTTCTAAGGCACTTTTTTGGGCCGGACATCGTAGAAATCGAGACGCAAGCATGGAAGATCTGATCAGGCGCGCGCTTACCTACCTGCGCGGAATGTGGCTGCACCGATGGTGGGGAGTCGTCGTCGCCTGGCTGGTGGCGATAGTGGGCGCCGTCGGGGTAATGTTGATTCCCGACAAGTACGAAGCGTCAGCGCGCGTATTCGTGGACACCCAGTCAGTGCTGAAGCCGCTGATGGCCGGGCTTGCTGCACAGCCAAACGTGGAGCAGCAAATCACCATGCTTTCGCGTACGCTGATCAGTCGCCCGAATCTGGAAAAAGTCATACGCATGGCCGATCTCGATCTCGAGATCAAGAGCCGGGAGCAACGAGATCTACTGATCGACACTCTCGCCGCGCGACTTGCCGTAAAAGGCACTGGGCGGGACAACCTCTATACGATTTCGATGCGGGACGACAAGCCGCAGAAAGCTCAGCGCATCGTGCAGGCGCTGGTATCGATTTTTGTTGAGTCAGGTATAGGCGACAAGCGTAAGGACAGCGACACGGCCCGCAAATTTATTGAGGAACAGATTCGGGGTTACGAGGCGCGCTTGGTGGATGCCGAAGAAAAGCTCAAGGCATTCAAGCTCAAATATCTCGGGACGCTTGGCGACAAGGATTATTTTACCCGTTTGGGTGAAGCACAATCGGCCTTTAATCAGGCCAAGCTTGAGCTTCAGGAAGCGGAGACGTCGCGCGATTCGCTCAAGCGCCAGGTGGTGGGTGAAGATCCCGTACTTCTCCCGGACAACTCGGCGACGCCCGCCGCTCCCGTTGCAGCCAATGTCGCGATTCCGGAAATTGATGGGCGGATCGAAGCTTTGCGCAAGCAACTCGATGCGCTTTTACAGCGCTATACCGATGAACATCCTGACGTAATTGGAACCAAACGTGTCATCGCGGATCTCGAGCAGCAGAAAAAGGAGCGCATCGCTGCCATGCCAAAAGCGAGCGCAGCTGTTTCGAGTCCGAGCGTGTTGACCAATCCGGTTTACCAGCAGTTGCGAGTTTCGCTCGCAGACGCAGAGGCGCGCACAGCTTCCTTACGCGCGCGTGTGGCCGAATTTGATGCGCGCGTGCAGGCGCTAAAGTCGCGGGCGCGCCAGCAACCGGAAATTGAGGCTGAATTTACTCAGCTCAATCGCGATTACGACGTCAATAAGCGAAATTACGAATTGCTCGTTGCGCGGCGAGAGTCGGCGACGCTGTCGGGCGAAATGGACGCAACCGCAGGTGTAGCGGAATTTCGCCTGATCGATCCGCCGCGGGTCAGTCCGAAACCCGTTGCGCCCAAGCGCCTGCTTCTGTTGCTGGGTGTCCTTGCTGGCGCGCTGGCTGCCGGGGCTGGTGCAACCTTCGTCCTCAGCCAGGTGCGCCCTGTTTTCCACGACCTTTCCGGGTTGCGTGAGGTGACGGGCTTACCGGTGCTAGGTGGTGTATCGATGTTGATGACCGAGGAGCGCTTGCGCCAGCGTCGCCGCGGGCTGTTCAGGCTGTTAAGTGCCCTGGCCTTGCTGGTGGGGGCATATGGTAGCGGGCTGGCGTTGCTGGTATTGACCGGCCGCATGGGTTGAAAGAAAGTAAATGAGCATAATTGAACAGGCGGTACAGCGCCTAGACCAACTCAAGCGGGCTGGTGTCAGTATTACGGAGCACAGCGCCGAGCCTGCTGCTGTGGGCGACGCCAAGCCTATTCAGGAAAGTGTAATTGAGCGTGCCGTCCAGAACCTGGAAGCGGACACTGCGCCCCCGCAGGGCTTGCCGGATACGCAGGCCAAGCTTCCGGTCCAGCCTCCGGCTGCCCCGACGCAGCCAGAAAGTCAAGTCCCATCGCCTGGGAAGCGCATCGACCTGGATTTGGCGCGGCTCGCTCAGATTGGATTCGTAACGCCGGAGGCCCCGCGTTCACATGTCGCGCATGAGTTTCGCTCCATAAAGCGCCCGCTCATTGCAAATGCGCGCGGAAAAGGCGCTGCGCCGGTAAAGAACGGAAATCTGATCATGATTACCAGTTCGGTGCCTGGCGAAGGCAAGAGCTTCAGTTCGATAAATCTGGCGATGAGTATCGCAATGGAGCAAGATAGCACCGTCTTGCTCATCGATGCGGACGTTGCCCGTCCTTCCATCTTGAACATGCTGGGCCTTCCGCCGTCGCGCGGGCTGATGGATATTTTGCTCGACCCGTCAATCGAAATGCGCGACGTGCTGTTGCGCACGAATGTCGATAAACTGGTTATTTTGCCAGCCGGAATGCCGCATGAGCGGTCGACCGAATTGCTGGCCAGTGAGGGCATGAAGCGCCTGGTGACGGAAATTGCCAACCGCTACTCGGATCGAATTATCATCTTCGACTCGCCGCCGCTTCTGGTTACGACAGAAGCGCCGGTGCTTGCGTCGAACATGGGGCAGGTCGTAATCGTCGTTGAAGCCGAAACTTCCACGCACGGAGTAGTAAAACAGGCGCTCTCGAAGATTGAGGCCTGTCCGATCAAACTAATGCTGCTAAACAAAAGCAGGTTTGCGCCTTCCGGGGGCTACTACGGATACGGATATGGTTACGGCTATGGATACGGCTATGGATATGGCTACGGCAGTTCGGGGGCGAAATCGCGCGAAGCTTGACGGGCACGCCGTATTTCCGCGACGCGGCGGAACAGTACCGCGGGCACCGACGGCGCTCGCGTCCGCTCTTGCATTGTTGATGCTCACCGGCCACTCGGTGCGCGCGGAAGATCCCACCACGACACAGCCTCCCGATTACCCGGTTGGCACGCAAACCGATACCAGGTCGAAGAGCGCTCCTTCCGCTCGAGGCCGTCGGGTGCCGGCTAGAACGCAGAATCAGCCTGAGGACGACGACCTGAAAATCACCGGGAAGCCTGCCTTTCAATTGAAGCCATCCATTTCCCTGCGCGAAACCTACACAGATAATGTGACACTTCTACCTAGTGGCGCCGCGCGGTCGGATTTCGTGACGGAAGTGGCTCCGGATTTGTCCGCGAGCTACATCGGTCCAAATGCGATCCTGTGGGGCAATATTGGTGTGTCCAATTACAGTTATGCGCGCGATGGGAAAGGCGGCCGTACCGCATTGCGCGTTAACACCAATCTTAAATCGCAACCGGTAGAGCATCATTTATTTATCGACGCAAACGCGACGGTATCCGAGCAGTCGATTTCGTCCTTTGGGGCCCAGGCGCCCGACAGTGCATCGCTTACCGGCAACCGGACGGAGGTTCGTACTTTTACACTGGCACCTCGCTTGCAGGGGAAAATCGGCAGTGGCGCCGCCTGGAACCTGCATGCCTCGAACACGGCGAGTTCCACCGATTCGGCCGTCGTTCAGCGCCGCAATGTGAGCTCCTGGGACGGCCTGCTGACCACGACCGGGGGAAGGTTAGGGGTGGGCATCGGATTCATCGGGAATTCGACACGGATTTCGAGTGCTTCGGGACATGGGGCGGATCAGGTTTTTGGAGTCCTCAATTTCAAGCCCGACGTCAGCCTCAGTCTGGCATTACGGGCCGGACAATCGTCCGATACCTATGGAACCAACCGCCGATCGAGGGCCAGTTATGGGGGCGACGTGGTTTGGCGCCCTCAGCCGAGTACCGATGTGCGCGCAAGCTATGACCGTTTGTCTTATGGTCCGCGCGTGACGCTCGATTTGAATCACCGGCGGCCCCTGTCGGCATTCAACATCCACTATTCGGAAGACGTTATCACGTCGTTCACCGCGCCGTCGCAGTTTGACGTTCCTGTAAGTACTGTCGAGTCTCTTACCAGCGCCGGACTGTCGTTTCTGAACGCGCAAAATGTTGTAATTACCCCGGCCCTGACCAATTCGGTTCGCAGCGCAGTGACTCAATACGTACAGGAAAACGGACTGCCGGATACCATACTAACGCCGCTTACCACCAGCGGCAGCGGTATATATCGGTCGAAGCGCCTTGACGCGACTGGGGCATTTTTGGGGGCACGCAACGCCTTGACCTTGAAAATGTTTCGGGCGCGGCGGACGTCTGCCGGGAGTTCTGATGCCGTATTGAACATTCTCGATTTTCTACCGGTTTCGCTGGGCGCGATCGACACGGCAAGCACGATAGACCAATATGGTGGTAATTTGAGCTGGCAGCATACTCTGACCTCGCTCAGCAACCTGACCGGCCGTTACACCTTAACACGCAGCGAAAGTACGGGCGCCACCAACGTGAGGTCGGTGACTCGCGTGATGGACCTTACGCTGCACACGAGATTGTCGCCGCATATCGCAGCCGAACTTGCGCTGCGCCGAGCGACGCAGGACGCGACAACTTCCGACTACACCGAAAACGCATTGATTGGTCGCGTTTCCCTGCAGTACTGAACCTGCTGGCATATGTACGAAACATTTTACGGCTTGTCTGCCAAGCCCTTTCAACTGAATCCAGACCCATCGTTCTATTACGGCAGTCGCGGACACCGCCGCGCGATGGCCTACCTCGAATATGGCCTACACCAGAGCGAGGGATTCATCGTCATAACAGGGGAAATCGGTGCCGGAAAGACCACGCTGGTCCGCGGTCTGCTGCAGAAGCTCGATTCAAAAAAAGTGGTTGCGGCGCAGCTCGTCAGCACCCATCTCGATGCCGAGGACACGCTGCGCATGGTTGCCGCTGCGTTCGGGCTGCCCAATAAACAGGCCAAGAAGTCGGATATTTTGCTTAGCCTCGAAATGTTCCTGCTGTCCTTGACCGCAGCCGGGAAACGCGCCCTCCTGTTGGTAGACGAAGCGCAGAATCTGACGCCGCGGGCCGTAGAGGAATTGCGCATGTTGTCCAATTTCCAATTGGGCGAACACGCGCTGCTGCAAAGCTTTCTGGTCGGCCAGCCGGAATTCCGGGAAACCATGGCAAGCCCACATATGCAGCAGTTGCGTCAAAGGGTGATTGCTTCTTATCATCTCGGCCCGATGGACGCCGATGAAACCATGGCGTACATCGAGCACCGACTGGACCATGTGGGCTGGAAGGGCAATCCGGATTTCACGCCCGAGGCGCATGCGGCAATACACGTTTCCGCGGGTGGCGTACCGCGGCGCATCAATACCCTGTGTGACCGGCTTCTGCTAGCCGGATTTTTGAACGGCAAACACAGGATTGAGGCGAGCGATGTTGCCGACGTCGTGCGCGAGGTGAGCGAAGAAACGGGTACACGCGCCAACGAGGCCGGATCCGGCGATTCGGAAGCGGTATCCGTCGCCCACCTTACGCCAACGACCGGGCGAGTCGAGCTGGACCTGTCCGGGCTGAACCTTGACGCCGATACGGCGCGTCAGGTCGTGGAACTGGTGAATAAAACCTATGCCGTGCGCCTGGAAGAGCGCATCAGCCGCGTCGAGCGCACGCTGGACGCGACGCTGTCCTTGTTGAATGACCTGGCGCGCCGGCGTACATCGCAATCCGTTTCTGAAACTTGATCCGCTGATAGTCATGCAAAATCAGACGTCCCCACTGCGGCCGGTGCTTTGTGTCGTAGGCGCGCGGCCTAATTACATGAAAATGGCTCCCATCATTCGCGCCTTTCAGCTGAATGATCCGCCGATTCCCGCGCTGTTGATCCATACAGGGCAGCATTACGATACGGACATGAACGCCCTGTTGTTCGCCGGGCTGAAATTGCCTCAACCTGATATCAATCTTGAAGTCGGGTCCGGCACCCATGCGGTGCAGACCGCCGAAATCATGCGTCGCTTCGAGCCCGTGGTGGATGAGCATCGACCGTCCTGCGTGCTGGTGGTTGGCGACGTGAATTCAACTATTGCATGTTCGCTCGTCGCGTCCAAAAAACTCGTGCCGGTGGTGCACGTGGAAGCTGGCCTGCGAAGTTTTGACCGGACCATGCCGGAAGAAATCAACCGTATTCTCACCGACCAGCTGTCTGACCTGCTCTACACCACCGAGCGTTCCGCGCTGGATAACTTGCTGCGCGAAGGCGTTTCTTCGGAGCGCGTACATTTCGTCGGCAACGTAATGATCGATTCCTTGCTGGCAAGTCGCCCACATGCCGTACCACCCGCGGAAACCTTGCGTGCGGCTGGTCAAAATACAGCGCTTGTGACTACGTCGCCGGGTTATGGAGTTGTTACGCTGCATCGCCCGTCCAACGTGGACGATGCAGACACGCTGGGCGGCTTGCTGCAGGTCCTGAATCGAATCTCGGAGCGCTTGCCGCTGGTGTTCGCGATGCATCCCCGTACGCGCGGCAACATTGCAAAGTTCGGACTGTCGTCGCGCCTCGACAACGCACGCATCGTGATACTTCCACCACAGGGTTACCTGGAAATGGTCGGGCTCATGGCCGGGGCCACTGTCGTTCTGACCGATTCGGGTGGCATACAGGAGGAAACCACGGCGCTGGCCGTACCCTGCCTTACCCTGCGTGAAAATACCGAACGGCCGATCACTGCCGAGCAGGGTACGAATACGGTATTGGGGCGCGACGCGGAACGTATCGTCGCGGCAGTTGACGAAGTGCTGCAAAGCGGCGGCAAGCGGGGCCGTGCGCCGGAGTTCTGGGACGGCCGCGCCGCGGAACGGATTGCTGCGCATCTGCACACCTGGCTCGTGCAAAGGGTGGCAGCATGAATGCGCCGACCGACGTGCCGCAGGACGCTGTCGTCAATGCATTTACCGTTGACGTAGAAGATTACTTTCAGGTCTCCGCGCTCGCTCCCTATATACCGCGCACGCGTTGGGAAGCTATTCCGTGCCGTGTCGAGCGCAATACCGACCGCATACTCGAATTGCTCGATGTGCACGGCGCGCGCGCCACCTTCTTTACGCTCGGTTGGGTGGCCGAAAGACATCCGCAGCTCGTGCAGCGCATCGTTGCCGGTGGGCACGAACTGGCCAGCCACGGTTATGCTCACCTGCGTGCGAGCGATCAGACGCGGCAGGAATTCCTCGACGACATCGTGCGTGCCAAGCAGGTGCTCGAGCAAATCGGCGGCGTCGCCGTGAGCGGCTACCGCGCGCCCAGCTTTTCGATAGGCGCCGGCAATCTGTGGGCGCTCGACTGTCTGCGCGAGGCGGGCTATCGGTACAGTTCAAGCATCTATCCCGTGCGCCACGACCATTACGGCATGCCGGATGCGCCACGCTTCCGCTATCAATCGCGCGACGGCCTGCTCGAGCTTCCGGTTACCACCGTGCGCGTCGGTGCGCGCAATTGGCCGGCGGGTGGGGGCGGCTGGTTTCGGCTATTGCCCTACGGCATTTCGAGCTGGTGCATTAGTCGCGTCAATCGTATCGATCGGCAGCCGGCGATTTTTTATTTTCATCCCTGGGAAATCGATCCGCAGCAACCGCGTGTCGGCGGCCTGGATCCTAAAACACGGTTCCGGCACTACGTCAATCTGGGCCGTATGGAAGGACGCGTCGAGCGCTTGTTGCGCGAATTCCGCTGGGGCCGAATGGACCAGGTTTTTAGTACCGGAGCCGGCACATGAAAATGTCGTCGCAAGAGGCCGGGTTGGACATCGCGCCTGTCGGACAGGTAACGGTTCGTACGCTCGCGCCCGGGGCCCGTGCGCGGTGGGACGCATACGTGCAGGCTGCGCCGCAGGCGACGTTTTTCCACCTGTCGGCGTGGGCGGATGTGATCGAGTCTGTCTTTGGTCACCGCTGTCATTACCTGTACGCCGAACGCGATGGGGATATCTGTGCCGTTCTCCCTCTCGTTCAGGTGCGCACTTTGCTATTTGGCAACGCGCTCATTTCCATGCCGTTTGCGGTTTACGGCGGGGTCGTCGCGGACGATGAGGTGAGTGCGGGCAGGCTGGAAGCGGAGGCAGAAGTCCTGGCCCAAAAGCTGGGCGTCGAACATCTCGAATACCGAAATTTGAACGAGCGTCACGCCGACTGGCCGCGCCAGGATTTGTACGTAACCTTCCGCAAGGAACTGCTGGCCGACGTTGAGGCCAACATGCTTGCAATTCCGCGCAAGCAGCGCGCCATGGTACGCAAGGGGATCAAAAACGGCTTGGTGAGCCACATCGACGCAAACGTCGACCGCTTCTTCGACCTGTTTGCTGATAACGTGCAACGGCACGGGACGCCCGCCATGCCAAAGCGATATTTTGAAGCGCTCAAGCGCGCATTCGGCGATGCGTGCGAACTGATGGTGGTGACGACGGCGGACGGAAATCCGATCAGTACCGTGATGAGCTTCTATTTTCGCGACGAAGTGTTGCCGTATTATGCGGGGGATGCTCTTGCCGCGCGCGAGCTAGCTGCAAACGATTTCAAATACTGGGAGTTGATGCGCCGCGCCTGCGAACGCGGTATTCGTATTTTCGACTATGGCCGCAGCAAGCGCGGCAGCGGAAGTTTCGATTTCAAAAAGAATTGGGGTTTCGTTGCGCAGCCGCTGTCCTACGAATTCCGGCTCTACAAGCGCGATTCGATCCCCCAAAACAATCCTTCCAACCCCAAATATCGAATGTTCATCGCCGCATGGAAGCGCCTGCCCAGGAGCGTGGCGAATCGACTCGGACCCTATATCGTCAAAGGTTTGGGCTGAGGCTCGGGCTTCTTGCCCGGGCGGGTGTTTAATGGCGGCCAAAAATCCACATGTACGCACGTGAATTGAATTTGCAGGCTGACGCGTCGGAGCGTCAAAGCACGCAACGCTGGATAGGTGTCGCTGCGCTCGCAGTGCTGGGAATTGCCTGGCTGGTCGGCTGGCATTGGGCGACCACCGAAAAGCTCGCCAACATCTGGTGGAACATCGGCACCTATGCGCACGGAATGGTGGTTGCGCCGATCTCTGCCTGGCTGGTTTGGCGCTTGCGGCACGAATTTGCCCTGCTTGTCCCGCAGCCGGAATGGCGCGTGCTGCCCTTGCTCGTCATGATGCTGGGCGCGACTGCGCTGGGCGAGATTGCTCAGATCAATGCGCTTGCACACGCTGGAATGATTGGGGCATTGATACTTTTTTTCTGGCTGATCGCGGGTACGCCGTTCGCACGGCGCTTTGCTTTTCCGCTGGCGTTCCTGTTGTTCGCGGTTCCAATTGGTGATTTCATGTTACCCACCATGATGGAATGGACGGCGGATTTTACCGTCGGCGCCTTGCGCCTTACCGGGATACCCGTGCATAGGGAGGGGCAGCGGTTTACCCTGCCGACCGGGAGCTGGGCAGTTGTTGAAGCCTGCAGCGGAATTCGTTACCTGATTGCGTCGGTCATGGTCGGCGTGTTGTTCGCATACCTGAACTATCGCAGTACCTTGCGGCGGCTCGTCTTCGTTGCCGCGGCGATAGTCGTGCCCCTGATCGCAAACTGGGTGCGCGCCTACATCGTTGTCATGCTCGGGCACCTGAGCAACAACCGGATTGCGACAGGAATAGACCACCTTGTATACGGTTGGGTGTTTTTTGGCATCGTGATGTTCCTGTTGTTTTGGGTGGGGTCGCACTGGCAGCAGGTCGCTGCCGTCGAATCTGCCGCGGCACCCGCCTTGCGCCGCGCGCAAATTGGAATTGCCGGCCCGGGTAAACCCATTTGGCCAGCCGCGCTGGCATTCATGGGCCTTGTTGCCGTATTTTGGCCGGGATGGGTGCTGCTGAACAACCAGCCCGGTCCCCTACCCAACTGGGCAGCACTAACCGGGCCGGCAGGATGGGCGGCAGCCGCCGACGGGCCGCGCGACTTCACGCCTGCCTGGAAGGGTGCCGATTCAAGTTACGCCGCGAGTTTTGTTTCGGGCGCGCGCAGGGTATCCGTGCGCGTGGCTTACTATGCGGCACAGCATGCCGACAACAAGGCGATATCGTCATCCAATCCGCTTTTGACGTTCGATGATGCGGATTGGCACACCGTCGGCCACGGAAAATCCCCTGCGGCGCTGCCGAACGGCGTGTCCATGAACACGGCACGCCTTAACTCCGCCTTGTCCGACGTGGATCGCGTGCGCGCCGCCGTGTGGCACGCTTATTACGTAGGTGGACGCTGGACGGACTCCGCTACGCGCGCGAAGTTCTGGGAGACGATTGACCTTTTGCGCGGGCGTGGTACTCGCATTGCACTTGTGGCTTTTACTGCCCTGGACGACGGATCCGTGACTGCGGCGGAAAAGCTCGAGCAATTCGTACCGCAGTTCGCGATCGGACTCGACAGGGTGTTGGGCACTACCGAAAAATAGTCGTTGCTGGTACGGCGCATCGTGTTTTGTGGTCCGGGCGCACGTACAATTTGGCAGATCATTCGGCATTCGTGAGCGAATGCATTGCTTGCGGCAACGATTTATCGCACTATCCGACGGCCGCATTGGCATTAGGCCGGGCGCAAGCATGGGGCTGGTGGCGCAGCGCCCGGACATGTTCAAATTGCCCGTTCAACCATGCAGCAGGCGCCAGCATCGGGCGGAACAATTCGTAGCCCTCAAAACGTGGCAAGTGGCAGCGCCGGGACAACACTCTGGCTCAATTCCCGAGTGGGTGATCGTAAAGTTTGTAGCCAGATTGGCCGAAAGCTCATGCGAACGCCCGCATACCAGTGCAGCGAGAACGTACTGAAATTGCGCTCCCCGCCGTTTGACACTCGCGCGTGCGCGCGTACCCGATTCGTTGGCGTTTGACGGGCCGCATCGCCGAATTTGAAAGCGCGTTGCAGCGCGTTCGCTCGAGCGCCGCAAACGCCTGAACATTTTGATACTCGAGAAGAAACGAACATGTGCGGGATCGTAGGAATTCTGGACCTCAAGGCGCGCCGGGATATTGACCGTGCCACGCTGGCACGCATGAATGACGCGCAGTTTCATCGCGGTCCGGATGAAGGGGGCTTGCATCTTGAACCGGGCCTGGGTTTTGGTCACCGGCGACTTTCCATCATCGACCTCGCTACCGGGCAGCAGCCCTTGTTCAATGAAGACGGCAGCGTGTCGGTGGTGTTCAACGGGGAAATTTATAATTTCCAGGAGTTGTACGCCGAACTGATCGCACTGGGGCATCGCTTCAGCACGCGCAGCGACACCGAGGTGATCGTGCATGGCTGGGAACAGTGGGGCGAGCGCTGCGTCGAGCGCTTCCGCGGCATGTTCGCGTTTGCCGTGTATGACCGGAAGCGCGAAACGATGTTTATCGCGCGCGATCGTTTGGGCGTCAAGCCCATGTTTTATGCCTTGCTGCCGGACGGACATTTCCTGTTCGGATCAGAACTGAAAGCGCTGCTTGCGCATGGCAATCTGCCGCGCACCATAGATCCACAGGCGATCGAAGAATATTTCGCGCTTGGTTATGTCGCCGAGCCGCGTACCATTTTCACCGGTGCGAAAAAGCTGGAACCCGGCTACTGCATGTTGCTGAAGCGCGGTGAGCCCTTACCGACGCCGCGTCCTTACTGGGACGTGCGTTTCACGCTTGATGCGCGCATCGACGAGACTGAAGCAGCTGAAGAATTACGCCGGCGCATCGAAGAATCCGTGCGCCTGCGCATGATTTCCGAGGTTCCTCTGGGGGCGTTCCTGTCGGGCGGCGTCGATTCCAGCGGCGTGGTTGCGGCGATGGCGCGCATCACCGGCGAACCCGTCAATACCTGTTCAATTGGTTTTACCGACCCGAAATTCAACGAGGTCGAATTTGCGCGCATGGTGGCTCAGCGCTATGCCACGCGACACCGCGAAAAAACCGTGGAAAGCGACGATTTCGGGCTGGTGGATACACTCGCGCGCCTGTATGACGAGCCCTATGCCGACAGTTCCGCGATTCCCACTTATCGCGTTTGCCAGCTCGCACGCGAGCACGTTACCGTGGCACTGTCCGGTGACGGTGGCGACGAAAGTTTCGGCGGCTATCGGCGTTATCGGCTGCATCTGATGGAAGAACGCATGCGTTCGAGCCTGCCGCTTGCAGTGCGCAAACCGGTGTTCGGCCTGCTCGGCAAGGTGTATCCCAAGGCGGACTGGGCGCCGCGTGTGTTTCGTGCGAAAACCACCTTCGAGTCGCTCGCGCGGACGTCGGTGGAGGCCTATTTCCACTCGGTGTCCATTTTGCGTGACGCAATGCGGCAGCAAATGTTCAGTTCCACCCTGCGCGCGCAACTGGGCGGCTACAACGCCATTGAGGTCTTTCACGAGCACGCCTCGCGCGCCGGTACCGATGACCCGCTTGCCTTGATTCAGTACCTGGATCTCAAAACCTATCTGGTGGGCGACATCAATACCAAAGTGGACCGCGCCAGCATGGCGCATTCGCTCGAGGTGCGCGAACCGCTCATGGACCATCCGCTGGTCGAATGGCTTGCAACTTTGCCCTCAACGCTCAAGGTGCGCGGTGGGGAAGGCAAATATCTGTTCAAGAAAGCCCTGGAACCCTGGCTGCCCAACGAGGTGCTGTATCGCCCCAAAATGGGATTCGCGGTGCCGCTCGCCAACTGGTTTCGCGGCCCACTGAAACAGCGCGTGCGCGATGCACTGTTGGGCGAAACCCTGGCCGATACAGGCTGGTTCAATCAGAACTACCTGCGTCATCTGGTCGATGCTCACCAGTCCGGTCTGCGCGACTATTCTTCGCCGATCTGGACGCTGCTCATGTTCGAAGGGTTTTTACGCAATGTCATGGACGCGCCGGTTGCCGAGCCGGCCGCACGGGTGGCCGTCTGATGCGCATCCTGCACATACTTGACCACTCGATTCCGCTGCACAGCGGATATGCCTTTCGCACGCTGGCGATATTGCGCGAACAAAGAAAGCGCGGCTGGGATACCTTGCATCTCACGACGCCCAAACAGGGCAAATACACGGCTGACGAAGAAGAGGTCGACGGCTGGCATTTCTATCGCACCCCACCTGTCGCTGAAGCGGGGGTGCGCGGCTATTTCGCGCAGATGGCGGCCACCGCGCGCCGCATCGAACAAATCGTGGCGCGTGAAAAGCCGGACATTCTGCATCCGCATTCGCCCGTGCTCAACGCGATTCCCGCCATACGCGTGGGACGCAAGCTGGGGCTGCCGGTCGTCTATGAAATGCGCGCCTCCTGGGAAGACGCAGCGGTCGATCACGGCACCACCAGCGAAGGCAGCTTGCGCTATCGCCTGTCGCGCGCCCTGGAAACGTGGGCGCTGCGGCGCGCCGATCGCATCACGACGATATGCGAGGGCTTGCGCGGCGACATCCTGGCGCGTGGCGGGATAGGCGCGGACAAAATTACGGTTATTCCCAATGCCGTCGACGTCGATAACTTTCAGTTCGGAGTGCCGGCCGATGCTGCGTTACGTACTCAGCTCGGTCTCGACGGCGCCACGGTACTGGGCTTTGCCGGGTCGTTCTACGGGTACGAAGGGCTGGATTTATTGATCGCCGCGCTGGCAGAACTGGCACCGGCGCAACCGCACCTGAAGCTGCTGTTGGTCGGAGGCGGACCGCAGGAAGCCAACCTGAAGCAACAGGCCGCCGATCTCGGCTTGGCCGAGCGAGTGATATTCGTCGGACGCGTTCCGCATTCCGAGGTGCAGCGCTATTACAGCCAGATCGACGTGCTGTGTTATCCGCGCAAATCCATGCGCCTTACCGATCTGGTCACCCCGCTCAAGCCGCTCGAAGCCATGGCCCAGGGCAAGTTGCTGGTGGCATCCGACGTGGGCGGGCATCACGAGTTGATACGCGACGGCGAAACCGGCCTGCTGTTCCCGGCCGGCAGCGCTACGGCCCTCGCAGCGGCCATCGACCGCATGCTCGCTGCGCGCGGCGACTGGGCGCGCATGCGTGACGCCGGCCGTCGTTACGTCGAGCAGGAACGCAACTGGACACGCTCGGTATCGTTTTACGAACCCATTTATGGCGCGCTGCGTTCCGGCCTGCGCGCCGCCTGATCCACCTTTGACTTGGCAGGTACGCCGTGTGCGGCATTTACGGAATCATTCATCTTGACGGACGCGCGGCCGACCCCGCGCTGATGCCCGTAATGGGCGACGTAACGATACATCGCGGTCCGGATGACCAGGGCTGGCGCCATGACGGCCCCTGCGTGATCGGCATGCGGCGGCTATCCATCATCGACCTGTCCGGTGGTCACCAGCCCATCGCCAACGAAGACGAAACCATCTGGCTGGTCTGCAACGGGGAAATTTATAACTTTCGCGAATTGCGGCGCGAACTTGAAGCGCTGGGCCATAGGTTTCGGACCCACTCCGACAGCGAAATTCTGATCCACGCCTATGAAGCCTGGGGCGATGATTTCCTGTTGCGCCTGAATGGCATGTTCGGCTTTGCGCTATGGGATGGCCGCCGCCGACGGCTTCTGGTGGGGCGCGACCGTTTGGGCATCAAGCCCATTTACTGGCGCCGCGACGGCCAGCGCGTCGCATTTGCGACCGAGGCCAAAGCGCTTTTGGCACTGCCTGGCGTGAGCGCCGAAGTCGATACCGTGGCGCTCGAATCCTATCTGCACCTCGGCTATGTTGCCGCACCGCGGTCGATTTTCAAAGGCGTGCAGAAATTGCCCATCGCCAGCGTGGCCGTGTTCGAACATGGCGACATGCAGGTGCGCCGCTATTGGACCATGCCGGCCCAGACCGACCGCCAGGCGACGGAAGCGGATTGGGTCGAGCGCGTCAAAACCGGCATCGAAAAGTCGGTTGCCATGCAGATGGTGTCGGACGTCCCGATTGGCGCCTTTCTGTCCGGCGGGCTGGATTCTTCGGCTGTCGTGGCCTGCATGGCGAAAGTGACCGATCTGCCCGTCAAAACCTATTCGATCGGTTTTGAAGGGTCGGCGGCGGACCAGTTCTACAACGAATTGCCGTACGCGCGCCGTGTCGCCGAACTGTTCGGCACCGAACATCACGAAATCGTCGTGCGGCCCGATGTGGTCGGCCTGTTGCCCAAATTGCTGTGGCACATGGACGAGCCGATCGCCGACACCGCGTTCATCACGACCTTCCTGGTGTCGGAGTTCGCGCGGCGCGATGTGACGGTAATACTTTCCGGCGTGGGCGGGGATGAATTATTCGGCGGCTATCGGCGCTATCTGGGCAACCACTACGTCGAGCGTTTCGAGCGCCTGCCGGGCTGGGTGCAGAAAAGCGCCATCGCGGTTGGCCGCCGCCTGCCGGCCGACCGGCACTCCAATCTGCTCAATGTGATGCGGCTCGCCAAGGGCTTCCTGGCCTCGGCCGAGTTGTCATTCGAAGAACGCTATCGCGCCTATCTGCAAGTCATGGATCGCGCTCAGGTGGGTCGCCTGACCCGCGTGGCCAGTCATACGCCTTTCGATCCGCTGCACGACGCATTCGCGGCCAGCCTGCAGGACGACGCGCAAAGCCGCATGGCGAGCGTAGATGTGCTGACGCAACTGCCGGACGACCTGCTCATGCTGACCGACAAAATGAGCATGGCCGTGTCGCTGGAATGCCGCGTGCCTCTGCTGGACCACGAACTGCTGGAAATGGCAGCCGCCATGCCGGAGTCCATAAAAATGCGCGGCGGCGTGCTCAAGCACGTCATGAAACAGGCGCTTGCAGCCTGGTTGCCGGACGACATTCTGCACCGCAAAAAGCGCGGCTTCGGCACGCCGATGGGTGCATGGCTCAAGGGTGAATTGGCAAAATTGCTGGATAACGTGCTGTCCCCTCAAGCGCTCGAACGGCGCGGACTATTTGACTCGGCTGCGGTGCAAGAAATGATAGGCGCCCACCGCGCCAACAAACACGATTACACCGATGCGCTGCTCGCCTTGCTCAATTTCGAAATTTGGGCGCGGCTGTTCCTCGATAGGCGCGATCCGGCCGATCTGACGCTGGAACTCAAACAGGCCATGGCATGAACATTCTTTACGTGTGTCACCGTTTTCCGTTTCCTCCCAAGCGCGGCGGCAAAATTCGCCCCTTCAACATGATTCGCCACTTTACCGAGCGCGGCCACCGCGTCACGGTATGTTCGTTGGCGCGCTCGGCGGCGGAAGCCGCGGAGGGGCTGGGACTTGGCAAGCACTGCGCGCACCACGAAATGGGATTGGTGGATAACAAGGTCCAGACTTTGCGCATGGTCGCGCGCCTGCCGCTCACCGTACCTTCGTCCATGGGGTATTTCTACAGCCCGGATCTGGCACGTTCGGTGCGCGCACTGTTGGCGCGTGAAAAGTTCGATCTGATATTCGTGCATTGCTCTTCCGTCGCGCAGTACGTCGAACATGTGACTGGCATCCCGAAAATTCTCGATTTCGGCGACATGGATTCGCAAAAGTGGCTGGAGTACGCAAATTACAAACCCTGGCCTTTGTCGTGGGGCTACTGGCTGGAAGGCTCGAAAATGCTGCGTGCAGAAAAGCGCCTAGCAGGTCGCTTCGATCTCTGCACGGCCACCACGCGCGCCGAATGGGAAACGCTCAAGTCATATGGCGTGGATGTCGATACCGACTGGTTCCCGAACGGCGTCGACAGCGAGTTTTTCAAGCCGGCGGGTGGCGACTATGACGCTGACACGATTTCCTTCGTGGGGCGCATGGACTATTTTCCGAATCAGGAATGTATGTTCGACTTTTGCCGCAATACTTTGCCGCAAATCCAGCGTGTTCGCCCGAGTGCGAAGTTGGTGATCGTCGGTGCCGACCCCAGCCCCGCCGTGCGCAAACTGGGCGAATTGCCTGGCGTGACGGTAACCGGCTCGGTTCCCGACGTGCGTCCGTACCTGCAAAATTCGGTTGCCATGGTGGCGCCGCTCAATATTGCGCGCGGCACGCAGAACAAGATACTTGAAGCCATGTCCATGGGAGTGCCGGTGGTTACGAGCCGTACCGCCGCGGGTGGCGTCGATGCGGAAGACGAGGCGCATTTCCTCGTCGCCACGACGCCGCAGGAATACGCGAATCGCCTGCTGCGCTTGATGGACGACGCCGACGAGCGGCAGCGCCTGGCGCTGGCCGGGCGTGCCCGCATGCTGTCGAACCATAGCTGGGCCGGATCCATGACGCGCCTCGACACCATCGTCGAGCGCTGCGTGCGCAATTTCCGTCCCCAAAACGCCGTGTTGGCACCGAATACGTGATCCCGCGCAACACCGCGATCACGACGACAAGATTAATTTAATTGGACTAAGTGGGATACGAATGAAAATCAGCATATTCGGACTGGGCTATGTGGGTGCGGTTTCCATGGCCTGCCTCGCGCGCGACGGCCACCAGGTAATCGGCGTAGATGTCGAGCCCGCCAAACTTGACCTGATCCGCGCCGGCAAGACGCCGGTGGTCGAAGAGGGCATGATAGAACTGGTCGCCAACGTGGTTGCGAGCGGCCGTGTGCAGGTGACTACCGATGCCGCACAGGCATTGCGCGACAGTGAAGTGTCGCTGATCTGCGTGGGTACGCCGTCGGCGCCCAACGGCAGCCAGGATCAGTCCGCCGTGCTGCGTCTGGCTGCGGATCTCGGCCGCACGCTTGGCGACAAGACCGAACCGCATGTGTTCGTATTCCGCTCGACGCTGGTGCCGGGCACGGTCGAAGACGTGCTGCGGCCCATACTGGAGCGCGAATCCGGCAAAAAGGACGGTGTCGATTTCCACGTCTGCTTTCAGCCGGAATTTCTGCGTGAAGGTAGTTCCATCAAGGATTATGACAAGCCGCCCTTTACCATCGTGGGCGCCAACCACGACTATGCGGCCGACAAACTGCGCCAACTATTCGGTCATTTGCCCTGCGATTTCCTGCGTACCTCGGTTCGTGCCGCGGAAACTGTCAAGTATTGCTGCAACAATTTCCACGCCCTGAAAATCACTTTTGCCAACGAAACCGCGCGCGTGTGCGAGGCGCTAGGGGTGGACCCGTTCGAAGTCATGGACCTGGTGTGCCGTGACACCCAACTGAATATTTCCAAGGCTTACATGAAGCCCGGCTTTGCGTTCGGCGGCTCATGCCTGCCCAAGGACTTGCGCGCCACCATGTATCTGGCAAAAATGCGCGACGTCGAATTGCCCATGCTGAGCGGCATCCTGCGCTCGAACCAGGCGCATATCGAGCATGCCATCGAAAAGCTCATCGCGACCGGAAAGCGCCGCGTCGGCATGGTGGGCCTGTCGTTCAAGACCGGCACCGACGATTTGCGCGAATCGCCGCTCGTCGCGCTGGCCGAATATTTTTACGGCAAGGGCCTGTCGCTGCTGGTCTATGAT
The DNA here is from genome assembly GCA_016791105.1 of Rhodocyclaceae bacterium. GTDB lineage: Bacteria > Pseudomonadota > Gammaproteobacteria > Burkholderiales > Rhodocyclaceae > JAEUNM01. The sequence continues at coordinate 111,468 of JAEUNM010000085.1, read as the reverse complement.
CCGGAAGTCCATCTGTCCAGGCTTTTGGGGGCGAATCGCCGCTTCATCGAACAGCATGTGCCGCATATCGGAACGCTGATGCGCGAAGATTTGGGCGCAGTGATTGCCGAATCGGAAGTGGTGGTGGTCGGCATTACCAGCCCGGAAATCGAACAGGGGCTGAAGCGCCATCTGCGGCCGGACCAGATCGTGCTCGATCTGGTTAACCTGCGTTGCAGCGCCGAGTTGCCGGCGCAGGTTGAAGGCCTGTGCTGGTAGCCGTGGGAGTTTAGTATCGTGTCGGCTGAAACGTCCGAAAGCCCGCGGGGGGGGGGCGTAGCCGCCGCGGGGGCGCGAAGTCCATCAATCGCGCGGCGCAAATTGCGCGTCTTGCTGTTGCTTTTGGCGCTGGCGGTCATTGCAGGGCTGGTGCTGAAACAGGCGGTCCCGTCCAGCGAAGCCGTGCGCCTGCGCAATGCCCTGCTCGTAGACCCCGTGCAGGCCGGTGATTTTGCTTGGAATCCGGCGCATGTTCCAGCCGACTATCGCAGCGAAAAACTGACGCCCGACCCGCGCCTCGTCAAGGTAGTGGAAAGCCTCGGCGTACCCGCGGATGCGGGCGATCGAGCATTGGCCCTGGCGATTGCCGCCCACGTGTCCGAATTGGCCAAGAACGGCGGCCCGATCCAGTCCGACGTCTGGACGGCCTACCAGCGCATACGTGCCGGCGACGGCTATTGTGCGGACTTTACTCAGGTATTTCTGGGGCTGGCTCATGCGGCCGGACTGTTTGCGCGGGAGTGGGCATTTTCCTTCGACGGCTACGGCGGGCATGGCCATGCCATGGTGGAAATATTCGACCGCCAGAGCGGGCGCTGGATGTTTCTGGACGTGTTCAACAATGTCTATCCCGTGGATGCTGAGACCGGGCTAATGCTGTCGGCGCTTGAAGTGCGCGAGCATTTTTTGGGCCGGGGCCGCCCCCTGCGCTTCGAGCGCATAGGGCCGGGGCGCTTGGGCTTCATCCACGAAGACAAGCTGCTCGACTATTACCGGCGCGGCGCACCCGAGTGGTACCTGTGGTGGGGCAATGACGTGCAAGCGCAAGATGCTGATGCGCTGGCAGAAAGCCTGGGGCGCCTGTCGCCTATGGCCGGCCAGTTGGTGGCGCTGGCCAAGGACGAATTCCCGCACATTCGTATCGTGGAAGGACAGGAAAATGCCGCTCAACGCGAGCGCATGAAGTCGCTCCGCGGCACGCTATGGGTCAGCCTGACGGCGATGGCGGTGTTGGGTGCATGGCTGCTGTTCGAGGTATTCGCGCTGTTGCGGCGCCGCGGAGCATAAGCCGATGACGTCCAGTGGATTGCCTTTACGTCTCGGCCTGATCGGCCCGCTGCCACCGCCTTCCGGTGGTATGGCCAACCAGTGCCGGCAATTGCGTGAGTTACTTACCGCCGAAGGGGTGATCGTCGAACTTGTGCAGGTCAATGCGCCCTACCGGCCCGCCTGGGCCGGCCGCCTGCGCGGCGTGCGCGCACTGTTTCGGCTGCTGCCTTATCTGGCAGACTTGTGGCGCGCCAGCGGGCGCAACGACGTACTGCATCTGATGGCCAATTCCGGCTGGGCATGGCATCTTTGCGCCGCGCCCGCGATCTGGATTGCGCGCTTGCGCGGTACGCCCATCATCGTGAATTACCGGGGGGGCGAAGCCGCCGCTTTTTTCGCGCGAGCGCCGCGCTGGGTACATGCGACGCTGGCGCGCGCCAATCGCCTAGTCGTACCTTCGGGATACCTCGAGGCCGTCTTCGGGAACATGGGGTTCAAATCCACCATCATTCCCAACATCATCAACATGGAGCGCTTCAAGCCGCGCGTAACGGCCACGGCAATTGACGCGCCGCACCTGATCGTGACGCGCAACCTGGAGCCCATATACGACATTCCCACCGCGCTTACGGCTTTCGCGGTGATTTTGCGCGAATTTCCGCGCGCAAGGCTCACCGTCGCGGGCAGCGGGCCGGAGCGCGGCCGACTAGAAACCATGGCTCACGAATTGGGCCTCGCCGCCGCCGTCAATTTTTGTGGCCGTGTCGACAACCAGGAAATCCCGGCGCTTTATGCCAGCGCGGACCTGATGCTCAATCCGAGCACCGTCGACAACATGCCCATTTCCATACTCGAAGCATTTGCCAGCGGAGTGCCGGTGGTATCGACCGATGTGGGCGGCGTGCCCTATGTCGCGCGCCACGGCCATAGTGCGCTTCTGGTGCCACCGCGCGATCCAACTGCAATGGCTGCGGCGGCCCTGCAACTGCTGCGCGATTCCAGCCTGACCGCGCGCCTGATCGCGGCCGCAAAAGAAAGTGCAGCGCGCTATGCCTGGCCGGAAGTACGCGCGCAGTGGCTGCTCGAGTATCAGCGCCTGTGCCGCAGCGACCGACCAATGGAGGCCGCATGAGTCTTTACACCGCGATCTGTTCGAACGTCATTTTTCCGCTGCACGAACGTCTGAAACACCACGACACTTTGCGCCGCCTGCGCGAGCTGGAGCAGAGCCAATGGTGGCCGGCTGAGCGCATACGTGCCATGCAGGCCGAGCGGCTGCGTAATTTTCTGTGCGATATCGGGCGCCATGTTCCGTATTACCGCGAGCTGTTTGCGGCGCGCGGATTCGATCCCGCCAGTGTCCGTGATGCGGCCGACCTTGCGGCCTTGCCGGCGCTCACCAAATCCATCATTCGTGCGCAGGGCGATGCAATGAAGGCCGTCGACGCAGGGCCGATGAGCCGCTACAACACCGGCGGATCGAGCGGCGAGCCGCTCATTTTCTACATCGGCAAGGCGCGAAAGAGCCACGACGTGGCTGCAAAGTGGCGCGCCACGCGCTGGTGGAGCGTCGATATCGGTGATCCAGAGATCGTCCTGTGGGGCTCGCCCATCGAGTTGGGTGCACAGGACCGCGTCAAGGCGGTTCGGGATCGCCTCTTGCGCACTTGGCTGCTGCCCGCGTTTGAAATGTCGGATGCGAAAGTGGATGGCTTTCTGGAGCGCATCATTGGGCTGCGGCCGCGCCATCTGTTCGGATATCCGTCCGCCTTTGCCCATATTGCTGCACGCGCGCGTGCGCGCAAATTGCGCATGGACCAGCTCGGCATCCGCGTGGTGTTCGTTACCTCCGAAAAATTGTACGACCATCAACGCAAGCTGATCGAGGAAACCTTCGGCTGCCCCGTGGCCAATGGCTATGGCGGGCGCGACGCGGGATTTTTGGCACACCAGTGCCCGCATGGGCGCATGCACCTCACCGCGGAAGACATCGTTGTCGAAATTCTAGACGCCGACGGCAACCCGCAGCCGGCCGGCGTGGCGGGTGAAATCACGGTTACCCACTGCGCTACGCGGGATTTTCCGTTCCTGCGCTATCGCACCGGCGATGTCGGCGTATTGTCCGACGAGAAGTGTCCATGTGGCCGTGGCCTGCCGATTCTGGCCGATGTGCAGGGACGCACGACTGATTTCGTCGTGGCGCAAGATGGCACGGTGATGCATGGACTGGCCTTGATCTATACCGTGCGCGATTTGCCCGGAGTAGAAAAATTCAAGATTATTCAGCATGCGCTCGATCATACGGAAGTACAACTCGTGACCGGCCCGGCCTTCGCAGTGGAGTCGGAGGAGCGCATACGCCGAGACTATGCTGCGCGACTGGGAGCCGGCGTCAAAATTACGCTCACCCGTGTCGCAGATATTGCGCCGGAACGCTCCGGCAAGTTTCGCTACGTGGTAAGCAAAGTTTCGCCGAGCGTTGCGGCAGACGGACAGGCGGCGACATGAAGCGGCTCTTGTGTAGGACATATATGTGCTGCAGTGGGTGCATCAATGCGTGATCTTTTTTTATCCGCCATCATGCTTCCGGTCATCCTGGCCGCGTTGGGCAATGCCTATTTTGGCGTACTGGCGTGGACCTGGATCAGCATGATGAGTCCGCACAAGCTTGCTTATGGCTTCGCACGCGATCTGCCGTGGGCGCTGATGATTGCGATTACAACCATTATCGGCTTTGTGGCGAGCAAGCAACGGCAGCCTTTTCCGAAGAACTTCCTGGCGAAATTGATGGTTGTATTTGCATTGTGGACCTGCGTGACTACGGCCTTTTCGCTCCAACAACCGGATGTGGTCATGCCGATTTGGGAAAAGGTCATGAAAATCCAATTCATGCTGTTTCTGACCATGATGGTGGTACGCGGGGAGACCCAGATCAAGGAACTGATCTGGGTAATCGTTTGCTCGGTTGGTTTTTATGGCGTGAAGGGTGGGATATTTACCGCCCTGACCGGGGGCGGACAGCGCGTGTGGGGCCCTCCTGGGGGATTCATCGAAGGCAATAATGAACTCGCCCTGGCTCTCTCGACTATCCTTCCTCTGATGGTCTATCTTGCGACTCAGACGCCCAGGCCATGGGTAAGAAAAGCGTTGTGGGGGGCGATTGGCTGCATCATGCTGGCAATCCTTGGGAGCCACTCACGGGGGGCCTTTCTGGCCCTCCTGACCATGGCATTATTTCTTGGCTGGAATAGCAACAAACGTGTCCTGACGATCGTCGGTTTGTCTATCCTGCTCGCGCTATTGGTCGCGTTCATGCCCGATAACTGGACAAATCGCATGGAAACGATCGCGGGCCATGAAGATAACTCCGCGCAATCACGCCTTTCGACATGGCGCATGCTCTGGAACCTTGCCTTGCATAACCCCATAACCGGGGCAGGCTTCGAGGTCGGGACACGGGATAACTGGGCAGCCTATTCTGTCGATGAATGGAATTTTGCCTATGCACCTCACAGCATCTATTTTCAGGCGCTCGGCGAGCACGGATTTGTCGGGCTGTTCATTTATATCGGATTGGGCGTTTCAGCGTGGCGGTTGTCGAAACGCGTCGAAAAGTCGGTTTCAGGTGATGATCAGTTCGCGTGGGTACCCATGCTGATGCGCATGGTGCGCGTGGCTTTACTTGCATTTGCAACCGGGGGCGCGTTTCTTGGCCTGGTAAATTATGACCTCCCGTTCTACCTTGTGGCCGTCGTGGCTTTGACTGATGCGTCGGTGCGCGAAGCGAGGTTGCGTGCGGAAAAGGCTGCACCGGCAAATGGGATGGATCATGCGGCCGAGCATCCGCGACCAAATCAAGGTCTGCCGTTGCACGGTTGATTAAAGGCGATGCCGCCTTATCGGAGACGGGTGTTTGATCAAACAAGGCATCGCGTAAATACGGATGGGATTTTGCAATGGGTTGTTTTTTGGGTGGAGTTCAGCTTTGATCTGGCGCAGTATTTTTCGCATTTTGTCGCCGCGCGGCGGGGCTGGGCGCGTGTCTATCCTTATTTTTCACCGCGTGTTGCCGGTAACCGACGATTTGCTGCCCGATGTGCCGGACGCCCGTCTGTTCGAGACGCGCATGCGCATGCTCCGCGACAGTTGCAACGTTTTGCATTTGTCCGAAGCGCTCGACCGTATCTCGGCAGGTAGCCTGCCCGAGCGTGCCGCTGTAGTGACCTTCGATGACGGTTATGCAGACAACCACGAGGTGGCGCTCCCTATCCTGCGTAGTCTGGGCGTGCCGGCGACATTCTTCATCGCCTCCGGGTTCCTCGACGGTGGCATCATGTTCAATGATCAGGTGATAGAGGCAATGCGCAACGCCAGCAAATCCGAAATCGACGCTGCCTGGCTCGGGCTGGGCACGCTACCGATCGCTGGCGCGGAAGCGAAGCGAGCCGCAATAGACCGTATTCTGGGGGCCGTCAAATATTTGTCTTTCGACGAGCGGCGCGATGCCGTTGTGAGACTGGTCGATGCTGCCGGGGCTAAATTACCCGATGACCTGATGATGACACGCACGATGGTTCGCGCCATGGAACTTGGCGGCATGCAGATTGGGGGGCATACGCGCAACCATCCCATTCTTGCGCGTATGGAACCCGCTGCCGCCCGGGCCGAGATTGAAGGGGGCAAGGCTGACCTCGAACAGATACTCGGCCACCCGATTGATCTGTTTGCCTATCCGAACGGCAAACCCGGGCGTGATTACACGCGTGAGCACGTGATCATGGCACGCGAGGCTGGCTATCGAAGTGCCGTATCGACGGCTTTTGGTTCGGTGGGCGCTGGTGCTGATCTGTATCAGCTACCCCGCTACACGCCATGGGCCTCGAGCAACTGGCGCTATCAAGCGCAATTTGCAGCGAATCTGCTGCGCACCCCCGAACTTGCCGCGGCCAATGCGAGTGCCGCCGGGCACTAAAATTGCGAAGGGGCTTGTCGCCCCGTGGTGACGAGACAAGGTTTGCCCCGTCGCGATACCGTCCGGCACGTCGCTAAACGATGCCAGTCGGATACGGACATGCGAGTGTCGTTGCCCTGCGTTGCCGCAAAGCCAGTTCCGGATTGGCGTTCAAGTGCTTCAACATCGATGGCGGCGAACTGGCACACCTGCGCTGCGTCAGCGTAACTGGTACCGTCTGCGACTTTCCGATGCATTGGTTTGGTAGGCGGGGCCGGTCCTGCAGCGGAACCCGTACTTCAATTACTGCTTGGTATCGTCTGCAGCAGCAGGAGCATCTATTGGTGTCGGTGCCGTTGACGGCTCTGTCTCACCCGCTGCGTCGGCGGGTTTGCTTGCTGCCGTCGCAGGGGCGTCCTTCCATTTTCCGGCTCGGATAAGCTTTTCCCGCAATCCTGGCAAGGGGAAGCCCATGCGGTAGGCGGTGTGCGCGTTTTCAAGTGCTTTGTCATAGTCCTTCAGCGAAAAATAGGAGAGGCCGAGGTTGTAGTAGATATTTGCGTCCGCCGGTGCCAGTTCTTTGGATTTCTCCAGCAACTTGACACCACTTTCCACGGCGCCCTTGCGCAACATGAAAATCCCGTAAAGCATATATACCGTACCGTCATCCCTTTTGAAGCGAAGAGCACGTTCGAACCAGCATTGAACCGTGTAATGTGATCCTGGGGGCGGGTCAGACTTAAATTTAAAGGCGGCGTTGCTCATTGATTGCAACGCTCGATGGTGGGTGGGGAAGGTACGTAGGACAAAATCAACGTCCCCCGCTGGGTAGATGTTGGTTTTCCCGCGTTCGAGGAATTCAACGTACGTGGGAAAATGGGCCCTTTCTACTCGGTGTACATATACTTGGTCGTAGGTGCGAAAATCGTACGGGCCGAAACCATCCCCCAACTCTCCGCAATCGCTGGTACCAACGACAAATCCAAATGCCGGCGCCGCGAGGGCAGTGGCGGTTATCGCAGTAGTACAAAACAAACGCAGCAAAGTAGATGGCATGGTGTTTCTCCGTCTAAGTGGCCGACAGTTGTATCGCCAGCCCATGTGAATCGCTTGCCGCATTGCGGGCATTCGTGCCTGAGTGAGGCATCCTTGGTACGCACCTGCGGGGGCGTGCCGTGAGCATTGCGGAACTGAGCGTCCGGCAATTGCCGTGTGGCGCAAGTTGGCGCGTCGCGTTTGCACGGACGGTTCGTACCGCACCCGGATAATGATTCAGTTCCGGTGATGCGGCCGGCAAACCAACGGTGGACGCGTACAGCAGTGCGGTAAAAATTTCAGTCAACGTGCGCGCGCAGCCAATGCTCCAGCATCATCAGTATCCAAACCATTTCGCCGTAATACCCGGGGTGTTCCGGCAGGTACTTGTGTGTCAAATCGGCGACGAACGCCGGGCGTATGATGCCGCGACGCGCCACGCCCTGCAGCGCTTCGAGTGCGAGGTCCTTTAGCGGGGCGTAGCGTCCGATCCAGACGCCAAAGGGCAATCCGAAGCCATGCTTTTTTTTGACAATGATTTCCGGTGGCAGGAATTCGCGCAGCGCCTCCTTGAAAAACCAACGGAGCTTGAATCCTTTCAATTTGTATTGAATCGGCAGGCGCGCGGAAAAGTCCAGCAGATCGTCATCCAGCAGGGGGAATCCTATGCTTACTCCGGCAAGTTGCGACGCGCCCATGACTTTCGGCAAGTCGCTATCCGCAAGGGTGTACTTCCAGTCGTAGGCCAGCATGCCGTTGATCAGACCGCAATTGCCGGCGCGTGACCAAGTCGCGCGCTGATGCTCGAGTGGTCCGGCCAGATTGATCGAGGCCAGGAAATCCGGCTCCATTACGTCTGAATACCCGAGGCGCTGCAGCAAGTTATGGCTATGCAGGCGATCCGGCATCGGCATGCGTGCCAGGCGCACATAACCGGCGGCTTTCCGCAGCAGCGGGAGTTTGCCGATCACGGGGGTCTTGAGCAGCAGAGGTTCCATCAGACCGGTTCGCATCGGTGCCGGCAAAATGTCGTACAAGCCTAGCAGGCGCTGCAAGGCGTAGCGGGAATTTCCACCGAATAGTTCGTCACCACCGTCGCCGGCCAACATGCGCGTGAAGCCGTCGTCGTGGGCCTTGCGGCAACAATAATAGGACGGTAGCACGGAGGAGTTGCCGAAGGGCTGGTCGAAACTCGCGGCGACATGCGGAATTCCTGCGACCAAATCTTCTGGGGTGACGTAGTACTCATGATGTCGCGTGCCAAAATGGCGTGCGGCTATGCGGGCATACTCCATTTCGTCGTAACCTGCAGCATCGAAGCCTATCGAATAGGTATCGGCGGGGTCACCCCGCAGCCGTCCAAGCATGCCTGAAACGGTGGAACTGTCAGTGCCTCCTGATAAGAAGCAGGCTGTTTTGTCTGAGCCGTCCGTCTGGCGCGCAACAGCGGTTTTCACCAAATCCAGAAACTGTTCGCGCAGGCTGGCGAAGTCAGCCTTCTCGCTAACGTGGAAATTCGGCTGCCAATAGGCTTCGATATTTGCTCGTCCGTCCCTGAATACCAGCGTACTTCCCTGCGGGAGACGGGATACGTGCGCAAATATCGTTTGCGGGCCAGCGATGGCGTGAGAGTGCAGATAATCGAAAATACTTTGGCTTGACAGCTCACGCGGTGCATTGGGTACCTCATCGGCGCGGTCGGCAAAATGCATGGCGCCATTGCTATGCGTGTAACAAAGCGTTCGGGTGCTGAAGCGATCGACCGCAAGGTAGACGCAATTGCTCGAGGCGTCGAATACGACTACGGCAAAATCACCGGCCGCGTACTGCGGGGCCTGCGCCCCGTGGCGCTGGAACGCCGCAAGCCACGCTATCGCAACGCCTTCGCGGCGCGCCAGTTCGGTGTATTCCGTGCTACGAAACCAGGGCCGGCCCAGGCTGAGGGCAGTCCAGCCATTCCGCTCTGCGCGCTCCACACCTGGCCCGCACGAAACGTGCAGAATCTCGGGGGTGTGCGTATCGTAGCTACCCGAAAGCAGGCCGCGCCGCGTCGAGGAGCCCGCCGGTTGTGGCTTGCGCAAAAACGTAGGTGCGTTCATACAAGTACCTCGACCACAGCGGGATGGCTAAGAAAGCCCTGCGGGCTGGCGCTGGCACCGTAGGCGCCCGACTGAAAGATGACAACCAGATCGCCCGCGCGGGCACAGGGCAATTCCATGCGGTCTGCGAGAAGATCGAGTGGGGTACACAATGGCCCGACGACGGAAGCAATTTCGCGCTGATCCGACTGCATGCGGTTACCGATGGCGGCCGGATAGTTCTTGCGGATTACCTGGCCGAAATTGCCTGACGCCGACAGGTGATGATGCAATCCGCCGTCGGTAACCAGAAATACCTGCCCGCGCGACACTTTGCGATCAATCACCCGACAAACGTATATTCCGGATTCGCCAACAAGATAACGCCCCAATTCAATGACGAGCCGAGCGCGCGGCATGTCCTGGCGCGCGCGCTCCACCAATTCCGCGAGATTTTCACCGACGGGTGCTAGGTCAAGGGACTGTTCCCCCGGAAAATATGGGATGCCCAAACCGCCGCCGAGGTTTAGTACGGAGATATCGACGTCGCTTTCGACGGCGAGTTTGTGCGCCAGGGCATAGGCCTTTTGCTGTGCTTCGATGATCGCCTGCGGTCGCAGATTTTGCGATCCACTGAAAATATGAAACCCCTCAAAGCCGAGGTCAAGCTCCCGCACGCGTGCCAGCGCCTGTGGAGTCAATTCAGCGTCAATTCCGAATTGCTTCGGGCCGCCGCCCATTTTCATGCCGGATGACTTGAGTTCGAAATCCGGATTCACACGCAGTGCCACGCGCGGTCGCAGGCCGAGTTCGTGCCCGATTTGCGCGAGCAATTCGATTTCGCGCATCGATTCGCAATTCAGCAGGATGCCGGCGGCGACAGCCTGGGCAAGCTCCGTTGCCGTTTTTGCGGGTCCGGCAAAACTGATCTCTGCGGCGTCCATGCCAGCGTCGAGTGCGACGCGCAATTCCTGGCCGGATGCGACGTCCAGGCCATCGACGAGGCGCGCCATATGGCATACGAGCGCGGGCATGGGATTCGCCTTGATCGCATAGTGCAGCGATATTGCCGCTGGCAGCCTGGTACGCAAGGCTTCGACGCGCGCGCTCAGAGCGGCACGGTCATAGGCGTAAAACGGCGTGCGTCCAACGCGTACGGCAAGCTGTGCGAGCGTTACACCGCCCACCATCAGATCGTCGCCGCATACGGCGAATGACGTCATGGGTGCGTGGATAGGGGGGGTCACGACGCGGCCTTTTCGAACAGTTCCACGAATTCTCCTGCTAGCAGTTTTCGGTCTATCTTGCCGTTCGGGTTACGCGGCAACGGACCCGGGCGCACATCAATTTTTGCCGGCAGCATATAAGCCGGCAAACGCAGACGCACGTCCGCCAGCAAATCTGCGGGATCCAGGCTGCTATCGGCGGGAGGCGTGACAACTAAAACCACGGCTTGCCCGAGCGCTGGATGCGGTACGCCGAAGGCGGCGACTTCCCCGACTCGCTGCGTCGAATAGACGACCTCCTCGATTTCGGTCGGGCTGACGCGATAGCCGGATGTTTTGATCATTTCGTCACGGCGGCCGATGAAGTAGAGATAGCCTTCTTCGTCGCGCCGCACGGTGTCGCCCGAAAAGACGGCGATTTCCGGTAACACCAAGCCACTCTCGCGCCCCGGGAGGGGCTTGTAACGCTCGGATGTTTTTTCCGCGTCGTTCCAGTAGCCCATACCGACAAGGGCGCCGCGGTGCACAAGTTCGCCTGGCTCATTGGGGGCGCACTCGGAGCCGTCTTCCCGCAACACGAGAATTTCCGCATTCGGTATGGCCTTGCCGATCGAGTCCGGCCGTCGATCCACTTCCTGCGGCGGGAGGTAAGTGGAGCGGAATGCTTCCGTCAGCCCGTACATCAGGTATGGTTTCGTCCGCGGCAACGCGGCACGCAGTTTGCCCAGAGTTTCGCGCGGCATGCGGCCGCCAGTATTGGCAAAATAGCGCAGGTGATCGGTAATGCCTTCCGGCCAATTCAACTCCGACAGTTGGATATAGAGTGGCGGCACTGCGGTCAGCCCCGTCACTTTTTCCTTTTGCAGCGCGCTTAGAACGTCGCGTGGCATCAAGTAGTTCAGCAGGACGACGCGGGCACCTGCGTGAAACGCTGTCGTAAGTTGGCTGAATCCGGCGTCGAAAGATAGCGGCAGAGCAGCAAGCAGTGTATCGTCCGCACAATTTTCAAGGTACTGGGCAACGCTTTTTGCCCCTGCCACCATATTGCGGTGGGAAAGTACGACACCCTTGGGTTTTCCAGTGCTCCCAGACGTATACAAGATTGCCGCCATGTCGGTATCGATCGAGCGGTGCGGCTTGGCATTCGAACCCGACAACAAGGCTTCCCAAGAAATGAGGGGTATGTCGCCGGTCTTGGTTTCGGGTTTGCTGCCCAGCCACACGACCTTGCGCAGGTCATGGCAGGTTGCAAGTACTGTCTGCAACGTATCGAGGCGCTCCGGCGAGGTAAGCAGCAAGCGAACATTGCAGTCGCGAAGTATGTAGGCAACTTGCTCGGGTTTCAGCAAGGGATTCAGGGGGACGAACACAGCACCAGCGGCAGCCGCGCCGAATGCGGCAACTACCGTTTCAATTCGCTTGTCCAGATAAATGGCAATGCGCTCGCCGCGCGCAACGCCTTGTTCGACCACCCCCGCCGCAAACGCGGCAACCGCTTTAGAAAGGGCCTCGTAGCTCAGGGTTTCGCTACGCCACGTCAGGGCCGGCTGATGAGGCGCACGCTGTGCCGCGTGCGTGATGAGATCATGCAGTAAGGTGCTATTGTCCATCGTGGTGTCGGCGCATGCGCGAACCATCGCCGCGAAATTTCAAATTATTGGGATTGAGTGGTAGCAAAAACCAGCGCAGTCATTCCGTGCGGTCTGGGTCTGCCGTGGCGCAGGTATTGCCGCAAGCGTCTGGGTCGAGCACGTGTGTCGCTGAAACGGCCACAATGCCGCTTTGAGCTGCGCTGTCCGATGATCGGCAGTGGGTGGAATTATACCCACTGCCACGCGTCCGCTGGCGTTACAAGTTCACGTTCGGCGCGGCAACGCCTCGGCGTCAAAATTCGCCACGTTATCGGACCTGATTCTTGCGTTGGGCAGGTATGCCGCACCATCGTGACGCTCATCGAGATTTTCTTGCGAATTCATCGAGTTGGTGTACAATCGCCCGGTTTTTTCGCCCCGCTGGCCGGAGCGGCTTGCGCAGTGATCGGTTCTACGAAGTGGCTTATCTATGGATGTAAAAAAATCAGTACTTTCGATTCTTGACGAAGTGCTCGGCCTGAATGGCCGTTCGGCTTCGTTCGATCTTGGCACCCCGTTGTTGGGCAGCGTGCCTGAATTGGACTCGATGGCAGTCGTCGCGGTAATCACAACGCTCGAAGAGCGCTTCGATTTTATAATTGATGACGATGAAATCGACGGTTCTTCCTTCGCTACGGTCGGCACCTTGGTTTCGTTCGTAGAGGGCAAGCTTGGCTGATCCCTTGCGCCGTCGGCGGGTTGCCCGCTAGGGTGAGCTGCTGGCATCCGGTGCGGTTGTGGATTGGGTCACGCGTCCGTGATGCTGTGTGGGGAGCGCTGGCATACAACGCCTGAGCGTCTCGGGCGCATGCATCCGATCGTGGCCTACAGATATTAAAGGGTGCTTGCCCGCCGCGTCGCTCCGTGACTGCGTGCGAACCACCGTGGTTTCCGGTTTCGTGAAATTTCATTAGTTTCCGTGTGATGCGGGCAAAATCTGCCGATGCGCTCCCGCATTGGTTTCATACCGCGGCAGCCCAGGCCGTCGGCCCGGTGCTTGCGATGGCATTTCATGCTTTGGCGCGCCTTGAAGCAACGCTAACCTTAAAAAATACTGAAGTCCTTGTAGGCGGGCGGACAGACTTTCGTTACAATCCAGCCCGTAAAAAAGTCATTGGGCTTGGGTTGCGCATAACTCTGGTGACTTCGTGCGCTGGGCCGGGTCGATGCACGTGGCGGTGAAGCGCGACGGCGGGGGCTGGTGAGGGGCTCGGATGTCATCGGGCGGCTCTCGAAACGTCCTTGGCGCCGCCGGACGGTGCGTCTTGGGTAGCCGAAGATTGGCCTGGGTGGTTCGAGCAGTAATTGGTCAGCCGGCTCGACGCGACGTGCGTCCTCCTTTGTTCTCGAAACGCGGATGCGGTAGGGCGGTGCGCGCCACAGCCCCGCAATCGCAGGGCGGTGACCGTCGTTAACCCTACGTGATTTGCTTCACGTGCGGTTTTTGCCGCCCGAAGTATCATCTAGACCAAGTTGCAGTCACGTTTGCGCGATTGTCATTCATCCGCAATTTTCAGATTCGGCTGCCTTTAATGAAGTGTGTGCGCAACTTTTGGGGCGCGAGTGTCACCGAGCGCATGTTGCGTAGCGGTTCAAAGAACAAGCAATAAGGACTTCGAGGAGTCAAAAATGGTAAGGCTGTTCAGCCACTACGTACCTTCATTGACGATTTTTCGCGTTACGGTGGAAACCGTATTGCTATTTGCGGTTGTGCTCGCAGCCATTCTGCTGCAGGCTCCAAGTGTCGGGCACTCGCTCGCGTCGGTTGCGCTGCCGGCAGTTCTGTTCTCTGCCTTGATGGCTACGCTGATGTCGGCTCTTGGGCTTTACCAGAAAAATCAGCAGCAGAGCTTTGCCGCCGTGGTTGGCCGCGTGGTGTTTGCGTTTCTGGTCGGATTTCCCGTCGCTTATTTCATATTCCAGTTGCTGCCGGAGGTTGGCTCCTACGAAAGCGTGCTGGGCGTCACCACGTGTTTCGCGCTGGGGAGTGTTCTTGTATTGCGTGCGGCGACCTACGCGCGCAACAGCGAAGGATCCATGTTCGCGAGCCGCGTCCTGGTTGTAGGTACGGGTACTGACGCCGCCGCGGTGCGCGATGCGATCGACAACTCGAAGACGGGTTCCCACTACATTGCCGCATTTCTCCCGGTCGAGTCGGACGGCGACGTATCCGTGCCCCATGACATGGTTATCCGTTCGCGCGCCTCCATCATGGAATTGGTGCGTCGTTTCGAAATTGACGAAATCGTGGTCGCCGTTCGTGAGCGTCGCGGTGGCGTGCTTCCCATGCAACAACTGCTCGAATGCAAACTGGCGGGCGTTCGCGTGACCGATCTTTCCACGTTTTTCGAACGGATGTATGGGCAGGTTCGCATCGAGTCCTTGCGTGCGAGTTGGCTGATTTACGGCGAAGGGTTTCGCCAGGGGTGGGCGCGTAGTTTCGTAAAGCGCGCGTTTGATGTCGTTGTCAGTCTTACCCTTCTGTTGCTTGCGTCGCCCATCATCGCGCTTGCAGCGCTACTGATCGTCCTTGAAAGTGGCTTCCCGCTTATCTATCGCCAGGAGCGTGTTGGCAAGGGGGGCAGAAGTTTCGAGGTGCTGAAGTTCCGGAGCATGCGTACGGATGCGGAATCTGACGGCAAGCCGCGCTGGGCCGGCAGCAACGACAGCCGTGTTACCCGCGTCGGCAAGTTCATTCGCCGCACCCGGATCGATGAGTTGCCGCAAATCGTCAATGTGCTCAAGGGCGATATGAGTTTTGTCGGGCCGCGGCCGGAGCGCCCCTTCTTTGTCGACCAATTGTCGGGGCAAATTCCGTACTACATGACACGGCACAGCGTCAAACCCGGCATCACCGGGTGGGCGCAGGTGCGCTACGCCTACGGCGCATCGGTCGATGATGCGTTCCAGAAGTTGCAATATGACTTGTACTATGTGAAGAATCACTCCCTGTTTCTGGACATACTGATACTGTTTCAGACCGTAAGGGTTGTAATAAATGGCGACGGGGTGCGCTAGGCACCTGTAAACGGTAGTTTTTGCACAGGCCGCCCGACGGGGCGGCCTGTTTATTTCGTGACCTCGGAAACAGCCGCTTAAAGTGGCGTAACGGAATTCGTAAGGCGTCGGGTGCGGCATACAGACTCGAGCCTCCGCGGCGGCGTAGAGTGAATTCCCTATGCGTAGTGGGAAATACGGCCTGAGTTACTTATATCGCGTGGTTTAACCGCATGGAGAGCTTTTCGCCTTCGCTGGTGGTGTGGTCGTATGGACTGACATCACTTGCTTTTGCAATATTTGCCCTGCAGTTGTTTCACGGCTGGGAGGGCAGCGTACGCGGTCTGCTCATCGTCGCTGCCGTCGTTGGGTCTGCCCTGTGGGCCGCCTCCGTCAGCGCCTTCCTGATATCCGGCCACCCCCTGCTTTGGGTTTGCTCGCATGTGTTCGAGGTCGCAAGTGAAGCCATTTGGTTGATGTTCCTCGCCTCCTGGGTTGCCCACCCCGAGCAAGTTCCTTCGCTACGTAAGCTGGTGCAGTTCCGAAGTCCGCGCGCGACCCTAATGGCGTCATTGGTGGCACTTTCGGCCGCCGCACAAATTGCCGGCTCCATTTCAGAAGGCGATGCGCTGTTGGTGTCGCGCATCGGATTTGGCGGGGGGCTGTGTATGGGCATACTTGGCCTCGTTGTGCTGGAATTGTTCTACCGTAATTCTCCGGAACATTACCGGTGGGGCATCAAGCCATTGATCGTTGGCCTCGGCGCTGTGTACGCGTTCGATATCTACATGTTTTCCGACGCCTTTTTGTTCTGGCGCATGGATTGGGAAATCTGGAATGTCCGCGGTATTGTCCATGCCCTGTCGATTCCGTTCGTTGCGATTGCAGCGGCGCGTAATCGCACCTGGACTTTCGCCATATCTGTTTCGCGGCGCGTCGTATTTCACTCGACCGCGTTGCTTGCGGTCGGAATTTATCTCGTCGCCATGGCGGGAGCTGGCTACTACCTGAGGTTTTTCGGTGGAGGCTGGGGTAAGGCACTGCAAACCGTGTTCCTGTTTTGCGCAGTGCTCGCGCTGGTCACATTTGCGGGCTCGGGCAGCATGCGCGCGAAACTGCGCGTTTTCGTGAACAAGCACTTCTTCAGCTACCGTTACGATTACCGTGAAGAATGGCTGCGTTTCACGCGGGCATTGTCATCCGGCAGCACCAATTTGCGTATCGCCGAATTCGCAATCAAGGCACTGGCCGATCTTGTCGAAAGTCCGTCGGGCGCTATTTGGGTTCGCAATCAGACCGGCGGATACATTTTCGCTGCACGCTGGAACATGCGCGAAGTCCACCAGACCGAACAGTCGGATTCCAGCTTTGTCGAATTCATGCAGCGTACGGGCTGGGTGATCAAACTGCAAGAATATGTCGAGCGCCGCGAGTTATATGAAGGGGTGCAATTGCCGTCCTGGTTGTCCGATCTGGAACTTGCATGGCTTGTGATTCCCCTCATGAACGGCGATGAATTGATTGGCTTCGTGGTGCTGACGCGACCCCGGGCGGCCATTGAGGTGAACTGGGAAGTGCTGGATTTGCTCAAGACCGGTGGGCGCCAGGCGGCAAGCTATCTGGCACAGATGCAGGCCACGGAAGCGCTGCTCGAGGCGCGCAAGTTTGAGTCATTCAACAAGATGAGCGCGTTCGTCGTGCACGACCTGAAAAATCTTGTCGCACAATTGTCGCTGCTGCTACGAAATGCTGAACGCCATAAAAATAATCCGGAATTTCAGCAAGACATGCTCATGACGATCGAAAACGTCACGCAGCGCATGAAGCACCTCATGGTCCAATTGCGTGAAGGTGCGCAGCCCATCGACGCGCCACGGCCGATCGAACTTGGCGCCGTGACCGAAAGCATTCGCAGGGCTAAGGTTTCCCAGCGGCCCGCCGTACATGTCGAGGTCGAAGACAAACTCGTTGTCATGGCCCACGCTGATCGTCTTGAACGTGTTCTTGGCAACCTCGTGCAGAATGCACTTGATGCTACCGCAGATGAAGGTAAAGTTTCAGTTTCCGCCCGACGGAATGGTAGCTCCGTGCGAGTCGAAATTCGCGATGATGGGCATGGCATGACAGAGCAGTATATGCGGGAGCGTCTATTCAAACCCTTCCAAAGTACCAAAGAAACCGGTATGGGGATCGGGGTCTACGAAAGTCAGCAATACATTACCGAAATCGGCGGCAGCATTGCCGTCGACAGCACACCTGGCGTCGGTACCTGCTTTACCGTTTCGCTGCCATTGATCAGACAGGAATTGTCGCCCGCTTCATGAGTGATAGGAAACGTACGTTGCTGATTGTCGAAGATGATCCCGCACTGCAAAAGCAGATGCGCTGGAGCTTCGATCGATACGACACGGTGGTTGCGAGTGACCGGGAGGCTGCGCTTGCTCAGGTTCGGCGCTATGAACCTGCCGTCGTGACCATGGATCTCGGACTGCCGCCAGCGCAAGACGATATTACCGAAGGCATGAAACTGCTGGAACAGATTCTGTCTATCGCACCCAACACCAAAGTCATTGTGCTAACCGGTCAGAACGACAGGTCAAATGCAGTCCGGGCCGTCGGCCTAGGTGCGTACGATTTTTTTGCCAAGCCGTTCGAGCCGGAATTACTGGAATTGACCATCGAGCGCGGATTTCGCCTGTATGACTTACAGGCCGAAAATCGACGCCTTCAGCTTGCACAAACAGGGGTGGGCGGAATCATTACGCGCGACCCGGGCATGCAACGTATTTTGCGTACGGTCGAGAAAGTCGCGCCAACCAGCGCGACGGTCATGTTGCTTGGCGAAAGTGGAACCGGAAAGGAAGTGCTCGCACGCGCCGTGCATGACCAGTCGCCGCGTTCGTCGGCGCGGTTCATTGCGATCAATTGCGCGGCAATACCAGAAAATCTGCTCGAGAGCGAACTGTTTGGCTACGAGCGAGGTGCTTTTACCGGAGCCGTCAAGCAGACACCAGGCAAAATCGAACTGGCCCATAAAGGCACGTTTTTCCTCGATGAAATCGGCGACCTTCCATTGGGCCTGCAGGCGAAGTTGTTGCGCTTCCTGCAGGAGCGGGTCATAGAGCGCGTGGGCGGGCGCGAAGAGATAGCGGTGGATGTGCGTGTTATCTGCGCTACGCACCAGGAACTGAAGCGACTTATTCAGGCTGGGCGCTTTCGCGAGGACCTGTTTTATCGCCTCGCCGAAGTCGTCATCGACATTCCACCGCTGCGCAATCGTAAAGGGGATACAGCCCTTCTGGCGCATGCGTTCGCGAGGCGCTTTGCTGAGGCGCAAAATCGAGGCAATCTCGCGCTGTCCGAAGATGCCGTCGCGGCGATCGAAGCGCACGCCTGGCCGGGCAATGTGAGGGAGTTGGAAAACTGCATCAAGCGCGCTGTTATAATGGCCGACGGCGCCCAGATTTCCGCAGAAGATGTTGGCCTCGCTGAACAGGAAGAGGGCCAGCAAATATTCAACCTGCGCCACGTCCGGGATGAGGCCGAGCGCAAGGCCGTGCTGCAGGTGCTTGGCCGGGTCGATGGAAACATCGCTCGCGCCGCGGAAATGCTGGGCGTAAGCCGTCCCACCCTCTATGACCTCATGCACCGTTTCGGCCTCAAATAATCCGGGGCGGATTCCGAATGTTAAGGGAGTATCCATGAATTTCAGTCGTCGGACCGGAATGAGCCTGCTCGTTGCCGGCTTGATTTCCGCCAGCGCAGTTTTGCACGGATGCTCGTCTGACAACCCGGAAAAGCTGATCGCGTCGGCGCAAGAATTTCTTGCGAAGCGAGACTATAAGTCGGCCTCGATCCAGCTTCGCAATGTTCTGCAAAAGCACCCGGATTCCGGAGTCGCTCGGTTTTTGTTGGGGCGGACGCTGATACGCTCGGGCGATCCCGTGACGGCGGAAAAAGAATTGCGTCGCGCACTCGAATTGAAGTATGCCGCCGATGACGTGCAACCACTCCTGGCGCTGGCAATTCTGAGCCAGGGGCAGGCCAAGCGCGTTGTTGACGAATTTTCCGCTACCACACTTGGTAATCCCGAACGCGCAGCGGAACTAAAGGCGACCGTTGGCAACGCTTACCTGCTGCTTGGCAAGGGGCAAGAAGCGCAGGAGGCATTCGACGCGGCGTTGAAAATCCATGCCGACTCGCCGACTGCGGACTTGGGCTTGGCTCGCCTGCGCCTGATTGCAAAGGATGTCGATGGGGCGAGCGAAATCGTCGACCGGGTGATTGCCAAACATCCTGATCTGGGCGAAGCGTATCTGACTAAAACCGCCATTTATTCGGCGCGCAGCGACGAAGAAGGACTTAATGCCACTTATCGCAAGCTGCTCGAACTCGAACCGGACAATCTGCGCGCCCACTATGCGCTGGTTACTTCTGCGATCGGAAAGGGTAAGCTTGATGAAGCTCAGGGCATGCTTGATCGCATGCGCAAAATTGCACCGAATCATCCTTTCGTGCAATTTTTGAGTGGATTGCTGGACTATCAGAAAAAGAACTTTGCCAGCGCCAATGACTTTCTGCAGAAGGCGCTGGCGGCAATGCCAAACCACCTGCCTTCGCTAACCTTGGCAGGCGCAGTCAACATTGAGTTGAAGTCTTATGGGCTGGCCAGCCAGAACCTGGAAAAAGCGATAGGCATTGCGCCCGATTCGCCCTATGTGCGGCAGTTGCTGGTGCGTGCCTATCTTATGGATAGCCGGCCGTCGCGCGCTCTGGAAGCTGCTGGACCGCTCCTCAAGACTACCAACCCGACGCCGGCAATGCTTTCGTTGATCGGCGAAACTTACCTCGCGTCCGGGGATGTCGCGAAAGCATCGGAATTTTTTGAACGCGCATCCAAGCAGGACCCGAAAAATGCCGCCGCGCTTGCCAAGTTCGGTATGAGCCGGATTGCGGGCGGGGATGCCGAAGAAGGCATGCGCATACTCGAAAAGGCGTCGGACGCTGCCGGGGATACCTTGCCGCAGGCCGACATTGCGCTGGCCGTGACGCACCTGCAGCGCAAGGAATATGCCAAGGCCATGGACGCAATTGCGGAAGTTGAACGTAAGCGCCCGAAAAGTCCTTTGCCTGGAAATTTGCGCGGGATCGTGCTTTTGGCGCAAAACGATATCAAGGGCGCGCGCGCCGCATTCGAACAGTCGGTTTCGATTGACCCGCGCTATTTTCCGTCCATCTCGAACCTTGCACGGCTCGACTTGATGGAAAAAAATCCGCAGGCGGCGATTGCACGGATCGAGGCCCTGATTGCCCAGGATCCGAAAAATTCGCAAGCAATGCTGGCGCTCGCGCAACTGAAGGCGAACAACGGCAGTAAACCGGAAGAAGTTCGGCCAATACTTGAAAAAGCCATTGCCGCCAATCCGGCAGAGCGCGAGCCGCGTGTCGCCCTGGTGCGCTTGCTGGGCAGCACGGGAGAGGCGTCGAAAGCGCTGGAAGCGGCGACGGAACTGGAACGGCTGTTTCCGAGCGATCCGCAAATGCTGGAAGTGGTAGGAACGGCGCAGTTTCTCGCCGGCGAGACGAATCGTGCGATTCAGACCTTTAATCAAGTCGTTGCACTGCGGCCCGAGTCCCCTGTCGCGCTGTTCCGGCTTGGTGAAGCTCAGGCGGCAACGCGTAATCTGGATGCGGCGGCGGAAAGTTTCAAGAAGGCGCTGCAACTCAAGCCCGACTATCCGGAAGCGCAGAACGAACTTGTAAAGGTATATGTTGTTGCCCAGCGTATTCCGGAGGCTTTGGCGGTTGCCAAGCAAATGCAGAAGCAGTCACCCAAGGCCGCACTCGGATACGGAACCGAGGGCGACGTGCTGGGGGCTGCGCGCAAATGGTCGGAAGCAGCGACGGCTTATCGCGAGGCGCTCAAACGCGAGCGCCTGCCTGGTTATACCATTCGGCTGCATGTCGTACTGTTGCGGCAGAATTTGAACGCCGAGGCGGACAAATTGGCGAGCGACTGGCTGCGCGACAATCCAAAGGATGTTCTGCTGCGCAATTACCTTGCCGAGCGGGCGCTGGCGGAGAAGGAATACCCGAAGGCGATCGAACTGTATCGCGCTGCGTTGCAATACGGCAACAATGCCTTGATGTTGAACAACATGGCTTGGGCGATGGGTCAGACCAAAGATCCCAAGGCGCTCGAAACGGCCGAAAAAGCCTACAAATTGGCGCCCGAGCAGCCTACCGTCATCGACACCTACGCCATGCTTTTGTTGGCCAGCGGCGATAGCAAGCGCGCACTTGAGCTGCAACGCGCGGCGGTTGCAAAAGCGCCGCAGTCGATGGAATTGCGCCTTAATCTTGCAAAGACGCTCATTGCTGCGGGCGACAAGGCGGGTGCAAAGCGTGAACTCGAAGCCCTTTCGGCATCGGAAAAATTCAAGAGGCACGACGAAGTCGTGGCCCTGCTGAAAACACTTTAATTCAAATTTTGCGACGTCGGATCGCGAAAGGAAACCATACATGCAAACGTTTGCAGTCGTTGGTCTCGGTTACGTCGGATTGCCCCTGGCGGTCGAATTCGGCAAGAAATATCGGACCATCGGATTCGACCTTTCGGAAGAAAAGGTTGCCAATTATAGAAATTTTGTCGACCCTACCGACGAAGTAAGTTCGGACGATTTGCGCGCTGCAACTCAGCTTACGGTGACGACTGATGCACAGGCCCTTGCGGCGGCCGATTTCATCGTGATTGCCGTGCCGACTCCGGTCGATGATGCGCACCAGCCGGATTTCAAGCCCCTGATCGGCGCCAGCGAGGCCGTCGGCCGCCATATGCGGCGCGGCGCCATCGTCGTCTACGAATCCACCGTTTATCCGGGTGCGACCGAAGAAATTTGCATTCCCGTGCTGGAGAAATATTCCGGCATGAAATGGAAGCGCGACTTTTTTGTCGGCTATTCGCCGGAGCGCATCAACCCCGGCGACAAGGAACGCACGCTCACGAAAATCACCAAGGTGGTTTCCGGCGATACCGCGGAGACGCTCAGCGCGGTGGCCAAAGCCTATGGCTCGATTGTGACGGCGGGCGTTTATCCTGCCAGCAGCATCAAGGTGGCGGAAGCTGCCAAGGTTATCGAAAACACCCAGCGCGACCTCAACATCGCGCTCATGAACGAACTTGCGATCATTTTCGATCGCATAGGTATCGATACCCTCGAAGTTCTCCAGGCTGCCGGAACGAAGTGGAATTTCCTGCCGTTCCGTCCGGGCCTGGTAGGCGGTCACTGCATAGGCGTGGACCCGTATTACCTGACCCACAAGGCAGAAATGCTCGGTTATCACCCGGAAGTCATTCTCGCCGGGCGGCGCATCAATGACAGCATGGGCAAATTCATCGCCGAGCAGACCGTCAAGCACATGATACGCGGGGGCAGCAACGTGAAGGGTGCAGTGGTGTGCGTGCTTGGGCTGACGTTCAAGGAAAACTGCCCCGATCTGCGTAATTCGCGCGTGATCGACGTGATACGCGAATTGCGTTCATACGGCGTGGACGTGCGTGTGCACGATCCGGTGGCTGACTCGGCCGAAGCCGAGCACGAGTACGGCGTTTCACTGGTGTCCTGGGATCAGATACCGAAGTGCGGCGCCATGGTTGCGGCCGTCGCGCACCGCGAATTTGTCGAGCGCCCGCTTGGCGACTACCTGGATAAACTGGGCCAGAACGGCGTGTTTATCGACGTAAAAAGCCAGTTCGATGCGCAGTCGCTGAGCGAAGCCGGACTTTCCGTGTGGCGGCTGTAATGCAGTTTACGAAGTCACAATACGCGCGTTTGTTAGCCGAGGGTGCCTCGCACCGCTGGGTGGTTACGGGCGCGGCCGGGTTTATCGGTTCACACCTGGTGGAAACTTTGCTGGGCCTGGACCAGGAAGTGGCCGCGCTGGACAATTTTGCAACCGGTAGCCGGGCCAATCTGGAACATGTGCGTGCAGCCGTGGGGGAACAGCGCTGGGGCCGCCTGCGCTTCGTCGAGGCGGATATACGCGATGAGCGCGCCTGCCGCGAAATATGCGAAGGCGCGCAATTCGTGCTGCACCAGGCCGCGCTGGGTTCCGTACCGCGCTCGCTGGCCGATCCCATCACCTCCAACGCCGCCAATGTGACCGGCTTCCTGAACATGCTGGTCGCGGCGCGCGACGCGAAAGTTACGCGTTTCGTCTACGCCGCATCGAGTTCGACCTACGGCGATCATCCGGCTCTGCCCAAGGTCGAGGAAAACATCGGCAATCCGCTGTCGCCCTATGCCGTGACCAAACTGGTCAATGAGCTTTACGCCAACGTATTTGCGCGCAGCTACGCCACCCCGTCGATCGGCCTGCGCTACTTCAATGTGTTCGGGCCGCGTCAGGATCCCGACGGCGCCTACGCGGCAGTCATTCCGAAATGGGCGCGTGCCTTGTTGTGCGGCGAAGAAGTGGTGATCAATGGCGACGGCGAGTCGAGCCGCGACTTCTGTTTCATCGAAAATGCCGTGCAGGCCAATTTGCGCGCTGCTCTGGTAACGGATCCGCAGGCCGTCAACCAGGTTTATAACGTGGCGGTCGGCCAGCAAACGTCGCTCAATCGCCTGCTGGCGATGATGCGCGAAATACTGCAGGGCTCGTATCCGCAGGCGGCGGAAGTTCGCGTCCGCTATGGCGATTTCCGCTCCGGCGACGTCCGTCATTCCCTCGCTGATACGTCAAAAGCCGCGCGCCTGCTGGGCTATGCGCCCAGCCACGACATTCGGGCCGGGCTGGAGCAGGCGATGCCCTGGTACATCCGGCGCTTTCAGCCAGCGCTCGCCGAAAAGGTGATCTGAGTGCGCAGCCTGCCCGTCCTGTTCGTCCTCGCCGCGACCGCGCGTCTATGTGTTGCGGCGCCGGAAATCGATCCGGCAGAAGTTCAGCGCGCGGCCGATCTTAACGTGCAGGCGCTTGCCGCCGAACATGGTGAAAGCGTGCCGCGTGACCCGCAGCGCGCAGTCGCCTTGTATTGCGAGTCGGCGCGGCTCGGCAATTCCGACGCGCAGTACAACCTCGGCTGGATGTACGCCAACGGCCGCGGCGTGGCGCGCGATGATGGTCAGGCGGCTGCCCTGTTTCGACTGGCTGCGGAGAAGGGGCACACGCAGGCCGCCAACATGCTGGCGCGCGTGTCGGGCGATCACGAAGCCCTGCCGGAATGCATGAGCGTACGCGATGAACTGGTAAAAGGCGCCGGCGGCGACGAATTGCTCGTGTCTGACGACCCCATGCGCAAGCGCATCATCGAACTGGTGCGGCGTCTGGCGCCCGATTATCAGGTCGACCCGCGGCTCGCACTGGCGGTAATGGCGACCGAATCGAATTTCAACGCGCAGGCCCAATCGCCCAAAAAAGCGCAGGGCCTCATGCAACTTATTCCGGAAACGGCCAATCGTTTCAACGTGCGCAATAGTTTCGACCCGGTGCAGAACATCAAAGGCGGCCTGGCCTATTTGCGCTGGCTGCTGGCGTACTTCGAGGGCGACGTGGACCTCACCCTGGCCGGGTATAACGCTGGTGAAGGCGCGGTGGACAAATACCGTGGCGTACCGCCGTACCAGGAAACGCGCGCTTACGTGCAGCGCATACGTGGGGTGTTCCGCGCTGCAACCCACCCATTCGACGGCCGTGTTACCGATCCTTCCCCGGCGCTTGCCGACATAGCCCGCAAGCGGCGCATGTGATGCCGCGCGCGCTGCGCGCCATCTGGGCGCGAATGCTGGCGGGCGTGCTCGCATGTATGTTGCATGGCATCAGTTGGGCCGATCTGCCCGACACCATAGTCCGCATCAAGCCCGGAATCGTCGCGATCGGCTCTTACCAGCGCATGCGCGCGCCGCAATTCGAATTTAGCGGTACCGGGTTTGCGGTTGGCGACGGTTCGCTGGTCGTCACCAATGCTCACGTCGTGGCGCGCACGCTCAACGATATCAGGCTCGAAACCTGGGTGGCGCTGGCGCCCGCGGCGGGCCGCAACGATGGCGAAATCATCGAGGCGACCGTGCTGGAGACGGACAAGGAGCACGACCTGGCCTTGCTCAAGCTTAAAAACCGCACGCTTCCGCCGCTCAAACTGGGCGACATGGCGCAACTGCGTGAGGGCCTGCGCCTGGCCATGACGGGCTTTCCGATCGGCAACGTACTCGGCGTATTTCCCGCCACACACACCATGCTGGTGGCGGCACTGGCGCCCATTGCCATACCTGCCGCCAATGGCGCGCGGCTGGATGCACGTCTGATCCGGCGTCTTGCCGCCGGTACCATCAATATCGTGCAGCTGGACGGTACGGCCTATCCGGGCAACAGCGGCAGCCCGCTGTACGATATGGAAACCGGCGAGGTCTATGCCGTGCTCAACATGACCTTGGTCAAAAGCACGAAAGAATCGGCGATCACCAGCCCGAGCGGCATTTCCTACGCAATTCCCGTGTCTTTCGTGCGCGAACTGCTGCAGCAGGCGCGTTAGCGCCGCACGCCGGGCGCTTATCCACGCGGGCGACCCCGCTGGAAGACCTCAAACGGCGGATGGTATAATCCGCCGCCCTCCGGATACGACAGAGCATGCCGCTCATAGCGCTAGGCATCAATCATCATACCGCGCCACTGGCCGTGCGCGAGCGGGTCGCATTTTTACCGGATGCCTTGCCCCGCGCACTGGCAGACCTGCTCGATACACACGGCGCATCGGAGGCGGCGATCCTCTCCACCTGCAATCGCACCGAACTGTATTGTTCGGCCGATGATCCGGGTGCGGCTGCGCACTGGCTGGCGCAATATCACCGCCTTTCCATCGGCGACGTGCAACCTTTTCTCTACACGCTGCCGGGGCGGGACGCAGTGCGGCACATGTTTCGCGTCGCAAGCGGGCTCGATTCCATGGTGCTGGGCGAGCCGCAAATTCTCGGCCAGATGAAACAGGCCGCCCGCACAGCCGAAGAAGCGGGCACGCTGGGCGCGCTGCTGCACAAATTGTTCCAGCGCACCTTTGCGGTGGCCAAGGAAGTGCGCTCGACCACTGCTATCGGTGCCAACATCGTGTCCATGGCGGCGGCGGCAGTACGTTTGACCGAGCGTATTTTCGAGCGTGTTTCCGACCAGCGCATTTTGTTCGTCGGCGCCGGTGAAATGATAGAACTGTGCGCGGCGCATTTTTGCGCACAGAAACCGCGCGCGGTTGCGATTGCCAACCGCACGCCGGAGCGCGCGCGACTGCTGGCAGAGCGCTTGGGCGGCAGCGTGCTGCGCCTGGACGAAATCGGCGAACGCCTGGCCCATTTCGACGTCGTGGTTTCCTGTACCGGCAGTCCCTTGCCCATCATCGGCCTGGGCATGGTCGAGCGCGCCGTGAAGGCGCGCCGGCACCGGCCGCTCATCATGGTCGATCTGGCGCTGCCGCGCGACATCGAGGCGGAAGTGGCGTCGCTCGACGACGTATTCCTCTACACGCTGGACGAATTGGCGCAAATCGTCGAAGCAGGACTGGAATCGCGCCAGGCAGCGGTGGTCGAAGCGGAAGCGATCATCGACGCGCGCGTGGCCAATTTCGTGGAGTGGCTGGCCGCGCGCGACGCGGTTCCGACCATACGGGCCTTGCGCGAGCGGGCCGACGAATTCCGCCGCCACGAAGTGGAGCGCGCATTCAAACTGCTTGCCAAAGGTGAGCCGGCCGACAGGGTGATCGAGCAACTAAGCCAGGCACTTACCAACAAATTCATGCACGGCCCCACGGCAGCACTGAACGAAGGCGACGGTGACCGCCGTATCGCCGCGGCAGAGCTGATCGCCCGCATCTACCACCTGAACCAGGGCGAATAGTTTCGCCTGCCGCGTAGCGCGGCGTATGGCCACGCCCCCATCCTAATGAAAAAGCATCTGCTGGAAAAACTCGAAAAGATCGAGCGCCGCCTGGCCGAGCTCGACAGCCTTCTGGCGGCCGAGAACGTTGCGGCCGACCTCGAAAATTACCGCCGGCTGACGCGGGAACATGCCGAACTCGAGCCGGTCGCTGCGCTCTACGCGGCCTGGAAGCGCATGCGCGAGGCGGAGCGCGACGCCGAGTCGCTGCTCGAAGACGCCGACATGAAAGAACTTGCGGCAAGCGAAATCGAACACGCTCGCGCGGAACAAAAACGCCTCGTGGATGAACTGGAGTGCGCCCTGTTGCCGCGCGATCCCGACGACGATTGCAACATGTTCCTGGAAATTCGCGCCGGCACCGGCGGTGATGAGTCGGCGCTATTTGCTGCCGATCTGTACCGCATGTATGCCCGCCACGCCGAACGCCAGCGCTGGCGCGTGGAAATCATTTCCTGCAGCGAATCCGAACTGGGCGGCTACAAGGAAATCATCGCGCGCATCCTGGGTGCCGGCGCCTATGCCAGCCTCAAATTCGAATCCGGTGCACATCGCGTTCAGCGGGTGCCCGTTACCGAAGCACAGGGGCGCATCCATACTTCGGCATGCACGGTTGCGGTACTGCCCGAGCCAGCTCAGGCCGACGAGGTGGTCATCAATCCGGCCGATTTGCGCATCGATACCTTCCGAGCCTCCGGTGCGGGCGGTCAGCACGTCAATAAAACGGATTCGGCCGTGCGCATAACCCACTTGCCGACCGGCATCGTCGTCGAATGTCAGGATGACCGGTCGCAACATCGCAACAAGGCGCAGGCGCTTGCTGTGCTGGCCGCGCGTATTCGAGACCAGCAGCGGCGCGAACAGCACGACAAGATCGCCTCGACACGTAAAAGCCTGGTCGGCACGGGTGACCGCTCCGAGCGCATACGCACCTACAACTTTCCGCAAGGCCGCGTGACCGATCACCGTATAAATCTGACGCTGTACAAGATCGATCAGATCATGGACGGCGACATAGCCGAACTGACGCGCGCGCTGGCGGCCGCGCACCAGGCCGAAAGGCTGGAAGCGCTGGCGGAGGAATCCGAATGATGGGCCGCAATCAGGCGGCCGTGGGTGGGATGCGTACTTTAGCGTGACAAAGCTTCAGTGCCAGGCACCCGCGCTGCCGGACGAATGGCAAGCGCCGCATAGCGTCGGCCGGGCGCTCGAGTTGGCGCGCCGCTTTGCCGTCGATGCGGCAGACGCTCGCCTCCTGTTGCAGCACGTTCTTGCGCTTACCCACGCACAACTGATCGCGCGACCGGAACGCTTGGTTCCTGCGGCCGATGCTGAACACTACGTGCAACTGCTCCGGCGCCGCGCCGCGGGCGAGCCGCTTGCCTATATTACGGGGCGCAGAGAATTTTACGGTCTGGATCTGGTCGTAAGTCCAGATGTGCTCATCCCCAGACCGGAAACCGAATTGCTCGTCGAAATTGCCATCTCTGCCCTCGCTGCGTTGCCGTCGCCGCAAATACTCGATGCCGGCACGGGCAGCGGCGCCATCGCCATTGCGCTCGGTCGCGCGCTGCCTGGGGCGAGTGTCACGGCCATCGATCGTTCCACAGCGGCGCTCGCCGTCGCCCGCGAAAACGCGGCTCGCCACGGCGTGGCGGTTGAATTTCTACAATCCGACTGGTTTGCCGCGCTGGCGGGGCGGCGTTTCGACGCGATCCTTGCCAATCCGCCCTATGTCGCGCTTGCCGATCCGCATCTGGCCGGGGAAATTCGTTTTGAGCCACAGTCTGCCCTGGTGTCCGGCGTGGACGGCCTGGACGCCCTGCGCCAGATCATCGCGGGCGCGCCTCAGCATTTGAATGCCGGTGCCATGCTATGGGTGGAACACGGATTCGATCAAGCTCCCGCGGTTTCGAATCTGTTCCGCGCAGCAGGTTATTCAGCCATCACAACCAGCCGCGATCTGGCCGGCTTGCCGCGTGTTAGCGGGGCGAAACTTGCATGATGCCAAATACTTCCATTGACGAAAGCAGGTAGCGCAGCGTAGACTTTTTTGTACAAAACAAAGCAATTTACTCAGTTATTTGAGGGGCATCTTATGAGCGTGCAAGAAAAAATTCATCAAACCGTGACCGGTAATCCCGTCGTTCTGTACATGAAGGGCACGCCGCAATTTCCGCAGTGTGGGTTTTCGGCTACCGTCGTGCAGATCATGAAGCTGTGCGGTGTTCAAAACTATGTGAGCGTCAATGTGCTGGCCGATCCGGAAGTGCGGGAAGGCATCAAGCAATACGGTAATTGGCCCACCATTCCGCAGTTGTACGTGTCCGGCGATCTGGTCGGTGGCTGCGACATCGTGCGCGAAATGTTCCAGACCGGCGAACTGCAGAAATTGCTGGAGCAGGTGAGTACCGCCACTTCCAGTCCACCGGCCTGAGGCGGCTTGCCGCCGCGCGATCGGTCAGGCCCGGCTAGGAGCGCAATTCGGCCGCCAGCATGGCGGCCATGCGCTCGGCTTGGCGCAGGTAACCGCGCCCGAACAGATTGAGATGGTTCAAAACGTGGTACAGGTTGTACAGGTGCTTGCGTTGCTCGTAGCCGTCCGCGAGCGGATGCGCCTCCCGGTAGGCTGGATAAAACGCGGCCGGAAAGCCGCCGAATAGTTCTGCCATAGCAAGATCGGTTTCGCGGTCACCGTAATACACGGCCGGATCGAATATGGCCGGCTTGCCCTCGCACATCGCTGCATTGCCTATCCACAGGTCGCCGTGCAAAAGGCTGGCCTGCGGTCGGTGGTCGACAAAAAACCCCGCCAGCTTTTCCACCAGATAGGCGCCGTGCGTCTGTAATGGACCGCGGTAGCCCTTCGAATGCGCCCATTCCAGCTGCGGCAGCAGGCGTTGCTGCGCGAAAAAATAAGGCCATGCTCCGGCGCACGCATTACGTTGCGGGCTGGCGCCGATGAAATTATCGTGCGCGAGGCCGAATTCGGCGCCGCAACGACCGTGCAATTGCGCCAGGCAGCGGGCGAATTGCACCCCCTCGGCGGCGGTGGCGGGGGGCGATAATTCGAGCCACTCGAGCACCAGCCAGGCGCGTACGGAATCCGACCCGCATGAAAGGACGCGCGGCACACGAAAACAATCTGCCTCTGCCAACAAAGCCAGGCCGGCGGCTTCACTCTCGAACCGGATCAAAGCCCCCGGAACATCGGTTTTTATGAACCAGCACCGGTCCCCGTCCTGCGCCCGATAGGCGGAGTGGATGGAACCGCCCGCCACGGATTCGAGACTTGCACTCGGCGGCACGGGCGTCCCAGCCGCTCCCAGTGCGGAAAGCAAATTCCCTGCATCGCTCACAGTTGTTCCCACAGCCCGATGAAACGGCTGTTCGACAGCACGATGCGCGACACCATGATTTGCATGAATACCTGGTAGAAGCGCATGCGGCACACCTCGGATGCGCGTCGCAAGGCATCGCCGGAAAAATTGGCCAGCTTGACTTCGGTTACCGTACTCACGTCGGCGCAGCGCGTCCGGTTATTGAGCGCCATGACGGCCATTTCACCGAAACATTCGCCGGAAGTGAGGATGGCGAGCGTGCGGCCGCGCTTCGCCACCTGTACTTCGCCCTCGACCAACAACCAAAAATTGTCGCCCTGTTCGCCGTCCTTCACGATGCGGGTACCGGCCGACACCTGTTCGAATTCGCACATGCGCGCCACTTCCCACATTTCGACGTCGGAAAATTCGGCGAAAAACGGGAGCTTGCGCAACATGGCGAGTTTTTCGGACTGTTCCGGCACCCGCGTGCGCTGGCGTATCTGGCGATTTCTGAAAGCCAGCGCGAGGTCGTGCGAAAACTCCGTCCAACTGGCATAACGCGCATCCAGATCCTTCTGCATTGCGCGCGCCACCACGGCATCCAGACCGGCCGGAATATCCGGGCGGTAGGTCGAGGGCGGGGGCGGCAGGGTATTGGTGATCTGGTACACCAGCGTGTAATTGTTGCTGCCCTGAAACGGCAGGTGGCCGGTCAGCAACTGGTACATGACGACACCAAGCGAATAAATGTCGGTCTGGTGATTGAGCGGCATTTCGCGTACCTGTTGCGGCGACATATAGGCCGGGCTGCCCACGCCGGAAACCTGGGTGCGTTCGTTTGCGGTAAAAAGCGCAGCGCCGAAATCGGAAATTTTGATATCGCCGTCTATGGTGAGCAGAATGTTTGCCGGCTTGATGTCGCGGTGCGTCACGCCGCTCTGGTTGGCAAATTCGAGCGCGCGCGTGCACTTGAATATGATTTCGACCACCCGCTCTACCGGTAATAGCGCATTCGGGTCGGCATAGGCTTCCAGCGTGCCGCCCGCGACATACTCCATCACGATGTAACTTTCCTGCTCGTTGATCACCGCGTCGTAAATCTGAACGATGTGCGGGTGTTCGAGCTTGCCTGCGAGCGATGCTTCGTTGAGCAGCAGGTTGCGGTACAGCCGGCCGCGCTGCTTGTCCTGCAGCGCTTCAGGGAAAATGATTTTGATGGCGACATCGCGCCGGGCGAAGGGGTCGTGGGCCAGAAATACGCTGCTGGTCGCGCCGTCGCCGAGCTTGTGCTTGATGTCGTATTTGCCGATTTTTTCCATCGCGTGTGCGGCGAGCGTATCAGGATGGTCCTGGGGTCAGCAACTGACCCGCTCCCCCATTTTCGCACTTGGCGCGGGTTGTGCGCATAAAAGTGCACAATCCGGCTTGCCCCGCAGGCTGCGGGCAGCGGAAAAATGGTGTGTCAGGCGTTGCTGAGGCGCCGATTGGCGAGGTCGAGACGCTCGACCAAAATGCCCAAAAAGGCGCGGTCAAAACTGTGCCGGCAAGCATCCGAGGCATGTTCGAGTGCGGCATTGGGCACGTGCATTACCGTGGAAGCGCAGGTCGTCGTGACGTCGGCCACGCGTTGTCCCGCGCCATGTTTCAGATAGGCCATTTCGCCCACGCAATCCCCGGTTGCCAGCACGTTGAGCAATTTATTGCCGCGCGTCACTTTCACATTGCCCTGGGCGATGATGAAAAACCCGTCGCCCAGTTCGCCTTCGCTGATAAAACGCGTACCGCCCTCGAGCTTCTGCCAGTCGGCGAGCCGCATCACTTCCCACAGAGCCGCGTCGCTGAATGCATCGAAAAACGGCATGCCGCGCAATAAGTTGAATTTTTCCGTGTCGGCGATGCTTTCCTGGTCGAGCGGGGCCACTTCGGCACGAAACACTTCCGCCAGATCGTAGGAAAACTTATCCCAGCTCGGGTAGCGCTCTTCCAGATCCTTGGCCAGCGCACGCATCACGATGGCATCGAGCGCCGGCGACAGATCGGTACGCATGAGCGATGGCGGCGGCGGATCGACATGAGTGATCTGGTACATGATGCTGTAATTGGTGGTGCCCGCGAAGGGCATCAAGCCGGTCAGCAATTGGTACATGACCACGCCCAGCGAAAAAATGTCGGTCTGGTGATTGAGTGGATGATCCTTCACCTGCTGCGGCGACATATAGGCCGGACTGCCGACCCCACTGACTTGCGTGCTTTCTGCCGCTACGCTCATGGCGGCGCCGAAATCGGTCACTTTTACGTTGGTGCCATCCACGCGCAGCAAATTGGCCGGCTTCAGATCGCGATGAATCACCCCCATGCGCCAGGCAAAGTCGAGCGCACGCGTGCATTTGAAGATTATTTCGAGCACCTCGCTGACCGGCAGCAGGCGCTCGGGATAGGTGTAGGGTTCCAGCGTGCCGCCCGGGACATATTCCATCACGATATAGGGCGGGGAGTGGTCCAGCACCGCATCGTAAATTTGCACGATGTGCGGATGATCCAGCTTGCCGGCCAGTGACGCTTCCGTAATGAAAAATTTGCGCTGGAATCGCGCTGCCGACTCCTTGCCAGGATGGTCTTCCACCACCTTGATCGCCACATCGCGCGCGGCAAAGGGGTCGTGCGCCAAATAAACGGCCGAGGTGGCCCCTTCGCCCAGTTTGCAGACTATTTTGTATTTGCCGATGCTGTCCATGGGCAATTTTTTGGCGACATTAAAAAACTTACGTTAGCGCAATTTGTGCTGCCGGAATAGGGCGCAGTACGCGCCCATCCAAAGTCGTGACGGGTTTCAGGTCGCGTTGCCGGCAAGCAAGGCGCGCGCACGCCCTATCGCCGCGCGCACGGCGGCCGGTGCGGTGCCGCCGCGGTGGGCGCGCGCCGCGAGTGAGCCACCCACGCTCAGCACCTGTGTGACGTCGGCATCGACCAGTGTAGAAAAACTGCGCAATTCATCCAGCGTCAATTGATCGAGTTCGCAACCGCGCTGCTCGGCCAGCCGCACGGCGCGCGCCACGGCTTCGTGGGCATCGCGGAAAGGCAGGCCTTTTTTGACCAGATAGTCGGCCAGGTCGGTGGCGGTCGCATAGCCTTGCGACAAGGCGGCCAGCATCGACTGCGGCTTCACCTGCACGCCGCGCAGCATGTCCGCGAATATGGTGAGCGTATCGCGCAGCGTGTCGGCGGTGTCGAACAGGGGCTCCTTGTCCTCCTGATTATCCTTGTTGTAAGCCAGCGGCTGGCCCTTCATGAGCGTGAGCAAGCCGGTCAGATGCCCATACACGCGGCCGGTCTTGCCGCGTGCAAGTTCCGGCACGTCCGGGTTTTTTTTCTGCGGCATGATGGAACTGCCGGTGCAGAAGCGATCCGCCAGATCGATAAATCCCACGCGCGGGCTCATCCAGATGATCAGTTCTTCTGACAGCCTTGACAGATGCATCATCGCGAGCGCGGCACAGGCACAGAATTCGATTGCAAAATCGCGGTCGCTCACGGCGTCCAGGGAATTTTCGCAAAGGCCTTCAAAACCCAGTTCGCGTGCCACGAATTCGCGGTCTATCGGGTAAGTGGTGCCGGCCAGGGCGGCGGCTCCCAGGGGCAGGCGATTGGTGCGGCGCCTGCAATCGGCCAGGCGGCCCGCGTCGCGCGTGGCCATTTCGAAATACGCCAGCAAATGGTGACCGAACGTCACCGGTTGCGCCACCTGCAAATGGGTGAAGCCGGGCATGGGCGTATCGGGGTGTGCGGCCGCCAGATCGAGCAGGGCGGCGCGGTAAGCGTCGAGGCGTGACGCAATGGTATCGATTTCATCGCGCAGCCACAGGCGTATGTCGGTTGCCACCTGATCGTTGCGCGAGCGCCCCGTATGCAGGCGCTTGCCGGCATCGCCTACCAGCGCGGTGAGCCGTTTTTCTATATTGAGGTGTACGTCTTCGTCGGCCAGATTCCAGTTGAAGCTGCCGGATTCGATTTCCGCCTCTATGATCGTCATGCCGCGGCGTATGTCCGCCAGATCGGCCGCGCCTATGATGCCCTGGCGCTCCAGCATGGCGGCGTGCGCGAGCGACCCGCGTATGTCCTGGCGCCACATGCGGCGATCGAAAAATACGCTCGCCGTGTAGCGCTGGACAAGTTCGGCAACGGGTTCGGAAAAGCGCCCCGACCAGGCGCTGCCGCCGGTCGTTGCGTTAGTGGCCTCTGTCATGGATGTCATGTTCCGGATGGTGGTGCGCGGGCGGAGTGGAAACACGCTGCTGCGTTCGGCCGCGCTTTCGGGCTGGGCCGCCCGGCGTGCCACGCATCGCTTTACCCCGTGCGCAGGAATTGATGATAATGAACTTCGCTTGCAGCTCCGCTCCGCTGGAGTGTGTGGAACGGCGCGGCAAAGGATGGGCGTCTGCTCTGCCGGGTGATACAAATGCGCTGCCCCGGCATATCGACACGGGGCCAGCGCGCGTAGTGCGTTTTGTGCGTGGACGGTCGCATGCTGCAGCTTGAAAGCAAATGAAAAGTATACGGCAAAAGCGTGCGCGCGCCCGCGCCAGTCCCTTACCGGATTTTCGCCGGCTTGGCGTGTTGCTGCGCCTGACACTTCTGGTGAACGTCGGCGCATTACTGGGCGGACTTGCCTATGCCGGCGGATGGAAAGCTGCCGGTCCGGCCCTGCTTGATCTCGCTGCCTATGTGGAGCCGCCGCTCCTGCTCTGCCTGGCCAGTCTGTATCTGGCTCAGCCCTGGCTCGCGCGCCTGCCGCCAGCCTCCGCGTGGGCGGTAATTGCCGTGTTTGCGGCCGCCTATGCATTGCTGCCGGCCTATGCCTTGTCGCAGATCGCTGTGGCCGAGCCGGGTTATCTGCTGTTCTGGGCGCTGGCCGCCTGCCTGCTGGCCTGGGCTTATTTCGACTGGCGCACGCGCGCCCTGTCGCCGGCCCTGGCGGAGGCGCGCCTGCTCGCCCTGACGGCACGCATACGCCCGCATTTCCTGTTCAATAGCATAAATGCCGTGCTGGGCGTCATACGCAGCGATGCGCGCCGTGCCGAATCGGCGCTGGAAGAAATGGCCGATCTGTTTCGCGTGCTGATGCGGGAAAATACCGAACTGGTGCGCCTTGCCGACGAGCTCGAGTTATGCCGGCAATATCTTGCGCTGGAACAATTGCGTCTGGGCGAGCGCCTGATCGTGCGCTGGCAGGTGGACGCCGCATTGAGCGCCGCGCTGGTGCCGCCGCTGGTATTGCAGCCGTTGCTCGAAAATGCCGTTTATCATGGCGTGGAGCCAGCACCCGGGGCGGCCGAAATCCAGGTGAGGGTTGCGCGCAGCAATGGCAACTTGCTGCTGGAAGTTGCCAATCCGGTGTTTCCGAAAGCGCAATCGGTGGCGGGCAATCGCATGGCGCTCGATAATATCCGGGAGCGGCTCGAATTGTTTTTCGATCTGGAGGCGCAACTGGAAACGGACCAGGGCGAGGAACACTACCATGTGCGCATGCGCATTCCTTTTCTGCGCTGAGCGCGGCGGAGGCAGGTCATGAACCGCGCGCGGCGGCTGCGTGTATTCATCGTCGACGACGAAGCGCCGGCGCGGGCGCGGCTGCGCAATTTGCTCGATGACATTAGTGCGCGCCTGCCCAACGAATTCGTGGGCGAAGCCGAGCACGGCGCGCAGGCCTTGGCCGAATTGAGCGCCCGCCAGGGCACGTCGCGGGCGGACGTGGTGCTGGTGGATATACGCATGCCGGTCATGGACGGGATTGAATTCGCGGCACACCTGCAGCGCCTCGCACACGCGCCGGCCATCGTATTCACCACCGCCTACGATCAATACGCCGTGCACGCATTCGACCTCAATGCGGTCGATTACCTGTTGAAGCCGGTGCGCGCCGAGCGCCTGCTCGCCGCGCTGGAAAAGGCGCGTGCGCGCGGCCCGCTCGATCCGGCCAGTTTGCGCGAATTGCAGGCCGGCGCGCGCTCCCATCTTTCGTGCAGCGAACGCGGTCGCATCCTGCTGGTGCCGGTAACTGACATTTTGTTTCTCAAGGCGGAGCAGAAATACGTGACCGCGCGCACCGAGGCACGCGAATACCTGCTGGAAGAATCCCTCAACACCCTGGAACAGGAATTTCCCGATCGCTTTTTGCGCGTGCACCGCAACTGCCTGGTGGCGCGCAATGCGGTGGCGGGTTTCGAGCGCGCCAGCGGCCTGGATGGCGAGGCGCATTGGGAAGTGCTGTTGCGCGGTGCCGCCGAGCGCCTGCCGGTAAGCCGGCGCCAGTGGCCCATCGTGAAGTCCGAATTGGCCGAAAAACAATAATCGATGAGCCAGATACTGCTGGACGCGGGGCGCTTCTTCTGGCGTGACGAAGTACCCTGGGTGCTCGCCTTTGCCGCGGTGCTGGCGCTGGTGGCTTTGCGTGCCAAAGCCGTCCAGCGCGAAGCCGTCGCCCATACGGTAGGTTTTTTCGTGCTGGCCGTGATCGGGCAGTTTGTCGCCGCGCTGCTGTCCGCGCTGGGATTCAGCATGGGTGGCGCGGTCATTTACGAAATGTGCCTGATCGGTGCCGGGCTCGCGCTCATCCGGCTGGCGGGGCTGGTCGGATTTCGCGTCGTGCTGGCGCGGCTTGCATTGCGCATGCCGCTCATACTCGAAGACATTCTCGTCATTCTGGCTTATGTCGCCTGGGGCATGGTGCGCCTACGCTATGCCGGCCTGGACCTGACGCACATCGTCACGACCTCGGCCGTCATTACCGCCGTGCTGGCGTTTTCGATGCAGGATACGCTGGGCAACATATTGGGTGGTCTGGCTCTGCAACTGGATAGTTCCGTGCGCATTGGCGACTGGATCAAGCTCGACGACATAAGCGGCCGCATCGTCGAAATACGCTGGCGCTCCACCGCCATCGAAACCCGCAACGGGGAAACCGTGGTGGTGCCGAACAGCCTGCTCATGAAGAGCAAATTCACCGTGATCGGCAGCCGGCGTGACGACAGACCGCGCTGGCGGCGCTGGATCTGGATCAACGTGGATTTCAACGTGGCGCCGGCGCGCGTCATCAGCACCGTCGAACGCGCCCTTGCCGATGCCGAAATCGACGCCTTGTTGCGCGATCCGGCACCCAACTGCGTGCTCATGGAATTTGGCAATACCTGGTGCCGTTATGCGCTGCGTTACTGGATGGACGACCCGCGCCGCGACGATCCTACCGATTCGGCCGTGCGTACCCATGTGTTCGCCGCGTTGCAGCGCGCCGGCATCCGGCTGGC
Organism: Rhodocyclaceae bacterium; assembly: GCA_016791105.1. Classification (GTDB taxonomy): domain Bacteria; phylum Pseudomonadota; class Gammaproteobacteria; order Burkholderiales; family Rhodocyclaceae; genus JAEUNM01. The sequence goes on along the minus strand of JAEUNM010000085.1, from coordinate 73,699 downwards.
AGAACCGGAATACGGCATCAAGCTGACCAGCGAAAACGCCGAACACCGGGCCGCCGTGCGCTCGCGCGAAATCGAGCGGCGCGTCAAGGCGCTCGCCGCGCTCGACCTGTTTGCCGCCTTCAGCAAGGAAGAACTGACCGCCGTTGCCGAACATCTGGTGTATGCGCCCTTCGCGCGCGGCGACGTGATTACGCGCCAGGGCGCCATTGCGCACTGGTTGTACCTGCTGTCCGACGGCGAGGTCGATGTCTGGTTTGAACCGCCGCAAGGCCCGCGCCGCCTGCTCAGCACGCTGAACGGCGGCTCGGTATTCGGAGAAATGGGGCTGCTCACCGGCGAGCCGCGGCGCGCGACGGTTACCGCCCGCACCGATTGCGAATGTTACCGGCTGGATAAATCCGGCCTGCAGGACATCATCCAGTCGCGTCCGGCCATCGCGGAAGAAATCGCCGGCATCCTGACCAAGCGCGAACTCGAACTGGATTCCCTCAAGCAGGCCCTGACCGCCGCGCCGGCGCGGGCGCGGCGAAATGAAGAATCTTTCCTGGATCTGATACGCGGGTTTTTCGGCCTCGCCGACTGAGCTGCGGAGCGCGTCGATGCTGCCTGGCCATTGCGGCGGCAGGCGAGGTGAATCGCTTCTGTTTTGCCCGCGTCCCGCCCACATTGAATCAATCGCCAAGTGCTTCAAACGGCATGGGGTGTATGCCCTCCGCGAGCAGGCTCACGCTGACCATTGAGCCGGCAGCAAGCTGGTTGCGGCGCGCGCTATGGGTCGGCACCGCAAGCGCCAGCGGTTGTGCCGGAGCATGGGTGGGCCGCATGACGATGCTGGTTTCCGCACCCAATGCGACGCATTCGATAATTTGACCCGGCACCGGGTTTTCGCGCTCACCGCGAGCAGGACGGTCGCCGCGGTGCAGCAGCACGAATTCGGGCGCGATGGCCCAGCACACCCGTTCGCCTTCGCGGCCGGTCTGGGTGGTATCGAGCCTCAGCCCGGCCCAGTCGAGTTGGCCGTCGCGCCACACGCCTTCGAACAGATTGGTCAGTACGACCTGGCGTGCGACCGCAACCGAGGCCGGACGGGTGAGTACTTCGTGCGGTTTTCCGGTCTGCAAGCTGCGCCCGCGCGCGATCAGTGTCATGCGGTCGGCCAGTGCGCGCGCTTCGGCGAGGTCGTGCGTGACGAGCACCATGGGAATGCGCAACTCCCCGCGCAAAATCGCCAGTTCGCGCTGCAATTTGGCGCGTGTCACCTGGTCGACGGCGGAGAATGGCTCGTCCAGCAACAAAACCCCGTTTTCGGTTGCCAGCGCACGCGCCAGGGCGCGCGCCAGCGCGACGCGCTGCTGTTGCCCGCCGGATAATTCGGCCGGCCGGCGCGCGCCCAGCCCATCCAGGTGTACGCGCGCGAGCAGTTCGTCGGCGCGTTTCGCTGCGCTGGCGGAGGGCAGGGCGCGCAGCGGCAGCATGACGTTTTCGCGTGCGCTCAGATGCGGAATCAGCGCGTAATGCTGAAATACCATGCCGACCTGGCGCCGCTGCGGCGGCAGGCGCAAGCGCCGTTCGGCATCGAACCAGGCGGACCCGCCGCAGCGTATGTAACCGCGCTCGGCATGGTGCAGGCCCGCGATACAGCGCAAGACGGTGCTTTTGCCGCTGCCCGAGGGGCCGACCAGGGCCAGCAGTTCCCCACTTGCGCATTCCAGGCGCAAATCCATCGGAATCGGATGTTGCTGGACCAGTTCCAGGCTCAGCACGGCGAAGTGGCGCTCGGTAATACGCCGAATGCGGCTGCTCGGACCGGGGCGCGGCAAGGCGTTAGTGGCATGTCGGGTTTTCGTGCATTGTTGCGCAAACCGCAAACATACCTGCAGGCGCACCATGCCTGCAACCGGACGCGGGCCGGCGCCTTGACTAGGATTAGCGGAGAACGCCGCGCTTGTGCAAAATCGCCCCGCGGCGACGTTCCACCCACACCGATCGATCTACTTGATGGAGAACGCCATGAGCGACCATGTGTACAAAATGCTGGAACTGACCGGCAGTTCCAAAACCAGTATCGAAGACGCCGTATCCAATGCAGTCGCCAAAGCCGCCGAATCAGTGCGCAACATTCATTGGTTCGAGGTCGTGGAAACGCGCGGCCATGTCGAAGACGGAAAAGTCGCGCACTGGCAGGTGGTGTTGAAAGTCGGTTTCCGCCTCGAGTGAGGGCTTGACGGCCAGCCTCGCCGCATGGCGCGATGGTGCGGGTCGTCGCGTCCGGTTGTTCGTTTCGTGCGCCGCGGCCGGCCGCCATGGCGGCGGCGTATACTTGGGCTGCCGCGAATACCCGCGGTGTGTATGCCCGGTGGTCGATGCGTATATTGTTCTGGCTGTTGCTCATTGTGGTCGTTTGGGCCGTGCTTTCGGCGCGCTCGCGCGCCAAGCCGTCCGGCTCGGCGCGGCCTACGCCGTCGCGCGCGGTGCCCATGGTCGCCTGCGCATATTGCCAGCTTCACGTCCCGCAAAACGAAGCGGTCGATGCGGGGGGGCGCTGGTACTGCTGTGAAGAACACAAGCGCCTGGGTGCAGGCCGCTAGGCTGGTTGCGGTTCCGGTCGCGCGCAATTGGCGGCTGGGCGGCTCCGACGCGGTGGAAATTTCGCACCGCTTTTTCCGCCTCTATCGTTTCGCCATCGCCAGCGTATTCCTGTTCGTCGTGCTGTTCTACGGCGGCGGTATCGACCTCGGCATCACGCGCTTCGGCCTGTTCATCTGGGTGGCGTTTTTCTACTGGCTTTCCGCTTCCCTGCTGGTAGCCCTGCCGCCGCAGCGCCCGCAAGGCCTGGCTTCCCAATTGACGCTGGAAGTGCTGCTCGACATCGTGGTGTTCACGATCATGATGCACGCCAGCGGCGGCAATCGCAGCGGGCTGTCGTTCATGATACTGGTGACGCTGGCAGCCGCCGCGCTGGTGACGCAAGGACGCCTCATCCTGTTTTTCGCCGCCAGCGCCACGCTGGCAGTCCTGTTCGAACAATGGGTGCGCGCCCTGTCGCATGGTTCGGATGCGGCGGAATTTGTCCAGGCCGGCATCATTTGCATCGGTTTTTTTGCCACCGCGCTGGCGGTACGCCTGCTCGCTCGCCGGGTAATCGAAAACGAACGTCTGGCACGCGACCGCGGCGTCGTGCTGGCAAACCAGTTGCGCATCAATGAGCGCGTGATACGCGACATGCAGGACGGCGTGCTGGTGGTGGACCGCGGCGGCCGTGTGCGCCAATTCAATCCGCAGGCGGCGCGGCTGTGCGGTGCCAGTGCGACGCAATTTACCGATCTGCGCGGATTCAATCGGCCGCTCGCCGACGTTTTTGCGCGCTGCGATTCGGGTAGCGGCGAACCGGCCAGTGAAGTCCGGCTTACCGAAACGCAAAGTGCGCGGGTGCGGCTCGTTCCGGCTGGCGCCGAAGGCGACATGCTCATCTACCTGGAAGATTTGAGCCAAATCCAGGAACAGGCGCGCCAGATCAAGCTGGCCGCGCTCGGCCGCCTGACCGCCAACATTGCCCACGAAATCCGCAATCCCCTGGCGGCCATCAGCCACGCCGCCGAACTATTGCGCGAGGATGTGCAGGATCCCTTGCAGACCAAGCTTACGCGCATCATAGGTGACAACGTGCTGCGGCTGGACAGGCTGGTGCACGACGTGCTGGAACTGGGGCGGCGCGACCGCATCCAGTTCGAGCTGATCGATCTGCCGACCTATCTGGCACTGTTCGTCGAGGATTACCGCCGCCAGGACGAGGCAGCCGGTGAGCGGCTGCAGTTGCAGGCCGAAGGCGGTGCGCGCATGTGGTTCGATCGCGGTCATCTCGACCAGGTGCTGTGGAATCTCGTGAATAATGCCTTGCGCTACGCAAGTGGCGCATCCGGCGCGGTACGCATTGCGGCAGAATCCATGCAGGCCTACACCCGCATCGTGGTGGCCGACGATGGTCCGGGGGTGCCGGAAGACGCGCGCAGCCGGCTGTTCGAACCGTTTTTCACCACCTATGGCAAAGGCACCGGGCTGGGGCTTTATATCGCCCGCGAACTGTGCGATGCCAATCGCGCCACGCTGGAACTCGTTCCCGCGGCGAGCGGCGCAAATTTCCACATCAATGGCAAAAACGAGACATGGCGACCGAGCGTAGGGCACGAGGCGAATTGAGGCGGGTGCTCGTCGTCGACGACGAGGAAGACATACGCGAACTGCTGGCCCTGACCTTGGCACGCATGGGCCTGGATGCCGATTGTGCGGGCACCCTGCAGGAAGCGCGCGAGCGGCTTGCCGCCAACCGTTATCAGTTGTGCATGACGGACATGCGGCTGCCCGATGGCGATGGCCTGTCGCTGGTGCGCCACATCGCTGAAAATTGCCGTGACCTGCCGGTGGCAGTCATCACCGCGTTTGGCAGCCTGGAAAATGCGGTGACGGCACTGAAGGCCGGCGCATTCGACTATATCGCCAAGCCGGTATCGCTGGATCAGTTGCGCGCGCTCGTCAAATCCGCGCTGCGTTTGCCCGAAGCGCTGCCGGTCGCCTCCGGCAGTGACGAACTGATCGGTCAGTCGGCCGCCTTGCAGCAGGTGCGCGACCTCATCGGGCGGCTTGCGCGCAGCCAGGCGCCGGTGCATATACATGGCGAGTCCGGCACCGGCAAGGAGCGCGCGGCGCGCCTCATTCACGCCAAGAGCGCGCGCGCGGCGCAGGCTTTCCTGGCCGTCAATTGTGGTGCGATTCCGGAAAACCTGATGGAGTCGGAATTTTTCGGCTATCGCAAAGGCGCGTTCACAGGCGCCGACAGCGACCGCGAAGGGCACTTCCAGGCGGCTGCGGGCGGCACCCTGTTCCTCGACGAAGTGGGCGACTTGCCGCTCCACATGCAGGTCAAGCTGCTGCGCGTGATACAGGAAAAGCGCGTGCGCCGCGTCGGTGCCAGCAACGAAGAGCCGGTGGACGTGCGCATCATCAGCGCCACTCACCGCAATTTGCGCGAGCTGACCGACGCTGGCAAATTCCGCCAGGATTTGTACTACCGCCTGAACGTGATCGAATTGCGCATGCCGGCCTTGCGTGACTGCCGGGAAGACATTCCGCTGCTGGCCGGCCGCATACTCGAGCGCCTGGCCGCGGCGAGCGGCATACGTCCGCCGCGGCTGGTCGACGCCGCGGCGCAGGCGCTTTGCGACTATCCGTTTCCGGGCAACGTGCGCGAGCTGGAAAACGTGCTGGAACGCGCCATGGCACTTACCGCTGGCACGGACATCGAGGCCGCAGACCTGGGCCTGGATGCGCCGGCTACCACACCGGCGGGTGCGGCGGGCAGCATGCCGGCACTGCAAGGGGCCACCTTGCAGGATTACCTGGACCGCGTTGAGCGCCAGGCCATCGCCGACGCGCTGGGGCAGACGCGCTATAACCGTACCGCCGCGGCCAAATTGCTGGGGGTTACTTTCCGCTCCTTGCGCTATCGCATGGAGCGCCTGGGCATGAATGAAGACAGCCGCTAGACCGGCAGGTCGCCGTGGGCTTGGCGAATTGCGTGCGGACGGCTGGCTGACCGGCGCGCGCCGCGTCGATACGCCCAACCAGGACCTGCGCCCGGCCGGGATGGAGGTCGATCTTGTCGTCATCCACGCCATCAGCTTGCCGCCGGATCAGTTCGGCGGGCCCTACATCGAACAGCTATTCACCAACTGTCTCGACCCTGCCGCGCATGAGTACTTTGCCGGCATTGCCCAGTTGCGCGTTTCCGCGCATTTTCTGATCCGCCGCGACGCTACGCTGCTGCAATTCGCATCCACCCGCGCCCGCGCCTGGCACGCTGGCGCCAGCAACTGGAATGGCCGCGAACGCTGCAACGATTTTTCCATCGGCATAGAACTCGAAGGCTGCGACACGCAGGCTTTCGACGCTGCGCAGTACCGCCGCCTGGCCGCACTATTGCGGCGCATCCGGCGGCGCCACCCCGGTATTGCGCTGGCCGGTCATAGCGATATCGCGCCGGGACGCAAAACTGACCCGGGACCCTATTTCGACTGGGCGCGCCTGCAAGGCCTGCTGTCGCGCTAGGCCGCCCTGGCGGAGTTTTCCGCCGCTGCATTCGCGTGTGGTGCCGAAGCTGCCGCGCGGCGCCCGTGTGCCCCCGCCGCACGGGCATCGATCATTTCCGCCGTCGGCCGCGACCGGAATCGAAGCCTGGCGATCTCCTCCAATCCGAGCCAAAACCCCGTAGGGCGCCAACCGGCATCGCGCCAGGGATGCCTCGCGAGACCCGATAGTGGCCTGTCCGTCGCCGCCTGATGCGCCCGTTTCGATTGCCGGCAATTGCGTTTAGCGCGGCGAAAAAACCCGCTTGCACAATCCGGATTCCGTCACTACACTACGTGTAGTTTCAAAATCGCATCCAACCACTATATCTAGTAGTCTGGAGCGGCGTGTGGGGCCAAGGCGAAAAATCTGCCATTGCGCCCAGTGCAACCTTCCCGGAGAGATTCATGCAACTGACGGCCGAATCCGCGCCCAAGGCGGCGCCCATGGAGTATCTGTACGACCTGCCGGACCCGCTGCCGGAACGCCTTGCCGATTACAAAATCATTCGGCGCAACGGCTCGGTGGCGGGCTTCGAACCCGCAAAAATATCCATCGCCATGACCAAGGCTTTTCTGGCCGTGGCAGGCGGGCAGGGCGCGGCATCGGCGCGCATCCGCGAGGTGGTGGCGCAGCTCACGCAGGGGGTCGTCGCCGCGCTCATGCGCCGCCAACCTGCCGGCGGTACTTACCATATCGAGGATATTCAGGACCAGGTCGAACTGGCTCTCATGCGTGCCGGCGAGCATGAAGTTGCGCGCGCTTACGTTCTGTACCGCGAAAAGCGCGCCGCCGAGCGTGCGCGCCGCGCCGAAAGCGCGGCACCGGCGCAGCCGTCGCTGTACGTCACCGATGATGGCGGCGTGCGCCGCGCGCTCGATCCGGCCGCATTGGCGCGTGTGATCGATGCCGCCTGCGTCGGACTGGAGCAATACGTCGACGCGAAAAAACTGTGCGAAGCCACGCTGCGCAATCTGTATGACGGTGTGCCGCTGGCCGAAGTCCGCAAGTCGGCCATCCTCGCCGCGCGCTCGCTGATCGAACAGGACCCGGCTTATTCCTATGTAAGCGCGCGCCTGTTGCTACATACGATACGTGTCGAAGTGCTGGGCGAAGAAGTTGGGCAGGATGAAATGAACGCCCGTTACGCGACTTATTTCGCCGAATTCATCCGTCGCGGCATCGCCCACGAACTGCTCGATCCGCGCCTCGCGCAATACGATCTGGCCCGCCTGGGCGCGGCGCTGGATGGCCGGCGCGATCTCAACTTCAACTATCTCGGCCTGCAAACGCTTTACGACCGTTATTTCCTGCACCACGCCGGCCAGCGCATCGAATTGCCGCAGGCGTTTTTCATGCGGGTAGCAATGGGACTTGCAGCAAGTGAAATCGACCGCGAAGCACGCGCGATCGAGTTCTATGGTGTGCTGTCGCAGTTCGACTTCATGTGCTCGACGCCTACCCTGTTCAATTCGGGCACGCTGCGCCCGCAACTGTCGTCCTGCTATCTGACCACGGTTGCCGACGATCTCGACGGGATATTCGAGGCGGTGAAGGAAAACGCCCTGCTCGCCAAATATGCCGGCGGCCTGGGCAATGACTGGACCCCGGTGCGCGCCCTGGGCAGTCACATCAAAGGCACCAACGGTAAAAGCCAGGGCGTGGTGCCGTTCCTGAAAGTCGTCAATGACACCGCGCTAGCCGTCAATCAGGGTGGCAAGCGCAAAGGCGCCGTGTGTGCGTATCTGGAATCCTGGCATCTCGATGTCGAAGAATTTCTGGAACTGCGCAAGAACACCGGCGACGACCGCCGCCGCACGCACGACATGAATACCGCCAACTGGATCCCGGACCTGTTCATGAAGCGCGTCATGGACGGCGCCGACTGGACCTTGTTTTCACCGTCCGACTGCCCCGACCTGCACGAAAAATACGGCGTGGCTTTCGAGGAGGCGTATACCCGCCATGAAGAGCGTGCGGCACGCGGGGAAATCCGGCTGTTCAAAAAAGTTTCCGCGCAGCAACTATGGCGAAAAATGCTCAGCATGCTGTTCGAGACTGGCCATCCCTGGATCACGTTCAAGGATGCCTGTAATGTACGCAGCCCGCAAAGCCATATCGGCGTGGTGCACAGTTCCAATCTGTGCACGGAAATCACCCTGAATACGTCGGACTCGGAAATCGCGGTGTGCAACCTGGGCTCGGTCAATCTGGTCAATCACCTGGACCGCGACCGCCGCGCGCTGGACCTCGATAAACTGCGCCGCACGGTGCGCACTGCGATGCGCATGCTCGACAACGTCATCGACATCAATTACTACGCGGTCGGCAAGGCGCGCAACGCCAATCTGCGTCATCGCCCGGTCGGGTTGGGGATGATGGGGTTTCAGGAATGTCTGCACGAACTTGCTACGCCCTATGCGTCGCAAGAGGCGGTGGAATTCGCCGATGCGTCCATGGAAGCGGTGGCTTATTTTGCCTATTGGGCATCCACCGAACTGGCGGAAGAGCGCGGCCGATATTCCAGTTTCCGCGGCAGCCTGTGGGACCGCGGCATACTCCCGCCGGACACACTGGACTTGCTGGCGGCGGAACGCGGCGGTTATCTCGAAATCGACCGCACCGCCCGCATGGACTGGGAAGCCCTGCGTGCGCGCATCGCGGCCTGCGGCATGCGCAATTCAAACTGCCTTGCCATCGCGCCTACCGCAACCATTTCCAACATCATCGGGGTGGACGCCAGCATCGAGCCGACCTTCCAGAACCTGTACGTCAAGTCGAATCTTTCGGGCGAATTTACCGTCGTGAACGAACACCTGGTGCGGGAACTGAAGCAACGCGGCCTCTGGGACGAAGTCATGGTCGCCGATCTGAAGTACTTCGACGGATCGCTCGCACGCATAGACCGGGTGCCGGAGGATCTGCGTGCGCTTTACGCGACCGCGTTTGAAATCGATCCGACCTGGCTGGTCGAGGCTGCAGCGCGGCGCCAGAAGTGGATAGATCAGGCCCAATCACTCAACATCTATATGGCAGGTGCATCCGGCCGCAAGCTCGATGAAACCTATAAACTGGCCTGGCTGCGCGGCCTCAAGACCACCTACTACTTGCGCACCACGGGTGCTACGCGGGCGGAAAAATCCACCGGCCGCGGCGGCGAACTGAACGCCGTGCCCAGCAGCGCTGGCACGGGCGGCGATGCGCCCAAATTCTGTTCCATCGATAACCCCGACTGCGAAGCCTGCCAATAAGCGTACGGCGCCGCGGCCGCCGCGGCGCCGAATCAGGGAGATAGCCCATGCTCAGTTTCGAAGATGACCTGCCGACGCACCCCGTATTTCGTCCTGCCGTGCCGCGTGCGCCAGCCGTGGAAATGCCTGCAAAGGCGCCGCAGCAGGAGCGCTTGCGCCGCATTCGCGCCGAGGACAAGCGTGTAATCAACGGCGCAACCGACGTCAATCAGCTCGTACCCTTCAAGTACAAATGGGCCTGGGAAAAATATCTGGCGTCCTGCGCCAACCACTGGATGCCGCAGGAAATCAACATGCAGCGCGATATCGAACTATGGAAATCGCCGCATGGCCTTACCGCCGACGAGCGGCGCATCGTGACGCGCAACCTGGGGTTTTTCGTAACCGCCGACTCATTGGCGGCAAATAACATCGTGCTGGGGACCTACCGTCAGATTACTGCACCGGAATGCCGTCAATATTTGCTGCGCCAGGCATTTGAAGAGGCAATTCATACCCACGCCTACCAATACATCGTAGAATCGCTGGGGTTGGATGAAGCCGAGATATTTAACGCCTATCATGAAATTGAGTCGATCCGGGCCAAGGACGAATTTCTAATTCCGTTCATCGATACGCTGACTGACCCGTCGTTTCAAACCGGTACGCCGGAAGACGACCAGCGGCTGCTAAAAAGCCTGATCGTATTTGCCTGTCTGATGGAAGGCTTGTTCTTTTACGTGGGGTTTGTGCAGATTCTCGCCTTGGGGCGACAGAACAAAATGACCGGAGCGGCTGAACAGTATCAGTACATCTTGCGCGATGAGTCCATGCACTGCAACTTCGGCATAGACCTCATCAACCAGATCAAGCTCGAAAATCCACGCATCTGGACGGCGGAATTTCGCACCGAACTGGTCGCACTGTTCCGCCGCGCCGTCGAACTCGAGTACCAATACGCGGAGGACACCATGCCGCGTGGTGTGCTCGGGCTCAATGCGGCGATGTTCAAGGAATATCTGCGTTTCATTGCCAACCGGCGTGCGCAGCAGATTGGGCTGGATGTGCTTTACCCCGGCGCGGAAAATCCGTTCCCCTGGATGAGTGAAATGTTGGACCTGAAAAAAGAGCGCAATTTTTTCGAAACGCGCGTAATCGAGTACCAAACGGGCGGCGCTCTGTCATGGGAGTAAATGTCCGGGAATCCGGTACGCTGTCCTTAGTTGCGGCACTTGCGGGTGTAAGGGCTTATGCCAGCGCACCCATGCAGAATGTAGTAGCATGCACAACCTTCCGCTGCTGTCATTAAATTTGTGCGGGCATGCGGGTGTGTGATGCACGGTGGATTGCTGGTCCTTGACCGTGCCGTGTAATGCTTGGTGAAGTCGAGCGGGCGCAGATCACGCATTGCTCGGGAAGGCCCGCGCTGGGACAGGCGGGGTTCTAAGGTAAGTCATACAGTGCTGTTACCTGTGATGGAGGAATCAGACATGGCTGAAGCTGATGCGACCAAGAAGGCCGCGGCCAAACCGGTGGCAAAGAAAACTGCGCCGAAACCGGCCGCAGCCGCCAAAAAACCTGCCGTAGCGAAAGCCGCGGCGGCCAAGGCCCCCAAAGCGGCCGCGGCAAAACCCGCGGCAGCGAAAGCTGCCCCCAAGGCAGCGGCCAAGCCGGCCGCCAAAGCTGCGGCAAAGCCGGCCGCAAAAGCATCGGCCAAGCCGGCGGCCAAACCGGCCGCAAAGGCTGCTGCCAAGCCCGCAGCGAAAGCTGCTGCCAAGCCCGCCGCCAAAGCGGCTGCGAAACCGGCTGCCAAAGCTGCCGCCAAGCCTGCCGAAAAAGCTGCCAAGCCCGCGGCAAAAGCGGCAAAACCCGCTGCAAAAGCCGCCAAGCCGGCAGCGAAGGCCGCCAAACCCGCCGCCAAGCCGGCTGCGAAGGCGGCCAAGCCTGCGGCCAAAGCTGCGGCGCCTAAAGCTGCTCCTAAAGCTGCTCCTAAAGCTGCTCTGCCGGCTGCAAAAGCGGCCGCCAGCGCTGCGCCTGCGGCCAAGGCAACAGGCAAACCCACGCCCAAGAAGCCGGTGGCCGGAAAGGCTGCCGTAGCCGCTGCGAAAGCGCCGGCTAAGGCCAAAGCGCCCAAAGCGGCACCCGAGGCAGCGGCCAAGCCTGCCGCCAAACCTGCCGCCAAAGCTGCTGCAAAGCCGGCCGCCAAGAAAGCCGCCAAAGCGCCCAAGGCAGCCGCGCCAGCGCCTGCGCCGGAAAGTGCTGAAATGGGCGCCGAGCCGGAAGCAATGCCGGCAGAACCGGCGGCTGATTCAGCCGCTGCGGAAAGCGCCAGTAGCGGCGAAGCGGCTTCCTGGCCGTTTCCCTCCGGCGATCGCCCGGAATAAACGCGCGCGCTCTCGCGCGACGCTGCAGTAGTGCCCGATGCATGAAGCCGGTACGCGCCTGTGCGCGTCCGGCTTTTTGTGTTTCTGCCTCGGTGGGATTTGTGGCGCTGCAACATTTTTGCCCAACCAGCCGCCGGACGGCATGCGCCCACGCTGTTTCTGCCTGTTTCGGCAGATGGCTTGTGCTAATTCGGTCTCCTGAGTTCTTGACTCCAAGCGGTGTGCGGTTCTTTCCCTCGATCTACCGCTCGTTCGGGTTCGGACCAAGCCGGGCCGCTCGCCCGCCCGCAGTTTCGGCATCCAAACCATAGTTTTCAATATCTTGGCCGGGCTCGGTGCGAGCCGACGCAGGTGCTGTCCGAGGCCTTCGGGCCAATCGACGCTACCGACCCAGCGCGTGAAACTCGTCACGCGCTTTGGCCGTGGGAAATACTGCGGCCTTGACAAGGGGCGCGGGTTTCGAGAAAATGCGGATGTTGCATCGCAGCATTTTCTATCGATTCGTGTCCGCTGCGATGTTTTTTGTTCGACCGCAGTTGTTTGTGCCTCGTCAATTTTCCGGATCGATATGGTCGATTGCGGCCCGACGCAGGCAATTTCCCCTGGCTGTCCAGGCAGGCTGTATCCACGGGAAGCGTCGCGCATTTCATGTGCCCATCAGACATCTGCGTGTCCCTCGAAAGGAGCGCGCATGCGATTTACACCGCTAATCATTGCCCGAGGCATGTTCGGGCTGGTAGTTCGATTCGCCCATGGTGGTTTTCTTGCCATCGGCATCGTCGTAACCCTGCTGGTCACGGCCCGAATCGCCAGTTCCGGCGTGGATGGGCAACTTATGCCGGGCTTTCTCCGCCCGGTGGTCAGCAGCTTCATGTCCTCGGCGGAAGCCTCGCAAGATGCAGATGCCATCGACGCGCCGGTTACTGCACCGGTGAAGCGTCTGTCGAATTATCTGTCGCGCCGTTATCACGTTGCCGTCGATGCGGTGCAGCCCCTCGTCGCGGAAGCATTTGCATCGGGCCACACGACTGGAATCGATCCGCTGCTGCTGGTCGCCGTCATGGCCGTGGAATCGAGTTTCAACCCGATCGCCGAGAGCGCATATGGTGCTCAGGGCCTCATGCAGGTGGTTCCGCGTTTCCATATGGAGAAAATCGGCGCACACGGCGATGACGCCACCTTGCTCGACCCACTGGTGAATATCCGCGTCGGCGCGCAGGTGTTGAAAGATTGCGTCGCTCGGGCCGGCAGTCTGCAGGCCGCGCTACAGGCCTATGCGGGTGCTTCCAACGACGCAGCAGCGCAATATAGTTCGCGTGTCATGTCCGAGCGCAGCCGCCTGCAGCAGGCACTGGGCGCTGCGAAATCAAACGCTCGGAGCGGCCGCCCCGCTTCGCAGGTGTAAGGCGAATCGATCAGGCGCGTGCGGCAAAATATTGCCGCATGCGCCGCACGCCTTCCTGTAGGCGCGAAACATTGGCGACATAAGAAAAACGCAGGTGGCTGGCCGGCTCGAATTCGCCGAAATCAACGCCCGGCGTAACGGCTACGCCAGCCTGATCCAGAAGATCGTGGCATAGGGTGGCACTATCCGTGGCAAGGCGCGAACAGTCGGCGTAAATATAAAACGCGCCCTGAGGTTCAGCACGGACTTCAAAACCCAAGTCCCGTAGCGCCGGTAACAGCACATCGCGCTGCGTGGCGAGCGTTTCGCGTCGCGCCTCGAGCATGTCCAGCGTGCTCGGCGCAAACGCTGCCAGGGCCCCATATTGCGCAGGTGCGGAGGCGCAGATAAACAGGTTTTGCGCCAGTTTTTCGACCGCGCGCAGGTAAGCTTCCGGAACTACCAGCCAGCCCAATCGCCATCCGGTCATGCCGAAGTATTTGGAAAAACTATTCACGACGAACGCGTCAGGCGTAAATTCGAGTGCGCTGCTGGCGCTCGTAGCGTAGGTGAGGCCGTGATAGATTTCGTCCGATATGAGCGTTCCAGCGCGCATTTCAATGGCGCTAATCAAATCAATCAGATCGTTGCGGTCGATCAGGCTGCCGGTCGGGTTGGATGGGCTCGATAGTATGAGGCCGCGCGTGCGCGGCGTCCATGCCGCCTCCCAGTGCGCCGCGGTGGGCTGGAAATTGCAGGCCGCATCCACACGTATGGGCCGCGGCACGCCTTCGAAAGTCCGCACGAAGTGCCGATTGCAGGGGTAGCCCGGATCGGCCAGCAGAAATTCGTCGCCGGGGTTGGTTAAAACGCCCAGGGCCAGCAGCAAGGCGCCGCTTGCGCCGGCGGTAATGACGATGCGCTCAGGTGCCACATCGACTAAATAGCGCTCGCGGTAAAACGTGGCGATCGCCGCACGTAGCGCCGGTATGCCCAGCGCGGGCGTATAGGGCACGCGCCCGGCCGCCACGTAGCGGGCCGCGGCTTCCACGATGGGCTCGGGTGTGGGGAAATCGGGCTCGCCCACTTCCATATGCACAATGTCGCGCCCGGCCGCTTCCAGAGCTTGGGCGCGCGCCAGCAATTCCATTACGTGGAATGGCGCAATGTCGGACATGCGGGCGGCGATGCGGGCGGGGGGGCTGGTGGGTGTCGGCATGGCGCAGCCTCGAGTTTTCCATCCACTAAAGCAACACGCCGGCGCGGGGCCGGCGTGAAGGACTCGTTCGACGTGAACTTTAGTCGACCATGGCCAGTTCGAACAGCCGGCGCTTCAGTTCAAAATGCTCGGGCAGGCGCGAGCGGAGTTTGGCGAACCAGTCGGCGTGCAGGGCAAGTTCGCTGCGCCAGGCTTCAACGTCGACTTTGGTGAGCGCCTCGAATTGGTCGCGCGTCACATCATCGAGACCGGTCCAATCGATATCTTCGTAGGCGGGCATCCAGCCAAGTTCGGTCTGGCGCGCGCCGGCGCGGCCGTGGCAGCGATCGACTATCCATTTGAGCACGCGCATGTTCTCGCCGAACCCGGGCCACATGAAATTGCCGTCGGCGTCCTGGCGGAACCAATTGACCGTGAAGATGCGCGGCGCGTGGTCGATCTGGTGGCCGATTTGCAGCCAGTGATTGAAATAATCGCCCATGTGGTAGCCGCAGAACGGCAGCATGGCGAATGGATCGCGCCGCACCACGCCCTGCGCGCCGGCTTGCGCGGCAGTGGTTTCCGAGCCCAGCGTGGCGGCCATATAAACGCCATAATTCCAGTTGAACGCTTCGAATACCAGCGGCACAGTCGAAGAACGGCGGCCGCCGAAAATGAAGGCGGAAATCGGTACGCCGGCCGGATCTTCCCAATTCGGGTCGATGGACGGGCACTGTGAGGCCGGGGCGGTGAAGCGCGCATTCGGGTGCGCCGCCTTGCGGCCGGTTTCCTTGGCGATTTGCGGCGTCCAGTCTTTACCTGTCCAGTCCATCAGATGGTCCGGCGGCACTTTGCTCATGCCTTCCCACCACACGTCGCCGTCGTCGGTCAGCGCGACATTGGTGAAAATGACATTTTCCTTGAGCGTGGCCATGGCATTGAAATTGGTCTTTTCGCTCGTGCCCGGCGCGACGCCGAAATAACCGGCTTCCGGGTTGATGGCATAAAGACGGCCGTCGGCACCCGGTTTGATCCAGGCGATATCGTCGCCTACTGTGGTCACTTTCCAGCCGCCGAAGGTTTTCGGCGGGATGAGCATGGCGAAATTGGTTTTGCCGCAAGCGGACGGGAACGCTGCCGCGACATAGCTTTTTTGCCCCTGTGGCGATTCCACGCCGAGGATGAGCATGTGTTCGGCGAGCCAGCCTTCGTCGCGCGCCATGGTGGAGGCGATGCGCAGCGCGAAACATTTCTTGCCGAGCAGCGCGTTGCCGCCATAGCCGGAGCCGAACGACCAGATTTCGCGCGTTTGCGGAAAATGGCAAATGTATTTGGTGCTGTTGCAGGGCCAGCGCATGTCGGCCTGGCCGGGCTCGAGCGGCGCGCCTACGGAATGCACGCAGGGGACGAAGTCGCCATCGCTACCCAGTTCGTCCAGCACGGCGCGGCCCATGCGCGTCATGATGCGCATATTGACCACCACGTAGGGCGAATCCGTCAATTCCACACCGATGTGGGCGATAGGGCTGCCGATCGGGCCCATCGAAAACGGTACGACGTACAGCGTGCGGCCGCGCATGCAGCCTTCAAACAGGCCGCGCAAGGTGGCTTTCATGGTTTCCGGGGCTTCCCAATTATTATTGGGGCCGGCTTCGTCAGGCTCGGGCGTACAGACGAAGGTGCGATCTTCCACGCGCGCCACGTCGGACGGGTCCGACAAGGCGAGGTAGCTGTTTTTGCGCTTTTCCGGGTTCAGCTTCACCAGACTGCCGGCGGCGACCATCTGTGCAAAAAGCGCGTCGGCTTCTTCCTGCGATCCGTCGCACCAGACGACCCGCTCGGGCTTGGTCAGGGCGGCGATTTCGGCCACCCAGTTCTTCAATTTTTCGTGCTTGACGTGCGTGGGGACGGCCACGGCGGAAGCGGCCGCGTCGATGCGTTGATTCATGGAGTCTGGTCTCCTCGGTAAATTTGTCGTCACTTTGGCAGACCGATTGCAATGTGGGTTAGCAATGGAAGTTCCGCCTGGACTGTCTTGGGAAAATGAATGACTGCGTAGAATGACTGCATTGGCTAACGGCGAAGCTTGCGGCGTCTGGCATCTAATTGTTGTACAAAGCTTTGTACATTTCGTTATTTACCGGCCAAACCTGCAACTTTGAATGCCGTCCGATCGATTGCTCTATGGCGCAAAGGACGCATGAACGCCCGATAGGAATTCGCAATTATGCCACACCCGGCCTACCCGGAAAACCCCCGCGCACATCCGGGCGTAAAATCAGGCACGCTCTGCAGTACGCAGCATGACACGGCGCAACAAGGCGCCTCTCGCAGTCCTAACAAAGGAGACAAGCCAGCATGGACGAGGGTATACGCAATCAGGCTCTGGAGTACCACCGTTCCCCGCGTCCCGGCAAAATTGCCATCGCGGCCACCAAGGCGCTCACCAATCAGCGCGATTTGTCGCTGGCCTATTCTCCGGGCGTTGCCGCCGCCTGCGACGAAATCGTCGCCAACCCGGCCGAAGCCCACAACCTCACCTCGCGCGGAAACCTCATAGGCGTGGTGACTAACGGCACCGCGGTGCTGGGCCTGGGCCCGATCGGGCCGCTCGCGGCCAAGCCGGTCATGGAAGGCAAAGCCGTTCTGTTCAAGAAATTCGCCAATATCGACGTGTTCGATATCGAAATTGACGAACTCGATCCGGACAAGCTGGTGGATACCATCGCCAGCCTGGAGCCGACCTTCGGCGGCATCAATCTGGAAGACATCAAGGCGCCGGAATGTTTTTACATCGAGCGCAAGCTGCGCGAGCGCATGAAAATCCCGGTGTTCCACGACGATCAGCATGGAACGGCCATCGTCGTCGGCGCTGCCGTCCTGAACGGCATCAAGGTGGTCGGCAAGGATTTGAGCCAGGTCAAGCTGGTGGCTTCCGGGGCGGGCGCAGCTGCGCTCGCCTGCCTCGACCTGCTCGTTCTGCTGGGGCTGCCGATACAGAACATTTGGGTAACCGACATCAAGGGCGTGGTGTACAAGGGCCGCGTCGAAGAAATGGACCCGCTCAAGGCACGCTACGCGCAGGAAACCGACGCGCGTACGCTGGGTGAAGTGATCGGCGGCGCGGATATTTTCCTGGGCCTGTCCGCCGCCGGCGTGCTCAAGAAAGAAATGGTGGCGAAAATGGCGCCGCGCCCGCTGGTCCTTGCGCTCGCCAATCCCAGCCCGGAAATTCTGCCCGAGGACGTGCGCGCCGTGCGCGACGACGCGGTGATCGCGACCGGGCGTTCGGATTATCCGAACCAGGTGAATAACGTGCTGTGCTTCCCCTTCATTTTCCGTGGCGCGCTGGATGTCGGTGCAACCACGATTACGGAAGACATGAAGCTTGCCGCCGTGCGCGCCATCGCCGAACTGGCGCAGGCCGAACAGACCATGGAAGTGCGCGCCGCCTATGGCGAACAGTCGGCAAGTTTCGGGCCGGAATATCTGATCCCCAAGCCGTTCGATACCCGCCTCATCGTGAAAATTGCGCCTGCAGTGGCGCAAGCTGCCATGGAATCCGGCGTGGCGACGCGGCCGATCACGGATTTCGAAGCTTACCGGCAGCAAATGTCCAACCTCGTGTATCAGTCCGGGTTGATCATGAAGCCGGTGTTTTCCGCTGCCAAAGCGCGGCCCAAGCGCATCATTTATTCCGAAGGCGAGGCCGAGCGCGTATTGCGCGCCGTGCAGACCGTGGTGGATGAACAAATGGCCTGGCCGATTCTGGTCGGCCGGCCCGCCGTGGTGGCGCGCAGCATAGAACGTTACGGCCTGCGCCTGGTGCCGGGCAAAGATTTTGAACTGGTCAATCCCGATGACGACCCGCGCCACGGCGACCTCTGGCGCCTCTATCACAGCTTGATGGAACGCAATGGCGTGACCGTGGATACCGCCAAGCGCGAAACGCGCCGCCGCATGACGCTCATATCGGCGCTGCTGGTGCGCATGGGCTACGCCGACGGCATGCTTTGCGGGACCGTCGGGGTGCTCGACAACCACCTGCTGTTCATACGCAACGTGATCGGATTGCGTCAGGGCGTGTGCAATTTTTATGCGCTCAACCTGCTCGCCCTGCCCGGACGCACGGTGTTTCTGTGCGACACCTACGTCAATTACGATCCCACCGTCGAGCAGGTATTCGAAATGACCTGTCTGGCCGCGGAAGAGGTGCGGCGCTTCGGCATAGAGCCCAAAATCGCCCTGCTGTCGCATTCCAGCTTCGGTTCGCACGATACCGCCAACGCGCAGAAAATGCGTGCCGCGCGGTCCTTGCTGCATGCGCGCCGGCCGGATCTCGAAGTGGAGGGCGAAATGCACGGCGACGCGGCCTTGCAGGCGTCGATCCGCATGGAGGTATTTCCGAATGCGAAACTCAAGGGCGACGCCAATCTGCTCATTTTCCCTACCCTCGATGCCGCCAACATCGCCTTCAATCTGCTCAAGACCGCGGCCGGCGAAGGCATGACGGTAGGCCCCATCCTGTTGGGGGCGGACAGGCCGGTGCATATTCTTACGCCTACCGCCACGGTAAGGCGCATCGTGAATATGACTGCGCTCACGGTGGTCGAAGCAGCGCAGGAGGAATAAGCCTTACTCGCCCGTACTGGCGCCCGACGCGCTAGACTTGCGTGTCGGCGTTGGCGCGGGGGAGGGCGGCGTGCGGGCAGGCAGGACAGCTCTGGTGTTGAGCGGCGGCGGCGCGCGCGCCGCCTATCAAGTCGGCGTGCTGGCCGCCGTGCGCGACCTTCTGCACGACCGGCGCGCCAATCCTTTCCCGGTTCTGTGCGGTACCTCGGCGGGCGCCATCAATGCCACCGCGCTGGCCACGATGGCGGACAATTTCGACCACGCGGTATCGAGCTTGCTGCAAATCTGGCGCAACTTCCGCGCCGGGCAGGTGTATTACGCCGATGCGATCGGCACTGCCAAAACCGCGCTGCGCTGGTTTGCCGCACTCATGATGGGATGGGCCGTCGATCGCTATCCGCGTTCGCTGCTCGACAACACCCCGCTGCGCGGCCTGCTGCTGGATAACCTCGATTTTCGCGGCATAGACCGCTCCATTGCCGCGGGCGCCCTGCATGCCTTGTCGGTTACCTGTTCCGGTTATTTGTCCGGCGAATCGGTGGCCTTCTATCAGGGCGCGTCCGATGTCGTGCCGTGGAAGCGCTCGCAGCGCGCCGCCGCCCGCGCACACATACGCGTAGACCACTTGCTTGCATCGAGCGCGCTGCCCTTCATTTTTCCGGCCGTCAAACTAAATCGCGAATATTTCGGCGACGGCTCGATGCGCCAGCTCGCGCCCATCAGCCCGGCCGTGCATCTGGGCGCAGAACGCATACTTGTGGTTGGCGTGGGACGCATGAACGAACCGCGCGAGCGCATGACGAGCAATAGCTACCCATCCTTGGCGCAGGTAGCGGGCCACGCCCTGTCGGCGATATTTCTTGATCAACTTGCGGTCGATCTCGAGCGTTTGAACACCATCAACGATACGTTGCGCCATGCGGCGGGCGAAGGGGATCAAGCCGGAAACGGAATGCGCCGTATAGAATCTCTGGTGATCGCGCCTTCCGAGCGCCTGGACGAAATCGCGGCGCGGCACGTGGACGCCTTGCCGCGCATGATGCGCCTCTTGCTCGGTGGCATAGGCGGTACGCGGCGTGGTGGTGGCGCGCTCGCCAGCTATTTGTTGTTCGAAGCACCCTATACCGGGGCGCTCATAGACCTCGGTTACGGCGATGCGATGGACAAGCGGGCAGAACTCGAAAGCTTTTTGGGTATTTGAAAACCCGACCTAGAATTTACTTTAAGAAGTTGGCTTATCTATGTACCGTGATTGGCAGAATGCATCGCGCTTGCTAAACTGGCAGGGTCGTTGCAGCTCCGGGAGCAAACCATGAAAACTTCGCGCTGGGTCGTCACTCTGGCAACAGTGCTGGGCATTACGCTGGCGTTTCCACAGGTCGCGCAGGCCGAATACCGCAAGAGCGGCAAGCGCCACGCTGTCGCCCGCCACGCGGCAAAAGCGCCCGCAAAGAAAACCGCCGCGGTGTATCGCAAAGCCAATCGCGGTGCGTCCGAACCTGACTTCATGGCCGATGGCAGCCCCAACATCAAATCTGCCGCCGTGCTGGTGCAGGATTCATCGTCCGGTGAAATTCTGTATTCGCGCAACGCCGACAGCGTCGTGCCCATCGCGTCGATCACCAAGCTCATGACGGCGATGGTGGTGCTGGATGCCAAGCCCAGTCTGGACGAACAAATCGCGGTAAACGACGAAGATATCGATACGATCAAAGGCACCCATTCGCGCCTCTATGTTGGCGCCGAACTGTCGCGCGAAGAAATGCTGCGGCTGGCCCTCATGTCGTCGGAAAACCGTGCCGCGTCGGCGCTGGGGCGCAACTATCCGGGCGGGCGGGCGGCCTTCATCGCGGCCATGAATCGCAAGTCTGCCGAGCTTGGACTGCACAACACGCGCTTCTATGACACCACCGGGCTCAATCCTTCCAATGTATCCAGCCCGCAGGATTTGGCGCGCATGGTGGAAGCCGCGTCCCACTATCCGCTCATCCGTGAATTCACCACCGAGCGCGAATATCGCGTCGCCGTGGGCGAGCGCAACATGCGCTTTGTCAACACGAATGCGCTGGTGTCCAACCCGGATTGGCAGATCGGCGTTTCGAAAACCGGCTACACCAATGAAGCCGGCAAATGCCTGGTCATGAAAGCCTGGCTGCGCGAAAAGCCGGTCATCATCGTGCTGCTCGATTCGGTCGGCCGCCTCACGCGCATAGGCGATGCCAATCGAATCAAGAAGTGGGTGGAAAAGGTGAGCCTGGGCGCCCAGGCCGCGATGGAATAATGTCCGCACCGCGCCGCCTCCGGGCGGCGCGCGCGATCAGGCTTTGCGCATGCCGCCGTAACCCAGCGCTCGCGATATTTCATCGGCGGTTGCGCGCACCTGTGCTGCCCAATCCTGATTGAATCGTTCTGCCGGCGACGATAAGGATAAGCCTGCAACCAGTTGGCCGCTGTCGTCGCGTATGCCGGCTGCGATACAGCGCACACCCATTTCGACCTCGTCGAGGTCGAACGCCACGCCGTGGCGGCGCACCTTGTCCAGTTCGCGTTCCAGTTTGCCCGCCTCGGTTATCGATGTGGGCGTCTGACCGGGCAGGCCGGTGCGGCGGCAATAGTCGCGCACCTGTGCCGAACTTAGTTCCGCCAGAAACAGTTTGCCGGTCGCGGTGAGGTGCAACGGCGCGCGCGCCCCGACGATATGCACGATGCGCACCGCCGAGCGGCCGCTCGAAGTGCGTTCCACATAGACGATTTCGTCTTCCTGACGTATGCCCAGATTGACGCTTTCGCCAGTCGCCTGATGCAGCCCCTGCATGAGCGGCATGGCGGAATCGCGGATATTGATGCGCGATTTCACCAGATTGCCCAGTTCGAGCAGGCGTATGCCCAAGCGGTAGGTGCCGGGGTCGCCGCGCTCGACGAAGCCGGACGTGGCCATGGCCAGCAAGATGCGGTGTGCAGTCGACGGATGCAGCCCGCTTTCGAGCGCAAGCTGTTTCAAACTCACGGGTTCCTGGTAATAGGACAGGACGTCGAGCAACTTCATCATGCGCTCGATCACCTGAATCGGGCTTTTTGCGCTGTCGGCGGCGGGCTGGGTCAAGTTATGAATTCCTGCGCTCGGGCAAGTGGTGACGTCCGGGCGATTATCCCACATCGTGAAACGGCGCCCAAATTTTAGGAGCTTGCCGATACGGTACGGCCAACATGGCGTCTGTTCCGTGCGCATGCCGGCGCGTGCCGCCGCTGCCGGTCCGGCGGGAAATGTTTGCCGAAATTGTGAAGTCTGCCGGCCTTAGTAGCTATGATTCGCACAAGTGCCGGCAGAAATTCAACATGCAGCGAGCGCGCGGGAGGGGAAAGTGGAGCAGCGGCGTGTCGGGCTATTCGTAACTTGTCTGGTGGATCTGATGCGCCCGCGCATCGGATTTGCAGCGCTGAAACTATTGCAGCATGCGGGCTTCGCGGTGTACGTGCCGGAGACGCAAACCTGTTGCGGCCAGCCGGGCTTCAATGCCGGCGACCGCGTGGCGGCGCAACAGCTCGCGCGTAAACTGATCGCGGAGTTTGATGCCTGCGACTATCTGGTGATTCCGTCCGGCTCCTGCGCCGGCACCGTGCGCACCCATTACGCCGAATTGTTCGCCGAAGACGCCGCCTGGCGCGCGCGCGCGGACGCATTGGCGGCAAAAACCTGGGAGCTTGCCAGTTTCCTGCACGAGGTGGCCGGCATGACGGCACCGCCCGGGCATTTCGAGGGCCGTGTAACCTATCACGACAGTTGTTCCGGCCTGCGCGAACTCAATGTGAAAGCGCAGCCGCGCGCGCTGCTCGCACGCATGCCCGGGGTGCAGGTGGTGGAAATGGCCGGCTGCGAGGAGTGTTGCGGGTTTGGCGGAACATTTGCCATCAAGTATGGCGATTTGTCCGGCGCGATTGCCGGGCGCAAGTGCGACAACATACGCGCGAGTGGCGTCAAAACCGTGGTGCTGGGAGATCTGGGCTGCATGCTCAATATCGAAGGGCGTCTTGCCCGCATGGGCGATCCGTCGACCAAAGTGCTGCATGTGGCAGAAGTACTCGCCGGCATGACGCGATCCGAGGTCTGAAGCCATGCAAATCCAGTCCATGCATTTCAAGGCGCGGGTGACCGACAAACTGGCCGATAGCGTGCTGCAGGACAATTTGCGCAAGACGAAAAGCAAATTCGTCGGCAAGCGCGCGCAGGCCATCCAGGAGTTGCCGGAATTCGAAGCCACGCGTGAGGCCGCGCGCGCGATACGCGATCGCGTGCTGAACGACCTCGACCACTGGCTGCTGGCGTTTGAACAGGAAGCCAGCCGGCGCGGCGCCACCGTACTGTGGGCGCGTGACGGCGACGAAGTGTGCCGGCTGGTGCTCGAAATCGCCGCGCGCCACGACTGCCGCAAGGTGGTCAAATCCAAATCCATGCTGTCGGAAGAATCCGGCCTTAATCAGGCCCTGGAAGCAGCCGGCGTGGTGCCGGTGGAAACCGACCTGGGCGAATACATCCTGCAGTTGAATGACAACGAAGCGCCCTCGCACATCATCGCGCCGGTATTTCACAAGTCGAAGGAGGAGGTGTCGGAACTGTTTGCGCGCCGCCACGGCACGCCGCGCAAAACCGACATTACCGCCCTGGCGCGCGAAGCGCGCGAACAACTGCGGCCGCAATTTCTGAGCGCGGACATGGGCATATCGGGCGGCAATTTCCTGATCGCGGAAACCGGCTCGGTGGCCCTGGTCACCAATGAAGGTAACGGCCGCATGTGCACCACGGTGCCGCGCGTACACGTGGCCATCACCGGGGTGGAAAAAATCGTCCCCACGCTGGAAGATTTTGCCACCTTGATGCGCCTGTTGCCGCGCTCGGCGACGGGGCAGTCCATTTCGAATTACGTATCGCTACTTACCGGCACGCGTGGCGAGCAAGAAAGCGACGGCGCGCGCCACATGTATTTCATCCTCGTCGACGCCGGCCGCGTCGATCTGGTGCATGGCGAATTTCAGGAAATGCTGCGTTGCATACGTTGCGGTGCCTGCATGAATCATTGCCCGGTGTACCAGACCGTGGGCGGGCATGCTTACGGCTGGGTGTACCCTGGTCCCATGGGTTCGGTGCTGACGCCCCTGTTCCAGGGCCTGGAGCGCGCGATCGATCTGCCCAATGCCGCGACTATGTGCAACCAGTGCGGCGTGGTGTGCCCGGTCAAAATTCCGCTGCCGGATTTGTTGCGCAAATTGCGCACCAAACAGATCGAACTGAAACTGCGTCCGTGGAGCGAGCGCATGGCGATCCGCCTGTGGGCCTGGGTGGCGGCGCGGCCCGCGCTTTACGCCTGGCTGGCAGCGCGCGGCGCGCGCTATCTGAAGTGGCTGGCGGGGGAGCGGGCGTACATAGACATGCTCGGCATTGCGCCCGGCTGGACCTCGACGCGCGCGTTCCCGGCGCCGCAAGGTAAAACATTCCGCGAACTGCATGCCGAGCAGGCCAAGGCGGCCACGCGCGGCGCACATCACTGAGGCCTGCCATGAGCATCCAGGATTCACGCGCCGACATGCTGGCGCGCATGCGTAGCCGCCTGGGACGTAATGCGGCGCAGGACGCCGAAGCGGCCGAGCGCGTGGCGGCCGCCTTGCGCGCACCCGTGCCTGCGCCGCGCCCGCCGCTGCCGGCCGATCTGACGGCCTGTTTCATCGAACGCGCGCTAAGCATGCAAAGCACGGTGGCGCGCATCAGCGTAATGCACGAGGTGCCGCAGGCCTGCGCCGACTATCTGGCCCGCACGTGCTTGCCGCCTACTGCCGTGGTATGGCCGCAAATCGCGGCGCTGGACTGGGCCGGCGCCGGCATCGAGGTCGTCGCGCGCGCCGCCCAGGGGGAGGATTTGACCGGCATCACCGGCAGTTTCTGTGCCCTGGCCGAAACCGGCACGCTGGTGTTGTGCTCGGGGCCGGATTCCCCGGCCACGGTCAGTCTGTTGCCCGAAACGCACATTGCCATCGTCGATGCGTCGCGCATCCTTGCCGGCATGGAAGAGGCATTTGCCTTGCTGCGCCGCGAAGCGGGCGGCGTGCCGCGCAGCTTGAATTTCGTATCCGGTCCATCGCGTACCGGGGATATCGAACAAACGATCGTATTGGGCGCACACGGACCTTCTCGCGTGCATCTGGTCGTGGTCGGCTGAAACTTCACGAGCGGGCGTACAGGCCTGGAGACTTCTGCAATGACAAAAACCAAAGTTCTGCTGAGCGGAAAAATATTCAACGACCTGCACGAAGACCTGGCCGGCCGTTACGAACTGCGCTCCAATCAGGCCGACGAAGTGCTGGACGCGGCAACGCTCGGCCAAATGATTGCCGACCGCGAAGCGGCGGTGGTGACGCCGGTCGACCGCATCGACGCCAGCCTGCTGGCGCAGGCGCCGAACTTGCGCCTCCTTTGCAATATCGCCGTCGGCTACAACAACATCGACGTCGAAGCCTGCACGACGCGGCGCATCATGGTGACCAACACGCCCGGCGTGCTCGATGAAACCACGGCCGATCTGGGCTTCGGGCTATTGCTGGCAGCGGCGCGCCGCGTGGTCGAATCCGACCGCTGGGTGCGCGGCGGCCAGTGGCAGGCCTGGCGAACCACTGCCTGGCTGGGGCACGACGTGCACCACGCCCGGCTCGGCATACTGGGCCTCGGGCGCATAGGCCAAGCCATTGCGCGGCGCACGCGCGGCTTTGCGATGGAAATTGCCTATCACAACCGCAATCGTTTGGCGCCCGATGTCGAGGCGGCCTTTGCGGCGCGCTACATGGACAAGGGGGAACTGCTCGAATGGGCGGATTTCGTGCTGCTATGCCTGCCCTATTCGCCTGCCACCCACCACACCATAGGCATAGCCGAATTGCAGTGCATGAAGCCGGACGCAGTGCTGGTGAACATCGGCCGCGGCGGCCTGGTCGATGACGCGGCGCTGATCGAAGCTTTGCGTGCGCGCCGCATTGCCGCGGCCGGGCTGGACGTGTTCGAAAACGAGCCGCAGCTCCAGCACGGCTTTTTCGACCTCGACAATGTCGTGCTCACCCCCCACATCGGGTCGGCCAGTTTCGCCACCCGCCGTGCCATGTGCGAACTGGCGTTGCAAAATCTGCACGCGGCGCTGGCCGGTGCGGTGCCGCCCAACCTCCTCAATCCGCAGGTGCTCGCGGCTGCACCGTAAATCGCCGGCACTGGCTGCCCGGCAAGAAGGAAACGCAGCCAAGCGCAAGACAGGCGTGCCCTGCCGCATTTCACGCAGGCCGCCATCGGCTGAATTCCAATGTCGCGCTGGCACGGCGGCAAACTACGGCGCCTGGACGATCCCGCGGTTCTTAACGGGGCATCGACTGTCTGGCAGGGTTCGTTATCATGCCTCGCGTTTAGTGCCTCAATAGAGCATTCCGCGCCGGCTCGGATTGTTGCGCAACGAGCCAACTCCCCGCACCCCTCATTGCGCGCCCTTGCGCCCCGCAACAGGCTGGCCGGCCGGCCGCCGACTCCGTCCATCGCGTGTTTTACGGCGGCGGTCTTCCTTTTTGGCCGGCCGCGCGCTATTTTTCGCGTGGCGTCAGTCCGACCCATGCGCATTCGCCGGGCTTGGCGTTGGAAGGTGGCTCCAATCGCTTTGTAAAATTGGATCGACAGGGTAAGGAATAGTGAAATTTCCTTTTGAGGGCTGGACCATCGACGCGCGCGTCATGCTCGCCGCCTTGCTGCCGACCATCCTGATCGCTATCGCATTGGCGTGGTACTTCACGCACACCCGCATCGACGATCTCGACCAAAGCCTCAATGACCGCGGCCTCGTCATCGCCCGCCTGCTCGGCCCGAATAGCGAATTTGGCGTGTTTTCCGGCAACGCGGTGCTGCTCAAATCCCTCGCCGACAGCGCCGCCACACAACCGGACGTGTCCGGCGTCGCCGTGCTTGACGCCAGCGGCAAGGTGCTGGCGGTGAGTGGAGTGCTGGTCCACCTGTCGGACCATGTGCCGGCGCTGCCCGACCGCCCACAACTGCTGCGCCGTGACAGGCGCGGCCTGTTTTTTGGTGCCCCTATCAAAAGCGTGCAGGTGGTGCACGACGAATTATTCCAGGGCGGCGACGTCGAGCCGCCGGTGCCGCCACTCGGCATGGTGCTGGTGGAAGTGTCGGTGGAGCGCTTTCATTCGGTGCGCGACCGCCTCATCCGCAGTGCGCTGGTCATCACCATGGGCGGCCTGGTGATCGCGATCTGGCTGGCACGCTGGCTGGCGCGCGGCGTAACGCGGCCCATCATGGATTTGGCGGATACGGTGGGACAAATCGAGCGCGGCAATTTGCAGGCAAGGGCCAGCGTTCCAACCGGCGGCGCGGTGAAAATGCTGGAACACGGCATCAACGCCATGGCGCAGTCCATGGATTCCGCGCGGGCGGGCCTGGAAAAGCGCATCGCCGATGCCACGGCAGAATTGCAGGCGCAGAAAGAGGGCGCCGAACACGCGCGCACGCAAATGCGGCAATTTCTCGGCGCCGCCAGCCACGATTTGCGCCAGCCTTTGCAGGCGCTTGGCTTGTTTTGCCGCGCCCTGCGCCGCCACGTTGCTGACAGCGAGGGCGAACACCTGGTCGGGCGCATCGAGCGCGCCACGCTGACGCTGGACAACACGCTGGAAGCGCTGCTGGATATCAATAAATTCGATGCCGGTGTAGTCCAGGCCACGACGCAGGATTTTCCGCTCGCGCCCCTGCTCGAAAATTTGCGCGCCACATTTTCGCCGACCGCGGCCGAGCGCGGGCTGCGCTTCAAGGTGCGGCCCAGCGTCCTGTGGTGTCATTCCGACCCCTTGCTGCTGGAACGCATCGTGGCCAATCTGGTGGCTAACGCGCTGCGCTACACCGAGCATGGCGGTGTGGTACTCGGCTGCCGGCGCGCAGGTGACGAAATCCGCATAGAAATCTGGGATACCGGCCGCGGCATCGCAGCCGACAAAATTCCGCTCATATTTCGCGAGTTCGAGCGCGGCGGCGTGCAGGAGCAAAAATTCGAAGAACGCGGGCTGGGGCTGGGGCTGGCCATCGTTGACCGCCTCGCGCGCCTGCTCAAACATCGCGTCGACTGCCAATCCACCCCGGCGCGCGGCTCGGTATTCCGCGTCCATCTGGCCCGCGCCAGGCCCAGGTTCGCCCTGCCGGCCTACAGCGCCAGTGCGATTGATCTGAGTTGTCTGCAAGGCGCCTGCGTGGCGATTGCGGACGATGTGCCGGAAGTGCTGGAGGCGCTCGGCGCCTTGTTTGCCAGCCTGGGCGCCGAAGTGATCGCGGAAACGTCCGGCGTCCGCCTGGTCATGGCTTTGGGCGAACGCCAGCCCGGACTGCTGGTAACGGATTTTCGCCTGTCCGAATCTGAAACCGGTCTGGACGTGATCGCCGCCGTGCGCGCGCATTGTGCGCGCGAAGTACCGGCACTCGTGGTGAGCGGCGAAACCGACCTGCAGCTAGCCGACATGCTGGCCGAGCACGGCGTGCCGCTGGTAAAAAAACCTGTCCGAGAAGAAGACATGTTGGCCGCCGTCGCGCACCTGCTCGACTGCGGCAATGCCGACGCGGACTGATGCCCGCCCGGCCGCGGCAGCCGCTCCGCAGTCAGTAGGACGGCTTCATGGGCTCG
The DNA here is from genome assembly GCA_016791105.1 of Rhodocyclaceae bacterium. GTDB lineage: Bacteria > Pseudomonadota > Gammaproteobacteria > Burkholderiales > Rhodocyclaceae > JAEUNM01. The sequence goes on along the minus strand of JAEUNM010000085.1, from coordinate 45,050 downwards.
GCCGGGCGCGGCAATTGCAGGCCCATGCTGCTGATGGCGAATAGCGCCTGGGTGCGGTTATTCACATGCAGTGCACGCAGCAATGCCGAAATGTGCGATTTGCAGGTGCCTTCGGAAATTTGCAGGCGGCGGCAAATGGCCTTGTTGGATTTTCCTTCCACCACCAGCGCCAGCACCTCGGCTTGGCGATCGGTAATGCCCAGGTCGCGCGGTGTGGGCGGACGCGCCTGAGCTGCGGCGGGCGGCCGCGGAGATGGCGGATCGGGTTCGGCGGCCAGCACCTGCGGCGGGATATACACACCACCCGCAAGCACCAGTTGCAAAGCGCCCACCAGTACGGCGGTGGGGGAACGTTTGGAAATGAAGCCCATGGCTCCGGCGTCGAGCGCGGCACGCACAACGTCGGCCCTGTCGGTGGCCGACAGTACGACCAGCGGTATATCCGGGTGCTGCTCGCGCACCCGCGCCAGCAAGGTCATGCCCTCGATGTCGGGCAGGTTCAGATCCAGCAGGGTGAGCCCGATGTCGGGGTTTTGATCCAGCACCTGCATGGCGGCCGCCGCTGCGTCCGCGGCGAGCACCTGGGCCGCCGGCAGCAATTCGTGCAGCGCGCCGGTCAAACCTTCGACTATGAGCGGGTGGTCGTCGATAATGAATATTTTCATGGCCAGGAACTCGGTTGCGCTCATCAAACGGGCCTGGCCGGCACCTGTAATTGCGCGGCCTGCCTCCATCGGCAAAGGTTCGCTTCACGGCAGGGACGTTTGCGATGCGCAAACAAGAGCACGAGCCGCTGCCGTCGGCTTGCCTATTAGACCGGATTTGGCACGCAGGGTCTATACCTTGATTGGCCCGGAAAGCTCAAAGCGTTGCTTTTGCGGGGCATGTGCCCGGGGGAGGGGGTTTCGCCCGCACGCCAGTGCCGTCTCGACGGTCGCCATCCTGGGGGCGGGGCCGTATGGTTTCTGGCTACCCAGCCGGCAACGGGGGGCGCAAACTCCAGGCCGCCATAGTGCAATCCATCCGATGGGCGCATCGGCCCTGGCCGTATGGCCTGCATTGGCATGGGCCTGGCCGGAAAATGCCGAGCCCAAAACCGCAGGCGCCCGCCCGGTTATCTAAAAGAAGCGGGCGCTGCGGACCTCGTACGTCAAAAGCTCAGAAGTGATATTCGGCGCGAACCATGGGGGTTTTGGCGAAGGCGCCCGACCCCGCCGGCCCCGTGTGATCGACGCCAAACTTGTTGCGCCAGTACTCGTATTCCAGCCCCACCTTGAAGGTGTTTTTCGATGCGCCCACTGCAGAACTCAGGTCGTACATGATTTGCATGTCGATGTGAGTTTCCGGCTTGGTGCCGTTGCCGAATTCGTCCTTGCCTTTCGCCGCGATGAAATTCGCGTAGCCTTCGAACGATAGCGGCAGCGAACCTATCGGTACGCCCCAGGCCAGACTGAGCATGGGGTGGGTGTCGTAGCGATAGCGTGCGATGCGGGGCGGGGCGGACTTGTCCAAAGGAGCATTGCTTTCCCAGCGCGCGAGCAAGCTTGCGTTGAGGAAGCCCGGCACGTCGAACATTAGTGTAGGCCCGGCCACCAGCATGCGCTTTTCGGAATTGTAGTGCCGGTCGTCCTTGGTGTTGACGTCGAATCCCAGCGTGGCGCCGACGCCGCGCACGGGGCCGAACTTGATGTCTTTGCCCATCACCTTGCCGATATCCAGCGTGTGGCGATATACGACGTACACCTCCTGTGCGCCTCGCGATGAGTTCAGGTCTCTTGGATCCTTGCCGTCCGACAGCAACAGATCGACATTCAAATAATTCGTGCCGTACTTGTAGCCGTTAGCATAGGTCAGGTTGTAAATCCGCTTGTGGATGTCGTTCGGTTCGAACGGCTCCGCGAATTTCGTGCCGTAACGGAAACTGATGGAAGTGTCGCTCCAGTCGATGGCGTGCGCACTTGCGCAACAAAGGGCGAGCGCGACACAACAGGCGGTGCGATGGGGAGCGTAGAGCATGGCGGGTCCTTTTTGGGGATGTTGGTGGCGCTTGTTTCCCGAATTCTGCCGCAGCCGATCTGCAGCGAGTGCACCTACGGGCGGGTAAAGCTTCCCGCGCTGGAATGCGCGTTGCCGGCGGATGCCTTTATCCGGGTGACACTGCCGCTCAAGCAAGGCTCATGCCCATGCATTGGGTGGGCTTCGGGGCCGGTGCCGTGGCCCTATTGACGCACATTTTCCGCCTTCTGGAACGGTTTTGAGCTGGGTTTGTCGTGTGTCGCACCATGCAAGTGCCGGGACGGTCGGGCCGAATGACCGGATTGGTGCGGCGCAAGCGTAGCCAAGTCGATGCCGTCAATTGGGCGGACGCGAGGCAACCCGGCTGCATTGCGGGTGCCGCCAGGCAGGGGCTGGGGGTGCGGGCGTCTCGCCCGCACGATTTGGTCATAGCGATGGAAGACAGGTGCGATGCCCGCCCCACCGGGATAGTTCAGGCGACGATTCGCCTGAACGGAACTACATCGGTGGCCGAGCAGTGTTTCCGCATATTCCCGACCGTGATCGAAGCTATGGCGGCAGCGGCGCGCCCCTGGCAGCCGGGCCGCTGCGCTCCGGCTTACCAGTTGTCGTCGCTGCCGCCGCCAGCGTCCCAAGCGTCGCCGCTGCCGGCGTCAAAAGCACCGTAATCGTCGCTGGCCGGTGCGTCGAGCGGGGGGACATAACTGCCAGCGCCTGAATTCGTGCCGGCCGCATGGGCCTCGTCGCTGTGTCCAAGCACTTTGGCTAGCCCGTACCCGGCCGCCAGGCCGGCGAGGCCGCCCAGTACCGCCCCACCCATGCCCGAGCCGCCGCCGGCCGCCGGCGCATTGCCAAAGCCGCCGGAACCGAAATTACCGCCGCCAAACGATCCGTTTCCGGCGGGGCTGGCAGACCGGCGCGCAGCCATGGCGCGCATGATGATCCACAATACCAGCAGCACGCCGCCACCGGCTGCCACCATGCCCCAGGGGAAGCCGGCGCTTTGCCGCTCGGCGGCCGCGGCGCGCGGCGCCATGAGCGGGCCGGAATTGTCTGAAGATCCGGCACTTTGCGCCACGCCTGCAGAACGGGCGGCCGGCGCCGTTTCGCTGGACAGCTTGCCGAGCAGCTCACGGAAATGCTGCGGGTTGCTGGCAAATTTGAGCGAGGGGTCCAGGCGCTGCGCTTCCAGCAATTCCGCGCGTGCTTCTATCCTGCGGCCGGATCGCGCCAAAACCTGACCCAATTCGTAATGGGCCTTGGCGCTGGCGGGCTTTTCGCGCAGCACTTCGCGCAATTGCGTTTCGGCCTGCGCGTAATTGCCGGCTTCCACGGCCGTGCGTATGTCTTGCGGCGTGGGCAGCGCGAACGCCAGGGTCGACGCGCAGACGAACACCAGGGCAGTCAAGGTCTTTTTCATGCGACTTTCCTCATGTGAACAGATGTGCTTTGCGCGCCCGGTCGGGCGCGTTTGCGCAGGCAATTATGGCCGGACGGCAGCGGCATCAAGCCCGCAATTGCAAGCGATTGTTGCCAGGCGCGGCGCGCCGCAACGTGGCGAAATTTGCCGCTGATGTGCTGCGCTTGCAGTGCCGTTTGCCCGGCTGGGCGTCCCGCCGCGCGGGCGCCGCGTGTTTGTGCGTCTAGCCATACTGGTCTTTACTGTAAGCAAACGCGCCGACGCGGGCTGACGGAGTTTTTTGCCGCGATGCCGCGCGCATGGGCGGCCCGGTGCCAGTGTGGGCATCGCGGTGTCCCGCGGCGGGCTTTGCTCACGGCACCAACTGGGTGGCTTATACTTTGCGGCGCTTGTGAGCCGAGCGGAGGTAGCGGGTCACTTGGCGCGGGCGCGCCGCCGAGCATGAAACCGGGCGTCGTGGCGATTCCAGTTCGAACATCAAGCAGCCGGTTTGCCATGCGTTCCCCGTGTCGGCAAGCTGTCAACGCGGCCGATGTCACGGGCAGGGCATGCGCGGCGAGCGCATCAACAATAAGGGGGCTCCAGGTGCAACGCGATCAATTAATCCAGTGCGGCCCGGCCGCCTCCCTGGCGCACGACTACGCCACGGTGCGCGTCACGAGTGCGCGCCTGGCGGCCAGCCTCACGCCCGAGGACATGTGCGTGCAGTCCATGCCGGACGCCAGTCCGGCGAAGTGGCATCTGGCCCATACCACCTGGTTTTTCGAAGCCGTCGTGCTGCTGCCGCACCTGCCCGGCTACCGCGCTTTCGACGAGCGCTATTTTTATCTGTTCAATTCTTACTACGAGGCGCTGGGTGCGCGCCACCCGCGCCCGGAACGCGGCCTGCTCACCCGGCCCACCCTGCTGCAAGTGCTGGCCTATCGCGCTCACGTAGACGCGGCCATGACGCGCCTGCTGCAGGATGATCTGGCGCCCGCCCTGGCGGCCCTGATCGTGCTGGGGCTGAACCACGAGCAGCAGCATCAGGAATTGCTGCTTACCGACATCAAGCACCTGTTTTCGCGCAGCGTCCTGTTGCCGGCCTACGCCGCGCATTTGCCGGCTCCCGAACAGTCGCCCGCGGCGCTGGAATGGGTGGATTTCCCCGGCGGCAGCACGGAAATCGGCCACCGCGGAACGGATTTCGCGTTCGACAACGAAACGCCGCGCCACCCTGTACTGCTGGCACCCTACCAGCTTGCGTCACGCCCGGTTAGTTGCGGAGAGTTTCTCGAGTTCATGGCCGATGGCGGCTACCGGCGGCCGGAATTCTGGCTGTCCGACGGCTGGGCCGCGGTGAGTACGCAAGCCTGGCAGGCGCCGTTCTATTGGCGCCTTGCCGACGACGGCTGCTGGCGCGTGTTTACGCTGCACGGGGAAATTGAACTGGATGCGGCCGCGCCCGTCTGTCACCTGAGTTTTTACGAAGCCGCCGCCTATGCGGAATGGGCCAACGCGCGCCTGCCCACTGAATTCGAGTGGGAAGCCGCCGCCGCCACGCTCGCGCCGCAGGGGCGCTTTGCCGATTCGGCCTGGCTACACCCGGCCGCTGCGCCAGGCGGCGGACTGCAACAAATGTACGGCGACGTGTGGGAATGGACCCGCTCGTCCTACGACCCGTATCCGGGTTTTCGGCCGCTGGCCGGCGCGGTGGGGGAATACAACGGCAAATTCATGGTCGGGCAGATCGTGCTGCGCGGCGGCAGCATCGCCACGCCGCCCGGCCACATACGCGCAACTTACCGGAACTTTTTTCCGCCCGCCGCGCGCTGGCAGTTTTCCGGCCTGCGACTGGCGCGCGACGCCTGAGCCGACGCGCCGTACCGACCGACACCAAGGAGAATATTCATGGCCATGCCTGTACGCACGCGCCCGCCGCGCACCGCATCGACCTGCCGGGAGCAGGCGGCATGAGCGCCGCTTGGGGCGCAAATGCGGCGCCAGCCGGCGCGCTTGCCAGCGATTTCGAACGCGCCTTCCTGGCCGGTCTGTCCGCCAACCCGCGCAGCGTGCCACCGAAATATTTTTACGACGCCGCCGGATCGGCGTTATTCGACCGTATTTGCGATCTGCCCGAGTATTACGTGACGCGCACGGAAATCGGCATCCTGCGCGAGCGTGCCGCGGACATTGCCGACTGCATCGGGCCAGCCGCGCAAATCATCGAATTTGGCGCCGGCTCGGTGCTCAAAATCCGCCTCTTGCTAGATGCGCTGCATGCGCCGGCCGGCTTCGTGCCCATCGATATTTCCGGCACCCATCTGCAAGCCGCTGCGCGTACCTTGCGGCGCGACTATCCGGGCCTCGCCATTACGCCACTGGTGGGCGATTTCACGGCGCCGCTGGTGTTGCCGCCGCTGCCGCCCGGTGCGCGCCGCGTAGGGTTTTTTCCTGGCTCCAGCATAGGCAATTTCACGCCCTGCGAAGCACAGCGTTTTTTGCGCCAGGCCGCGCACATGCTGCGCGGCGGCGGCTTGCTGATCGGTGCCGATCTGGTGAAAGATCCAGCCGTGCTGCACGCGGCTTACAACGACGCGCAAGGTGTCACGGCGGCATTCAACCGCAATTTGCTGGAACGCGCGCGGCGCGAACTGAATGCCAGCGTGGATGTGTCGGCATTCGACCACTATGCGTTCTATAACGTGCCGCAGCAGCGCGTCGAAATGCATCTGGTGAGCCGCCGCCGGCAGCGCATTTCAGTCGCCGGCCAGCATTTCGAATTTGGCCCCGGCAGCGCCATACACACCGAAAATTCCTGCAAATACACGCTGGACGGCTTTCGTGCCCTGGCCGTCGCGGCCGGGTTCAAACCCGGCCCGGTATGGTGCGACGAACGCCAATGGTTCAGCCTGCAGTGGTTGCAGGGGGCAGAGGACTGAAGACAGAGGACAGAGGACAGAGGACAGAGGACAGAGGACAGAGGACAGAGGACAGAGGACAGAGGACAGAGGACAGAGGACAGAGGACAGAGGACAGAGTTACAGGCGGCCGGAGGCCGCTGGGCAGAAGACTGAGGGCGGATTATTAGTGGGCTTCGTCCCAATTTTTTCCGGCGCCTACTTCGGCCAGCAGGGGCACGGATAGTTGTGCCACGCCGGCCATGAGGCGGGGCACCGCCTCGCGCACGGTGTCCAGTTCGGGCTGCGGGACTTCCAGCACCAGTTCGTCATGGACCTGCAGCACCAGCCGCGTTTGCAGCTTTTCCGTGGCGATCCAGCGCCGTACCGCGAGCATGGATAGTTTGATCAGATCGGCCGCCGTACCCTGCATGGGCGCATTGATGGCGGCACGTTCAGCGCCTTGCCGGCGGCCTACCTGCTGTGCACGTATTTCCGGCAGCCAGAGGCGGCGGCCAAACCAGGTTTCGACATAGCCTTTGTCGTGCGCCAGTTTGCGCGTGGCGTCCATATACCGCGCCACGCCCGGATAACGGGCGAAATAACGGTCGATGTAAGCCTGTGCGGCAGAGCGCTCGAGGTTCAGGTTCTTCGCCAGACCGTGCGCGCTCATGCCGTAAATAAGTCCGAAGTTGATTACCTTGGCGTAGCGCCGCTGTTCGCTGGACACTTCGTCCGGCGCCAGGCTGAATACTTCGGCGGCGGTGGCGCGATGCACGTCTTCGCCGCGCGCGAAAGCCGACAGCAGGCGTTCGTCCTGCGACAGGTGGGCCATGATGCGCAATTCGATCTGCGAATAGTCCGCGCTCACGATGGCGGCGCCGGGCGGGGCGATGAATGCCGTGCGTATGCGGCGGCCTTCGGCGGTGCGTATCGGTATGTTCTGCAGATTGGGGTCGGTGCTGGCGACGCGCCCGGTCGCTACCGTGGCCTGCGAAAAATTGGTGTGCACGCGGCCGGTGGCGGGGTTCACCATGCGCGGCAATTTGTCCGTATAAGTGCCTTTCAGTTTCGCCAGGCTGCGGTATTCCAGAATGACGCGCGGCAGCGGATAGTCCAGCGCAAGCTGAGCCAATACTTCTTCGTCCGTCGAAGGCTGACCACCGGCAGTTTTCTTGACGACGGGAAGTTTCTCGCGCTCGAACAGTATTTCCGCGAGCTGTTTGGGCGAATTGATGTTGAACGGTTGTTTCGCGAGCTGGTGCGCTTCGGCCTCCAGCGCGAGCATTTTTTTGCCCAGTTCGGCGCTTTGAGCGGCCAGAGAATCGCAATCGATCAGCACGCCGGTGCGTTCCATTTCGAACAGCACCTGCGCCACCGGCAATTCGATGTCGCGATAAAGTTTGTACAGCCGCTCTTCGCGCGCCAGGGCCGGCGCCAGGGTTTCATGCACACGCAAGGTTACGTCGGCATCTTCGGCCGCATATTCGACCGCGCGCTCCACGCTTACCTGGTCGAAACCTATGCGTGCCGCGCCCTTGCCGGTTACTTCGTCGTATGTGAGCGGTTTGAGCCCCAGGTGGCGCGTGACCAGTGAGTCGAGATCGTGGCCCTTGTCGGATTCGAGCACATATGATTCGAGCAGCGTGTCCTCGCGTATGCCGGCAAGAGCGATGCCGTGGTTGGCGAATACGTGGCGATCATATTTGAGATGTTGTCCCAGCTTGCCGTGCCGGTCGGATTCCAGCCAGGGCCGCAGTTTTTGCAGCACCTGGTCGAGTGGCAATTGGTCCGGCGCGCCGGGGTAGCTGTGGCCTAGCGGCAGATAGGCCGAGCGGCCCGGCGCGACGGCGAAACTGATGCCCACCAGCCGCGCCGCGAAACTATCCAGGGAAGTGGTTTCGGTATCGAGCGCGGTAAGCTCGGCGGCTTCCAGGCGGGCCAGCCAGGTATCGAAAGTGGCCCAATCGAAAATCGCCTCATAGCCCGCGCGGTGGGAAATTTCGGCGCCGGCGCCTGTCTGTGCCTCGGGCGCCGCGCCCGTCTCGTCACTGGCTGCGGCAGTGCCGTCCGCGGCGGGTGCGGCCTCGATTTCGCGCAGCATGGTGATGAATTCGTAGCGCTTGAATAGTTCGATCAGCGTGCCGCGCTCGGGCGGCTGCGGCGCCAGATCGGTCACCGCCATGGGCAGTTCGAGGTCGCATTTCACCGTCACGAGGCGCCGGCCCAGCGGCAGGAATACCAGGTGCTTGCGCAGGTTTTCGCCCACCGCGCCGCCGATGTCCGCGGCATGGCTCACCACGGCGTCTAGGCTGCCGTATTGTTGCAGCCACTTCACGGCGGTTTTCGGGCCCACCTTGGGCACGCCCGGCACGTTATCGACGGTGTCGCCCACCAGTGCGAGATAATCGACGATGCGCGCCGGCGGCACGCCGAATTTTTCCGCCACGCCGGCCGCATCCAGGGTTTCGTTTTTCATCGTGTCGACCAGGGTGACGCGCGGCCCGACCAGTTGCGCCATATCCTTGTCGCCAGTGGAAATGATGCAATCGATGTTGCGCGCCGCCGCCTGCGTGGCGAGCGTGCCGATCACGTCGTCGGCTTCCACGCCGGGCAGCATGATGAGCGGCCAGCCCAGCGCGCGCACGGCGGCGTGTATGGGCTCGATCTGCAGCACCAGGTCTTCCGGCATGGGCGCGCGATTGGCTTTGTACTGCGGATACCAGGCGTCCCTAAAGGTTGGGCCTTTGGCGTCGAACACACAGGCGAGGTAATCGGCACGATGGTCGGCGGCGAGGCGCCGTAACATGCTGATTACCCCGCGCACGGCGCCGGTGGGTTCGCCGGCTTTGGTGCGCAGATCGGGCAGGGCGTGGAAGGCGCGGTACAGGTAGGACGAACCGTCGACCAGCAACAATGTCGGCATGTTGTTTGAAATCCGGGAACGCTGCGGACACCGCCGCAATAGGCTGTGAACTGTAGCACCCCATCCAGATGCTGGAGCAAGCCATGACTGCGAAGGAAAAACTGCCAAAAATCGTCGATCCCGGTCTGGCCAGCGTGCGCTACAACGCGCGCGAAGCCTGGCGGATATTCGGCATCATGGCGGAATTCGTTGAAGCGACCGAAAGACTGGCGGAAATCCGCCCGGCGGTGTCGATTTTCGGCAGCGCGCGCACGCCGCCGGACCATCTTTATTACATCCTGGCCGAACGCATTGCGCGGCGCCTTTCGGATGCCGGCTTTTCCGTCATATCGGGCGGCGGCCCCGGCATCATGGAAGCCGCCAACAAGGGCGCCTATTTCGGCAAATCGCCCTCGGTGGGGCTCAACATCCAGTTGCCGCTGGAACAGGCGGCCAATCCGTATCAGGACATATCGCAAACCTTCCAGCACTTTTTTGCGCGCAAGTTCATGTTCGTGAAATTCGCCGTGGCCTATGTGGTGCTGCCCGGCGGTTTCGGCACGCTGGACGAAGTGATGGAAGCGCTCACCCTCATCCAGACCCGCAAAAGCCCGCGCATTCCACTCATTCTGGTGCATTCGCCGTTCTGGGGTGGGCTGCTGGACTGGTTCCGCTCGCGTCTGGTGGTGGAGGGCATGATAGATGCGGACGATCTTGACCTGATCCAGGTGATCGACCAGCCGGAAGCGGTTGCCGACGCCATATTCAAGCACTACGAAACGCGCGGCTTCCATCCCTTGCCGGAAGAACACGAACTGATGCTCAACCTGTAGGGCCGCCAAGGTTCGTGCGGGCGGTTTGTGCGCTGCCACAAATTTGTTGCGCTGCGAAAGGACTTGTGCGACTATTCGCCCCGCCCGCGAAGGCCGGACGCAAGCTAGTCCGGCCATTCATCGATTTCTAGCCCCACGCGTCAGGCATTTCCTGATCGCCCTCCCGGTTGGCATCGATGCAATGCAGTCGATGCGCCCGCCGCCCATATGCCCCTGTGCACTGGCGCGCCCTTCGTCTGCGGGCATTCCGTACCCCTACGATTGGAGCATTTGCATGACTTTCCGTGAACTTGGCATTCCCGAGGCTTTTGACGCAGCACTGGCGCGCATGGGCCTCGTGACGCCAACCCCGATTCAGGCCCAGGCCATCCCCTTGCAACTAACCGGGGGTGACCTCATTGCCGGGGCGCCCACCGGCACCGGCAAAACCGCCGCTTTCCTGCTTCCCGCCCTGGTGCGCATGTTGAAACCCGCCACCGTGCGTGCGCGCGGCCCGCGTGTGCTGGTGCTCACGCCCACGCGCGAACTGGCGCAACAGGTAAACCGCAGCGCCTTCGACCTGGCGCGCGACCTGCCGCGCGTCAAAACCGTCTGCATTACCGGCGGTGAGTCCTACATCAACCAGAACCGCCTGCTTGCTTCGCCCTACGAAATTCTGGTTGCCACGCCGGGTCGCCTGATGGACCAGATGCAAAGCGGCCGTATCGATTTTTCGCGTCTCGAAGTACTGGTGCTGGACGAAGCCGACCGCATGCTGGATATGGGCTTTTCCGACGACGTGCTGGAAATCGCGCGCGCCTTGCCGGCCGACCGCCAGACCGTGTGCCTTACGGCCACCATTTCGCAGAGCGTGCACGACCTTTCCGCGCAATTGCAGCGCTCGCCGCAGCGCATTGCGGTGAGTGCGCCGCCGGAACAGAAGGTGGCCATCGACCAGTCCGTCATATTCGTCGATGACATCGCGCACAAACGGCGCCTGCTTGGCCATTGGCTTACCGATGCCGCGACGGTACAGGCCATCGTATTCACGGCCACCAAGCGCGAAGCCGAATCGCTCGCCGAACTGCTCGACGCCGACGGCCACAGCACCGTGGCACTGCACGGCGATCTGCCGCAACGCGCGCGCACGCGCATGCTCAACCAGCTGCGCCGTGGCGAAGCCCGCGTGCTGGTGGCCACCGACGTGGCGGCGCGCGGCCTGGATGTGCCGACCGTGACGCACGTGTTCAATTTCGATCTGCCGCGCCTGGCGGAAGATTATGTGCACCGCATTGGCCGTACCGGCCGCGCCGGTGCCAGCGGGGTTGCGGTGTCCTTCGTGGGGCGCCAGGATCTGATGGTGCTGCGCCGCATCGAACGCTTCCTGGGCAACCCGGTGCGCGTGAATGCCGTGGTCGGCATGGAAGCCCGCTTCAACCCCTCCGATCGTTCCGGCCGCCCGCGTTTCGACGGCAAGCCGGGCGGCGCGCGTTTCGGCAAGCCCGCTGGCGGCTTCGGCAAGCCCTCCGGCGGTTTTGCCAAGCGTAATGGCGAGGGTGTCAAACACTACGGCGGCGACGCGCCCAAGCGCTTCGGCGGCGATGGCGCACGTGGCTTCGGCGCGCCGCGCGGCGAAGCCGATGGCAATCGTGCCGATGGCGCGCACCGCCGCGAGGCCGACGGCAATCGCATCGATGGCGCGCACCGCCGCGAATCCGACGGCAATCGCGCCGACGCCTTCCGCACCCGCGCCAATCCGGAACGCCGCAGCAGCGAGGGTTTCCGCCCGCGCAGCAACGACGCCTTCCCGCGCCGCGAAGGCAACCGCGACCAGCGCGGGGCCGGCTTTGGCGGCGCCAAGTCGCGCGATCGCAAAGGCTATTGATCGCACCCCGGTGTCCCGCCCCGCCGCGAGCGGGCGGGACCCATGCACCGACAAGCGGCGGCCCTGTGTTTTAATGGCGCTTTTGTGCTTGGCCGCCCGCGCATGTCCTTCGCTTCGATCTCCTTTCGTCCCCTCCTTCTGGCCGCCCTGGGCGCGAGCTTGCTGTGCGCCTGCAAACCCGAGCCGGCCAGACCTGCGTCCAGCCCCGCAGCCCGCGTCGATGGCAAGGCGATAGGCCTCGATCAGGTCGAATTGCTGGCCGCCAACTTGCCCACCGGCGACGCCGATGCCGTGCGCCGCGTGGCGCTCGAACGCCTGCTGGGCGAGGAAGTGCTGCGCCACGAGGCCGAGCGGCGCGGGCTGGCAGACGACCCCAAGGTGCGCGCGCGCCTCGTCGCGGCGGAGCGCCAGGTGCTTGCATCGGCGTATCTGGATCAAGTGGCTGCGGCCACCCCCAAGCCGACGGCTACGGAAATCCATTATTACTACGCACAACACCCCGAATTATTCGCCGAGCGCCGCATTTACGCGCTGCGCGAAATAGACGTCGAAGGTGGCGATCAGGTTGCGCAGGCGGTGCAGGACAAGACCGCCAAAGCCAAAAGCGTGGCCGAACTGCTCGAATGGCTGCGCACGGTGCGGGTTCCGTTTTCCGTCAAGGACACGACGCTGGCCGCGGAATTTCTGCCGCTCGGTTGGGTCGGCGCGCTGCATGCGCTGAAGGACGGACAGGTCGCCCTGGTGCGCGGCGAACGGGGCGTCGTGCTGCTCGGCATCGCCGGCTCGCGCAGCGAACCGATCAGCGAAGAGGCCGCAACGCCGCGCATAGAACAGTTTCTGTTGCAGCAGCGCCGTGCCGAAGCCATGCAAAAAGCCGGCGCCGATTTGCGCGCCCATGCCACGATAGAGTACTTGCCGCCCTTCGCTCCGCCGGCTACGCGCGCCGCGCCGGCTGCCGCTGCCAAGCCCTGACGCGGCCCTGCCCGAGCGCTGCCCCGCGCCGCTTTTGCTTGGGGGCGGGCGTCCCGCCCGCACGATCCCGCCGCAGCAAGGGCTGGCGCGAAACCCGCCCATTCCCCGCTGCTGCCTCAAGTTAGCCGCTTAGGCGCCGTCCCATATTTGGTGCCTGCAGCGCCGCATCCCGCGCGCAAAGCGCGCGCCACGGGACCGAGGCCGGCCGCTGCTGGTACAATCGCGCGGGGGAGGCGCACCGCAGCGTGTGGCACGGCGATTGCTTGTCGCAGCTGGAGCGGCGCCACCGGCGCACCTGCCGCACCCATGCGCGCATGTCGCAATTCATGCGGCATGGTGCGGCCCCGCGGTTGCCGCCGACGAGGAGAAAAATACATGACATACAGTTTGCCCGAGCTGGCCCGTCTGACTGCCTGCGGTGTCGAAGTGGTCCGCGTAACGATCGCCGCCGTGCGTGGCCCCAGTCCGCGCGAGCCTGGCGCGGACATGCTGGTGCATCGTGCCGGCACCTTCGGCAGCGTGGGCGGCGGCAAAATCGAATTCAAGGCGCTCGAACTGGCGCTCGAAATGCTCGACCGTTGCGAAGCCCTGCCGCGCCGCCGCGTACTGGTGGCAGGCGGCGACGGTGCCTCCGGCAGCGTGGAACTATGGCTGGACCGCTTTACCGCCGCCGAGGCCGAACTGGCAGCGCGTGCCGCCCATCTGTTCGAAGAACGGCGCGAATGCGTGCTGGTCACCGCCATGGACGGCGGCGCCGGCCACCGCCTGTTGCTCACTGCCGACAGCCTGGACCCGCGCGAAGCTCCCGAACCGGGCCAAAACGCCACCCTGCGCCGTGCCGCGCACGAACTCGTACAGCAAGCCGCCGCCGTGTGCCTGCTGGGCATGGGCGAACGCCGCCTCATGCTGGAGCGTTTGGCGCGCGATCACACGCCACTGTGGGTGTTCGGCGCCGGCCACGTTGGCGGCGCACTGATCCGCCAGTTGGCCGAACTGCCGTTCGACATCACCTGGATCGACAGCCGCGAAGAAATGTTTCCGCACGATTTGCGCGGCGACGTATGCGCGGTGCTGAGCGATGCGCCCGAAGCCGAAGTTCGCCACGCCCCGACCGGAACCTGGTTCGTCGTGCTCACGCACAGCCCGGAACTGGATTTCGAAATTGGCCGCGCGGTACTCAAACGCGGCGATTTCGAATTTCTCGGCATGATCGCTTCAACCCAGCGCGCCGCCCGCAATGTCGAGCGCTACACTGAACTGGGCCTGCCGCAAACGCGCATCGCGCGCATTACCGCGCCGATCGGAATGCCCGGCGTGGGCAGCAAGGCGCCGGCCGCGCTGGCGCTTTCCATCGCCGCCCAGCTCATGCAGTTGCGTGCCGCCAACCGGGCCGCCAGCGCGGTTGCCAATGCGCTGCGCGTGCGCGCCAAAAAAGGCGCATACGCCTGAGCGGCCGCCGCGTCCATCGATAACGGGGCAGAGGTAGACCATGTTTCCGGTTCGTCCAAGCCGCTCCGAACTGATCGCCGTGCATGCCGACCTGCTGCACTTCCGCGCCGACCCCGGCGCGCAGGGCGATGCCGCGGCTTACGAATACCTGCCCGGCGGCCTGCTGGTGGTGGACCAGGGCAAAACCGTGCAGATCGGCCCCTACGATCAGGTCGAACCCAGCCTGCCCGAGCACGCCCTCATGCTCGACTATTCCGGCTGCCTGTGCGTGCCGGGCTTTGTCGACACCCATACCCATTTTCCGCAGACCGACATGATCGCCGCGCCCGGCGCCAATCTGCTGGACTGGCTGGAGCGCTACACCTTCCCGCACGAAGCGCGCTTTGCGGACGAACGCCATGCCGCCGCCGTGGCGGATTTTTTTCTCGACGAACTGCTCAGTAACGGCACCACCACGGCGATGGTATTCGGCAGCGTGCATGGTCAGGCCGCCGCCGCGTTTTTCAGCGCCGCGCAGCGGCGCGCGCTGCGCATGCTGGCCGGCAAGGTGCTGATGGACCGCAACTGCCCGGAAAATCTGCGTGACGCGCCGGGCGGCGGCTATGGCGAAACCGCCGCGCTGATCGAAATATGGCACGGCCGCGACCGCCTCGAATACGCCATTACCCCGCGTTTTGCCGCCACCTCCAGCGTGGCGCAGATGCGCGCCCTGGCCGAACTGGCTGCCGACTATCCGGACGTGCCCATACAAAGCCATGTCGCCGAAAATCGCGCCGAAGTGGCGTGGGTGGCGCAACTATTCCCCGGCGCGCGCAGCTATCTGGACGTGTACGACCAATACGGCCTCTTGCGACCGCGCGCCGTTTACGCCCATTGCATACACCTGGACGCGGCCGACCGCGCACGCATGGCCGCCGCCGGCGCCGCGGCCGCATTCTGCCCCAGTTCCAACCTGTTTCTGGGCAGCGGCCTGTTCGATCTGGCCGCCATGCGCGCGGCCGGCGTGCACATCGGGCTGGGTACCGACGTCGGCGCCGGCACCAGTTTCAGCATGCTGCGCACCATGGCCGACGCCTACAAAGTTACCCAACTACAGGGCCAAACCTTGCGCGCCCTGCAAGCCTGGTACCTGGCCACCCTGGGAGGCGCCCGCGCACTGGGCCTGCAGGACCGCATAGGCAGTTTCGATTCCGGCCGCGAAGCCGATTTCGTCGTGCTGGACCCGCGCGCCACCCCGCTCCTGGCCCGCCGCATGGAACAGGCGACCAGCCTGGAAGAACGCCTGTTTATCCTGATGACCCTGGGCGACGACCGCTGCGTACGCGCCACCCACATCCTGGGCGCACCCGCCTACCTGCGCGAGGCGGTCTAGGCAGGCGCGGGAATGCGGCCGGCGCGGCTTTATCCGCGGCCCCATACCCATTAGTAGCAACTTCGCCGCCACCAAGGCACCGGCGACCAACGCCACGCCGTGCCTAGCCCCGCCCGCCGCCTTGCACCCGCAAGTCCCTGGGGGCGCGGGCGTCCCGCCCGCGATCGCACCCAAACGCGCGATCGCGCCGGCGCCACACCCACCGGCATCAAACCTCCAGGTAGCCACTTTGCTCGCCCCAAAGCCACGACCACTCGCTTCACCGCAATCGCTGTCCCGCCCGCCGCCTCGCACCCGCAAGCCCCTGGGGGCGCGGGCGTCCCGCCCGCCTCAAAGCACGCCACCCCAACGTGACGCGCCAACAATCCGCGCAACCCCAACCCACCCGCGCGATAATGTCCCCAGCCCGCCGCCGCCCCGCACCGCGCCTCGCCGCCGTCCGGGAACGCGGCAACACCGGCACTGCCACAGCCACGTGTGCCCCGCCGTCGCGTGCGCTACCCGCCCGCCCATCCCGCCCCAACAAGCGAAGGAAACACCATGCCCACCGGAACCGTCACCCTGCACCGCGTCCTCAAAGCCCCGCCCGAACGTACTTACCGCGCCTTCCTGGACGCGCACGCCCTTGCCAAGTGGCTACCCCCGCACGGCTTCACCTGCGAAGTGCATGAACTGGAGGCCCGCGTAGGCGGCCGCTACCGCATGTCCTTCAAAAGTTTCACCACCGGCCACGGCCACAGCTTCGGCGGCGAATACCTCGAACTGGTGCCCAACCAGCGCATCGTTCACACCGACCGCTTCGACGACCCCAACCTGCCCGGCGAAATGCGCACCACCATCACACTAAGCCAGGTGTTTTGCGGCACTGAACTATTGGTAGTTCAGGAAGGCATACCCGAAATGATTCCCGTGCAGGCCTGTTACCTCGGCTGGCAGGAATCCCTCGTCCTGCTGGCGCAACTGATAGAAGCCGAAATCCCCGGCTGAATCCGGCAGGTGCGGCTGGCATGCGCAGGTCGGGCGGCTCTGAAGCCAGGGCAGGAAATTGGGGGCAGAGCGAGCTAATTTCGAAATACGCCCCTTTCCGAAACCTGCTCCTTCGGTGACGGGCAAGGGGTGCCTTATACTTTCTACGGGTTTCCCGCTGACCCTGGTTTTCCCGGCTTTCAGGGCGCAGTCCAGGATTCGAGTTACGTCGGACGAATTCCTGTGCCCCCGTGTCACGCCGGGTTGCGCCTGCGCCTGCAGTTCTGCGCGCATCGGGTGTCACAATTGGTCGCGTGGGGTGTTGGTGTGGAACTAAACGGGGCTCGCATTCGCGCTTTGGCCTTGCTTATGCGGGGCAGTGTTGGGGTTCGCAAGCTCACCCCAACCTACGCCGACAACGCCAGCGCGCCGCGAATTTGGGGGAATTTGCGCGCCTGGCTGGTGATGTGAGGGGCTGGGCATGAGCGCACCTTCTTACCGATGGGTTTGCCACAAATGCGGTACACCGAATGAGCCGGGTGCCGAAAACTGTGCGTCGTGCCGTTGCCCTGCGGTGTTGCGCGGCTACGAATTGAGCCCTCCCGCCTTGCCGGAAGCCGAGGCCGCCCGCATACGCGAAGCCACGGCGAGCCGAAATGAAACTTTGTCGCTTTTCTTGCCGGAAGCGCTAATTGCCGCAGTTATTGCTTTGGCCGCGCCAAGCTGGGCTTTGAGCCTAATGTTCGAAGGGCATGCGCTAACTGGCGGACTGCTCGTCGCAGGCGTTTCAGCGGGAATTTATGGCTTCTATTGGTTCATGAAGCGGCGAGAGAAATGGCTGGCCTACTTTTCAGTTCTCGTTGTGCTATTTGTTGCGTATGGCGTTTACTCCTCGACGAGTTCCGGGTGAAAGGCCGCTAAGGGCCCGCTCCACGATTGAGCGGCACGTAGGTAAATATCCGGTCGGAGAGGCTGAGCGCAGAGGAATGCACTTTGCGCCGATCGCAGCAATCGCCAGTTTCCTTTCAACCCTGCATCTGGAACTTGCCACGCGCTAAGTCTGCAGCACTCGACATCCGGATTTCGTTGTGGCGCCGATTTGTTTGGTCATGCGCATTGCAGCTTGAACAATTAGTAGTGCTTTTAAGGGTGGATTGGCGCGCTGACATGCAAAAATGCTCGCCGCCGATTCCGGGTTCGCTGGCTGCCCGGCCATCTCGCAACCGTTCGGGCAGGCCGGGTTTGCCAGGGCATGGATGCCCATTGACCTGCATCAATGCTGCCCATTTCACCGGGTCTAACATCGATTAGACTTTGGGAGAATTCACAAGACACACCTTGATGGGAGGTGCATCATGCTACGAAATGGCTTGGGTAACGGTTTCCGTGGGAGGTATCGCGGATTCCACATCGGCATATACCTTCTGACGATCGCCGTATTGTCCGGTTGTGCGTTCGGGACCAGGCAGGCAAACCTGATTTATCCCCCGGCGCCCGAGGCGGGCGCAGCCATTCCCGCCGCTCAGGCTCAACCGCCTGCACGCAAGGCAAGCAGCATTTATGTTGCGAATTTCCGGGATGAGCGGACCGACAAATCGACCGTGGGTACGGTGCGCAACGGATTTGGGATGAGAACCGCCGACGTCGTGCCGACCGGCAGCGTGAGCGACTGGGTAACGCAGGGCATGACCAGGGAATTGCGCGCCAGCGGGTATACGGTGGTGACCAAACCGGCGGGCGATGCGGTGGATCCCGGCGCCTACCTGGTGTCCGGCGATGTGCTGAATGTTTTCTGCGACATGTACATGTCGTATACGGGCCAGGTGTCGCTCCTGGTCAAGGCGTCTCTGGACGGAACCGAGGTGATGACCAAGCACTACGCCGGTGAAGGGTCGGCCGGAATCGCCTGGGCCGCGACCGGAGAATCCTATGCGCAGTCCCTGGCATTGGCGTTGCGCGACGCCTTGCGCAAATTTATCGCCGAGCTGGACGCCAGGGTTGCCGCACGGTAAGGGCGGCGCTTGCGAACGGTGAAGCGCTGGCTGGTCGGCGGCTGCTGTTGTCCGCCGCACGCGTTGCGCGTGCCGAAGCATTGCGCGTGGTCGTAGGGTTTAAAAGGCCCAAGTAATATGGGTTTTTCTCAGACGACCGTGCTGTAAGGGCGGATTGAGATGGTTTTTTGATTCTGGTTAGCCGCAGCCAAGTAGCGCGCAATTCTCGTGGGAAATGCACCGGACGAGTTCGAGCCCTGCGAGTCCCGCCACATCGCCCGTGCATCTGAAAATCTGGGTACGCGGTTTTTTGCCGGCAGCCGCTTGCGGCTTGCCCAAGCCACGTAGGTTGGGGTGACACCAGGAACCCCAACATCGGCGGTTCGGTCGAGACGGGCGGGTTTGTTGGGGTTCGCAGGCTCACCCCAACCTACCCGCTGTTCCGCAAACCCGCCGCGACGCCGTTGATGGTGAGGTGTATGGCGCGTTTGGTACGCTCCTGGTGGTCGCCGGCGCGGTAGCGGCGCATCAGTTCGACCTGGATGTGATTCAGGGGATCCAGATAGGGGAAACGGTTGCGGATCGAACGTGCCAGCAACGGGTTGTCGGCCAGCAATTCCTGCTTGCCGGTGATGGCGTACAACGCGTCCAGCGTGGATTGCCATTCGTCCTTGATGCGGTCGAATATTTCATTGCGCAGCGTCGCGTCGGCCACCAGTTCGGCATACCGCGAGGCGATGGCGAGGTCGGTTTTGGCAAATACCATGTCCATGTTGGACACGAGCGTGGCAAAGAACGGCCAGTTTTTGTGCATGGCCTGCAGCAGCTCGAGGCCGTCCGTGCGCTCGGCCAGAAATGCGCGCACGGCGCTGCCGAAGCCATACCAGCCGGGCAACATGATGCGGCATTGCGCCCAGGAAAATACCCAGGGGATGGCGCGCAAATCGGTGATGGCGGTGCTCTTTTTGCGCGAAGCCGGGCGCGAGCCGATGTTCAGTTCGGCAATTTCGCCGATGACCGTGGATTCCCAAAAATAGCGCTCGAAGCCGGGCGTTTCATACACCAGCGCGCGATACGTCGAATACGCCACCGTGGATAAGGCTTCCATGCAGGCCAGAAATTCGGCCGGCGGCGGGCCGGATTCGTGCGGCAACAAGGAGGCTTCCAGCGTGGCTGCAGCCAGGGTTTCGAGATTGCGGCGGCCAACTTCGGGGTTGGCGTATTTCGAGGCGATCACTTCGCCCTGTTCGGTGATGCGTATCTGGCCTTGTACGGCGCCGCCCGGCTGCGCCAGGATGGCCTGGTAGCTGGGGCCGCCGCCGCGCCCCACGCTGCCGCCGCGACCATGGAACAGGCGCGGTTTCACGCCGTGGCGGCGGAATACTTCCACCAGCGCTACCTGCGCCTTGTACAGTTCCCAGCCCGAGGTAAGGAAGCCGCCGTCCTTGTTGCTGTCGGAATAGCCCAGCATGACTTCCTGCACGTGCCCGCGCGACGCGAGCAGGCGCCGGTAGCCGGGCAGGCCGAACAAGTGGTCCATGACGGCTGGGGCGTTGCGCAAATCCGGTATGGTTTCGAACAGCGGAATGATGTTTACCGCGAGCTTTTCCTGCAGCGGACGCAGCAGGCCGAACTCCTTCAACAGCAACGCAACTTCCAGCAGGTCGGATACGCCGTCGGTTTTGGAAATGATGTAGTTGGGCACCGCGGCGGCGCCCAGCCGCTCCTGGATTTGTGAACAGGCGCGCAGTATTTCGAGTTCGCCGCGGGTTTCTTCGGAATAGTCCACATAAGGCGAATAGAGCGGGCGTGCGCCGGCAATTTCTTCCAGCAGCAGTTTGATGCGCGCGGCTTCGTCCAGATCCTGATAGCGCGTGCCGGGGCGGCCGGCGCGCAATAGTTCGCCCACCATGCGCTCGTGCACGTCGGAATTCTGGCGCAGGTCCACCGCGGCCAGATGGAAGCCGAATAGTTCCACGGCGCGCCGTAGCGCGCGCAGCCGCCCGCGCGCCAGCAGTTCGCCGCCGTTGCCGAGCAGGGATTCGTGCAGGCTGTCGAGGTCGGACTTGAATTCGGTGGCACTCGCGTAACGCGGCGCGGCACCGGCTTCGTGGCGCAGCGCTTCATATTGGTCCAGTTCGCGCGCGGTGGCGGCGAGGCGCGCATAAATGAGCGCCACGGCGCGGCGGTAAGGTTCGTCCTCGCGGTGCGACGAGCGGTCCGGCGAAGCTTCGGCCATCGCCAGCACGCTGCGGCTTACCGTCACGAGCCGCGTGGTGGGCGACATTTCGCCGCCCAGTTTATGCAGCTCGTCGAAATAGAATTCCATCACGCGCGCCGACTGCATGCGCGTGGTGGCGCGCAATACGTCGGCCGTCACGAAGGGGTTGCCGTCGCGGTCGCCGCCTATCCAGGAGCCGATGCGCAGGAAAGGTTTCAGCTCGGCGCGCTTCCTTTCGCCGTAGCGGCGTGCCAGTTCGTCTTCGAGCCGGTTGTGCAGCGCCGGCAGTTCCTGCAGAAAAGTGGCATTGAAATACGATAGTCCGTTCGCCACTTCGTCCAGCACCGATAACCGCGCCATGCGCAGCATGCGGGTCTGCCACAACAGCATGACGGCGGCGCGCAGTTGTTCTTCGCCGGCGGCCTGTTCGTCCGGGGTCAGTTGCGTGCGGGCGCGCTGTTGCAGCAGCGCGGCGATCTTGAATTCGCAATCCAGGATGCTTTTGCGCTGCACTTCGGTGGGGTGTGCCGTCAGTATGGCTCCAATGTGCGCATTGTCGAAAAAGCTGCGCAGCGCAAAGGCATCGAGGCCGGCTTGCTGTGCGCGGTCCAGCGCGTAAGTAAGGCTGCCTGCGCGCGCAGCCGAACCCATGATGGCGTGTTCGCGCGAGCGGCGTATGTGGTGCTGGTCCTCGGCGATATTTGCGAGGTGGGAAAAATAGCTGAAGGCGCGCACGACCACGATGGCTTCGTCGCGCGACAGGCCGTCCAGTATGCCCTCCAGCGCGCGCCGTGCCGATTCGGCTGCGTCGCGGCGGAAACCCAGGGCGTTCTGGCGTATGCGTTCGACCAGATCGAACATTTGTTCGCCGGCCTGTTCGCGCAGGGTGTCACCCAGCACGCGGCCGAGCAGGCGTATGTCTTCGCGCAGCGGTGCGTCCTTGTCGGGCGCGGCGGGAGGGGTGCCGCTATCGGTTTGCATGGGGCTTCCTTCGAGCGCTGGACGGTATGCGCAAGAATTCTAACCGGCACGGAATTCCCTGCAAGAGGTTTCTATTGCAGCGCACAATGCGGCCCTGGATTTCCGCTGTGCCGGCACGTCGAGGCGCTTTGAGTGCGCCAGGGCGTTGGCATTGAAAAGCCCCAGCGGGCCGTCTGCGCGGTGTACCGGGCAAGTCCGAATGGCGCAGCGCACGGCGGCTTGCGACGGTTTGGGCGGAAATCTGGGCGCGCGGCAAAACCCGCGGGCGCGGCACCTGGGATTTTGCCGTGGGAAGGTGGGCAATCCACAAAAACTGTGGATAAGCAGGTGCACAAGCGCTGTAAAACCAGTGTAAGTGCCTGTATTTGGGTGATTCCATGGTGGCGCACCGAAAGTTTGCATGCTGCACTGCAGAAAGTTGCGCCGCAGGTACGCCTTGCGCGCTGCGAAAGCTAAATTTCAGTAAGCCACTTCCCCGCGCGCCTGAAGCCGGTAATAATGCACACCTTTGCCGTACAACGCCCGCGCGCGAGTAGTGGTACGAACCAGTTCGCCGGTCCCGGGCGGATCGTCAATTGCCAGAATAGGGGGATATGAATGAAAAGCGTGGCTCAATTGTTGGCAGGTAAGCCCACTCGGGATGTACTCACGATTTCGCCCAGAGACACCGTGCTCGATGCGTCGCGCATCATGACTCAACACAACGTCGGTGCTCTGCTGGTGAAAGACGGCGACACCATCGTGGGTGTGGTGTCGGAGCGCGATTTTGCGCGCAAGCTGGTGGCGCAGGAGAAATCCATACGCACCACGCTGGTGGGCGAAATCATGTCGGCCCCGGTCATGTTCGTGAAAAGCTCGCAAACCACCGAAGACTGCATGGCCATCATGACGGGCAACCGCTTTCGTCACCTGCCGGTCATGGACGCGGGAAAACTGGTCGGTCTGATCTCGATCGGTGACCTGGTCAAGGACGTGATCGCCGAACAGCAGTTCGTGATCGAACAACTCGAACATTACATTACCGGCACGCACGGCTGATTGGTGCGCAGCCTTGCGCCGCTGGTCAGTCGCGGTGCGGTAGGACAGTACGGCCGGCAAGATTGCCGGCCGTATGCATTTGGGTCAGCCGAAAGGGCGCACGCCTATCAGCCAGCCATGCAGCAGCCAGGCGAATAGCGCCCAGGCCGCCGTGCCGGCGCCGACCGCAATGGCGTCGCGCAGCAGCGCCGTGCGCGCGGGCGGCGTACTTTGGCGCTGATCGCGCGCCCTGAGCGACACGAAATCCACCAGCGCCCACAGGGCGAACGCACCAAATAGCACCAGATCGTGCAGCTTGCCGGTGGCGGCGAGATGGGCGAGCGCCCAAATGAGCGTGCCGGCCACCATGGGGTGGCCGCTGCGGGCGCGCAAAACGCTGCCCTTTACGTGCGAGGCGGCCAGCAGAATGAATGCGGCCAGTGTGGCGAGCGCCGCGAGGTGACGTGCCCACACCGGCGCCGGCCAAATCAGTACGGGTTCGGCGCGCGCCAGGCCGAAGCCATGCACGATGAGCGCGAAGCCTGCCAGGGATGCCAGTGCATAGCCGGCTTTCCAGGCCTTCAGGCCAAATCGCTCTACGCAGCGGCTGCGCCAGCCGTCGGCGCCGATGCGTATCGAATGCACGCCGAGCAACAGGGCGAGCCCCAGGCAAAGTTCCAGCATGGCTTGTGTCCTCGCGGGCGAGCGGCGCCCAGTGCACCGCCGTCAGCGTGGATTTTAGCGCGCCCCTGCGTGCGCCTTTCCGCCTGGCCCCGCAAGCGCAAGCTCACACGTTCAGATCGATCTGCTGCATGCTGCCGGCGCTGCCATTCTCATTCAGATAGACGCCGCTGCTGCGTACCGAACCCAGTTCGCTACCGGAGCGCAGCGAAAAAGGCGTGGCCACGCTGCCCAGGTATAGCGCGCCTATGCCGCGCTCGGACAAGGAGGCGACCGTGCCATCGCCTTGCGTGTCCGGGGTCCACACGCCCAGGCTGGCGAATACCGGATCGGCTTCGTCTATCCAGCCGTTGCCGTCGCTGTCGTAGCGCGCCAGTTCGGCGTAGCCGTCGCCGCTGGTGGGGCCGAACAGTTGTTTGCCCGATTCGACCGTCCCTTCTCCGGCCGCCGCCAGCACCAGAAATCCACTGCCCGACGCCAGACCGGGCAAAGCTTCTTTATTGCCGTCGCCATCCAGGTCGAACGCGAAGCGCTGGTTGGTAAGTTGCGCTGCCGTGCCGCCGAAATTGATCACCAGCGGGTCTTTCTTGACCGCGTCGCCGGCGCGCAGGCTGAGGTCCGTGCTGTGCGTTTCGCTATAGCTCATTTGCAGATCGAGCTGAAATTGCAGCGTGCGGCCGTCGGCGGTACGTATCTGGCCTTGCGCCGAAAAGCTGCTTTGTTCGCTGATCTGTACGGTTTCGTGCATGTCGAATTCGATACCGAAGCCGGCACGCGGCGGCGCGCCGGCCTCTGCCGCATGCGCTGCGGCCGGGGCGGGCAGCGCCGCGGGCGGCGGATTGCCGTGCAGATCGGCTGCTGATACGAGCTTGATGGATTGTCCGAATATGCGCTCGAGTATGGATTTGACGAGGCCCATGAGCGGATCGGCCGCGGCGCCTTCCGCGTCCGCCGATTGGGCGGCGGCGCTGTCATTGGCCGCCGCCATGCGCCCGGCGTCCGAAATCTGCACCAGCGGCCGGGCCGGCTCAGGCGCGGCCTGGGGCGCAGCGCGATGTTCGAAATCCGGTCGCGTGTCGCCTATCCAGGCCTTCAGGCTGAGGCTTTGCGAGGTGGTTTGCGCATAGCTGTGGCTGGCATTCAGTTCCATGCCGGAAGCTGCAATTTTCATGGGATGACTCCTGCTCGCGTCCTATGCGTCTGGTATACGGCACGGCGCATCCGGTCTTGAGTCGGGGACGCGGGAGGTGTGCGTTCGGCCGTGTATCCGCCTTGCCTTGCAGGCTGCGCGGGGCCAACGCGCCTGAATATGGGTCATCACCGGTGGGCGGCAGGGTGAGTCCGGCGTGGTAGATTTCAATTTTTCAACTGAGGAGGGGCTCAGCATGAGCGCACTTTTTTCGCCCTATGATCTGGGCGGGCTCAGGCTTGCCAATCGCATAGTGATTGCGCCCATGTGCCAGTACTCGGCCGAAAACGGCTCGGCGACCGATTGGCACATGATGCATCTGGGGCAGCTTGCGATGTCCGGCGCGGCCATGTTGATCATCGAAGCGACCGGCGTCGAACCGGAAGGCCGCATCACGCCCGGGTGCCTGGGTTTGTGGTCGGACGAAAACGCCGCCGCGCTTGGGCGTGTGCTGGCGGCAATCCGCAAATATTCGCCTATAAGGGTTGCCATACAGCTGGCCCACGCGGGCCGCAAGGGCTCCAGCCGTGCGCCCTGGGACGGCGGCACCTTGCTCGCGCCGGAAGACGGTGGCTGGCGGCCCTGCGCGCCTTCCGCCTTGCCCCATGCGGCCGGCGAAGCGGCGCCGTTGGAGCTGGACCGCGCCGGCCTCGAGCGCATCCGCGAGGCATTCGCCGCCGCGGCGCGGCGTGCTTACGCGCTGGGGCTGGATGCGATAGAACTGCATGGCGCGCACGGCTATTTGCTGCACGAATTTCTATCTCCGCTGGCCAATCAGCGCGATGACGAATATGGCGGCGCGCTGGAAAACCGTATGCGCTTTCCGCTCGAGGTGTTTGCCGCGGTACGCGCTGCGGTTCCGTCCGCAATGCCCGTGGGTGTGCGGGTGTCCGCGACGGATTGGGTGGATGGCGGCTGGGACGTGGAACAGTGCGCGGTGCTGGCGCGCGCATTGGCCGAGCGCGGCTGCAGCTTCCTGCACGTTTCGAGCGGCGGCGTGTCGCCCCAGCAGAAAATTCCGCAACACGCGAATTACCAGGTGGGGCTGGCAGAAAATTTGCGTGCGGCAAGCGGCCTGCCGACCATAGCCGTCGGGCTCATCACGTCGCCCGAACAGGCTGAGGCCCTCGTTGCGGAAGGGCGCGTCGATCTGGTGGCGATTGCCCGTGCCATGTTGTTCAATCCGCGTTGGCCCTGGCATGCCGCGGCCCGGCTTGGCGACTCGGTCACCGCGCCGCGGCAGTACTGGCGCTCGCAGCCGCGCGGCATGAGTAAACTGTTTGGCGAGGTGAAAATCGGCCAGCGCTAGGGCCGGCGTCCGGCGCGGCATTCAACCTACATTCCCCGGTTGGCCGCTTCGATGCGTCGATAACGCCCGGAAATAATTAAACTTTCAGCAACTCGAGGGCGTACCTTGTGGGTGCGCCCCGCTACGCACCCGATGGCACGACGGGCGCGCCGCCTGCCGTTGTTGCTCCTCGTTGCAGGGTGCGGCCCTGCCGCCTCGTCGCGCCTAGGCAAGCAACGCGCCCGCCGCACCCTCAGGCGCGTCCAACTGAGGAATGTAGCTTCAACAAAGCTTGACGAGCTGTTTGCCGAA
Organism: Rhodocyclaceae bacterium; assembly: GCA_016791105.1. Lineage (GTDB taxonomy): Bacteria > Pseudomonadota > Gammaproteobacteria > Burkholderiales > Rhodocyclaceae > JAEUNM01. Next base: position 18,694 of record JAEUNM010000085.1, on the reverse strand, counting down.
ATTTTGACCGGCCAGCATGCCCACGAAAGCGGCCGGCGCTTCGGCCAGCCCGTGCGCGACGGTTTCGCGGTATTTGATGCGCCCTTCGGCGACCAGTTTGACCAGTTCGTTTTGCGCGACGCGCCAGCGCTGCGGGTGGTCGGTCACGATGAAACCTTTCAGGTGCAGGCGTTTGACCAGCACCGCGCGCAGGTTGCGCAGTGCGTGCGGCGCTTGCGCGTCGGCGTCGGCCACCATGCCGCACAGGGCGACGCGGCCGAAATCACGCATGCAGTGCAACATCTGGTCGAACAGGGGACCGCCTACATTTTCGAACAGGCAGTCGATGCCGTCCGGCAGGGTATCGGCAAGTTCGTCTTCCAGCCGGGCGCTGCGGTAATCCAGGCAGGCGTCGAACTGCAATTCGTTCTCGACGTAGAGGCACTTGGTGGAGCCACCCGCCACGCCCACCACGCGGCAGCCGTTCAGCTTGGCGAGCTGTCCGACCACGCTGCCCACGGCGCCGGCTGCAGCGGTAACCAGCAAGGTTTCGCCGGCCCGGGCAGCCAGTATGTCCATGAGGCCTATCCAGGCGGTGATGCCGGGCATGCCCACCACACCCAGATATGCCTGTAACGGCAGGACGCGATGCTCGATCTTGCGCAGTTCCGCCGCGGCGGCCACGCCATAGGATTGCCAACCCAGATTGCCGATGACGTGGTCGCCGGGGTGGAAAGCCGGATGATGCGATGTCACGACTTCGCCTACCGTTGCGCCAACCATCACCGCGCCCAGTTCGACCGGCTCGGCATAGTTGTGGCCCTCGTTCATGCGCCAGCGCATGTAGGGGTCCAACGACAGCCACAGATTGCGCACCAGAACCTGGCCTTCGCGCGGCTGCGGGAGCTGCCCTTCGACGAGGCGGAAATGGCTGGTGGCGACGCGTCCATGCGGGCGTGTCGCCAGAATGATCTGTTCGTTGCGGTCGCTCATTGCCGGCCCCCGTGTCTGCCGCGGCCTGGATTACTGCCTTGGCTGCGGTGTTACGTCAGCGTTACGGCCAGTGGCGCGATTACCCGGCCCATTTTGGGAACGCAGCCATGCCCGTCACCTTGCGACATTAGACGCGGGGCGAGGTTTTGTCCATGTTCGCCGAATGGAATTTGCCGCGCTGCGGCGGCCGGCGGCAAGTTGGGAGTGCTGGGCTAAGCAGAGGGTTCTTGCGTGGGCAGCGGCTACCAGCCGCTCGTTACGGGTGTGTCGTGCCGTTGCGCCACCTGGCCAGGTGGTTTGCCGGCGCGCCCGGCCGGGGGTCAGGACAGCCCGTCCATCCAGGCCAAAAACTGCTCGAGCACCTGTTCAAGATTGCCCGGACTGCACTCGCCGACAAAATCGTCCTTGCGCGTTTCGCAGCGCAGCCAGTCCGAATCCGAACGCCGTTCTTGCACCGTCGTGAATGTTTGCCCGGCGCCTTTCGTGCCACGCAGGTCTATGCTTACACACCAGCCCGGCTGGTCGGTGGTTTCAATACTGATGCCATAGGTCAGTTCCCAATCCCCGTCGCAGTGCGAGGCATACCATTGTTGCAGGCGTTGCAGCGCGGAACCACTCATGTCGTGTCTACTTTTCGGGTTGAAGGCGGGATGTGCGGCCGGCCGCAAGTATATGCGCAAACCCATCGGCTGCGCCTTCCGTGGACTTGAAGCCGTTCCTTTCTTGCGGCGGGCTTGCGGGCGGCGCCGTGCAGGGCACAGTTTGCTGCAGCAGCGTAATTTATCGCGCTGGCGCGGCAAAGCCATGTATTAGGATATGAGGCCGCGCTTACCGTCAGAACCAGCGGCTGAGGGGATGCAGTTTTTCTCCGTTTTGCCGTAGTTGCGCGCATCGACCTGGTATTCCGACCCTTGCGTAAATTCAAACCGCTTTCAGTTCGCCGCCCGCGTGTGCCGCAGCGAGAAGGCCATTTTTTCCGTCTTGTGTTTGGCGCAGAATTTTCGGATCGATCGAGGGGCATGCTGCGCCGGGCGCATCCGTGCAGCACACTTTCCACGTTCCCTGGGCGGCCCGCCGGCGCGCTATCGAGGCCAGGCGCATGATGCGCATGGAACGCGTGCTGAACACCGATCCGCACGCCGCGGGTAACGCGGCTTCGCTTGCTGCGCGCGGAAACCGGCGCCGGCTCGCCGTGTTTGGGCTGGTATTCGCGGTGGTGCTGGCAGCCGTCCTGATATGGGATTTTTCGCGGCCGCCGCAGTATCGGGCGGGTGCGCGCCTGTCCATCAAGCCCGCCAGCGTGGTGTCCGCGCCCGCCAAGGCCGGCGCGGGCGGCGAAGCGTCCGCTGCGTTCAGCGAATCCGGCAGCGTGCAGAACGAGGTTCAGGTATTGAGCAGTCGTCCGCTGCTCGTGAAGGCGCTCGCCGGGCTGGCGGCAGACGAGCGCGCCGGACTGGGCGAAGATCCGGCTGCCACTGCGGCGGCCATGCTGTCGGTCGAGGTAGTGCCGGGAACCAGTTTCGTGCAGGTGTACGCGGTCGGGCCGCGGCCCGCGCAACTGGCTGCGCTCATCAACGCATTGCTGGCTGCGTATCGTGACCAGGTGCTCGAAACCTACGCCACCAACGCGACCGACGACCTCGACAAGATGCGCGACGAAGTCGAGCGCCTGAAAGCGAGCGTAGACGCCAAACGGCGCGCGGCCGAGCAGTTTCGCCTGACGAATGACATCGTGTCGCTGGAACGGGAAGAAAACCTCGTCATTGCGCGCGTGAAAGGGCTGTCCGCATCGCTCAATACGGCCAACGAAAACGTCGCCTCCGCCGAGGGCAAACTGCGCTCCTTGCGCGATTCCCTGGCCGCCGGACGGGCTGTGGTGCGCTCGCGCGACAATCCCACCCTGGCCGCACTGGAATCGCGCGCCTCGCAGATACGCGAGAGCCTGCGCGAACTGGAGCGCACCTACACGCCCGAATACCTGGCCATGGATCCCAATGTGCGCGGCCAGCGCTCGCGCCTGGCAGACCTGGAACGGCAGATGAACGAGGTGCGCGCGTCAAGTGCGCAGGCCGCCATCAGCGAGGCCGAAGAAGCCCTGTCCGCCGCGCATCAGGCACAGCAGCGCCTGCAACAGCAGATTTCCGGTGAGCGCCAGGGCTTGCAGAGTTTCAGTTCGCGCTACAACACCTACAAGGCCATGCAGGACGACCTGACCCAGATCGAAACCACTCTGCGCGCCAGTTCCGACCGGTTGCTGCGCTCGGAGGCGAGCGCCAAATCGCGCCAACCTGTCGTGCAGGTGCTGGAAGCGGCGGCGCTGCCGCGCGAGGTGTGGCAGCCGCAGTATTGGCGCGACGCCGCATTGGGCTGCGCGGCGGCATTTCTGTTCGGTCTGGTGGCGATGGGGTTGGTGGAATTGTTCAATCGCCCCCCGCGCGCCGATGCGGCGCCGGTCATCGTGTCGCAGCCCTGGGTGCCGGTTCCGGTAGGCGCCGGGCTGGACATGCGTCTCGCCGCCCAGCCCGCTGCGCCGGTGCTGGAGGCCGCACGGCCGGCACAAAACGCTCCCTTGCTCGCCACGCCACCGGCGGCTTTGCCGCGCGAACTGGAGCATGCCGAAATGGTCGCCCTGCTGGAAGCGGCGCGCGCCCCGGCGCGGCTCGGTATCGCCCTGTTGTTGCAGGGGCTGAGCGTGGCCGAAGTGCTGGCGCTCGACTGGAGCGACGTGGATGTCGCGGCGCCGGCGCTGGCTGTGCGCGGCGAAATGAGCCGGCGCATCGTGCCGGCGCCGGCGGCGTGCGCAGTGCTGGCCCGCAGCGAAACGCGCGCCGGTCCGTTGTGCGCGCGCCCGGATGGCTGCCCGCAAACCGAGCAGGATTTGTGTTCGGCCATCATTTGCGCCGCCCACGATGCCGGCATCGTGCAGGCCGCCGACATAAGCCCTCAGGTTTTGCGGCACACGGCCGTATGTCATCTAGTACGCCAGGGAATACGCTTTTCCGATCTGGATAAGATTGTCGGGCGGCTCGCGCCGGACATGCTGGCGGCCTATGCGCCGCTGGCGCCGGCGGGGCGCCGCCGCGACGTTGCCGAAGTCGAATTACTGCTGCCCGCCCTGCTTGCGGCGGAGGCGGTCTGAATCAGGGACAATCATTATTCGTGCGAATGTGATCCTGTTGCGCGCGAGTGACACTGCGGCATGGCATTTTTGCGCCCCGTCCGGGCCGGGCGCGCCGCCAAGCAAGTCACGAATCCCATCGTGCTCGCGCGGCGGAAGGTGTCGAATCGGCGTATGTTCGCGACGCGAGCAGGAAGCTGCCGGGTAAAACGCTGATGTTCATGCGGGTTTGTAAGAATTTGTGTTAAGTTCCTGTTTGCACATCCAGTTGCCGGCGCATGGGGCTTCCAGTATGGGCACGGGATGGCACAGAATACGAATCGGCGGGCGGCATTGCCGCACTATGACGCCGCGTGCCACAGGACAACGGCGCAAGGAGAATTAGATGGTGGCGAAAGCCACGTTCTGGAAGACGGACTGGTTCCTCGGTCTGGCGGTGAGCGTCCTGCTGTTCATGGCGGGGCGCAGCGATCTGCTGCAAAGTCTTGAACGCAAAGCTTACGATATCGGCGTGGCCGCCACGTCACGCGTGCCCAGTGAGCGCATCGCAATCATCGCGATCGATAAAACCAGCCTGGACAACATCGGCCGCTGGCCGTGGTCGCGCGGCATCCACGCGCAGCTTATAGACGGCCTCACCAAGGCTCATGCGAAAACCATAGCCTATACGGTGTTCTTTTCCGAGCCGCAGGTCGATCCCGGGCTTGTGTATATCAACAAGCTCACCGAGATCATGAATCAAAGCCAGGCTGGTGGGCAGGCCGCGCCGGCCGAAGGCCACCCGGGTGGCGACGCCGCGGGCGGCCCCCTGGCGCAGTTTGCAGGCGTGCTGCGCGATGCAGAATTGGCACTCAATTCTGACCGTCAGATGGCCAATGCCATGGCGCGCGCCGGCAACGTGGCACTACCGGTGCTGTTCCGCATGGGCGAGCCACTGGGGCGGCCGGATCGCCCGCTACCGGATTACGTGCGCAAATATGCGCTCACGCAGATCGTGCCGGGCGATATGGTGCCGCTTCCCACGCTGGATGTCGAAGCGCTGGTGGTCGAAAGCCTGGGCCGCAACGCGCAATTCATCGGGCATCTGAATTCGCGCCAGGACGTCGATGGCGCGATCCGTTTCGACCCGCTGGTGATATCGCACTTCGACCTCTATTACCCCTCGCTATCCCTGCTGGTGGCAGCGAAAAGCCTGAACCTCGAGTTGTCCGACATCAAGGTGAATCTGGGGCAGTCGGTGCAGGTCGGCAAGCTTAACGTGCGCACCGATCCGTTCATGGAGATGTACACCTACTTTTACCCGAATCACGGTGACAAGCCTGCTTTCACGATCGATTCGTTCTTCGACGTGATGAGCGGAAAAATTCCGTTCGAAAAATACCGCGACAAGATCGTGCTGGTCGGCCCTACCGCACCCGGCATCAGCAGCGTGTGGGTGACGCCCGTGGATAGCCAGATGCCGGCCGTCACCATGCTGGCGCATTCGGTATCGAGTATTTTGCAGGAGCACTTTTTCGTCGTGCCGAGTTGGGGCGTCTGGGTCGAGTTCCTGATTTACCTGCTGGTGGGGGCTTATCTTGCCGTGCTGCTGCCGCGCCTGTCGGCCGGCATGGGAGCGGGGGTGACGGCGGGCGCGCTGGCGCTGTTGCTGGTGACGCATTTCACCCTGATGACGACCAAACTGCTCTGGCTGCAACTCATGCTGCCCGCCACGCTGCTGGTGGTCGGCCACCTGCTGCTTACTTCCAAGCGCTTCTTCATGACCGAGCGCGGCAAGGTGAAGTCGGACGAACAGTCTGCCGAATCCAACCGCATGCTGGCGCTTGCATTCCAGGGCCAGGGGCAGCTCGACATGGCCTGGGATAAATTCCGCCAGGTGCCCATGGGCGAGGCGGTCATGGAGAACCTGTATAACCTGGCCCTCGATTTCGAGCGCAAGCGTCAGTTCAACAAGGCCGAGGCGGTGTTCCGCCACATGGCCGAATTCAATCCGAAATTCCGCGACGTCGAAAACCGCCTGAAGCGCGCCAAACAGATGTCCGAAACCGTCATGCTGGGCGGCACCATGGGCCGCGGCCCGGCGTCCGTCATGTTGGCCGGCGACGACATCGAAAAGCCCATGCTGGGCCGTTACCAAGTCGAAAAAGAACTGGGCAAGGGCGCGATGGGCGTGGTCTATCTGGGACGCGACCCGAAAATCAATCGCGTCGTGGCGATCAAGACCATGGCTTTGTCGCAGGAATTCGACGAGGACGAACTGGCGGACGTGAAAGAGCGCTTTTTCCGCGAGGCGGAAACGGCAGGCCGTCTCAATCACCCGCATATCGTGACCATATTCGATGCCGGCGAGGAGCACGACCTGGCCTATATCGCCATGGAATTCCTCAAGGGGCGCGATCTGGTCCCGCACACCAAGCTCGGTGCCACGCTGCCCATGCTGAAAGTGATGGACATTACGGCGCGCGTGGCCGACGCGCTGGCCTATGCGCACAATAACAGTGTCGTGCATCGGGACGTGAAGCCGGCCAATATCATGTATGAGGCCGAAAACGATCAGGTCAAGGTGACCGATTTCGGCATTGCGCGCATCACCGATTCGTCTAAAACCAAAACCGGCATGGTGCTGGGTACGCCTTCGTTCATGTCGCCGGAACAACTGGCCGGTCGCAAGATCGACGGTCGTTCCGACCTGTTCTCACTGGGCGTGACCTTGTTCCAGTTACTGTGCGGGAAACTTCCTTTCGAGGGGGAATCGATGGCACAGCTGATGTTTAAAATCGCCAATGAACCGCATCCGGACATTCGCAATCTGAAGCCCGAAGTGCCCGATTGCCTGGCGGCGATTATCGACCGCGCGCTCGCCAAGGACATCGACAGGCGCTATCAGAGCGGGGACGAAATGGCGCGTGATCTGCGTGAGTGCGGAGCCAACCTCACGCAAAGCCTGTCGCAGGTGGATATTTCGATCTGAGGCCGCGCATGGACATGACGCCATCGATCGAAATCGTATCGCGCACCGACGCAGGCATGGTGCGCTCTCATAACGAAGACGCCGTATTCGCCAGTCCGCGCTGCGGCTTGGCCATACTTGCCGACGGCATGGGCGGGTACAACGCCGGCGAAGTCGCATCGGGCATGGCGATTACCCTGCTCGGTACGGAATTCGAAGCCATGCTCGCCAAGCGCAATCCGGGCAATGGCGTGGCCGACCGCGGCAGCGCGCACGTGGCGCTGGAAGGCGAAATTGCGCGGGCAAATTCAGCCATCTATCAGGCTGCGCAAAGCCAGCCCCAGTATGCTGGCATGGGAACCACGCTGGTCGCCGCGATGTTTTACGACAACACGATGACCGTGGCGCATATCGGCGATTCGCGCCTGTATCGGCTGCGCGGCGATGATTTCCGTGCCTTGACGCGCGACCACTCCTTGCTGCAGGAACAGATCGATAGCGGCATGATTACGCCTGAGGAGGCGCGCCGCTCGCTGAACAAAAATCTGGTTACCCGCGCGCTTGGTGTCGATCCTGCGGTGGAGCCGGAAATCCACGATTATGAAGTTCTTCCCGGCGACATTTATTTGCTCTGTTCCGACGGCCTGAACGACATGGTCGACGACGAGGAAATTGCGCTCACGCTGCAGGCGCTCGGGGCCAACCTGGAACTGGCCGCCAACCAGCTCGTGCAAATGGCGAATGACAATGGCGGCCGGGACAACGTTTCGGTCATACTTGTACGGGTGCAGCGCGAATTCCCCGCTGCCCGAGGCTGGCTGGCGCGCTTGCTGGCCTGGTTGAAGTAATTTAAGGAATACGCATATGGCGAAACTGATCCTCAGCATGGACGGCCTGGTGCTCAAGGAAATTCAGCTTACGAAAGAACGCACGACCATTGGCCGGAAGCCGCACAACGACATCCAGATCGACAATCTGGCGATCAGCGGCGAACACGCGGTGATTACCACTATCCTGAACGATTCGTTCCTCGAGGATAGCAACAGCACCAACGGCACCTATGTCAATGGGCAGCCGATCAAGAAGCATTTCCTGCAGAACAACGACGTCGTCGAACTGGGCAAATATCGCCTCAAGTACATCAACGAAGCCACCGCCCAGGCCGGCGCCAACGACTTCGAAAAAACCATGGTGTTGCGCCCCGACATGATGCGCAAGGCACCGGCGTCGGAAACCAGTTCGCGCGCGCCCGGCGGTGACACCCAGGTCGGCGTGAAAATGCCGCCGCCGCCGGAAATGCCGCGGCCCATGGCAAGCGCCGCGCCGGCCGCGCGCATGCCTCAGGCTGCTCCGCCCCCGCCGCCGCCTCCGCCTGTCGCAAGTCCTGCGCCGCCGCCCGCCCATGCCGGAGGCGTGCCCATAGGCGCGATTCAAATTTTGAACGGCGGTAACGCCGGTCGCGAACTGGAATTGACGAAAACCTTGACCACGCTTGGTAAGCCGGGCGTGCAGGTGGCAGTGATCACGCGCCGCCCGCAGGGTTACTTCATTACCCACGTCGAGGGCGCCAGCTATCCGGTGGTGAACGGGCGCGGACTGGACGCGCAGGCTCATGCACTGGCCGACCACGACGTAATCGAAATAGCCGGCATCAAGATGGAATTTTTCCTGAAACGCTAGGCCAGTGCGCAAGGTGTGGTGCCCGTGCCGGCCGGATGCCGCAGTCTGCGCACCCGGTAGGCCGGGCCGGCACACAGTACCGACATCGATGCGCCAGTCCGCCTAGTGCGGAAATAGAACCGGGGCGGGGACCGCGTGAACCAGAACGTCGTGCGTTATCTGCTGGGGGCGACGTTCCTGCTGCTATTGCTGGGGCACGCGGCGCGCCTGTATCAGATTACCTTCATCAATCAGCTCGACGCGATCGCCTACGACACCAAAGTCCGTCTGACTTTGCAGCGTGGGATGGACGACCGCATCGTGATTCTCGATATCGACGAGCGCTCCCTCTCCGAGGTCGGCCGCTGGCCCTGGCAGCGCGCCAAGCTGGCCGCCATCGTGGACAAGCTGTTCACCAAGTACGAGGTTGGCGTGGTCGGCGTGGACGTGGTGTTCGCCGAACCCGACACCAGTTCCGGTCTGGAAACCCTGGATCAGCTCGCCAAGGGGCGGCTCAAGGACGACCCGGCCTATCAGGGCGTGCTGGGCGAAATTCGTGGCAGTCTGGATTTCGATCAGGTATTCGCTGCCGCGCTGGAACACCGGCCGGTCATCCTGGGGTTTTATCTGTCGAATGTGAAACAGGGGCAGAATGCCGGGGCGCTGCCTGAGCCCGTGTTGCCGGCAGGTACTTTCCGCGGTCGCAATATCGCTTTCCAGAGCTTTACCAGTTATGGCGCCAATCTGCTGCTTCTGCAGCGCGCTGCCGCGGGTGCCGGCCATTTCAATCAGGTGCCCGATTTCGACGGCATCGTTCGCCGTGTTCCGTTGCTGGCCGAATACCAGGGGGCTTACTACGAATCGCTCTCGCTGGCGGTGGTGCGGGCCGTGCTCGGCAATCCGAAGGTGATGCCGGGATATGCAGAAGAATCCGTATTCAGCTTTTCCACGCGCAGCTATGGCGGCCTCGAATGGCTGGAATTGCCGACACGCAAGGGCACGCTGCAACTTCCAGTCGATGAACAGGTGTCGGCGCTAATCCCCTACCGCGGCCCGCAGGGCAGTTTTCGCTACATATCGCTGGCCGATATCCTGGCCGAAAAGGCGCCGGTCGATCAGCTAAAGGGCCGTATCGTGCTGATCGGCACTACTGCGCCTGGCTTGCTGGACCTGCGGGCAACACCGGTGGGAGGGATTTTCCCAGGGGTGGAAATCCACGCCAATCTGATCGCCGGCATGCTCGACGGCAAGCTCAAGCAGCGGCCGGCCTACATCGTGGGCCTGGATGTGGTGCTATTGCTGGCGGTCGGCGCGGTCATGGTGCTGCTACTGCCGCGGCTCGATCCGCAGCGTTCGGTTATCGCCACGGCGTCCGTTCTGATAGTACTGGTCGCGGCGAATCTCGCATTCTGGTCCTATTTCGATTTTGTCGTGCCGGTAGCGGACAGCCTGTTGCTGGTACTGGGGCTGTTCGGCCTCAACATGTCATGGGGTTATTTCGTTGCGGCGCGCTCGAAGCGGCAAATGGCCGATTTGTTCGGCCAGTATGTGGTGCCGGAACTGGTCGAAAAGATGAGCCGCAGCCCGGAAAGCTACAACATGGAAGTGCGTACGGCCGAATTGTCCGTGCTGTTTTCCGACATCCGCGATTTCACGTCGATTTCCGAGCGCCTGGAACCCCGCGCGCTGGCGCAGCTCATCAACGAATATCTTGGCGCAATGACCGAAGTCATACGCAAGCACCGCGGTACGCTTGACAAGTATATGGGAGACGCCATCATGGCGTTCTGGGGCGCGCCCGTGGATGACTCGCTGCACGCGCGTCAGGCGGTGCTCACCGCGCTCGAAATGCAGGTTGCGCTGGAACAGTTGAACCGCTCGTTTGAACAGCGCGGCTGGCCGGCGCTCAAAATAGGTGTGGGCGTAAATACGGGCCCAATGCGCGTCGGCGACATGGGATCCTCGGTGCGCAAAGCGTATACCGTGATGGGGGATGCGGTGAATCTTGGCTCGCGCCTGGAAGGCATTACCAAAATATACGGAGTAGGCGTGCTGGTTGGCGAAGGCACCCGTAAGGCCCTGAAAGGCTACGTATTTCGCGAAATCGACCGGGTGCGCGTCAAGGGCAAGGATGAGCCGGTTGCGATATTCGAGCCGGTGGGGACGGAAGGATCAGTGCCCAAGGCGCTGGTGGAAGAAATCAAGCTTTGGCATCAGGCGCTGCGCCTGTACCGCAACCAGGACTGGGACCAGGCTGACGTGGCGCTGTTCAACCTTACTCGCATGGCGCCCGAGCGCGAGCTATACCGTGCCTATATGCGGCAAATTGCGGTGCATCGCAAAAATCCGCCGGGCCCGGGTTGGGACGGCGTGACCAAATTCGAGACCAAGTAGCCATGAAAGTGCGCATCCTCGGGTGCAGCGGTGGCATAGGCGGCCGGCACCTGCGTACCACGTCCATGCTCGTCGATAACGACGTGCTCATCGACGCTGGTACCGGCGTGGGGGATTTGTCCATCGCCGAACTGGTGCTGATCGATCACGTGTTTCTGACCCATTCGCATCTGGACCACATTTGCTGCCTGCCGTTTATCGTCGATACCGTGGGCGAAATGCGCGACAAGCCGCTCACCGTGCATGCGACCGATGCCACCCTCGAAATATTGCGCAGCCACCTGTTCAATTGGTCGATCTGGCCGGATTTCACGGAAATACCCAAACCGGAAGAACCTTTCCTGCGCTACGAACCCATCAAGCTCGGCCAGGTCGTAAATATCAACCAGCGCGGTTTTCGCGTCCTGCCGGCGCGCCATACGGTACCGGCGGTCGGATATGCGCTCGAAGGGCCCAACCATACCCTGGCATTTTCGGGCGACACCACCACCTGCGACGAATTTTGGCATGCCGTAAATCGCTTGCCGCGCCTGCGCTATCTGGTGATTGAAACGGCGTTTTCGAATCGCGAAAAAATGCTTGCGATTGCGTCCAAACACCTGTGCCCGGACATGCTCAAGGAAGAACTGGCGAAAATGCGCGGCGATCCGGAAATATTCATCACCCACCTCAAGCCGGGCCAGATCGAACTGACCATGCGCGAACTTGCCGAGTGCGTGGGCGATTACAAGCCGCGCATGCTGCAGAACAATCAGGTTTTCGAGCTTTGAGCGATGAGGGGCGAGCGCGTGCTGTTTGATGTCATTTCGCGGCTGCAGCCACTCGCCGAGTTATCGCCGGCATGCCGGCGCGAGTTGGCCACGCTGTGCCGTGTCGAACACGTGCCGCGCAACCACGATCCGTTCCGCGTGCTGGACTACAGCGGTCAGAGCGTTTACCTGTTAAAGGGTGAACTCAAATTGTCGTTGTGCAATGACAGTTCGGAAGTGCTGGTCGGCGGCAGCGATACCGCGTGCCGGCCGCTGGGCAACCCGCCGCACGAATTTCTCGCGGCCAAGGCGATCACCGACGTGGAACTTGTGCGCATCGACAACGAAGTGCTGGACATACTGGTCACCTGGGATCGCATCGCCACGGAATTTGACTCGCCTCGAGACGCCGGCGCGCCCAAAACCCGACTCAACTGGCGCGAAATGTCCGGCGTATTCAATTTGCGCACGCTCACGCGCGGCCCGTTTGCAGCCCTGCCGTCAGCCCACGTGAACCAGTTGTTCGAGCGCATGGAGCGGATTCCGGTATCGAAAGGCCAGACTGTCGTCACCGAAGGCGAGCCGGGTGATTATTACTACGTGATCGAAGAGGGCGCCGCCAGCGTAACGCGGCGCGTAGGGGCCAATGAAATTCGCGTCGCTGAACTTAAATCCGGCGACGCTTTCGGCGAAGAGGCGCTGGTTGCCGACGCGCCGCGCAATGCCAGCGTGTGCATGACGCGCGACGGCGTGCTGTACCGGCTGGAAAAAAACGCATTCACCGAATTGTTGCGCGTCCCCTTGCTGCACGTGATTGAGTACAACGAAGCCTGTGTCCTGGCGCAAAAAGGCGCGCAATGGGTGGACGTGCGTTTTCCGGCTGAATTTATGGGTGCGCACTTGCCGGGCGCCATCAATATTCCGCTCGGCGAAATTCGCAACGGCTATCAGTCGCTGGACCGGCAGCGCACCTATCTCGTATATTGCCAGAGCGGCAGGCGTAGTTCCGCGGCCGCATTTTTGCTCGCCCAGCACGGCTTTGATGCCTATTTGCTGCGCGGCGGGCTACCGCACATAGACCCCACCGGGTCGAAACATTGACAGTCGCCGCCAGGCGCACGTATCCACAAGGCAGGCACCATGAGCGCGACGCTGACGCAAACCGATACCGGTGTGATGAGAGACGTTGCGAGCAGGCTCAATTTTTTCAAGAACCTGCAGACACTCACCAACAAAATCCACGCGACGCAAAATATCGATGAAATCATGCTGGAACTGTCCAAGGACATTTCCAGCCTGTTCAATGCCGATCGCCTTACCATTTACGCCCTGGGCGACGACAAGAACACCATCGTTTCGCGCGTCAAGACCGGACTCAATGCATTTCGCGATTTACGCCTGCCCATCACCGAACAGAGCGTAGCCGGCTATGTCGCGATGACCAAGCGCCTGGTCAATATCGCCGACGTGTATGACAAAGCGGAATTGAAAGCCATCGCGCAAGGCATGCATTTTCTCGACGAGGTCGATAAACGCACCGGCTATCGCACCAAACAAATGCTGGTGGCGCCCATCGTCGAAGCGCAAACCAACGAATTGCTCGGCGTCGTGCAACTCATCAACAACAAGGTCGATACGCCATTTTCGCCGGTAGCCGAAGAGGGCTTGCAGGGCTTGGCGCAAACTTTGGCGATTGCCTTCCGGCACCGCAACAAGCCGGTGCATATCGTCAAATCCAAGTACGACCATCTGGTTGCCGATGCCGTCATATCCGCGCAGGAATTCGATGTCGCGTCGCGTGCCGCGCGCCGCAAGGGTGTCGATTTTGAGGAAGTCCTGTCGCGCGATTTTCAGATCAAGCCGCCCGTCATTGGTGCCGCGCTGTCCAAATTTTTCGGCGTGCCGTATGAAACTTTCCGCTCCGAACGCATGCGGCCTGTCGATCTGATCAAGAACCTCAAGCGCGAGTATCTCGAAGAAGAACAATGGGTGCCGCTTGAGGATGGCCCCGAAGGCCTCATCGTGATGGCGCTGGACCCGGAAAAGACCAAAGGTTCGCGCGTCGTCAACAACATTTTCCCCAAGGCGAAGGCTGTATATCGCGTTACCACCACGCGCGACTTCATCGATACACTGGACCAGTTTTACGGCGCATCGCGTACCGGCGGTATCGTGGGTTCCGTCAGTGAACTGCTGGTTGACATGCAGGGGGTCGAAGACGAAGCCCCTGTTGACTCCGGCGCCTATGAAGAACTATCCGCAGCGGCCGAAAACGAACTGGTGCGGCTGGTAAACAAGGTAATCGTCGACGCCTATGAACAGGGCGCATCCGATATTCACATAGAACCGCGCGGCGGCAAGGAGAAAACCCTCATACGCTTCCGCAAGGACGGCAGCCTCATCAATTACATCGAAGTGCCGTCCACCTATCGCAGCGCCCTGGTCACGCGCATCAAAATCATGTGCGACCTCGATATCTCCGAGCGCCGTAAGCCGCAGGACGGGAAAATCAAATTCAAGCGCTTCAACCCGCTGGATATCGAATTGCGCGTCGCCACCGTGCCCACCGCGGGTGGGGTGGAAGACGTCGTAATGCGCATACTGGCGGCAGGCGAACCGATACCGCTGGACAAACTGGGCGTGCTGCCGGTGAACCTCGAACGCCTAAAAAACGCCGTATCCAAGCCCTACGGCCTGTTTTTCGTGTGCGGACCCACCGGCTCAGGAAAAACCACCACGCTGCACTCCATACTCAGTTACATCAACACGCCCGAAACCAAAATCTGGACAGCCGAAGACCCGGTCGAAATAACCCAGAAAGGTTTGCGCCAGGTTCAGATCAACAAAAAGGCCGGCATGGATTTTGCGACCATCATGCGGGCGTTTTTGCGTGCCGACCCGGATGTGATCATGGTCGGCGAAATGCGCGACCGTGAAACCGTATCCATAGGCATTGAAGCTTCACTCACCGGCCACCTGGTATTTTCCACCCTGCACACGAATAGTGCGCCCGAATCCATCGTGCGCCTGCTCGATATGGGCATGGATCCATTCAATTTTGCCGACGCATTACTTGGTATACTTGCACAGCGGCTGGCGAAACGTCTGTGCGGTAAATGCAAGGAAGCGTATGTACCGCAGCAGGAAGAAATGAAAAACCTGTTGCAGGAATATTGCGAGGAATTGCTCAATACCTCCGCGTTCAAGGCCGATGCGAAGGGCAGTTATGAGCGCATTTATCGGGAGTGGACCAAGCAATATTCCGATTCCGGTCAGTTCAAGTTATATCGCGCCAAAGGCTGCCCGGATTGCAGCAATACCGGATACCGCGGGCGTGTCGGTCTGCACGAGCTGATGATCGGCTCGGATGCGGTCAAACGCAACATCCAGGAACGCGAGCGCGTGGCCGTGCTGCTTGCCACGGCCCTGGACGAAGGCATGCGTACGCTCAAAATGGACGGCATCGAAAAAGTTCTGCAAGGCATTACCGACATCAAGCAGGTACGCGCAGTGTGCGTCAAGTAAGTCAGCATGGATCTCCCGGAAGCAAGTCAGAAAGACCTGTTCCAGCGCCTGGAACAGCTCAATGAAATTGGCGTCGCGCTCTCCAAGGAGCGCGACATCGACACCCTGCTGGAAAAAATCCTGTTCGCGGCCAAAACCATCAGCCGCGCCGACGGCGGCACCATATACATCGTTGACGACACGACGGACTGCCTGCATTTCCGCATTCTGAGCAGCGACAGCCTCAAGCTGGCAATGGGCGGCACGAGCGGCCGGCCGATCAAATTCCCGCCACTGCCGCTGCATCTGCCGGACGGCAGCCCGAATAATTCCATGGTGGCCGTGTACTGCGCGCTGCGGCACGAAACTGTCAATATCGATGACGCCTACACGGCGCAGGGCTTCGATTTTTCCGGCACGCGCGAATTCGACCACCGCACCGGCTATCGCTCGCGCTCGTTCCTGACCATACCGCTTACCAATCACGAAAATGCCGTGATTGGTGTGCTGCAGCTAATCAACTGTACCAGCCCGATAAGTGGTGAATTGCAGGCTTTCCCGGATTCGGCGCGACGCCTGGCGGAGTCGCTCGCTTCGCAGGCGGCCATTGCGCTCACCAATCGCCAACTCATCACGCAGCTTGAAGAACTGTTCGAGTCGTTCATCAAGCTCATCAATACCGCGATAGACGAAAAATCGCACTACACCGGCGGCCATTGCCAGCGCGTGCCGGAACTGACCATGATGCTGGCGGAAGCCGTTAATGCCACCACCGTGGGGCCGCTCGCCGGCTTCACGATGACCGACGCGGACCGCTACGAATTGAAAATCGCCGGCCTGCTGCACGACTGCGGCAAGGTAACCACGCCGGTGCATGTGGTCGATAAGGCCACCAAGCTGGAAACCATATTCGACCGCATACACCTGGTCGATACGCGCTTCGAAGTATTGAAGCGCGATGCAGAAATTGCCATGCTGCGTGGGAAGCTTGCCCTTGGACCGGAACCGGCGCGAGCGGATTTGGACCAGCTGGAAGCCGACCATGCCGCTGCGCTGGCCGAAATCGAAGCGGATCGCGCCTTCCTGCGCCAGGCAAATATCGGCGGCGAGCGCATGAGCGAAACCGACCGCGTGCGCGTGCGCACCATAGGCATCAAGTATCGCTGGACCGATCCCACCGGCACCGAAGCCGATTTTCTGTCCGAAAACGAAATCGAAAATCTCGCCATCGTGGCCGGCACGCTCACCCAGACCGAGCGCGAAATCATCAATTACCACATCGTTTCCACCATCAACATGCTGGAAGCGCTACCCTGGCCCAAGCACCTCAAGAACGTGCCGGAATACGCCGGTGGCCACCACGAGCGCATGGACGGCAAGGGCTACCCGCGCGGCCTCACGCGCGAGCAAATGTCGGTGCAGGCGCGCGTAATGGGCATCGCCGACATATTCGAAGCCTTGACGGCCAAGGACAGGCCGTACAAACCCGGCAAGACCCTGTCCGAATCCCTGCACATCCTTGGCAAGTTCCGCCTGAACGGCCACATCGATCCAGACCTGTTCGATGTGTTCGTGCGGCAGAAGGTTTATTTGAACTACGCGCAGCGCTTCCTGGACCCGGCGCAGATAGACAATGTTGACGAAAGCCGTATTCCGGGCTTTCAGCGCTGAGGCCTACTGGTCGGGCGCGGGCAGAAAGTGACGAAAATCGTCAGCCGTGCGCCCAATTTTTGGCAGGTCCGTCACGAAAAATGCAACTCCCACGAGTCAAATTCCAGCTAGACCGTCTGAACGGTGGCCTATTTGATCAAGGATTTTGGGTTGGCATACTTTCTGCTTGATAGGCTGTGTCGGGCCAGGGCTCCCTGGTCCGAAAGCTTGATTTAACCTCTTACCATTCTGGAGACCATCATGCGCAAGGCGCAACAAGGTTTTACCCTGATCGAACTTATGATCGTGGTTGCGATCATCGGCATTCTGGCAGCAATCGCCATCCCGCAGTATCAGGACTACGTGACGCGGGCACGGTGGCAGGACAACATTTCATCAATGGAAGCCGTGAAGGTTGCCATAGCGGAATGTACGCAAACCAATGCGGGCGACATGACGGCATGTGACACCGCAGCCAAATTGGGGCTTAGCGCATTTCCGACACCGAAATTCGGAAACGCGCCAAGTGGTACTTTGAGAACCAGCGGTGCGGTTCCTACGATGACGATCAATATTCCGGTCGTTGGAAGTTCTGCTGTTGGAAGCTGTACCGTGACCATCATGGGGACTGGTTCGGAAACCCAAATCACCTGGAGTTATGTCACGTCGAGTGCAACCGGGTGTACCAAGAAGACGACTGGCTTCGTGGCGTCCTAATCTGGCTTCTGGTTTAGGTGTTTCTATGTAATGCCCCTCGCCCGAGGGGCATTGTTTTTTTTGCAGGCCCAGCGGCAATATGCGTATATTTCACAGCGACAGTACTGGCTGACCTTTACAACCGTTTCACCTATTACGATCAGCAACGGTTGGGGCAGATCGTGCTGCTGCTGCTCGGATCGGTCGCGCTGAGTGGCGTAGTATTTAAACAATCTGCTCGAACAGCTGCCGCCGGACTGGCGTGTGAAGGGGTTTTCCTGGCTGCGGGATTTATCCTGGGTCTGGCTTCGGCATCGCAGGCGCCCTTCGAATTTTTTGCGCTCGCAGAGTGGTCACGCTTCGTGGCGTTGACCGGAATGGCGTGGTTGATCGTGTTGTGGTCGCGCCGTTACCAAAAGGCCGGGGATATCTGCCTGGGAGTAGTGCTCGTTTCGTTTTGTGGGCTGTATGTCTGGGGTCGTCTGGCCGCCTATTTGGCTGGCAGCATCGAAAATCTCAACCTGGATTCGGCGGGGTTTTTTACCGGTTTTAGTAACCGCAGGTTTTTCGCCCAAGTGCAAACGATGACCATGCCGCTTTTGGGCTGTGTTACCGCGCTTCTAGGTGGCCGTTACGCGTTGCGCATTCGGGCCGCACGCGCACTGAAGGTGTTGGTTTGGGCGATTTACGTGGGGTGGTGGGTTCTTGCTTTCGTATCTTCGGCGCGCGGCACATGGGTCGGCCTGGCCTGCGGATTGGGGCTGGCCATGTTTGTCTGTCCCGCTTCTGCCCGCAGATTATTGCGAACGTATCTAATTGGCGCGCTGGTTGGGTGGCTGTTGTTCGTGCTTGCCTTTGAAATTGCGCCTCGGCTGCGGGGCGCAGGGGCTGTGCTCGAAATGTACGATGCAGACCATTACGTGGTGGTCGCAGATCGGCTAACGTTGTGGAGTCTGGCGGTGGACGCCGTACTGCGTCATCCCTGGCTGGGTTTGGGGCCGA
>JAEUNM010000084.1 GCA_016791105.1 Rhodocyclaceae bacterium | reverse complement strand
GCTGGCGACAGCGCGCCCGAGAATACCGAGGAACCACGACAACCAGCCGGTGACATCGAGCGTGCCCTTCTGGGTGCGCTCCAGCACATCATAGTAATCCTTGCGTTCGCGCTGGATTTGCGCCGACAGGCTGTAGAAGCGGTGCGGACTGCCGTCGGCGCGGGCCAGAAACAGGTCGCCCACGGCGCGGGCGATGCGTCCGTTGCCGTCGTCGAACGGATGCAGCGTCACGAACCACAGGGGAAATCGGGGACAGACCACAGAAAACCCGCGTTTCGGCGCCGAATTGCTGGAGCAAATCATCGGGCGCGGGCGCTACGCCGACGCCTTTCACATTGGCGGCAATTTGCGGTCGCTGAAATTTTCGCGTGACGACGAAACCGAAGCCGACGTGGTAGGCCTCGATCTGGCAGCGCCCTCCGGTTTCGACCCGCGCGTCGGCATCACGCTATGGCAAAAAATGCCCGCCGCGCAAAAAAACGCCTCGCCGGCCTGGCTATCCACCCATCCTTCGGGCAGCAATCGCATCGACGAAATTCGCCGCCACTTGCCGGAAGCGGTACCGCTCTGTGAGCGCGCACGCAGCCACCGCACGGCGCATCAGGGCAGCGGCCAAATGCCCAGGGACAGATAACGTTCGCCGGCATCAGACAATACCGTCGCGATGGTACGCAGATCGCCGCGGCGGGCGATCTGCAGCGCCACGTGCACGTAGGCGCCCGCGGACGGTCCGACGAATAGTCCCAGCCTGGCCAGCCGCTGGCACGTTGCCAAAGCGTCTTCGGCGGTAATGGGGACGGAAAAATCGGCGGAAAAATCGGGGACAGATCACAGAAAACCCGAGAAAATCCGCGTTTCGGCGCCGAATTGCTGGGGCAAATCATCGGGCGCGGGCGCTACGCCGACGCCTTTCACATCGGCGGCAATTTGCTGTCGCTGACGTTTTCGCGCGACAGCGAAACCGAAGCCGACGTGGTAGGCCTCGATCTGGCAGCGCCCGCCGGTTTCGACCCGCGCGCCGGCATCACGCTATGGCAAAAAATGCTCGCCGCGCAAAAAAACGCCCCGCCGGCCTGGCTATCCACCCATCCTTCGGGCAGCAATCGCATCGACGAAATTCGCCGCCACATGCCGGAAGCGATGCCGCTCTATGAGCGCGCACGCGGCCAGCGTGCGGCACCTCAGGGCAGCGGCCAAATGCCAAGGGACAGATAACGCTCACCGGCATCAGACAATACCGTCACGATGGTGCGGACGTCGCCGCGGCGGGCGATCTGCAGCGCTACATGCACGTAGGCGCCTGCGGACGGCCCGACGAATAGTCCCAGCCTGGCCAGCCGCCGGCACATCGCCAAAGCGTCTTCGGCGGTAATGGCGACGCGCTCGCCGATCAAGCCGGCATCGAGAATGTCCGGCACGATGTCGCCGCTCGCGCCCAAGGGCTTTAAGCCATCTATGCCCGGAAATGCATCGGGTATGGCCGCCACGATGGCCAGGCGCGGGTTGGCTTCGCGCAGGCGGCGCCCGGCGCCGGTGAGCGTGCCGCCGGTGCCGACGCCGGCCACGAAACAATCCGCACTTAAGCCCTGCACCGCCAGTTGCTGCACGATTTCGGCGCCGGTGCCGGCGTAATGCGCGCGCCAGTTTTCTGCATTGGCGTACTGGTTGCAGTACCAGTAACGCTCGGGAAATTCCTCGGCTAAGCGGCGCGCGGTCAAGAGCGCATAGTCGTAGCCTTCCTGCGGGTCGGTCAGGATCAGTTCGGCACCATGGGCGGCGATGCGTGCCAGGCGTTCCGCGCTGGCATTGCCGGGCACCACGATGCTCACCGGCACGCCCAGGGCAGCGCCGAACATGGCGTATGAAACCCCCGCATTGCCGGAGGATGAATCGAGCAGGCGGCGCCCACCGTTCAGACAGCCGGCGGCGACGCCGGCCTGCAACATGCGCAGCACCGGCCGGTCCTTGATCGAAGCGCCGGGATTGACGCTTTCCAGTTTGGCGAACAGCCGCGCCGGCGCGGCCAGACCCAGGCCGGCCGACAATTCGAGTAGCGGCGTGTGGCCCACGGCCGATGCCAGCGACGCCATGCCGCGCAAATCGGGATTCATGCGGCGGCCGAGCAGAACTGTTCGTAATCGACGTAGCCCGGAAAGCGCGCGCCTTCCGCACACCATTTGCAGTGCCGATCGGGCGGGACGGCAAATTCCGTAAAGCGCTGCGCAAGGCCGTCATAACACAGCAGGCGGCCGACCAGCGGATCGCCCACGCCGAGCAGCAATTTGAGCGCTTCGATCGCTTCGAGCAGCCCAATTACGCCCGGCAGCACGCCCAGAACGCCGGCCTCGGCGCAGGAGGGCGCCAGTTCCGGCGGCGGCGGCTGCGGAAACAGGCAGCGGTAGCAAGGCCCGCGCCGGCCCGGATAGCGCGGCCAGAACACCGACGCCTGCCCTTCGAAGCGATACACGGCGCCATGCACACAGGGCAGACCGAGCTTCACGCAGGCGTCGTTGACGAGATAACGGGTGGGAAAATTGTCCGAACCATCGACAATGAGGTCGTAGCCGGCAAACAGGCTTTCCACATTGCTGCTATCCAGGCGGGTCTGGTAGGTGCGCACATCCACCGATGGGTTCAGATCGAGCAGGCTGCGCCGTGCGGATTCCACCTTGGGCATGCCCAGGCGCGCGTCGGTATGCAATATCTGGCGCTGCAGGTTGCTGCGATCGACCACGTCATGATCCACCAACCCTATCCGCCCCACGCCGGCCGCAGCCAGATAGAACGCGGCCGGAGAGCCCAGTCCGCCGGCGCCTACCAGCAGCACTTTCGATGCCAGCAGCTTGAGCTGGCCGGCCTCGCCGACTTCCGGCATGAGCAAATGGCGCGCATAGCGGGCGCGCGCATCGGCATCCAGGCGCGGCGGCAGTTCGAACGGCAGGCCTTCGTTTTTCCAGCGGTTGAAGCCGCCCCGCATCGAATACACGTGGCGATAACCCAATCCGCGCAATGTTTCGGCCGCGAACAAGGACCGCGTACCGCCCGCGCACAGCGCGACGACCGGCCGCTCGGGATCGGGCAGCGCGTCTTCCACCTTCAGTTCGAGGAAGCCGCGCGTAATGCGCAAAGCGCCTTGCGGGCTGCCCTGCTCCACTTCGTCTGCTTCGCGCACGTCGAGCAATGCCGCGCCTTGCGCCTGCAGCGCCAGCGCCTCGGCTGGCGACAATTCGGCAATGGCGGCGTGCAGTTCAGCCAGCCGGCGATCTTTGGCGCCCATCATGCCCTCCTGCAACCGCGGGCACGATGGAAATGACGCTGGCGGGAGGCAGCGGCGCGGCCAGCGCCGCCTTGTCGCGCAGCCTGTCGCGGCCCACGAAAATATTCACAAATGCCCGCGGCGCGCCATCGGCGTCGAGCACGCGCGCCAGCATGTCCGGATAGATTTGCCCCAGGCAGGCCAGCACTTCGGCCGCCGTAGCCCCCTCGGCCTCCAGTTCCGCCCTGCCCGCGGCAAATGGCCGCAGCGGTGTCGGAATGCGAACGATTACCGTGGCCATGTCTCCTCCGCCCGCGCCTCAAGCCGCCACGATGGGCGCGCCCCGCACGGTTTGTTCGACGAACTGGTCCTGTTCCAGGCGCCAGGAACGCAAATCGAGCACGCCTTGTCGCGTCACGGACAAAATCACGTAACACCAGTCTTGCCAGGCCGCCACGCGGTCAGTGTCGGATGGCTGCGCGGGATGATCCGGATGGGTGTGCCACACGCCCAAAATTTCTTGCCCGGCGGCGCGTGCTTCGGCATCTATGGCTAAAAAATCCAGCGGATCGAGTTCGAAGCGATCGTGCGCGCGTTCCAGCGACAGATTGCGCGCGCTGCGCACCGCCTCGACCTGCGCGCCCTGCCCCGCGCGCCGCCCCAGCATGAGGCCGCACGCTTCGAGCGGGTAAGCCGCAGTGGCCCAGGTTTCGAGCTGGGCACGCTGGGCCGGCAACAGCAGCAGTTCATCCATGGCATCCCTCGGCTTTTGCAGACAGCCGGGCAACTGACCATAATCAAAGTACGCAGCGCGAAAATTTACATATATCAATTTTCGTCGCGCAGCACGTTTGCTAGCATTGCGCCTGACCCACCGATGCAAACGCTTGCCAGAGCAACCGATGACCGAACGCATCATCATTCCCCTGAAAAACGCCCAGCCGGCGCCGCAAATTCCTGCCCTCATCACGCCGGCAACCGGTAGCCTGACGGACGCGCACGGCCGCCGCGTGCACGACTTGCGCATTTCTGTGACCGACCGCTGCAACTTCCGTTGCACCTATTGCATGCCCAAGTCCATTTTCAATGCGGACTACCAGTTTCTGGCACGCGAACAATTGCTGTCCTTCGAAGAAATCGTTCGGCTTGCGCGGCTGTTCGTGGACCATGGCGTGCGGAAAATCCGGCTCACCGGCGGCGAGCCACTGTTGCGGCGCAATATCGAAGCGCTGATCGAACAACTGGCGGCGCTGCCGGACGTGGAACTGACACTCACCACCAACGGCTCGCTCTTGGCGCGCAAGGCCCGTGCTCTCAAGGCAGCCGGCCTGCAGCGCGTAACGGTAAGCCTGGACGCGCTGGACGAACAGATATTCCGCAGCATGAATGACGTCGGCTATCCGGTATCGCGCGTGCTCGAAGGCATAGACGCCGCCGCAGCGGCCGGGCTGGGGCCGATCAAAATCAACATGGTGGTGAAGCGCGGCACCAACGACGGCAACATCGTCGCCATGGCGCGGCATTTTCACGGCAGTGCCCACATCGTGCGCTTCATCGAATACATGGACGTGGGCAGTTCGAACGGCTGGAAGCTGGAAGAAGTGCTGCCCAGCAGCGAGGTCGTGCGGCGCATAGACGCGGAACTTCCGCTCGCCGCCATAGACCCGAATTACGCCGGCGAAGTGGCCGAACGCTGGCGCTACCGCGACGGCGGCGGCGAAATCGGCGTCATTTCTTCCGTCACGCAGCCCTTCTGTTCGGGCTGCACCCGCGCGCGGCTGTCCACCGACGGCAAGCTCTACACCTGCCTGTTCGCCGGCAATGGCCACGACCTGAAAAGCTTGCTGCGCACCGGCGCGAGCGATGCCGAATTGTCCAGCGTGATCGGCGCCATCTGGCGCGCGCGCGGCGACCGTTATTCCGAACTGCGCAGCGCGGAAACCGCCGGTTTGCGGGCCAAGGTCGAAATGTCCTATATCGGCGGCTGAAAATCCGCCCTCTGCGGCGCGGGTACAATGCATCAAGCTTTCCGCGCCTGACCGGCCCCGAGCGCGCGCCGGGCGGCTGATCCGCCGTCTGCGCGGATTGCCACTTGCCGGCCAAAACGACCATGACGCCAGACACACACCTCGCACAAAGCATCACCGGCCTGGTACTCGCAGGCGGCCTGGGCCGGCGCATGGGCGGGGTGGATAAAGGCTTGGCAGATTTTCGCGGCCGGCCCATGGCGGCCTGGGTGCTGGACCGGCTGCGCCCGCAAGTGGGCGCCATCCTGATCAATGCCAACCAGAACGCGGATCGCTATGCCGCCTGGGGCTACCCGGTGCTGCCGGACGCGATAGGCGGCTACGCCGGACCGCTCGCCGGCCTGCACGCCGGGCTCACGCACGCCGCCACGCCCTACGTGCTCACCGTGCCCTGCGATTCGCCTTACCTGCCTTACGACCTCGCGGCCCGCCTGGCAAAGGCGCTCGCCGCCGTGGGGGCGCGCGTCGCTTACGCACAGGCCGGCGGGCAGCCGCACCCGGTATTCGCGCTGGTAAGCCGCGCGCTGCTGCCGGAACTGGAAAGCTATCTGGCCGGCGGCGGGCGCAAGATCGACACCTGGTTCAACGCAGCCGGCGCCGTCACCTGCAATTTCGAGGACGAAGCCGACTGCTTCGCCAACATCAACACCGCACAAGAGCTGGAACGGCTCGCGCAGCAAGGGGAACAGCAACAGTGAGTCCGACCCTACCCGCCGATTCCATTTTCCAGGCCCTGTCCGCGGCCGCGGATTACGACCCGAATTACCTGCCCGTCGAGCGCGCCCGCGCCCTGGTACGCGAGCTGGTGCGACCGGTGGCAGACGAAGAACAGCTATTCATACGCACCGCCCTGGGCCGCGTGCTGTCGCGCGACGTCATATCGCCCATGGACGTGCCACCGCACGACAATTCGGCGATGGACGGCTATGCCCTGCGTCATGCCGAACTGGCACCTGAGGGCGAAACCCGCATGCGCATCGCCGGCATCGCCTATGCAGGGCGACCGTACACGGGCAGCGTGGCGGCGGGCGAATGCGTGCGCATCATGACTGGCGCCGTCATGCCGGCCGGGCTGGATACCGTAGCGGTGCAGGAGCGGGTCAAACTCGACGGCGACGTGGCGGTCATTCCGGCCGTCGCCAAAGCCGGCCAGAACCGCCGCCGCGCCGGCGAAGATTTGCGCGCGGGCGCCCCGGCGCTTACGGCCGGCAAATTGCTGCGCCCGGCCGACGTTGGCCTGCTCGCTTCCCTGGGCATCGTCGAGGTCAAAGTCAAACGCCGCCTGCGCGTGGCCGTGCTATCCACCGGCGACGAGCTCGCCAGCCTGGGATCAGCCGCCGCCGCGGGCCAGATTTACGACAGCAACCGCTACACCCTGGATGCCATGCTGCGCCGCCTGGGCTGCGAAGTGCTGGATTTCGGCGTCGCACGCGACCGCCCGGACGATTTGGAAGCCGCCTTCAGCTCGGCCGCCCGCGCCGCCGACGCGGTCATCACCAGCGGCGGCGTATCGGTAGGCGAAGCCGATTTCGTGCGCGAACTGATGGCCAGACTGGGAGAAGTCGCGTTCTGGAAAATCGCCATGAAACCCGGCCGACCCATGGCCTTCGGCCGCATAGGCGATGCAATGCTGTTCGGCCTGCCCGGCAACCCGGTCGCGGTCATGATCACGTTCTACGTATTCGTGCGCGACGCCCTGCTCAGCATGATGGGCCAGCACCCCCTGCCCGAACAACCCATGCTGCGTCTGCCCTGTTCCGTCGCGCTGCGCAAAAACCCCGGCCGCAGCGAATACCAGCGCGGCGTCATGTACCGCGAAAACGGTGGCTGGAAAGTCCGCCCCACCGGCGGCCAGGGATCGGGCATTTTGCGCTCCATGTCCGAAGCCAATTGCCTCATCGTGCTGGAACACGAACGCGGCAACGTGGAGCCGGGCGATGAAGTGAGCGTGATGGTGATGGAAGGCCTGGTCTGACCGGCGCATAGGGCGATGAGCAGCCGCAGCGCTTGGGCTGACTCAATACCATCGCCAGCATGTGAACCGTAGCGTCCGCAAGGCGAGGATTTCCGAAAGCGCAGACCGGCACTTTCCGAACCTTGCGCAGGGCCGAGGCTTTTGTCCTCGCACCCTGCGCCGAACCGGCAAGAAAGACCCCGCTCAAACATCGCGTTCTTGTGGCTTGGCGTTCCAGCCCCACGCAACACATACTTCCACCCATGCCTTCCTTACCGGAGAGTGCGATGCCGAGGATCACGCTTTACCTGGACGATGAAACAGCCGCCCCGTTTGACCGCCGCAGCAGCCAGTGCCGGCTTATCCAAGAGCCGCTGGGTAGCGCAGTTGATTCGCCGCTATCCCGGCGACGAATGGCCGCCGGACTGCCGCGAACTGGCCGGCGCGTTTCCCGACTTTCCACTGCGCGATACAGCCTCAGATGCGGCGCTGCCGCCGGACACCGCGCGGCTGGGGTTCTGAGTGTTCGCGCTGGACACCAACACCATCAGCTACTATTTCCGCGGCGAGGCCACGGTCGTCACGCACATGCATGCACTGTCGCCAGCTCACCTGGCCGTGCCGGCCATTGTGGCCCATGAATTGCGCTTTGGACTCATGTGCCTGGCACCCGCCGCAGCACTGCCAAGGCTGACAGCGCTGGTCAAGCTGCTCGGCGCCTTGCGCATCCTGGAATTCGACGATGCCTGCGCGCAGATTGCCGCGAGTTTGCGCGCCCGGCTGGAAGCCCAGGGCACGCCCATAGGGCCGCACGACATTCTGATTGCCGCCACCGCCCTGCACCACGGCGCCACGCTGGTTACGCGAAATGTCGCCGAATTTTCACTGCAGGTCTCGAACTGGATGGACAGCCTGGCAGCTTGAACGCCACCGAAGTAGGAATGCTGCGGGCGCAAAATCCAGAGCTTTTCTGTTCCAATCGCCGTACACCTGTAATGCAGTAATAATGCTCGGTACGGTCGCGCCAAGTTTCCACGGGCAGCCAATCGCACACCGTGTTGCAATCGGGCGGCACAGTGGCGCTTGCCAGGCCAACGCACGACCATCCCCGAGGGCAACAAAGTTCGGAGGGTACGGATGGCACCCAAAGTATAATTTTTCCGCAACTTGCGGAGCCCCCTCATGAATTTGCTCGATCTGATAAAGCGACTAGTCGATATCCGCCCCACGACGGACGGTAACCCGTGGGTAATAGACGGCGGCTGCAATATTGGGCAATTCACACGCGCTGCAATGCTTACCTTCCCCGCGCACAATTTTCTGGCGTTCGAGCCCGATCCGGCCACGATCCGGACGGCAAGAGAAAATTTTGTATCCTGTCCTCGAGTTGAACTCGTGGAGGCAGCACTCGGCTCGTCAGCGGGTAGGGCCGAACTATTCAGAGGCCCGATGTCGGCCACGAATTCGCTCCTGCCCAGGCCGGATTCAAAATCCAAACCTTACTATCCGGAATCCGCCCACCTCGCTGGCGGCACTTCCGTGAATGTCGTTACTTTGGACGAAGAATGCGCAAGAAGGCAAATCAAGGATGTCGATCTGTTAAAACTTGATCTACAAGGCGGGGAGTTGTCTGCGCTCACGGGTGCGGCCAATTTACTGGCCTCAGGATCGATACGGGTACTTCTCGTGGAAGCGGTTTTCGTCGAAAAATATCAAAATCAGCCCTTGCTATGGCAATTGTGGCAGTGCCTTGCCGGACACGGATATTCCCTTTACTCGCTACAACAAGTAAAAATCGGCATATACGATTCGGCGCCGCCCAGTTTAAGGGATGGGCAATGGAATCAGTGCGACGCGATTTTCCTATCCGCCGCAACGCGGGAAATCTTGGATTGCTAGTGGGCGTGAGAAATAAGAACCGACAGCGCCGTCCGGTCGGACATTAAGCGACTTGCTAAATTTACAGCAAACCAACGCCAACGTCGAAACCAACAATCATCTGCCCGACTTTATTTTAGCGCTGCGCCATCGCAAGCCGGGCAGGCCACTACGCGCAGCAAACGTGACTATCCAGGTCCGGTTCAGGGAATCCGACAGCGCATGGGCTTTGCCGAATCAAGTGAGGGGAACGACTTAACCAATCCATCGCAACAGTTATTAACTTGGTATTAGTTGGAGTTCCGCCCACACTTTTCTGGCTCTTTTGAATATCAAGTTGGTTATGCGGTTTTCGGCGCGAAATGGGAAGATCAAGCTCGCCGGCGATTGGAAACCAGAAAGTGCGCATGGTCCTGAATCGCCTGTATCCACGATTCCTTACGCTTAGCGACCAGGAAAAGTCCGTTGATTGCCTCGAGATATTCGGCGAGTAGCGCAATGGTGCCGCCGTCCCGCCCGCGCGTGACGAACGTTACTTTGTGCACCTGGGCACCCGCGGCAATCGTGGGGTATTTGTGGCCGCGCTGGTAGGACGTTTCACCAACCGCCCGCATGGTGGTTTCGAACAGCTCGGTTTCGGCGCCGGCGAGATCGACATAGCACCCACAGATTGCACTCACCCGATGGCAGGACGATCCTGTCACGCGTGTTACGGCCTCGAACGTCATTTCCCGACACAGGGCAACCACCAACGCATCGAACAACAAGGTGAATTCGCTGAGCTTGCCCGCCCAATCGGGGGCTACTTGGCGGACCGCGCCGTCGGGCAGCCGTGAAGCGTGGCGCACGCGCCTCCAGATAGTAACGTGTTCAAAAAAATTTAGATACCGGTAACCTTGCTTACGCTTGTCATGCGCATCCGGATGGCAAAACCGCCTCTCTTCCACAAAATCACCGCCTATCGTCAACACCCGCTTGGCTTGGTCAAAGCCCACCGACTGTATGTACCAAGGTTGGGATAGTCCTACTGCAACTTCAAACAGACCGTTGTGTGCGGCATTGCGCTGTATTCTCCGAGCGTAAATGCCGCATTCCGCCCCATTTAGCCTTGGATCCGCGTACGTGTTCGGGGGCGCTTTTTCACGCGGATTAGTTGCGTGCGTTGCTGCCGGGATAAAAAGCCGGCCGCCCACCATACTGGATTGGAACGGCGTATTGAAAAACCCGTGACGTTGGGGACGGGGCAAGCGTCGTGGGCGGCGGCAGCACATCGAATGGACAAGCCTCGAGTCGAGTACCGCGCGCGCCACGCCGAAGGCCCCTCGCGGTCCAAACAAAGTCTCGACCCGCACGGTAGCAAAAACGCCACTGCCCCGCATACGGTGCACGCGACCGGGGCGGTAGCCGCCGGGCCGGAGCGGACGGTCTGGCTTCCGCATGCTGCCGCGAGCCCGTCCAAGCCCAACGACGGCCATAGCCCAGCACAAGAACTGGCCAAACAATGCCGCCCTCGGCGGCTGCCAGCCAAATTGACACACTCGCCCGCGCTGGCTTTTCCTCAATTGCACTGCAGCAAATTTGGCGTACCCTGTCGTATGCCACTGCCCGGTCCAGGAGAAACAGGTGTCGTCCGCAACACTAGAATCGATTCTCGATCGCCATGCGCGCCAAGGCGTGCGGCTCATGCAAATCCTGCGCGAAACGCAGGAGGCGCTGGGCTGGCTGCCGCCCGAGGCGCTGGGCGAAATCGCCCGCGCCACCGGCCTCACGCGCGCGGCAGTGGAAAGCACGGCGAACTTTTACAGCTTTTTCCACACCCGCCCGCTAGGCCATTACCGCGTGCTGTGGAGCGACAACATTACCGACCGCATGCTGGGCAATCAGGCGCTCATGCAGGCGCTGTGCAAGGCGCTGTGGCTGCAGCCGGGGCGCGTTTCGGAAGACGGCCTGGTCAGTGTCGATACCACCTCCTGTACCGGCATGTGCGACCAGGGGCCCGCCGTGCTGGTGAATTACCGCACCGTGACGAACATGAACCTGGACCGCGTGCAAGCCATGGCCGCCCTCATACGCGCCCGCGTGCCGGTCGCGGAATGGCCGGAGGAGTGGTTCCAGATCGCCGACAACATTCGCCGCGCCGGTCTGCTGCTGGATTGCCCGCTCGCGCCCGGTGCTGCGCTTGCAGCGGGGCTGGCGCGCGGTGGCGCCGGGCTGCTGGACGAAATCCGCACCGCCGGGCTGCGCGGCCGCGGTGGCGCCGGTTTTTCGACCGCGCAAAAATGGCAAAGCTGCCGCGACGCCCGCAGCCCGGCCGCCGACGGCGCGCGCTACGTGGTGTGCAATGCTGACGAAGGCGAACCCGGCACCTTCAAGGACCGCGTATTGCTCACGCGCTGCCCGGACCTGGTATTCGAAGGCATGACCCTGGCTGGCCTGGCGGTGGGCGCTCGACGCGGCTTTCTGTATTTGCGCGGCGAATACCGCTATCTGCTGGATGCGCTGGAAGCCGTGCTGGCACGCCGCCGCGCGGCCGGACTGCTGGGCGCCTCCATCGCGGGCAGCAATTTCGCATTCGACATCGAAATTCACCTGGGCGCCGGCGCCTATGTATGCGGTGAAGAATCCGCATTGATCGAATCCCTCGAAGGCAAGCCGGGCAAACCGCGCATACGGCCGCCCTTCCCGGTCACGAGTGGCTATCTGAATTGCCCCACCACGGTCAATAACGTCGAAACCCTGGCCTCCGCCTGTCTGATTGCGGCGCACGGCGGCGCCTGGTTCGCGCGCAGCGGCACGAAAGTATCGACCGGCAGCAAAATCCTCTCGGTGTCGGGCGACTGCGCGCACCCGGGCATTTACGAATACCCCTTCGGCGTGAGCGTGCAGCAGGTGCTGGAAGATTGCGGCGCGCAGCGCACGCTGGCGGTACAGGTATCCGGACCCTCCGGCGTCCTGCTGGCGCCGGACGAATTCGAACGCCGCATTGCCTTCGAAGACGTGCCCAGCGCCGGCGCCTTCATGGTGTTCGACGAAACGCGCGACATGTTCGAGGTGGCACGTAATTTCGCGCATTTTTTCGCGCACGAATCCTGCGGCTTCTGCACGCCCTGCCGCGTCGGCACCGCCATCAACGCACGCTTCATGGACAAGATCGCCGCCGGCCACGGCTCGCGCGACGACCTCGAACAAATATTCCGCATGCACCGCCTCATGCAGGCGACCAGCCATTGCGGCCTGGGGCAGACCGCGGCCAATCCGATTTTCGATACCTTGCGCAAATTCCGCCCCAGCTACGACCGCCGCATCGAATCGCTGCATTTCGAGCCGGCATTCGATCTGGACGCGGCCCTGTCGCGCGCGCGCCGCATGACCGGCCGCGACGACCCCGCCGCCCATCTGACCAACGAGCACCAGCCATGAGCGAGCCCAGCCATTTCAAACTCGATGGCGAGGACATCCCCTGCCGTCCAGGCCAAACCGTCATGCAGGCTGCGCAGGCGGCCGGCCGCTACATTCCGCACCTGTGCTGGCACCCCGACTTCGCACCGCACGGTTCCTGCAAAATTTGCGTGGTGAAGGCCGACGGCCGTACCGTGGCGGCCTGTACGTTCGAAGCCCGCCCCGGCATGCAGGTGGAAAACCGCACGCCCGAAATGGACGACCACCGCCGCCGCCTGCTCAACATGCTGTTCGTGGAAGGCAACCACTTTTGCCCCTCCTGCGAAAAGAGCGGGAACTGCACGCTGCAGGCCACGGCCTACGAATTGGGCATGGCAAATTTTCACTTCGACCATTTTTTTCCGGACCGTCCGGTCGACGCATCGCATCCCGACGTGATGCTTGATTTCAACCGCTGCATCCAGTGCGAACTATGCGTGCGCGCGAGTCGCGACGTCGATGGCAAACAGATATTCGCACTGGCCGGGCGCGGCATACGCTCGCACCTCATCGTCAATAGCGCATCCGGCCGGCTTGCGGACAGCAATTTCGCCGTCAGCGACCGCGCCGCATCGGTCTGTCCGGTGGGCGTCATCCTGAAAAAGCGGGTCGGATTTGCTATCCCCATAGGCAGCCGCCGCTACGACGCCGCACCCATCAGTGCCGAGGCGCAGCCTAGCCCACCGCCCGCGCAGGGGGAAAGACCATGAGCAAAAAACTCAAGGTCGCCACGGTATCCCTGGCAGGCTGTTTCGGGTGCCATATGTCTTTTCTGGACATAGACGAGCGCATCCTGGAACTGATAGAGCGCGTGGAATTCGACCGCTCGCCGCTCACCGACATCAAAACCTGCGGCCCCTGCGACATCGGGCTGGTGGAAGGCGGCGTGTGCAATTCCGAAAACGTGCATGTACTACGCGAATTTCGCGACCACTGCCGCACCCTGGTTGCGGTGGGCGCCTGCGCCATCACCGGCGGCCTGCCTGCGCTGCGCAACCCCCTGGACGTGGCGGACATACTCGAAGAGGTCTATCACAGCCGGCCGGGGCTGGCCAAAGGCGCCATGATTCCCAATGACCCGGAACTGCCGCTGCCTTTGAACCAGGTGCATCCGATACACGAAGTGGTCAAGATCGACTATTTCCTGCCGGGCTGCCCGCCGCCGGCCGATGCGTTCTGGAAATTGCTCACCGATCTGCTCGCCGGCCGCACGCCCAGCCTGCGCCACGGGCTGATTCAGTACGACTAAGCATAGCGCAGGACAAACTTATGGGCTTCGAACTGGAAACTGCCTTACCTTCCGATCAGCCGCTGCAGCGCGTGGCCATAGACCCCGTGTCGCGTGTGGAAGGGCACGGCAAAGTCACGCTGCTGCTGGACGCGCAGAACCGCGTGCATCAAGTACGCCTGCACATCGTCGAATTTCGCGGCTTCGAGCGCATCGCGCAGGGCCGGCCGTACTGGGAAATTCCCGTCATGGTGCAGCGTTTGTGCGGCATATGTCCGGTATCGCACCATCTCGCCGCCTCCAAGGCCATGGACCTCATCGTGGGCGCCCGGCAACTGACGCCCAGCGCCGAAAAAATGCGCCGGCTCATGCACTATGGGCAAATATTGCAATCGCACGCACTGCATTTTTTCCACCTGTCCTCACCGGATTTATTGTTCGGATTCGATTCCGAAGTGGCGCGCCGCAATATCGTAGGCGTGATCGCCGATCATCCGGACATCGCCAAAAAAGGCGTGCTGCTGCGCAAATACGGCCAGGAAGTGATACGCCATACGGCCGGCAAGCGCGTGCACGGTACCGGCTCGGTGCCGGGCGGCGTCAATAAATCGCTCAGTGCGGAAGATCGCGCGGCCATGCGCGGCGAAATTGAACAAATCGTACTGTGGTGCCGCGAAGCGGTGGAACTGATCAAACGCCTGCACCTGCACAACCGCGCGCTGTACGACGGTTTTGGCGCCTTCCGCAGCAACATCATGGGCCTGGTGGCGCCGGACGGCGCGCTCGACCTATACCACGGCGCGCTGCGCGTGCGCGATGCGGACGGCAACATAGTGCTGGATCAGGCCGACTATCAGGGCTACGAAACTTTGCTCACCGAAGAAGTAAAGCCCTGGAGCTACATGAAATTTCCTTACCTCACCGCGCTTGGCCCGCAATTGGGTTGGTACAAGGTGGGGCCGCTCGCGCGCATCCAGAATTGCGACTATATCCCGACGCCGCACGCCGAGGCGGAACGGCGCGAATTTTGCGACCACGCCGGCGGCAAGCCGTTCGCCGGCACCCTGGGCTACCACTGGGCGCGCATGGTGGAAATGCTGTTCGCGGCCGAATCGATAGAGCGCATTCTGGCCGACGACGATCTCGAAGGCCGCGAACTGACTGTGCAGGGCGAGCGCCGCCGCGAAGGCGTGGGCGTCATCGAAGCCCCGCGCGGTACACTAATACACCACTATCGTGTCGGCGATAACGACCTCGTCACGATGGCCAATCTGATCGTATCGACCACGCACAATAATCAGGCCATGAATACCGCCGTGCGCGAAGTAGCCAAACAGTACCTGGACGGCCGCGAAATTACCGAAGGCCTGCTCAACCACATCGAAGTCGCGATTCGCGCCTACGATCCCTGCCTTTCCTGCGCCACCCACGCGCTCGGACAAATGCCGCTGGAAGTGCTGCTGGCCGATGCCGACGGCAATACCCTCGATTACGTGCTGCGCGACCACGAACACACAATCCGGCGCCCGCCGGCGCCGGCCGGCGGCATCGCGCTCTGAGCGCCGCATCCATTCCAGGCTAGCGTGCCGCCCGCAGTCCAAACCGCGCCCACGCTGGTATTCGGATGGGGCAACCCCAGCCGCGGCGACGACGCGCTGGGCCCCCTGTTCTGCGAGCGCATCGAAGCGCTACGCCTGCCCGGGGTGGAATGCCTGACCGACTTCCAGTTGCAGGTGGAACACGCGCTCGACCTGGCCGGCCGCCGCCGCGTGCTGTTCGTTGACGCAGCACTGGCCGGCGCTCAACCGCAGGAACCGGCAGCGCTCGCCGCCGGCTTTCACGCGCACACCATCACCCCCGCGCGCGACGCCAGCTTCACGACCCACACGATGTCGCCGCAGTCCGTGCTGCAGGTTTATCGCCAAGTGCTCGGCAGCGACCCTCCGCCGGCCTGGCTGCTGGCCATACACGGTATTGGCTTCGAACTTGGCGACGGCCTCTCCGCCGCCGCGGCGGCAAATCTCGACCGCGCTCTGGCCTGGGCCGAACACTGGCTGCGAGAAAATGGAGCGACAAACGCGCCGTTTCAGG
This sequence comes from Rhodocyclaceae bacterium, assembly GCA_016791105.1. Taxonomy (GTDB): domain Bacteria; phylum Pseudomonadota; class Gammaproteobacteria; order Burkholderiales; family Rhodocyclaceae; genus JAEUNM01. Next base: position 9,365 of record JAEUNM010000084.1, on the reverse strand, counting down.
TGTGAACGCTGGCGCACCGTGCGCCAGTGGTGTGCTGACCGCGTCCGGCACATCGACCCGCAGCCTTCCATTGGCATCAAGGCCGATCGTCCACCACCTACGACAGACCGACCGTGCGCGGCAACCTCTCCTTACCAGTATCGGGATGGAGATAAAAAATATCGGCGTGAAGGCCAGCGCTAGCGGCACGGCCACGATCAAAGGCAGTCCGGGCGGTTTGTATACATGGCGGCGCCGGGTGAGCCCGGGCGCGGCACAAGGCCCCGACAGCACGGCCCCATGCGCCGCGCGGGCGAAGCCCGGCCCTCGATCCTGCCGCACCTGCATAGGAGTATTGCCACCGGTACCGGGACGAGCACACCGTCGCCACTGGCCCCCCAACGTGCCATCGTAAGCGATCAGGCTGGAGTTTTAACCCCCCGAATCAGTACTTCCGCCGCGGCCACATTCTTCGTTACAGCCGGTCAGTTTGTGGGAATATGCACGCACTACACCGTGTGCTCTCCCACAGTCGTGTAAGATAATAGCCTCGCCACTCGTGACGATTAGCAATGCTGTGCACCCCGCGAAATTCCCTAAAGGAACCCTACCAAAACACGGCCAGGTTTACGATTCAAAAACACTTATGCGCTGGGTTCGACCCGCAGACCACCACGATCGGCGCAAGAGCGAAATCTTCGTTATAAGCCAACCGAAAAGCCTTTCGATGAACGTATTGCTCGTGGATGACCATGATTTGCTTCGAAGCGGCGCCGCCGCCTGGCTGCAGGCGGTTTATCAGTCCGTGCAGGTTTTCGAGGCCAGAAATTGCGAGGACGCCATAGGTCTCACCCACCGGCACCCCATGGACCTGGTGCTGCTGGACATCGGCTTTCCCGGCAAGCCCAATGACGGCATAAGCGCCCTGCTCCGGCTCAAAAAAGAGTTTGAATCCCTGTGCGTGGTAATGCACACCGGCCGGGAATATGACCGGGATTTGGTCATGGACTGCCTCAATAAAGGCGCGATGGGCTTCATCCCGAAGGGCGCGCGCGAGGAGTTTGCCGAGGGGCTCAAGGCGGTTCTTGCCGGCCCGCCGTATCTGCCCTCATTGCTGGCCCACCGCAGCAGGCGCGGCGTCTCCACCGAAAAGCTCAAAGCCCAACTGGAAAATACGCGCCTCACGCCGACCCTGCGGCGGCTGCTGCCCCTGCTGGTCAGCGGCAAATCATACAAGGACATGGCCGCGGAACTCGGGCTGGCGGTACAGACCATCAAAAACTATGTGCGGGCGATATTCGACGAATTTGGGGTTTCCAACCGCGCGGGTCTGATCGTCGAATTGGTCAGGCGGGGCTGGCTGTCAGGCGATTGATGCTTTGCGCAAGTCCGTTGGGGTCGATCGGCTTCTTCAGTAACAGGCACTCCCGGCCAAACAGAGTAAGGCTGTCCACGGTCCGCAACTCCCCCGAAAGCACGATGATCGGTATTGCCCCGACCAGCTCTTGCACGTAGCGCACCACGTCTTCCGCGGTTTCGCCGTCCGCCAGTTGCCAATCCGTAACCACGATATCCGGCGTGTTGCGATGCCCTTCCAGCACCAGCCGGGTTTCGGTCGCGGAGCCTGCTTTCAGGACTTCGTGCCCCTGCAGCGATAATGCTTTGCCCAGAGACTCCAGCACGGGTCGATTGTCATCCACCAGTAGCACCACCTTGCCCGCACTGGCGCCGGCCGTGGGTTTGGGATCGTGCGCAGATTCAACCGGGCTGCCCTCGCCCGAAACCGGGAGGCTGACGCAAAAATGCGAGCCCTTGCCTTCCCGGGAAAACAATCGTATTTCATGGCCCGGGAGGTGTTCCAGCATTTTCCTCACCGATGCCAGCCCGATCCCGGAACCATTGACGGCGAGGCGGTTTTCCAGACGGTGAAACTCCTTGAATATGTCCTCCCGGTGCTTGTCAGCAATGCCGATGCCGGTATCCACCACGTGAATCTTAATCCGCCCCCCGACCTTCCTCGCGCTTACCAGAACCCACCCCTGGGGCGTGTACTTGACGGCATTGTCAATCAGGTTGCCAATGACTTGCCACAAAAAACTTGCATCGCTCATTCCCCAGAGCGGCGTCGCTCTGACGTGCAAGGCAATATTCCTGGTAGAGGCCAGTGGCGCATATTGCACCAGGAGCTTTTCCAGAATGGGATGGATGGGCGTGTCCGTGACGCCCGGCCACGCCGCGCGATCCTGTAGCCTGGAAAGAGTCAGGATTTGCTGGAAGGATTCACCGAGCTCGCAGGCGGATGAAAATAGCGCTCTTGCGCTTGCCATCACCGGCTGTGCGCTGGCACCTAAGCGATTCAATTCGACCTCCAAAGCCAAATTGTGGGCAAGCAAGGCCTGCACCGGCTGGCTAAGATTATGGCTGGCATCTCGAATAAAGCGAATCCGCTCCTGTGCCAGGCGTTCTGCGGCAAGGCGCTGTTCGTCCACCCGCTGAAGCTGCAAAAACTCGCGGCGAGAGAATATTTCATACTGGCGGCTGAACAAGGCGCCCATGAAGATGATCGCCAAACAGTCGAACATCGATTCGACCAGTAGCGCAGCGGATACACCAAAATGCCATCCCAGAACAAAGAACAAGATAGAGCTAACCAGGCAAATTACCGTAGCGGGAAGCAGAGGGGTTGCAAGCGGCGCAAACACAAAAATAAAAACCAATTCCTTGGACGGAATCAACTCTGCGTACACAAAATCGACCGAAACTCCGTGTTCGGCCTTGGCCTGAACCAAACCCGCTTCAAGAATAAGCGTGCCGATTGCCGCGTAGCCAGCCAGCCCCACACGTACCCGCTCGAAGTATCGCCTTGCGTGTTCCGGCATGGCATAGAGATACCACAACAGAGCAAATCCACCGAACACGAACACCAGTCTAATCTTCCATAAGTCAGGCGCGGTATCGATGTCGATGATATCCAGGACGATGAAAATCACGGACAGGCCTACCGCAGCCACGATGGAACTTCGCACTTGTGAAAACAGCTTCACTTGCACGGTGTTTTGGTACGCACTTTCTTGCGCCGGGGCGAAGCGTTCCGGTATCGGGAATTTGAGCATGGTGCTTGTCTTTTGGTTTTTGCTGGAGCCCTGTCGGAACGCGCGCAAGTTACGCCGCCCAGGGTGGAAACGCCACATCAAACGCACACTGACTTCCGGAAGACTACGGTGACGCCGGGAGGACAACCCCAGCTGCTGCGGGCGTGATCCATAGTATGTCAGCGGCGGTCAAAATCCGCCGAAATACGGCGGCGGCAAAAAATCGGGCACATGTTTTGCTTCGTCGTTGCCGTGTCAAGGGCGGGCTTTAGCCCGGCGAAGCGAACCCTTGACACGGCAACGACCAAGGTATGCTTGGGCATGGCTGTAAGCGCAGCAGGTGTGCGCTTACAGCCATGCAGACCAGCGCTTTTCGTTGCCAATTTTCAACGGAAATTCACCGCCGCCAATACCCTAGTATATACACATCAATTGACAGCACCCTTCTTAAGCTGCGTATCGACACCACCTCGCCGCGCAGATCCCCTATGTACATTGGTACGGTTGGAAAGATAACCGCAAGTACCTGAGTACCTACCCTTTCAGGGGTTACCCATGAAGCACGGGTCTGATAGCCTACCCGCTGGTCAGTTGTCCTCAGATCGTAGCGGGCGGCGTCCGGTCGTTCTGAATTTGTCACTCTGCCCGCAACGAGCCCAAATGGTTAACCATCTGTCATTATCACCGTCCGTGCGACAAGGGAGAATATTGTGCAATTAGGGAAGAATGCTACGCAGCCGGGCCTCTTGACGCTAACTTTCGCGGCCAGCCTGATAGCCCTGAGCGGATGCGAAAGCATGCCTACGATGGGCGGAGCCTCGGGCATGGTTGCGACCGGCGGGGCCGGCGGTTCGACCGCCGAGGGGGCCAACACCCAGCTTGAGCGCTGCAGCGCATCCCTGGGTACGCTGGCGGTGCAGGAAGATCAGGCCGCACCATGGTGGAGCGTCTACGCCGCCCATTACCCGAACTTGGGCAGTACGACGCCGGTGCTACGCATGCTCATTCAGCAATCCAATTGCTTTGTGGTGGTCGAGCGCGGCCGCACGATGGAAAACATGAAGGTGGAGCGCGACCTCGAAAAGTCGGGCGAAATGCGGGCGGGAAGCAAATTCGGCCGCGGACAGATTGTGGCAGCCGATTTCACCATGAGTCCCAGCATCCAGTTCGCGCAAAAAGGAACCGGCGGGGCGGGAGCAGCAATTGGGGGCCTGTTAGGGCCTGTTTTTGGATCGATCAGCGGTGGCGTACGGCAAAACGAAGCCGCGACCACCCTGTTGCTGATCGACAACCGCTCCGGAGTACAAATCTCGGCGGCGGTAGGAAACGCCAAAAATTTTGACTTTAACCTGTTTGGGGGAATGTTCGGCGGCGGCGGGTTTGGCGGTGCCGGCGGATTTACCAACACCCCGGAAGGGAAGGTATTAACGGCAGCTTTCATGGATTCGTACAATCAGATGGTACGTGCCGTGCGCAATTATAAAACCCAAACCGTAAAAGGTGGCTTGGGCAAGGGTGGGCAACTACGTGTCGGAGATTAGGAGCGCGCAACGCGATGGCGCGCCGGAACTTGTGCCGCCTTCAATCAATCCCATTAGGCCCGGGTCAATTCTTGGCAGATATGGATCACTCAGGCTTCTCCAGTTAGAGTATTAGTTGCAACATGCCGTACCCCCAGACACCCTCCGTTTGCCCTTTTGGACTGGTGTGTGGCCTCTTGCAATTTCCGCGGGGTAGTGTCAAAGCAGAATGGGGCCCCCGGCAGGGGCTGTGGATTGTTACCGTGGCAGGCACGGTCGCCGCTGCGCTGGATATCGGCGACGCGGATTTCCTGAACGGCCGCTAACGCTTCGGCGGCACCAACGCGGCCGCGGTATGCAGCGCAAAAACAGCCCCTGCCTGCCGCGCGGGTATGTGGCCTTCATCGGAAGCAAGGCTGCCAATACGGGATCAATCACCAGCCCCGGCGGCATCACTGCCCGCGGTGTTAATAGCAACGCCGATCTCACGCAGGACGGCGACACTCGGTTGACCTTCCAGGTGAACGGGGCGGCGGTGCAGACACTCGACGAGAGCGGCGGCCTGATCCAGGCGGCCAGCCGCTTCATTGTGAGCGCGCGGGCGAGGGGCAGCGTGCTCGACACCGTGGTGAGCAACAGCCGCACGATTCGCGCGCAAGCGGTATGCGACCAGGGCGGTGTAATCGAATTGCGCGGCGTTGACAGAGGCTCGGTGCGCGTGGCGGGCACGCTGGATGTCTTGGCCCCAGCGGGTGGAAACGGCGGTTTCCTCAAAACCAGCGGCGCGTGCCTGTAAGTGGGCGTTGGCGCCGTGACCAACACCAAGGCGCCGGCCGGCCAGGATGGATCCTGGTTAGGCGCCCCAACGATTTCACCATCGCGGCGAGGGCCGGGAACATTACCGGCGCGGCTCTTTCGACCGCGCTTGCGAGCGGCAACGTCACGGCCCAGACCAGCCGCGGCGCAGCGACCTGCTGCGACCTCAGGTTGAGCACCGGCACGGCCGGCAACGGCGAAATTTCTATCAAGGACGCGGTCACCTGGCACGGCCAGGTCCTGACCCTGAGCGCGTACCCAAGTATCACCATCAACGGGGTGTCAGCGGCGGTCAAAATCCGCCGAAATACGGCGGCGGCAAAAAATCGGGCGCATGTTTTGCTTGGTCGTTGCCGTGTCAAGGGCGGGCTTTAGCCCGGCGAAGCGAACCCTTGACACGGCAACGACCAAGGTATGCTTGGGAATGGCTGTAAGCGCAGCAGTTGTGCGCGTACAGCCATGCAGACCAGCGCTTTTCGTCGCCAATTATCAACGGAAATTCACCGCCGCCTACACGGAGCCATGAACGGCTGGGGTTCGGCCGAGCAGGGCTTGCAATACGGTATGGGCGCTGTGGACGGCGCGATCGACGGAGTGACATCCGAACAAATCGCCAATGTACCGACCAATCTGCCCCCTATCGAGAGGTTCGTGACGCAAGGGTGCGCGCAGGGGAATGGCGATGCGCAACTGAAATGTTTCACCGTGCTGTACGCCGCACCCAACGCTCCGGTAGAACTCGCCCCGTCCATGACATGGTTTGCCCCCAGGCCTACCCACCAGCACTCAGCCCGGCTGGATGCAAGACACATCCGTTATGTCGCAGTGTGATTGCATTCGGTCGAGCGGCCTGAAGGCTTTCCTGCTCTGCCGTGATGAGTGTACTCACGCAACTTGATGTTGTACTGATCACGCAATGTGATGGTCGATAGCCGCGGGATTTGGATACGCCAAGGCCGCCGGCTGTGATAGCCGGCGGCCTTGGCGTAAGGAAGGCAGGTGGTTCAGAACGGGGGATCGTCGGTGTCGGGGAACAGATCGAGCTGGTTACAGTGTTGCTGGAACTCGCAACATTCGCGGCGCTGGTTTTGATAGTACCGATGGATCTTAGCGAAATAGCAGGACTCGAAGGCGTCGACAAACTGATGGAAGGAATCGAGCAGCACAGCAGCGGCCTCATCGGAGAGGGCCGGTAGAGACAGGACGAGGGGTGGGATATCGAAGCGCATGAGGTTCTCCAGGCAAGTGAGCGGGTGAGAGCGCGGCGTCGGGCCGCCGGTGCAGGCGGGGCGAACACCTCGAGATAGAGCTTTTCGTCGAGTTGGGCGAGATCGCGCTGAGCGGCGGCGGCGAGCAACTCGGCGGCCATGGTGGTGAGGATGCGGAAATTGCCGGCGGCGTGCTCGCACAGGGTGCGGGCGAGTTGGGGCGTCATGAGAGCGGCGTGGCCGGCGCCGGCGAGCAGATGCTCGAGGCAGGCGAGCAGTTCGTCGCAACTGGCCGGTTCGGTGGCGAGCCGGGTGCGAATGCGCGAGCCCAGGGGAAGCAGTTCCTCGCGCCGCAGCTTGTCGAGCAGACGCGCATCGCCGGCGAGCACCACGCATAACAAGGGCTGAGAATCGAAGCGGGCACTGGCGAGCAGGCGCAGCTCCGAGAGCACGCTGGGGGCCATCTCCTGCGCCTCGTCGATCAACAGCACCGGGCGGCGCCGGGTCGATTCCAGATGGGCGACCCACCGCTCGCGCAGCGACTTGAAGCCGCCCCAGCGGTTGTGGGGCCGCAGCGGCACGGCAAAGATGTCCCCCATCTCGCGGTAGAAATCCCCGACGCCGCTTTGCGGGTGGTTGATCACTCCGACGGCAACATCGGGCAGGCGCGTGAGGCGCTGGGCGAGCAGGCGCAGCGCCACGCTCTTGCCGGTGCCGGGCTCGCCGTGGATCAGTGCGAAGCCGCCCTCGGCCACCAGAGCCTGTTCGATGCGCCAGCAGAAGTGCTCCAGCCGCGGGGGCACGAACAGCGCCTCGGTGGGCAGTTCGGGCGAGAAGGGGTTCCATTTGAGCCCGTACAGGGCGAGCAATTTGTGGTTCATGGGCGATCCTGAGCGGGGCCATCGGGTGAGGGGTCTGCGGAGGGGCTGGGCAGATAAGCGGGCGGCAGGCCGCTGGCGGCGTAATCGGCGAGCAGTTGGCGCAGCAGCGGCGCCATGCCTGCGGGCGCCGCGGGCGTGCTGAGCGCCTGGGCCGCAGCGGGCACATCGAGCCGGCGGCGGCGCGCGTCGGCGTTGGCCGACTTGTCCAGTGGCGCCAGGGGCGCGAGCACACTGCCGCGCTGCGGCTCGACCAAATCCACGCGGGCAAGGTCCCAGCGGGCATAGCGCAGATGGACCACGGCGAGCGCGCGATAGCGGGCGGGAATCTCGAAGCGGCGCCACTCCAGGCTCACGGTGCCGTCGGAGCGGCGCTGGCGGCGCGCCACCTCGATGCGGAAGGCGTCGGCCAGGACGGCGGGCGGCGGGCACGTGCGGCTCACATTGGGCCCAGCCAGGAAACGCGCCAGGGGCGTGCTCTTCAACTCCGAGTGCTCGGTGCGGTGATAGGACTGCTCGACCCAGGCCTGCGTGGCCTGGTTGAGCAAGGCGAGCGTGAGCGTCGGCTCGCCTTCGAGCATGGCCATCAGGCGCGTCTCGACGCGCGCCCAGAAGGACTCCTGCTTGGCGTTCTGATAAGGCGAATACGGCAAGGTGGTGCGATGCACGATGCCCAGCTCCGCCAGCCCCGAGCCCACCTCGGCCGCGAGCATGGCGGCGCCGTTGTCCGTCATCAGCGCGCGCGGCAGGCCACGCTTCATGAACGCCTGGGACAGGCCATGCACCAGACTGTGGGCCGACTCGTCCAGATACCACTGCAAATGGCACACCAGGCGCGAATAGTCGTCGATCACGCCCAGCAGCATCGGCTTGACCCAGATGCCCGCTGCGGTGAGGACCTTGCGCGAGCCGTGATCGAAGTCGAGGTGCCATAGGGCGCCGACGTGGTCCATCTCGAAGCTGCGCACTTCGCAGGCGTCGAGCCGGTCGCGCGCGGCCAGAGCCCCTGCGCTGTCGCGCTTGGGCGGCGCCTGGCGCAGCATGCCGCGCGCCCTGAGGTAGCGACGCACCGTCTGGTAGGACGGCAGCGCCGTATCGGTGCCGGCGAGCACGACGCGCAGGTTATCGACGTGCAGTTGCACGGTCCAGCCCGGATGCGCGCGGTACTGCGCGCTGAGCCGCTCGATGGCCGCCGGTGCGAGGCTGGGAAACGCGCCGCGATCGGCGCGGCGCCGGTCGCGCAAGGCGGCCACGGGATCGGGGGCGGCGCGGCCGGCGTAGTACCAGCGCTCGATCGTCGAGAGGCCAAAGCGCACGTCCCGGCCGCTCAAAGGGTGGCGCCAGGTCTTGGCGGCCAGGGCCGCCAGCTGGGCGCGCAGTTCGCCCGCGGCGGGCGGGGCCGCGAGCAGCGGGCCGATGACGGAGAAGCGCAGCCGTGCCCATCGATCACGGCGCGGCGGATCGGAAATCGTGTTCAAGCCAGTCTCCCGGTAGCGGCGCCGGCGAAGGCCGGCGCTCAGGAGTCCAGGCTAGGCGGCCTCGCCCGGGACGGCTATGCGCATCTTCTGCGGGTGCTTAGCGGCCCTCCCGCAGCATGATCGGGCGCCCCACGGACAGCGGACGGAGGAATAGCAGCAGACGCAACAGCGCCTCGGCGGGCGCGCCGGTAAAGCGCTCGAGCAGGCTCGCCGGCAGATGCTCGTTCACCACGGGGGGCATAAAGCGCGCACGGGCGTCCTGCCACCACGCGGTGTGCGCAAAGCGGCCGCGCCACCACGCGCAGCAGCGCTGCAGGGTGCGCGGGGCGAGCCCCAGTTCGCCGGCCAGACGCGGTGGTGCTGGCGTCGGCCCGGCATGCCGGGCCGACGCCAG
>JAEUNM010000042.1 GCA_016791105.1 Rhodocyclaceae bacterium | reverse complement strand
TCAATTCAGCCATTGCATCGTGCCCTGGGTGGTGGAGCGGGAATTTTCCGGCCGGCTCATTTATGCCGGCGGCGACGATCTGTTGTGCATCGTGCCGGCGGACGAAGCACTGGATCTGACGGCGCGCCTGCAGCAACTATTTAGTGCCGCCTGGGTGGTCGATACGGGCGCGCCCAAGGACCTCGATCAATGGGCATGGCGCCGCCGCGACTGGCAAGGAACTTACGACCAGACCGCGGCGCGCGGCCGCTTCGTAATTCCGCTGCCGGGCGAAGGGGGCGACAGCGCCATACGGCTGTGCCGGGACGGGCAGCGTGTCGCCGCGCACCCCGCCGATGCCGCGCTGTTGCCCGATTCGATGCGCGTGGACGGGCGCCTGCTGCCCATGCTGGGTCGGGCGGCCAGCCTTTCCGCCGGTATTGCCATCGCGCATTACAAAACGCCGCTGTCCGTGCTGCTGCGGCGTTCGCGCGAGCTGCTCGACCTGGCAAAAGAACCATATCGAGACAACGAGGCGCCGCCTCACGTGGCATGGCGCGGCCGCCGCGGGCTGGCCCTGGGCCATGCGTCGCGCGGCGGCGAAAAGACGCGCTTTGCGCTGCCGTGGAGTAGTGGCGAGGCCGGCGCAATCGACGCGCAGCGTAACCTCAAATTGCTTGCCCAGGCGTTTGGCGAGGGCCGGCTGCCCGGCCGCCTGCCTTACAAGCTGCGCGAGTTGGCCTTGACCGCGCGTTGCGCGCTGGAGCGCGTCGCCGAGCAAAACCAGAGCGCGGACGCGCATGCGCAAGCGCACAAAATGTTGCTCGGCGGACTGCTGCGGCAATGTCTGGAGGGCGATGGAAGCGAGGAAATTTTTGCGGCCGCGCTGAGCATCTGGCAGCAAGGAATCGACCTGGCCTGCGGCGATGAAGGCCGCTACACCGACGGTCTGTTGCTATGCCGCCAGCTCGGGCGCGGCGAAAGCGGCGCAGATGACGAGGGGGATCAGTAATGGCCGGAACCGCGGAATTTCTGATCGAATCCAGCGAAGCCCTGGTATTCGGACCGCCGCGTTCGTCCACGGCGGGCGAAGCGCACCGCATAGAGTCGCAATTTCCGCCTTCGCCGCGTGCTTTTCAAGGCATGCTGCGGGCGCGCCTGCTGCATGGGGCGGATCCGCCGCTGGACCTGGAAAGTGGCGCGGATAACGCTGAAATCGAGCGCCTGGTCGGATCGCCGGACCGCTTTCCCGCCGGCTGGCAGTTGCGCGGTCCATTCCCGGCCCTGCGCCTGGCGGTGGCCCGCGGTTCGCTCGATGCGCCCAAGCTGCAGCCCTGGGTACCGGTGCCGCGCTTCATGCTGCAC
>JAEUNM010000037.1 GCA_016791105.1 Rhodocyclaceae bacterium | reverse complement strand
TGCAGTACTTCAGCAGTTTGGGGCTGCCGAGCCTGGCAGCGTGATTGACAACCATTTCCATGGAACCGCCGTGTACGTGATCCGTACGCACGGTGGTGTGGGAGGGGGGCGCCGCGAGGCTTCTCCCTATCCCGATTAGGCTTTTTGACCGCAGAACAGTGTTAATTTGTTCAGACAAACCCTTTAAATACACTCGAAAGACAACTACATGAAGCGACTCTGTTTAGCATTGATACGCACATATCAACAATATATTTCGCCCTATAAAGGGTGGCACTGTGCACATGCTCACGTTCATGGAGGTCTTTCTTGTTCCAATTATGGCATCAAGGTAATTAGCGAAAATGGGTTTATGCAGGGAATGATCCTGCTAAGAAAACGCTTTAATGAATGTGCTACTGCTGCAAAAGGCACATCTAGCATCAATATCTCCCTCAAGAAAAGAATAGAATTGCGACGTAAGCATCGGCAAGCTGGGTTTTTTATTATTGATGACTGCGCTGCTATGATTTTAGCGGGCGCTGCTTTTGAGGTAATTACCTTACCTATATGCGTTCCTCTCGCTATGTGCTGTGAGAGTGATGAAAATTCCTCAAACCGGGATTAAAGCCGTAGGTTGGGATGAGCGCCAGTGAATCCCAACAATTCCGCATATTTAACTTCGTTCCCTAACTGTGCGTTCCAGGCGACTCCGCTTCGCTGCGCGCCTGAACGCAGACGTTGGGCGGCTCATTGAGGGAGAAAGGAACTATCGATGTCGACCAGGAATGAAGGTGGATGGAGGGTAATAGGGGACAGACCACGAATTCATTAACAGAAAGGGACGAGCGCCTGCGTGTGGTCTTGGGCGACAGGCGAAACAGGGGCATCAGTGCACCGACCGAGCGGCGCGGATTGTTGGGGTTCGCAGGCTCACCCCAACCTACGCAAAGCTACGCAAAGCGGCCACGCTCGACTTATGTTCCCCCGTAGCTTGCAGTACGACACGTAGTGCACGGTGTGTTCGTTTGCGGCGTCTGCAACCCGCGTTTTTCAGGAGACACCAATGGTAGGTACGGCGCCAGCCTCTATCTCGCCTGGGTGCCTGAGGGTAATAGAGGGTAATAGGGGACGGTAATAGGGGACGGTAATAGGGGACGGTAATAGGGGACGGACGGTAATAGGGGACAGACCACGAATTCATTAACAGAAAGCGACGAGCGCCTGCGTGTGGTCTTGGGCGACAGGCGAAACAGAGGCATCAGTGCACCGACCGAGCGGCGCGGATTGTTGGGGTTCGCAGGCTCACCCCAACCTACGCAAAGCGGCCACGCTCGACTTATGTTCCCCCGTAGCTTGCAGTGCGACACGTAGTGCACGGTGTGTTCGTTTGCGGCGTCTGCAACCCGCGTTTTTCAGGAGACACCAATGGTAGGTACGGCGCCGGCCTCTATCTCGCCTGGGTGCCTGTGTGCCGCCGCCGTACCGGCCGCCCGCGCGGGTTGCAGAGGCGGGCGTGTCGCATCGGCGATGCACCAATACTCATCGGACGCAAGCCCTCACGCCCCACTGCTGTGCCCGACCAGCGCCGCGAGCAGCCCCGCAGATAACTAGAAATCCACTATAAATCCGATGCTTGGGCGAGAAAAGCCGTGCTCTTCCAAATTGGCACGAAACTCGCTATCATCCCAAACTGGTCAGACCGGTATGAACTGTTAGCCATGCCCAGCGTATCCAGCATTGCCGCACAAACTTTGCAACGTCGAATTCTCGACGGGCATTACCCTGCGCGCAGCGCGCTGCCCGGCCAGAGGGAATTGTCGGAAAGCCTGGGCGTGAGCCGCGCGTCGCTGCGCGAAGCGATTTCCATGCTGGAGGCTTTGGGGCTGTTGCGCTCTTTCCCCGGCAAGGGGGTGTTCGTGACCGCGGGCACGCCGGCCGCGGCCGCTGAATTGCCCGCCGGCCCCAATGCGATGGCGGCGGATGCGATTTTCCAGATGCGTTTCGTGATCGAGCCTGCCAATGCGGCGCTTGCGGCGCGCCGGCGCGAGGACGCCGGAATCGCCGCGCTGCGCCTGTGCATGGCGGAAATGCAGCAGGCGCTGACGGCCAGCGATCTGGTCAGCGCGGCGGAATGCGACTTGCGCTTCCACCTGATGCTGGCCGAACAATCCGGCAACCCCGCGCTGGCTGCCATTACGCAGCAATTCCAGGCCCAGCTTGCGCACAGCCTGCGCCTGCCGTTTGCCGACCGCAGCCAGATTTGGCAGCCGGCGGACGAACACAACGCCATCCTTGCGGCAGTTGCGGCCGGCAATGCCAAAGCCGCGCGCAAGGCTATGGAACAGCACCTCTTATCCGCTGCCGGCCGTGTCGGCATTCGTTTCACCCAACCCTGATTTGCCACTCAACCCGGAGCTAACGCCATGCATAAACGTCACTTCCTGAAAACATTGTTCGCCGCCGTGCTGCTCGCGGGTGGCGTGGGCGCGGCGCAGGCCGACGCGCTGTCCAGCGCGGAAAAGAGCGGTGTGCTGCGCATCGCGGTACCGCAGGATTTTCCGCCTTTCGGCACCGTTGGCCCGGACCTCAAGCCGCGCGGCTATGATATCGACGTGGCGAATCTGATCGGCCGTGAAATGAAACTAAAGGTGGAACTGATTCCGGTCACCAGCACCAATCGCATCCCGTATCTGACCACCGGCAAGGCCGACCTGGTGATTTCCAGCCTGGGTAAAAACCCGGACCGGGAAAAGGTGATCGACTTTTCCAGCGCCTACGCGCCCTTTTTCAACGGCGTATTCGGGCCCGGCGATGCTGCTGTTAAAACCGCCGCCGACACGGCCGGCAAGGTGGTAGGCGTCACGCGCGGCTCGGTGGAAGATCTGGAATTCAGCAAGCTGGCCCCGCCCACCGCCAACATCAAGCGCTTCGAAGACAACAACGCCACCATTTCCGCCTACCTGTCCGGCCAGGTGCAACTGGTCGCCACTGGCAATGTGGTCGCTGCAGCGGTGAATGAGCGCAGCAAACTGCGCCGTCTGGAAACGAAATTTCTGATCAAGAACTCGCCCTGTTACGTCGGCGTAAATAAGGGCGAGGCCGCCCTGCTGGGCAAGGTGAACGCGGTGATCGCCAAGCTTAAAGCCAGTGGCGAACTGAACCAGGTTTCCCAACACTGGCTGCAAGCGCCGCTGCCCGCCGATCTGTAACCCGTCCGCAGGCGCCGCGCCTGCGCGGCGCCGGAGTACACCATGGCTTACGCTTTCGATTTTTCCGCGGTGCTCGAGTACCGCGAGGCGCTGCTGGCGGGCACCGGCCGCACGCTCATGCTCACCGGCATAGGCGCGGTGGCGGGGTTGGTGCTGGGCACCGCCGGCGCGGTGAGCCGCGCCTGGCGCCTCGCGCCTTTCGACCGCATTTTTGCGGTGTATGTGGAACTGATACGCAACACGCCGTTTCTGGTCCAGTTGTTTTTCATCTTTTTCGGGCTGCCTTCGCTCGGAGTGCAGATGGACGAATGGCAAGCGGCGATTCTTGCGGTGGTGATCAACCTCGGCGCCTACAGCACGGAAATTATCCGGGCCGGCATAGAGGCGACGCCGCGCGGGCAGATCGAAGCGGCACAGTCGCTGGCCATGACGCGGCGGCAAATCTTTTTCCATGTCGTGCTGCCGCCGGCGCTGGCCAAAGTGTGGCCGGCCATTTGCAGCCAGGTGGTAATCGTGATGCTGGGCACTTCGGTGTGCTCGCAAATCGCCGCTGAAGAATTGACCTTTGCCGCCAACTTTATTCAGTCGCGCAATTTCCGCGCCTTTGAAACCTATTTCGTGGTTACGGCCATGTATTTCCTGCTCGCCGTAGGTGTGCGCCAGGTGCTTGCGCTGACCGGACAGCGCCTGCTCGGCCGGAGAAGCAAATGAGTGACATCGAACTAAGCGATATCGTCCGCAACCTGCTGGGCGGTGCGGCATGGACCCTGGGCCTGTCTTTAACGGCTTTCGTGCTGGGCGGCCTTGCCGGCCTGGCCGTACTGTTCGCGCGCATTGCCCGCAACCCTCTGCCGCGCCGGCTGGCACAGGCTTACATCGAGGTGTTTCAGGGCACGCCGCTGCTCATGCAGTTATTCATCATCTTTTTCGGCAGCAGCCTGATCGGTCTGGAAATTCCGCCCTGGCTGGCGGCGGCGTTGGGCCTTACGCTATTCACCAGCGCCTACCTGGGCGAAATATGGCGCGGCTGCGTGGAGGCGATCCCCAAAGGCCAGTGGGAAGCATCGGCCAGTCTGGCCATGTCCCATGTCGAACAAATGCGTCATGTCATTCTGCCGCAGGCGTTGCGCATCGCCATCGCCCCGACTGTGGGCTTTTCGGTGCAGGTGGTAAAGGGTACTGCCGTCACATCCATCATCGGCTTCGTGGAACTGACGAAAACCGGATCGATGCTGGCCAATGCCACCTTCCAGCCCTTCCTGGTATTCGGCCTGGTGGCGCTGGGCTATTTTGCCCTGTGCTACCCGCTATCTGCTTATTCCCGCATGTTGGAAAGGAAAATTCATGGCTCTCGTGCGCATTGAGGCGCTGCACAAACATTTCGGCAGCAATCACGTGTTGCGTGGAATCGACCTGGATATCGAAGAAGGCCAGGTGATCGCGCTGATCGGTCGCAGCGGTTCCGGCAAAAGCACCTTGCTGCGCACCATCAACGGGCTGGAAAGTTTCGACGACGGGTCCATAGAAGTGGATGGTGAACACATCCGGCCGCAGGGCACCGACCTGCGCGCGCTGCGCATGAAAGTGGGCATGATTTTCCAGCAGTTCAATCTGTTCCCGCACCTCACGGCCGGGCAGAACGTGATGCTGGCCACGCGCATCGTGCGCAAGATGGGCGATGACGCCGCGCGCGATCTGGCCAAATCCATGTTGCTCAAGGTCGGCCTGCAGGAAAAGTTCGATGCCTATCCGGACCAGCTTTCGGGCGGCCAGCAGCAGCGCGTCGCCATCGCCCGCGCGCTCGCAATGCAGCCGCGCGTGCTGCTGTGCGACGAAATTACTTCGGCATTGGACCCGGAACTGGTGAACGAGGTGCTGGCGGTGGTCAAAAATCTGGCCGCCGAGGGCATGACGCTCATCATGGTGACGCACGAAATGCGCTTCGCCCGCGAAGTCGGCGATAAACTGGTATTCATGTACCAGGGGCGCATACACGAAAGCGGCGACCCGCAAACCCTGTTTGCCAATCCGCAGACGCCGGAACTTGCCGGATTCATAGGTTCGATCAACTAAGCGCGCACTAATGGAAAATTCAGCCATCCTCACTGCCCCCGCCGCCGAGTTGCCGAATTGGGCCGATCAACAGATCAATCTGGCGGATGCGCGCCTGGGCGCCGAAGCCATCGCCTGTTCGGATGACTTTTTCGCGCCCATGGCGCGCATGTTGCAAGCGCAGCCGGCGGTATTCGTGCCGGGCAAGTACGACGCCAACGGCAAATGGATGGACGGTTGGGAATCGCGCCGCAAGCGCAGCGCTGGTCACGACTGGTGCATCGTGCGCCTGGCGCGCGCGGGCCGCCTGGCCGGGGTGGATATCGACACCAGCTTTTTTACCGGCAATTACCCGCCGGGCGCATCGCTGGACGCTTGCCGGGCCGGCCGCAATCCCATGGATGGCGCGAGTTGGGAGCCGCTCCTGGCGCCGACGCCGCTCTCCGGCAACAGTCATCACCTGATTCCGCTGGATAGCGGTGCGGCCGTGTTCAGCCACTTGCGGCTCAACATTCTGCCCGATGGCGGCGTGGCCCGGCTGCGCGTGTACGGCCGCCCCGCGGGCGAGCCGGAAGCCTGCACCGACGGCCTGGTGAATCTTGCCGCCGCGCTCAACGGTGCTTATCCCATCGCCTGGAACGACCAGCATTTCGGCGTGGTCGGCAATATGCTGCTGCCCGGGCGCGGCGTGGACATGGGCGACGGCTGGGAAACCCGGCGCCGGCGCGAACCCGGTTTCGACTGGTGCATCGTGGCGCTGGGCCATGCCGGCACGGTGCGCCGCATCGAGCTGGATACGGCGCATTTCAAGGGCAATTTCCCCGACCGCTGCTCAATACAGGCGGCTTACGCCCCCGGCCTCGGCAAACGGGCACTGGTAAGCCAGGCGCAGTTCTGGCCCACCTTGCTGGAAGAAACCCGCATGCAGGCCGACCACGTGCATGTCATCACGGATGCGGTCGCGGCGCTGGGCGTGGTGAGCCATGTGCGGCTGAACCTGCATCCGGACGGCGGGGTGTCGCGCCTGCGGCTGTGGGGGGAGCCGGCATGAGCAGCGCCGCGACCATGCTGTGCGCCGAACCGCTCACCGCCGCCGCCTTCGCGCCCTATGGGCAGGTGATCGAATGCGCCGGCCGCGACAGCTATGCCATCAACGCCGGCAGCAGCCAGCGCTTTACCGATCTGGCGCAGATCGAGTGCGACGCCGGCGGCCGCCTGGCACTATCGATATTCCGCGCCGACGCGCAGGCCCTGCCTTGCCGCCTGCACACGCTGGAGCGCCATCCGCTGGGCTCTCAAGCCTTTGTGCCGCTGGCCGGCCAGCGCTTCGTCGTGGTCGTGGCTGACGGCCCCGACACCGCCTCGGCGCGCGCTTTTATCAGCGACGGCCGCCAGGGTGTCAATTTCCGCCGCGGCGTGTGGCATCACCCGCTGCTGGCGCTGGAAGCCGGCGATTTTCTGGTCGCCGACCGTCTGGGACCGGGCAACAACTGCGACGAGGTGGATATCGGCCCGCAAGAAAAGACGGTGTGCGTGTGAGCGATTCGGCTTTGGCGCGCGGGTGCAATCATGGGTAACTCGCGTCGCGCTGCGACAAAAATCCGAGCAGCGGGAATTCCCGCATGTCATTTCGTTCGGCGTCCTCACGGTGGCCGTGCCGGGCGATTTCTCGGCGTTCCGTGAGCGCGTGCCTGCCGGCGCGCGGGCCTGCCAAATCATAATATTCCCAGGGCCTGCGCCGGGCCGCGCGTGCAAACCCCACGGCCAGCGGCGCGGCTTGCGTGATCGAATCGCCATACGGCTGGTCAACGCCAATAACTGGGAGCACTCCATGCCTGACCTGTTCGACAACCCGATGGGACTTATGGGTTTTGAATTTGTCGAATTCGCATCGCCCGTGCCGGGGCTGCTGGAGCCTCTGTTCGAAAAGCTGGGTTTTGCGCTGGTGGCGCGCCACCGCAGCAAGGACGTGGTGTTGTACCGCCAGGGCGACATCAATTTCATCGTGAATCGCGAGCCGAAAAGTCTGGCCGGCTATTTCGCGGCCGAGCACGGCCCGAGCGCCTGTGCCATGGCGTTTCGTGTGAAAGATTCGCACCGCGCCTACCAGCGCGCGCTGGACCTGGGCGCGCAGCCGGTGGATGTGCCGACCGGCCCCATGGAACTTAAACTGCCGGCCATCAAGGGCATAGGCGGCGCACCGCTGTATCTGATAGACCGTTATGAAGACGGCAAAGCCATCTACGACATCGATTTCGCATTTCTGCCCGGCGCCGAGCGGCATCCGCGCGGCCACGGTTTGCGCGTGATAGACCACCTTACGCACAACGTGTACCGCGGCCGCATGGCGTTCTGGGGCCATTTTTACGAGCACATATTCAATTTCCGGGAAATCCGCCATTTCGACATCAAGGGCGAATATACGGCGCTTACCAGCCGCGCCATGACCGCGCCGGACGGACTTATCCGCATTCCGCTCAATGAAGAAGCGGGCCGCGGCGGCAGCGGGCAAATCGAGGAATTCCTCATGCAATTCAATGGCGAAGGCATACAGCACATCGCGCTGCTGAGCGACGATCTGTGCGCCAGCGTGGATGCTTTGCGGGCGGCAGGCGTGCCGCTCATGCCGGCGCCCAACGACGTCTATTACGAAATGCTGGACGAGCGCCTGCCCGGCCACGGCGAGCCGGTGGCCGCACTCAAGGCGCGCGGCATATTGCTGGATGGCTCGACGCGCGGCGACGAGCCGCGCCTGTTGCTGCAACTATTCAGCGAAACCGTGCTGGGGCCGGTGTTTTTCGAATTTATCCAGCGCAAGAACGATCAGGGCTTTGGTGAAGGCAATTTCAAGGCGCTGTTCGACAGTCTGGAGCGCGACCAGATACGCCGCGGCACGCTGCATCAGGAGGCCTGACATGACGCTCGCCATCGACCGCATACACCACGTTGCCTACCGCTGCAGGGATGCCCGCGAAACCGTCGAGTGGTACGGCCGCATGCTCAATATGGGATTCGTGCTGGCGATCGCGGAGGACCGCGTGCCGTCGACCAAACAGCCCGATCCTTACATGCACGTATTTCTGGACGCCGGCGGCGGCAACGTGCTGGCGTTTTTCGAACTGCCGACCAAGCCGCCCATGGGGCGCGACCCGAATACGCCGGACTGGGTGCAACATATCGCCTTCCGCGTGCGCGACCGCGCCACGCTGCTGGAATACAAGGCCCACCTGGAGGCCCATGGCGTGGAGGTGCTGGGCGTGATAGACCACGGCGCGTTTCACTCGATTTACTTTTTCGATCCGAACGGCCACCGGCTCGAACTGGCATGCCCCGATCCCGAGGAACAAAACATGCTGCGCCGCCTGGACGAAGTGAAGTGGAAAATGCTGGAGGACTGGAGCCAAACCCGGCGCGCGCCGCCCCATGCGGCCTTCCTGCACGAACGCGAGCTGAAATCATGAGCGCCGAATCGGGTATCGACGCGACGCATGACCCGGCCCGCATGAGTTGGGTTGATTCGGCCAATGTCGCGGGCTGCGAATTTCCGATCCAGAATTTGCCTTACGGCCGTTACCGCGCAGCCGGCGACACCGACTGGCGCCTGGGCGTTGCGATAGGCGACCAGATACTGGATTTGCGCCGCGCCGGCCTGGTCGATCATGCCGACATGAACCGGCTCATGGAACTGGACCTCGCCGCGCGCGCAAACATGCGGTTCCTGTTGGCGGAAGGGCTTACGCGCGCCAGCGCGGACGAGGCGCGCTGGCGCGAGGCGCTCGTGCCCATGGGTCGCGCACGCATGGGGCTGCCGTGCCGCATCGGCGACTACACCGATTTTTATGCCGGCATATACCACGCCACGGCGGTGGGCCGGCTGTTCCGGCCGGACAATCCGCTGTTGCCCAATTACAAGTGGGTGCCGATTGGCTATCACGGCCGGGCGTCCACCATAGAAGCAAGCGGCCATGGTTTCCCGCGCCCGTGCGGACAGTACAAGGGCGAGGAGGACGTGGCGCCGCGCTTCGGCCCCAGCCAGCGGCTGGATTTTGAGCTGGAACTGGGGGTATTCGTCGGGCGGCCCAATCCACGCGGGCAAGCCATAAGGCTAGACCAGGCCGAAGAGCACATATTCGGCTTCGCACTATTCAACGACTGGAGCGCGCGCGACCTGCAGGCCTGGGAATACCAGCCGCTCGGACCTTTCCTGGCGAAAAATTTTGTCAGCACGGTGTCGCCCTGGATCGTCACGCTGGAAGCGCTGGCGCCGTTCCGCCGGCCCTGGCAGCGTCCCGCGGACGATCCGCAGCCCTTGCCCTATCTGGAGGGTGCCGCCAACCGCGCGCGCGGCGCCTTCGCTATCGATCTGGAAGTGCGGCTGCAGACTCAGGCCATGCGCGCCGCCGGCAACGCGCCCGAGCGCATCAGCCACTCCAATTTCGCCGATGCGGCCTACTGGACCATCGCCCAGTTGGTCGCTCACCACACGGTCAATGGCTGCGCATTGATGAGCGGAGATTTGATCGCCACCGGCACGCTGTCCGGCCCCGCCCCCGATCAGGCCGGTTCGCTGCTTGAACTGAGCGCAGGCGGCAAACGCGCGATACGGCTCAGCAACGGTGAAACGCGCACCTTCCTGCACGATGGTGACAGCATTACGCTGCACGGACGCTGTGCGCGCGAAGGCTTCCGGCCGATAGGGTTTGGCGAGTGCACGGCGACGGTGTTTGCTGCCTTGGCCGATTGACGCATCGAAGTTCGCTGCCGAAAAAACCGGTTTCATCTTTACCCGTTTCCGAGTCCCCTTTTGTTCGGCGCTCCGCGGCGCCGGCGGCCCGCGCCGGCGCGTGACGCCATGCTGTCCCGCCTGCCACTGCAGGACGGGCAATGCGGGCAGCACGATCGGGTGCCTGGCCGTTTCGAGTTACGCGCAAATCAAGGCGCATCCGAAACCCCTGAACCCCGCCGCAAGTACCGCAATTCTGCTCTAAACGGGGAATAACCCCTGCTTGGCAAATGCCGGTTAGTTCATGATTTCCTTTGGTCCGCAGCAGCGCTGACGCCGAGTTGTTCGGCATAATGTCGGGGTGTCGGTAAACTTTACATTCGCATGCTCGTTCTTGGTAAATTGTGTTAAATATATCGTCAAATCAATACGTTGTGATGTTTGGTATGGTTGTTGCTAGGACATTCGCGTGCAGTTGATATGCCGTAGGCAAGGTGATGGCCGGTACAGCATCAAGCTTGCCAAGTGGTTTTCCACCCGGCGTTACAGATTGCTAGTGCCGCTCTTTACCGCGCGATTTATTTTCTGATTGTCATAGGACAAAATCATGCAAACCAAACAAGAAATCACACCGTTCGCACGCCGTCTTGGCAAGCTTGCCGCCGCTTGCGCCATTGCCTTGGTCGCCAGTCAGGCCAATGCCGAACTCGTCACCAACGGCGGTTTCGAAACCGGCGATCTTTCCGGCTGGACGCAGTTCGGCAACACTGGCTTTACCGGTGTAACCACCAGCAGCTTTTACGTCCACAGCGGGATCGATGGCGCGTTTTTCGGCCCCGTAGGTTCCACCGGCGGTATTTCCCAGACGCTCGCCACGACGCCGGGCGCCACCTACCATATCGAGTTCTGGCTGTCGAACGGGGGCGGTACCACCACTTCATTTGCCTGGCATTGGGGGGGCGCAACGCCGGCGCCGTCATTCTCCAATAGTGGCGGTTTCGGCATGACGCAATTCACCGCGGATTTGGTGGCGACGGCTGCAACGACCACGATTTCGTTCGAATTTCGGCAGGATCCCTCTTTTTGGGGCCTGGACGACGTAAGCGTCAATCAGACCGGCACGCCGGTGCCTGAGCCGGTATCCTTGGGGCTTCTGGCCGCTGGCGGCCTTGCATTCGCCGGTGCTCGCCGTCGCTCGCGCGCCTAAGCCGCTCGCACCTGTAGTCAGTTGAACGGGCGCCCGGGTGGCGCCCGTTTTGTTATTGGCTGGGCAGGACTGCCGGGCCGCGACAGGCCGCGTTGCTGGCATGCGGGCAGGATTTGATTGCGACGCCGGATTTGCGCCGGGAATCACTCACGCCACGTGGAATTGCCCGCCACGACCAAACTCGATGTTGCACGGGCAAAATCGGGCGCTGTGGCGTGCCAGCGGAACGACACCGTTGCGGCGGCCGATGCGAACGCGAGAATTGTTGGCGTCAGCAGGCGCAAGTCAGTTTGCCCGCGGCAAACCCAATCTGAATATCACCCCGTCCTCGGCATTCGCCGCCGATATCGTGCCGCCCATTTTTGCGAGGTAGGTTTTGGCGACGAACAAGCCCTGGCCGCGCCGCTCGCCATTGCTGCCGGCGGCCGCCTCAGATACGCCATAGTCGAATATGCGCTCGATCAAGCTGGCGTCTATGTGCGGGCCGCTGTTATGCACACTCACCGTGGCGTCGTCGGCCGTGACGGCCAGGCCCAGGACTATGGGCGTGCCGGCGTGGCGATAGCGGTCGGCGTTGCGCAGCAGGTGGGTTACGGCGTCTTCGAGCGAATATTCGTCGGCGCGCACCATGACGGGCCGGCCCAGGGGTGTAAAACGTACGCCCTCTATGCCGGCAAAGTGCGCATTGGCGGCCACCTGGCGCAAAAAATCGTCCAGATCCAGCGGTTCGGCCTGTAAATCCGCCGCCGCCAGCGCTTCGCTGGGCGAGGCCGTGCCATACAGCACGCGCACTGCCTGCTGCATGCGCGCGACGTAACGGCGCGACGGGTCGCCTTCGTCGGCATGCAGCACCATAAGGGATTGCAGCGGCGACATGATTTCGTGGCCGACGGCATGCCACATGTCGCGCTCCTGGACGGCCCGTATGTGCTCGCGGCGCATGCCTTCCTTGACGCGCTGCAAGAGGTCGGCCAATCCGCCGGCCAATATGCCTATTTCGTCGCGGCCGCGCAGGTCCGATACGTCCAGTTCGCCCAGACGGCGTTCCACCTGGGCGTCCTGCATGTTGTAGGACACCGCCGCGGCGCGCCTGGTCAGTGCCGTGATGCGCCGCACCAGCCATAGTTCTATCACCAGCCAGGCGGTGACTATCGCGGCCAGCATGGCGCCCACGAACCAGGACATGCGCGTCGCCACCGCGGCCAGGCCGCGCTCCACGCCGCGTGCGTCGCCTTCCAGCCGGATGTCGAAATTGCCCGCCGCGGTGGTTACCAGATCGTGCGCCGTAATCGAACTCGCATAGTCCGCCACCGGCAGCGCACGCACCAAATCCATCAGCCAGGGCGATGCCGGCTCGGCGCCCGCATCGGCCGCCGTGCGGCGGAACAGGTCCGGCCCGTCGCGGCCGGCCTTGCGTATGGCCAGCGTTTCGCCCGGCAGCAGGTCGCGTGCGAAATCCGCCAGCGCCGGCGGCGGCGTGGCGTCGGCTGAGCTGCTGTCGAATATCGGCTCGTCGCGCGCCGGCGCATACACCTTCACGCTGACGCGCATCTGATCGAGGTCGGGCGGCGGCCAGAGCGGGCGCGGCTTTTGCAGCACGGCGATGCGGAATGCATCGACCGGCAGACGCACGGAAAAATGCATGCGGCGCGCACAATCGGGCTCGTGATCGTCCGCGTCGGCGCATTCGCCGCTCCACAGCCAGCCGCGAAAGTCGCGCACCGGGCGCACGCCGCTGCTTAGTTCTGTGCTGCTGCCGGCATAGCCGGCCAGCCGCCCGCGCGACCCGGTGCCGCGCTCGGGCAGCGCTTCGTAAGGCGCGATCCAGCTTTCCGTGGTGCCGCGCATGGCAAGTTCTATGTTTACGCGATGCACACCTTCCAGATCGAGTTGCCCCGGCGAGTGGCTGGCGAGCGGGCCGCTCACGAAACTGCCGACCAGGTAGATGAAGCCGCCGGCATAGGGGTTGTTGCCCACCGCCGCGCACAGCGCGCCGCCACCGGCATAACGCACCGAACAGCCGGCCAGTTCCACGGCCTGCTGGGCTTTGTACTGGTCGTCGAAATCGATCGCGCCATAGGGCAGCAGCAGCGGGCGCACACCGTCCGCGGTGCCGCCCGAGCCGGGGTTGAGCAGGGCAAGCTGGCCGGCCGGATGGCGCAGGCGCGCCAGAATTTCCGCCTCGGTTTTCGAAAAGCTCTGCCGATAGTTCTGATAACTGCGCTGCTTTTCTTCCTGCAGCAGGGCTGCCGCCAGGGCCAGTGTGGCCAGCACCAACAGGCAGAAGGCGCCACGGAATATGAGGCGGCCGCGGAATGCCGCGAGCGGCAGGCGCGGCACGCTCAGTGCCGGCAGTTCGAAGCCGGGAAATTTCATCGCCCGCGCGCGCGGCCAGTGCCCACCCAGCGAAAGCCGCGCATCGGTACGTTTTCGATGGCGTCGAAATCCGGGTCTATGTCGCGGAAGGCGTCGCGTATGCTGCTTACGTGCTTGCGCACGTTATCGCGGTTGCGGCCGCTTTTGACGACCTCGAATAGTTGTTCGTAAGAAACCACTTCCCCTTGTTTCTGATACAGCGCGGCCAGGATGCGCTGTGCGGTGAGCGGCAGATTGATGCGCTCTCCGCGCCAGGTGGGGGTGCGCTGCCAGAGCGGGTCCAGCAACAGTTCTTCGGCGGCCGCCGGTTCCATGTGTTCCGACTGACGCTGGCGCGCGGCGCGCAGCATTTCGAGAAAGGTGTCGATGAAATCGGCCTCGCTGAAGGTGGTTTTCTGCAGGTAATCCCAGGCGTCCAGCGCTTTCATGATGCCGCGGTAAATGGCCGCCGGCATGGCCGACACCACCAGCACCGGCGTGCCCTGTTTATTTTTGTTGATGGCGTTGATGAGCGCCACGCCGGCATTGCGCTCGCGCCCCAATTCGATGTCGAGCACCACCATGTCGTAATGCTCGCGCGCCAGCGCGGCTTCGGCGTCGTCGCGGCTGAACCACTGGTCTATGCGCACTTCGGGGCGCGCCGCGTGTATCCAGCCGGCGAGTTGCCTGCTGGTGGGATGGTCGTCTTCGATCAATGCCACTTTGGTCATGGCGCGCTCCGTGTACCTGTCGCTCGGCATTATCGGACCGGCGGGCCGCTACCGCTGTGAGTTTTTCTTCCGCGCCCGGAAGCGGGCTTCCGCACGCGTGAGCACAAAGCCCCGCATACCGCATTGTTGCTTCCGGGCGCAATGGCAAAAATGGGCAGTACGGAAGCGGCGCACAGCACGGCTTCCGCCCGAATCCAACCAGTCAGGAAAGGAAGCCACCATGTTGCAAAAGCTCAACCAGATCGCCGCGGCAATTCGCAATGCCTTCGCGCGCCGCCCGCAAACCGAGGCTGGCGATACGGAAATTGCGCCCGCGCCAGCGGCGGCTCGGCAGCCCATTACGTTCAACCCGCGCCTGCTGGCGCTGCTGCTGGGCGGCGCCGTCATCGCCGCGGCCGGCTATCAATTCGTGCGCCATCCGCCCATGCAGACGGTAGGGGCTGGTGAACTGGGTGTGCGCATCAACACCCTGGACGGTAGCCTCAGCGAATGGCGCGAAGGCAATGTGCTGGTGCTGCCGGGGCTGCACGCCTTCTCCACGTTTTCGCTGCGCGACCGCAATTACCGGCCATCCGAAATCGCCAGTGCCGACGGCCCGGCGCCGCTGCAGTCCAGCGAAGGTCTGTCGCTGGGCGTCGATCTGTCGGTGCGCTATGCGCTGGACCCGGCCAGGATTGCGCAAAACGCCACCAGCCTGCCGCCCAACCTGGAAACCGGCGTCGTCCAGCCGGCCCTGCAGAGCGTGATTTACAAGGTGTTTTCGCGCTATACCGTGAAGGAAATCTTTTCCACCAAACGCGCCGACATTCAGCAGGCGGTGGAGGCGGAGCTGAAATCCCGCCTCGCCACCGACGGCATCCTGCTGCGCAGTGTGCTGATTGGCAAGGTCGACCTGCCGCGGGAATACAAACGCAGCATGGAAGACATGCTGGCGGAAGAAATGGCCACGCAAAAGCTGCAATACACGCTGGAACTGAAAGCCAAACGGGTGCGCGAAACCGAACTGGAGGCCGAGGCGGACCGCGTGCGCCGCGAAACCGCCGCCGCCGCCCAGGCCAATGAACAGGTGATCGCCGCCAAGGCGCAGGAAGAAGCCATGAAACACGTGCTGCCGTTCAAACAGCGCCAGATCGAACAGCGCCAGCTCGAGGCCGAAGCGGAAAAGGTGGCGCGCATCAAGAACGCCGAAGCCGCCGCAGCGGCACGCCGTATCGAAGCTCAGGGCGAAGCCGAGGCGCGGCAGAAACTGGCCGACGCCGAGGTATATCGCGCCGAGCGCATGGCCAAGGTGAGCACCGATCAGATGGAGCGTGAAGGCGCCGCCTTGATGCGCCACCCGTTGCTGGTGGAGCGCACGCTGGCGGAAAAGCTGTCGGACAAAATTCAGGTGATCGTGGCGCCGCCTTCCACCGACGGCCGCATCATCAGTGCCGCCTTGCTGCACGGCAATGGCGGTATGCCGGCGGCACGGACCTCGCTGCCGGCCGCCGAGCCGGCGGACGCGCCGGAGGAGCGCTGATCATGGCTCGCAAACTGCTCGCCGCGCTGGTCGCCGCTGCCGGAATCGCCAACGCCCAGGCGGCCGGCGCGGACTATCCGATCGCCATCGTGAATCTGGACCACACCGCGCTACGCGCCGGGCCGCGCGACGGGGCGCAGCAACAGGCCTTGCTCACGGCCGGCGACGTCGTCGAAATTCGTGGCGAACGCATGAACTATCTGCAGGTATATGACCATCGACGCGAGCGCGCGGGTTATATCCGTGCCGATCGCCTGCACCGCATGCAACTGAGTAACGACGCAGCGCCTGCCCTGCTGGAGGTACTGCGCCACCTGCGCGACCAGCCTGGCGCCGAAGCGCTGGGGCTGGCATACGCCGCTGCCTGGATCCAGGCAGCACCGGCAGAACAACTGAAGGGCGTGGACGGGCTGGACGCTTTCGACGCGCTGGGCACGCTGGCCGAACGCCTGGCGCGGCGCGCCTCGCTAGGCCTGGCAGCGGGCAAACCCGGCGAGGCCGCGGCGACCGAGCAACTCGAAGCGGCGGCATATCTGGGCATCGCATTCAAAAGTTACGAACAGGGCGGCCGCATGCATATTTGTTACACCGGCGACGCCTTCCAGCGCGTGCTGGCGGCGGACCCGCGCTTGGAGCGGCGCGCCACGGCAGCACTGGCACTGACGCGCGCCGAATGCACCGATCACGCCATCAGTTTGCAGGAACGCGCGCGTCTGAACGAGCAGCGCGCCGAATTGCTGGATCGCGTCGCTACCGATAGTCTCCCGCCCTGGTTGAAAAACCGCTTGTTATTGCGCCGCGCTTCGGTGTGGAGCAGCGTCGCTTTTGCGCGTGCGCGCAGCGGTGACGCGAGCGCTGCGGCAGCGGCGGAGCGTGCGCTGGGGGAACTGGCCTCGGTTGCAAAGAGCGAACTGCCGGACGAATATTTACCGGATTATAACGACGCCGCGATGCGCGCGAATGCCGTGCGCTGGGCCGCCCTGCCGCCCGCCGCGGCGCCGACACGGCTATCCGTTGTGACCACTAAAGGACAGCCGGGCGAAACCTGCGTGGCGCTGCTTGATGTCGAGCACGACGTGACTAAACCACTGCTGGCACGCTGCACCTATGGCATGGTGTGGACCGCCTCCGCCGCGGTGGATAAGCGTGGTAGCGCGCTGGCGCTGGCCGTACAACCGCTGGACGGCTGGCGCGAATTATGGGTGTTCAGAATGCGCGACGGGGCATGGGCGGTGGACGTACTGCCTCCAACCGCGGGCGACCCGGGACTGGGTTATATCGAATTCGCCGGCTGGGCGCCCAATGGGTCGCAAATGCTGATCGCGCGCGAAGCGCGCAGCGAAGGCAAATATCGCCGCAGTTTCGAAGTGCTCGATACGGCTACGCTGGCCGTACAGCACCAGGCGCCCGAACCTGCTGGGCTGGCCGTGTTCCAGCGCTGGCAAGATGCCCTCTGGAAGCGCGCCAGCGTTGCACTGAGGTAAGTTTGCACGCCCGAATTTTTGGCAGGAGCGTGGATTCGCGGCGTCCCGGCGTAGGGCGGATAAGCGAAGCGCAATCCGCCGTATGGGGCGGTTGAATTGCCACACACGGCTGAATGATGCGCCGGTTTGGGAAATTAACTTGGGGGGGCGTCGGCTCGATAAGTTTGCGGCGGGGCCGGGCGCCTGGTGGGTTGAACGCTTGCATACGGCGGATTGCGCTTCACTTATCCGCACCTACGGTGCTCGATAAGCCCGCGGCGGAATCGGGCGCGTGGGGAGCTTGAATGTCCACATACGGCGAATTGCGCTTCCCTTATCCGCACCTACGGTGCTCGATAAGCCCGCCGCGGGATCGGGCGCGTGGGGAGCTTGAATGTCCACATACGGCGGATTGCGCTGCGCTTATCCGCCCTACATCCAGGGGGCTTCATGCGGCCTTGGCGGGGATGATCTGCCGTATGGGGCGGTTGAATTGCCATACGCGGCTGAATGTTGCGCCGCTTTGGGGCTCGCGCTTTGGGGGCGTGGGCTCGATAAGCCCGCGGCGGAGTCGGGCGCGTGGGGAGCTTGAATGTCCACATACGGCGGATTGCGCTGCGCTTATCCGCCCTACGGGCCTTTACGGGCCTGGCTGCTGTGTCAGCGGGTGGATGAGGCGCCAATTTCTGTCGCCGTTAATTAAACGCAACTCGGTAACGCGTCGCCGCAAGCCTGGAGGAGGGCGGCGCGCCGGCGCCGCGCGGAATCTGCCGCCCTCATCCTCCGCCTGGCCGGTGGCTTGGCACCGTTGCATACGTCGGACCCCTCTGCGGCTATAATTTGCGGCAACGTATACCTTTCATGCGTCGGGGCGTCGATTCATGTCTGCCACAGAACTAGCCGCGTCCTGGCTGCGGCGTTTCCATGCCGGGGAAGATTTGCCCGATGGGCTGGCGTTTCGCAGTGCACTGGGTGAGGCCAATCTGGATTATTCGGCCGACAGCCTGGAGCGCATCGACCACCTTTTGCGCCGCATACGGCAACAGTCGGCGCCGGAATTCCGCGCCTTCCTGCAGCAGGTGCCGAACCGCAATTTCGTATTCCTGCTGTGTTTCTATATCGGCACCGCGGTGGCGCGCTATCGCCTGCAGGCGGTGCGCTGGTTCTATCGCGACGAATTGCGCGGCGTGTTGTCGGCCGCGGAAATCGCCGCGCTGCCGGCGCACTATTCGTCCTCCATCATCTGTACCTTCTGGGAACGCGGCCGCTGCGCGGGGCATTTTCGGCCGCTCGCCATTCTGCTGGAACTATTGTTCGAAACCCCAGGCGAGCGCGGCGTACTCGCGGCGGCCAGCGAAGCCATGCAGCGCAGCGCGCAATTGCCGCTATTGCGTCCGCCCGCGTCGGGGGCTGCGATGTCCACGTCCGCGGCCGATGCGCGCACGTCTGCGCTTTATCGGCTTGGCAGCCTGGCCGGCGCGCATTTCGCAATGTGCTGCCGCATGAGCCTGGAAGCCGGCGCACCGGCCGAGCCGCTGCTGGCGCTGGAAGCACAGGACGGCGCGCGCATCATTCTGGATGGCGCGGCGGCAGGTGGCGGGGATCCTCTCGCCGCCTGCCGCGCCCGGCTCGGCGCAGCCGACGCCAAACAGCGCGCCGGCGTGCTTGCATACCCTGGTGTGCTCAATTTGCCGCGGTTTCGCTGTGACGCGCTGCTGCTCGAAGCACACAGCTACGATCCGCCGGCGCGCGCCGTGATCGGCGTGCCCTATCGTGCTGCCCACCTGCCCGGCGGGTTCGCGCTGCATCAGGCGCGCGTGCTGGAGTCCTCCGGCCGGCGTGAGGACCTGGCCTTGCTGGAAGCCGGATTTTTCGCCGGCATCGATAGTTTCATGCCGCCGGGTCTGTGGGCCGCCAGTTTCGCGGACGAGAACGAGCCGGAAAATCTGGCCATGCGCGTCCGCCAGCAAGCCGCCGCGCTGGAACAGAAAGCCGCCAATGATGGCAACCGGACGGCGTCGCCGGACAGTGACCCGCACCCGCTCGCGGACATACGGCTTGCCGATCTGGACATCGCCGTGCTTGTCGCCGCGCTGCCGCCGGCCGATTTCGCCTACCCGAAAATGCGCTTGCCGGAGTGGATGCCGCGCGATCCGCTGATGGCTGCGTTCGTGGCCATGCCGGCCTTGCTGCGCCAAGGCCGCGTGGTGTGGGGACATGTGGTGGAGGCGGACCGCGCCTTGCACAAACACGGCGACCAAGGTGCGGCCGGCGAAGTCATTTACGATCCGGCCGGCCGTGCCTCGGCGCAAGAATTGCAGGACGCCGCGGCGCGCGCCCGCGTGCTGCGCGCGGAATTGGTGCAACCGGTTGCAGCCGTCGCGTCGGAAGGCGGACTTACTTTGGCCGGCCATGCCGATGACCCGTCGCCGCGCCCCATGGGCTTGTCCGTACCGGAAAGCATTTCGCACTGCGGGCTGCAATTTACCTCGGTGTATTTCGAGCGCCGCCACCTGCCCGGCGGCAAGCTCGGCGCCGGCTTGTTACCGGTGCTGGTAAGTGAGGACCATCCGGGCTGCGTCATGGTCCTGCCGGCGCGCTGGTGGCCCGATGCCTTGCTCGATCTGTGGCGCGGCCCGGAGCGCGAGGAAGCGCGCAAGGCCTGGGAAAAAACCTGGGCCGCCCTGGCGCAGCCGCGCGCCGCCGCCGACCAACAGGCGCTAGACGCGCGCCGCGACGCCGTGTCCGCCTATGTCGCCGACGGTGCGCCGGAGGACCACATCGCCATCATGTTGGCGACCGGCCATCCGGGTTTCGAGCCGGATTGCCAGCCGGCTCCGCTGGAATGGGAATGGGGGCTGGATCTCGAATTGCGCGACCTTGCGCGCCTGCATCTGGCCGAAGTGGAGCGTGCCCGCGCGCGCGGGCAGGCGCCGGACTGGGCGCAGGCGCGCCGCGCCCACGCGCTGATGCGCATCGTCCTGATGATCGGCCTGCATCGTTTGAAGCAAGCCGCCGCGCGCGGGCTGGATGCGGCCCAATTCGCCCTCCAGCCGGACGACATACGGCATGTCGCATTGGGTCTGGTGGCGGGCTGCGAACAATCGGCCTACGCCCTGGCGCGCCTGCTGTGCGACTTGTGGCAATCGGGGGCGGCCTATCGCAGCAATATGGCGCCCGACAGCAGGGCGATTTTTACACTATTCGCGCAATTTCTCGATCTGCCCGCGCCGCCGCTGCCGGCCGGCCCCAAAGCGGCGAAACTTGAGGCATTGCTGCAGGGCGAGCGCTGGTGTCAGCTCGAAGCCGCCGATCTGAAACCTTTGCTGGAAGCAGCCTGCACGGAACATACCGAACAGGTGCCGGCCGGCGAATTTTGCGGCCTGCCGATTGCGCTGGTACTCATGTTGAAACTGCGCGAAAAACTGGGGCTGGAAAATCCCGCCCTGTCGCATCCTTTGCTTGCCGCGACCCTGGCCCCCTGGCCGCAGCCCATGAATGTGGACCTGGCGCTGGACCGGCTATTGCGTTCCATGCTCGAACGCATGCAGGGGCAAGGCTACGACGAGGCGAAAATCATGCAACTGCCGGCCGGCCTGGGGCGCGTGCAGAACGCGCAGCCGGTGCAAGCGGCTCCGGTGCAGGCTGGTACGGCCACGTCCACCACCAGTGCCGCCGCCGAATCTGCGGTCGATAAAGAAGTCGATGCCGCCGCAGCGGCGCCCAGGCGCTCGCGCCTGCCGCCCGCCGTGCAGGCTGCAGCATTCGTCCTGTGGGTGCTATTCCTGGTGTGGCTGTTCGGGCCTTATTGATTCGTTCCCTGGCCGGCCGGCAGATTGCACTACGCCAGCGCCACCCCGCGCGTAGCTTGGTACAAAAGCAGCACTTACCCCTTCTTGTGGCGGGCCAGGCGCTTGGCGTTGCTCACGGCTTTGGCGTGGACCGGGCTCAAGCCGGCATCCAGCACTTTGGTCACGCCTTCGGCGTGGCTGCGCACGGCTTCATCCACGGCCTTGTGCAAATCATCCGGGTGGGACAGGGGCAAGTCCAGCAAAGATTGCGCCGCCTGGGTTTGCACCGTCATGGCTTCCACGCACATGGCGGCAAACCCTTCCGAAAAGGCCACCACCTTTTCGCTGCCCATGGTCATAAATTCCTCGCGGTCTTCCGCCGACGGCATGGGGCCGGCCGTGAGCATGCGCGTTACCCGGTGCGCCACCACTTGCGGCGCCGCGATACTCAGTTCCAGCGCTTTTTCGGCCAGGGCTTTTTCGGCCGCGGCGGGTTCGGATTTATGTCCCTTCCTTTTGCTCATCGCAATCTCCTCGCACGTGCTGTTCGGCCGTTCTGCCCTCGTGTCCGCCCGCATTGTCGCGCATCGCGCGCCTCCGGTGCGTGGTGTTTGTGGCGCGGCGGGCTGCCCCTGTCAGCGGCGGTCAAAATCCGCCGAAATACGGCGGCGGCAAAAAATCGGGCACATGTTTTGCTTGGTCGTTGCCGTGTCAAGGGCGGGCTTTATCCGGCGAAGCGAACCCTTGACACGGCAACGACCAAGGTATGCTTGGGCATGGCTGTAAGCGCAGCAGTTGTGCGCTTACAGCCATGCAGACCAGCGCTTCTCGTCGCCAATTTTCAACGGAAATCCACCGCCGCCAACAGCCCCGCTGCATTAATATGCGGAAGCCGGTCTGTCCGGGCTATTTGCAATACTTTGACTGCGGTGGCCTGCCTGACTCCGCCAGCTTGAGCGGAAGCGATGCGGCTCTCGCCGGGCGGCCGGTTTTTGTGGCGCGGTGCTTTTCCGGGGTGCGGGCGTCTCGCCCGCAAGATGCCGCAGCCGGCCGGGCGCGCGAAACCACCGCGCAGAAAAAAGTAAGCGCGCCCATCCGTCGCCTGAACCTGACTATATGCGGGACACGCCATGCCGAACGCTTCAGCCCGTCGCGGCCTATGCGCCGTCGTTCTGTCGCTGGCACTTGCCGCGCTGCTGCCGCCCTGCGCCCAGGCCGAGTCGCAGGGGGCAGCCACGATTCCGCGCCGGACCAAAGTGCTCACCGGGCCGCCCGTGGCGGAGCGCGAACAGCCCGCAGACCAGTCTGAAGCGGCCGAACCGATACGTCTTGCCGTCGCCGCGGGCGACTGGGGCAGTGCCGCGCCGGGCGAAATTGGCATCGTGCTCATGTCTGCCGCGCGCGTACTGGCGGCCGCGGTGGACGCGCGCGAGCGGGCGCAAGTGCCGCTGCGCGTGGTGCCGCGCGCGGGGGCGCCGCGCGTGCTGTACGAGCGCTCGGGCGAGGGCTATTACGTGGTTCAACTTACTGCGCGCGACGTGCATTGGACGCAGTTTGCCTACCAGTTCTCGCACGAGCTTTGCCACATTTACTCGAATTTCGACCACAAGGATTTAGTTGGCGCGAGCCCCGATACGCGCAACCAGTGGTTCGAAGAATCGCTGTGCGAAGCAGCCGCGCTGCATACCCTGAAGGCCATGAGTCGCGACTGGGCGCGGCATCCGCCCAACCGCAACCTGAGCGGCTATGCGCCGGCCTTCGAGGCCTATGCCGGACGCCTGAGCGCGGATGCGCACCGTCAGTTGCCGGACGGCGTGAACTTCGGGACATGGTTCGAACAAAATTTCGAGCAGCTACGCGCCAACCCGTATTTGCGCGACAAAAACGAACTTATCGCAAATCAGATGCTGGTGTTATTCGATCGTTATCCGCAGCTATGGCGGACCATCGTGTATCTGAACCGGGACAAGGCCAGCGCAGCCAAGCCATTTGCCGATTACCTGCGCGATTGGTACGGCGCCTGCCCGGACTGGCTGCGACCGCCGGTGGCTGAAGTAATCGGCCTGTTCGGAATTTCGCCGCGCCCACCCGAAGCGGCAGGTGGCGGGTCGTAGCCGCGTAGGTTGGGGTGAGCTTGCGAACCCCAACATTTGCCGCGACTTACCTACGGCCGATGTTGGGGTTCCTGCGTCACCCCAACCTACGAGGGTTGCGGGCACCGGGCAAGGGCTGGTTACGCCCCGGCTGGACGCGGTGTCTCAATCCTTCTCCAAGGTATCGGAGGCGCGGCGTGTGCGGGATAATGCCTGAGCGGACGCCCGCAAACGCTGCGGAGTGAGCTGCATGCTCCATCCTGCGCCAGCCTGTCGGCCAAGAATGCCAGCCCCGTCGGCGCGACCCGCGCCGCGATCCGACTAAAGGACAACACGTGCAAAATGACCTGATCATCCAGCAGCCCGCCGCGGTGGCGGGTGCCGAAATGCTGTTGCTGTTCCACGGCGTGGGTGCCAGCCCGGACGATATGCGCCCGCTTGGCGAGGCACTGGCGGCGCAGCGGCCTGCGGCCTGGGTCATCAGCGTGCGCTCGCCCGATCCATGCGATCTGGGCGCCGGCTGGCAGTGGTTTTCCGTGCAGGGCGTTACTGAAGCCAACCGGCCCGGCCGCGTTGCCGCGGCCATGCCCGCATTCCAGCAGAGCGTAAGTGCCTGGCAATCGCGCAGCGGCGTCCCCGCGGCGCGCACCACGCTGATCGGCTTCTCGCAGGGGTCCATCATGTCGCTCGAATCCACCCAGCAAGCCGGGCCAGCCCTGGCGCAGCGGGTGATTTCCATCGCCGGCCGCTTTGCCCAGGCGCCCACCAGGGCGCCGGCCGGCACGGTAGTCGATCTGATGCACGGCGATGTGGATCGCGTGATGCCTATCAGTCTGGCCGCCGAAGCCCATGCCCAATTGCAGGCCTTGGGCGGGCACGCCACCCTTGAACGCTTCACCGGCCTGGGCCACGGCATCGACATGCGCGTGGTCGAGGCAATCCTGAAGCGGCTGGGTGAAAGCTAGCCCGTAGCCCGTAGGTTGGGGTGAGCTTGCGAACCCCAACATTTGCCCTCACTCACCAACGCCCGATGTTGGCAGTAGCCTGCGCGCCGGCGGGGCAGGGCGAATCGGACCAACATTTGCCGTAACTCACCAACGCCCGATGTTGGGGTTCCTGCGTCACCCCAACCTACGAGGGTCGCGGGCGCCTGGCAAGGGCTGATTACGCCCCGGCTGGACGTGATATCCCCGTCCGAAACGTTTTCGCGCCATTGCCACAGGCCGGTAACGGACATTGGCGGCACCGGATTTGCCGAGGACAACAGCCAAGCTCCGGCATGGCGGCACCGGCCCTTCCAACCAGCTTACGTCCGCAACGTTTCGGAAGCGCGGCGCGCAAACGACAAGTGGCTTGCTCGAACGCCGCAAACGCTGTGGACGGGGCAACATGCCCCGTCCGGCGGTCCGGTTCCGATTAACCGTACCTGGCATTAATCAGGCGTGCCAGTGCCTGTTTCCAACGCGGCGTCGATCTGTTCCGTGATGCTTTCGTCCTTGATCTGATCGTCGCGGACCAGCAACAGGATTTTGCTGAGGATTTCGCCTATGCGGGTATCCGTTTCCGCGAACGGCAGGTACAACGTTCGGTTCTTGCTGGCCGACTTGTCCGGAACTATGCACAGGTAGTTGCCGGGAAGTATGTGAATGGCGGCAGTCGCCAGATGCACACGGTATTGGGCGCGCCGCCCCTGCACGTAGGCGAAGCGGCCTTCGCAGCGGACGCCCTTGAGCCCGAGCGCGTGCACCAGAGCGGTGACCACCGCTGCACGGTGCTCGACCGTCTCGGTGGAAAAATATCTGTCGTCTTCATCGGGCGCGCTGATCAGTTCGCCGAAAGCTTCGAAATTGTCGAAGTATTCGAATTCATCGAATTCGTCATCGCGGATCACCTGGGCGACCGAAACGGTCAGGTCGGCATCGCGGAAGGTTTCGGACAGCAACAAGGGTGGAACTTGCGCCAGCGGTACCGAGCTTACTGGCTGGCGGCGGCGCGGCACGCTCGTGGCGAAGCGGATCGCGCCGCTCGTTGGCTCGCCGTCTTCCTCGCCCAAGTAGTTGTACACGCCGGAGAATTCGAAACAGGCGACCAAGCCGCTGGCGCGATCCACCTTGCTGCACATCCCGTTTTCGCCACGCGCACTCAGCCAGTTTCGGCTCTGAAGCAGTCGGCTCGCGATCGGGCCGCGAACCGCGTGGTTGGCAAAGCGTAAAGAATGGTCGCCACAGGCAATTTCGGCCGGCGTCAGGATGTAAAGCTCACGGAACACTTGCTTGAACGGCTGCACCCATTGCTGCGCCACGATTCGGCGTTGCCAGGCGGCAAGCTGACCTGCCTGGAACAGGTCATGCACATGCGCAATGCGGAACGAAATCCCAAGCGGGAAGGTGCGTCCTTCCAGATCGACCAACAGATCCTGAGTCGGGTGCAGCAGTCCCAGCTTGCCGCTCTCGCTGTACAGAACCAGGGTATGCAGCAGCGCATTGCCGTAGGGAAGGCGGCGCAACACCTGCAGCTGATCGAGCGGCAAGGACTCGCCTTGCGCCATATAGCCCTCAAGCACCTTGCGGAAGCGCCGCATCTGCGCCCGGTGGTTATCCAGATGGGATTTCAAGTCCAGATAGGCGGGCGCCTTGCGCAAGGCCGATGGCACGCTGGCTAGCAGCTTGCCATCTTTATGCACCGTGATTTGCGGGCTTTCGGCGTCGAGGTTCAGGGCCAGCGTCCATTTCTCTACCTGGCGCGGCGCGCCCAAAGCGCGCGTCTCCTCGGCAAATCTGGCCTCCATCGACCATTCCAGCCGAACACCGTCGGCATAGCCGGTGGTTGCGGCCAGGTGATCCATGGCGATGGCGACCGCCTTGTGCGTATTGGCCCGGCGCTCCTGGCCGTATTCGGCCGCATCTTTCAGAAGCTGGCGCAGGCGCAGGTAGCGTTGGCGCAACTCCGCATCGTCGGGTACCGGCAACAGCCCAAAGGCGCGGATCGCGAAGTACGCGCCCTTGGCCATCGCCTTGTCGATTTCGACGCGATTGCTGCCTTCCAGAGCTTCGACCGCCATCAGGTAACGACGCAGGGGCTGGTTGCCGGGATAGTGGTCGAATTGGGAGACAGGCTTGACCGCCATGGCGTCGGCGAAGCGCCGGCGATGTTCGGGCTTCACTTGGCGCAATGCCGCGAGCAAGGCGGGTCGGTCCAGGTGCGGGGTGGCGGGCGTGTCCTCGTCCTGCCCTGCGCTTTCCGCATCCGGCTCCCAAGCGTGTTCGCGCAACACGGCGTAGAGCGGCAAAGTGTCGTGCCAGCCTAGTGCGCGCAGGAAGGCCGGTTTGGCATCGGCGGCATAGGGCAGGGCCTGTTCCAGGATGTCCGGCCGGAAGCCGCCTAGCTGCTCGGCCAACAGAGTTTCATCGCTGGGACTCAGGCCGCGCTTCCAATTCGAGAGCATTTCCGCCAACTGCTGCACCAGCCGATAGGACCGGACCTCCTTCGTAAAGGTTTTGCGATCAAGGGCCAGTCGTTCCAACTGCCTGAGTGCCAGCAGGACCAAGTGCGTTAGGCCGCCCCCGACCTCCCAATCAACCTCGTCGGTCAGGCTCATTGCATCGAAATGCAGTTCCTGCTCGCGCAACGCCCATTTTTGGAGCGTTTCGACGTGTTCTGGGCGATGGAACGAATACCCAAATGTATAACGGTCGTTCCATTGAAACCCGGGGAGCATTTTGCCTTCCTGCTTGCTGCCGGAGAAGCGGCCGGCTTTCAGCCCTTGCTCTATTCCGGCGCGGCGGTTTTGCCAAAGTTCGTGCTGGCGGACAGCGTCCCCCGCAAGCGAACAGACATTCATGAGCGTCGGGCCGACGACCGCCTTGGCTTGGCGATAACCGGCTTCGTTTAGCCGCCCGTTTGCCAGCAGGTGCAGGGCCAACGCATCCCAGCGACAGGGGATGGAACGATCGACCACGCTAAATCTGTCGCGATGAGGCCGCGTGACCAGGGCTGCCGGCCAGCGCCCGGCAAAAATCTCCTCCAGCAGATCCAGTTGGGAATTTGAGGCGGGTAGTTCGGACAGCAGGGCCAGGCAGTCCGAGATGCGCGGAAACAGGTAGCTTTCATCGGGCCGGACCAATCGGCGATCCTCCCGGTACAGCCTGTCATCCGCAGGCCGCTCGACACCGGCTTCGGGATGACTGAGCATGACTTGCAATCGGGCCAGCACCAGATCGGCGGCAATCTGGCTGCGGGTGTGGATGAGCCAGTCGGCGGCTGCAAGTTCAGCCGCCTTGCGAGCCAGCCGACGCTTCCAGCTGCTCTCCGGAACGAAGCGGGCCCCCGGAAAGCACAGGTAGTCGCTCAGGCCGCGCTCTGTGTCCGGCCCCAGTGCCAGCGGCAGCGCCGGAAGCAGCAGAAGAATCTCGCGCCAAAAATCGTCATGGTCACCATACGTGTCAGCCAAGCGTCGATTTTCGCCCAGGTCGGGCATGAATAGCGCGTCGGAAAGCAGGTCGCCGACGGCCACGACACGTTCTATCCGCGCCGCTTGTTCGGCATCCGGTCGCCACATGGGTTCAGCCTCCGGTCAGCGGGGTCAGCCGGATGAAGGTTGCTGGCGTTTGGGGTGTCAACGGTACGGCTTCGTCCAGTGAGACCACAAGCTGACCGTCTATGGCGATCTTGAACACCCCCTGCTCGAAGGCCTGCTGGGCACTTGTGATCGCCGACTGGAGATCGATACCGTCGCGGTCAGGCAGGATGGGTGGAGGACTGATTTTTCCGTTGGCAGCCTGCTGGTCGATATCCTGGGCACTCAGATAGTGGCGGGCCAGACGCAGGGACGCACTTGCCGGGAGTTCAGCGTTCTCGTCCAGCAATTGACTGACCTGCGCTTCGACAGTCAGGGCAATCAGCTCGCGTACCGTTATGCGATCAGCCTCAAAGCGCAAGCGCACGGTCGGTAGGGGATGCTGATCCCGGGGTGTCCCGAATACCGGGCTCTCGACTTCGATTTCGCAGGCGGCTGGCATTTCCGGATACTCATGGGTATTGTCTCCCTTGCATCATACCGACCGACTCGGTTCGGCTGTTTGTGGGCGCTACAGCCTGCGCGGGATGGTGCGGTAAAACTCATGCCGCTTGGTAAAAAAGCGACATTCGATAGGTCGCACACAGGTCGGGCTTTAGCCCGGCGAAGCGAACCCTCGACACGGCAACGACCAAGGTATGCTTGGGCATGGCTGTAAGCGCAGCAGTTGTGCGCTTACAGCCATGCAGACCAGCGCTTTTCGTCGCCAAGTTGCAACGGAAATTCACCGCCGCCAACCATT
The DNA here is from genome assembly GCA_016791105.1 of Rhodocyclaceae bacterium. Classification (GTDB taxonomy): domain Bacteria; phylum Pseudomonadota; class Gammaproteobacteria; order Burkholderiales; family Rhodocyclaceae; genus JAEUNM01. The sequence goes on along the minus strand of JAEUNM010000037.1, from coordinate 35,695 downwards.
GTCATATGGGCGGCAATTCAGCGCGGGAAAGTCGATGTCCCATCGCAAAAAAAACCGGCGGACGGGGTGCCATGCCGCGTCGGGCGCCAATGGCGCCTTGCATACCCGGGGCCGGCCGGGGAATTTTCCCCGCTCGAAACGTTTTCGTGCCATTTGGAGCGGATAGTGGCCCCAATTGGCGAAACCGCACGCGCCGGGGATAAGCGCCAAGCTCCGGCTTGGCGACACACGTCTTGCCAAATCACTTCCGCCCCGATGGTTTCGGAAGCGCGGCGTGGAAAGGCGAGTGCTTTGCCCGATCGCCGCAAACGTTGCGGACGGGGCAACATGCCCCGTCCGGCGCCGGGCAGACAACCCTGCGGACGGGGCAACATGCCGTGTCCTGCGCAGGAGAAACCACGCCCCGCGCTGGACGGGGAATTTTTCCCGTCCGAAACGTTTTGCGCCATTCGGAGCGGATAGTGGCCCCAAGTGTCGAAACGTCACTTGCCGGGGACAACAGCCAGGCTCTGGGTTGGCGACACACGTCCCGCCAAATCGCTTCCGCCCCGATGGTTTTGGAAGCGCGGCGTGGAAAGGCGAGTGCTTTGCCCGATCGCCGCAAACGTTGCGGACGGGGCAACATGCCCCGTCCGGCGCCGGGGGCGGCCGGGGCGGGCATCTGCAGATTGGCGTGCCGCGTGCCTACGCGGAACCGTCCGGCTTACGCAACCACCCTTGGATTTCCGCCTGCGTGGGGATGACGACGGGCGGGAGTCGCGCCGCAGACCGCGCCTGCGGTCCCCACGATGCCATGCGGGCGGAGGGTGGCCGCGTAGCTTGGGGTGAGCTTGCGAACCCCAAGCTTTGGCGCGACCTAGCAGCGGCCGATGTTGGGGTTCCTGCGTCACCCCAACCTACGGGGCTGCGTATGGCCTGACTATTGGCCCTGCGACTGCTTGTCCTGGATGTCGCGATTGACGGCGTCGACGTAGTTGTTGAACCACATCGAGCCGGTATCGGGGCGCTGGAAGCCGGCGATATAGCCGTTAAAACCGTCCAGCGGGCCATTCGGGCCGGCCGCGCCGTAAGGCTGCGTACCTTCCTTGTAGGCGATTTCCTGGTTCAGCGTGGCGACGTAATGGTCGAACCAACCGGAGCCGGTATCGCGACCACTGCTAAGTTCACCTATGTAGTGATTGAAATCACTATCCGAAATGCCGCCGGACATTGCTGTGGGCGATCCACAAAGCGCTGCGGCGGACAACAAGGCTGCGATCGATAATTTGCGGGTATGCATGCTGCTCTCCTTCTCATTCGACTTGGGGCATGGTTCGGCGGGGGAATACGGACGCAATTCCGCCACCTCTCGGGTTACGGACTAATCAACCCAGGTTACAAATATAGACTTGTCGGGCTCAGGATAATCATGAAATTTTTACTTTTTTTGCTGCGCTGCATTGTGGGTGTGGAAGCGGGCGGGAATACGGGGAGACGGATAGGTAGATTCGGCCTTGCTGCGCTTGCGCTGGACCCCATTAAGCCTGGCCGGCGCAGCCTTTATGCGGCGGTGTTTTGGGAGATAAACAGCCCGTAGGCCGTAGCCCGTAGCCCGTAGGTTGGGGTGAGCTTGCGAACCCCAACAATTGCCGCGACTAACCAAGGTCCGATGTTGGTGCGTCCGAAGTGAGCGCCCGGCACGGCGTACCGCCCGACAATTGCCGCGACTAACCGGCGTCCGATGTTGGTGGCCCGCATGGCCGCGGCCGCCGCGCCAGCGCCGCCCAACAATTGCCGCGACTAACCAATGTCCGATGTTGGGGTTCCTGCGTCACCCCAACCTACGAGGGTACGAGCCTGGCGTGAGGCTTCATGTCGCAACTACATCATCCGCCGGGCGGATTGAAATCGGGCGCCACTTTTTACCGCCAGCCGCGGCGGCTATTTACGGGCGCTGCGGTCTGCCGGGGCCGTTGCGGCGCGCGGGGTGCCGGACTGGGGCAGCATGGGGAAACTGGCGCGGCAGCGCACGCCGGCTGGAAGCGTCAGCTTCGGGTTGGGCAGTTCGAGCAGCCCGTAGGTTGGGGTGAGCTTGCGAACCCCAACAATTGCCGCGACTAACCAAGGTCCGATGTTGGTGCGTCCGAAGTGAGCACCCGGCACGGCGTACCGCCCGACAATTGCCGCGACTAACCAATGTCCGATGTTGGGGTTCCTGCGTCACCCCAACCTACGAGGGTACGAGCCTGGCGTGAGGCTTCATGTCGCAACAACATCATCCGCCGGGCGGATTGAAATCGGGCGCCACTTTTTACCGCCAGCCGCGGCGGCTATTTACGTGCGCTGCGGTCTGCCGGGGCCGTTGCGGCGCGCGGGGTGCCGGACTGGGGCAGCATGGGGAAACTGGCGCGGCAGCGCACGCCGGCTGGAAGCGTCAGCTTCGGGTTGGGCAGTTCGAGGCGCACGCCGAAAGTTGCGCTGGCGGCGTCATGCACGCGGTCGACCACCTTCACGCTGGCGGCGTGCGCCGTGGCGCCGGGAATGTCCGGCAGTACGTCGATTTTCATGCCCGGCGAAACTTTGCCCCAGGCTTCCACCGGCAGTATCACTTCCACGTACAGCGTGCCGATTTCGGCCAGTTTCAAGATGGGTTTGCGGCCCACGCCGGCTTCGGCCAGTTCGCCCGGGTTTTGCAGGCGTTCCACCACCACGCCGTCGAACGGACTGCGCAAGGTTTTGAGCCGTATCAGTTCGTTCTGGCGTACCAGTTCGAGTTCCGCGGATTTGCGATTGTCCTGCGCGTCCTGCAGTTCGGCGGAGGCCAGGCGCTGGTCCGAGGCGGCTTCGTCGCGCGCCTGCGCGGTCACGAAATTGCGCTTCTGCAGTTCTTCCGCACGGTCGTACTTGCGCCGCGTGAGTTCCACGCGCGACTCTCCAGCGCGTACCGCGCCCTGCATTTGCGAGCGGTGGCGCGCCAGCGACGCCGCTGCGCGTTCCACCGAAGTATCCAGTTGCGCCACCAACTGGCCTTTCTGCACGGTGTCGCCGCGGTCTACGTTGATGCGCTCGATCAGGCCCTCGATGGGGCTGCGCAATTCGATCACTTCGCGCGGTTCGATCACGCAATCGAAATCGGCTGCCTGCGTGGCTGCCGGGCCGCAGGCCAGCAGCGCAAGGGCGGCCAGCCGGGCAGCGAGCATGGGCGCCGTGCGCGGAGCCAGCGGAATTTCGGCCTTGCGGCCACGTAATGTGTGCAACATCGTTTCCTGAGCGAAAGACATCAATCGATAGCGCGTTCAGCCGTGCCGGGACGGCGCGCGCCGTGCCGACCGGCATTGGCCGCAGGCGCGCACAAACCCTGCGTCATTCCCCCGTCCCCGCGAAAGCCAGCGTGCGGTCCAGCTGGCGGTCGGATTCCAGCGTGGCAAGCCGCTCTATGGCCGCGGCGCGTTCGGCGCGATATTGTGCCAGCCCTTGTAGCGCTGCCGCGATGCGCGCCGGTATCGCTTCCGGCTGGTCCTGCCCGGCGCCGGCTGCGGCGGCCGCGGCGCGCGCGTGGCGCTGAAAAATTTCGTCCTCCAGCGACACCATCGCCGCGCAGGAACCGGGATCGCCCTGGCGCGCGGCGCGGCCGAACAATTGCCGGTCTATGCGCGCAGATTCGTGCAATTCGGTCAGGATGACGTGCAGGCCGCCGCATTCGGCCACGCCCGCGCCCAGCGCTATGTCCGTGCCGCGTCCGGCCATGTTGGTGGCCACCGTCACGCGCCCGGCCTGGCCGGCCTGTTCGACGATGTCGGCCTCCGAAGCATCCTGACGCGCATTGAGCAGCGCGTGGGCGATGTTCCGTTCCGCCAGCAGGCGGCCCAGATGTTCCGACGCTGCGACCGAGCGCGTGCCCACCAGCACCGGTTGCCCGCGCGCGCTGCACTGCGCCACCGCATCCACCACCGCCTGCCAGCGTCGCGCCGCGCTGCGGTACATGAATACGCCCAGGTGTTTGCGCTGTACGGGCCGGTGCGGCGGCACGCGGCGTACCGCCAGGCCATATACGGCGGCCAGTTCCGGCCCCACTTCCCAGGCCGTGCCGCTCATGCCGGCCAGCCGCAGGTAGCGCCGGAACAGGCGCTGGTAGGTGACGCGCGCCAGGGTGGCATTGCGCGCGCTGGTGCCGCAAGCTTCTTTCACCTCCACGCACTGGTGCAGGCCGCGCTCCCAGGAGCGGTCGGCGAACACGCGGCCGGTAAATTCATCGACGATTTTCACCTTGCCATCCTGCACCACGTAATGGGTATCGCGCTGATAAAGATGCAGCGCGGCGAGTGCTTCGCCGACCAGTTCCTCGCGCCCGCGCCGCGACGCCCACACGCCCGGCAGGCGCTCGGCCAGCGCCGCCACGCGGGCGCGGCCGGCATCGCGCAATGCTACGCGGCGCGCGCGCGCATCGAGCGTGAAATCCGTACCGGCCTCCAGCGTGCGCGCAATGGCCAGCGCCGCCGCGTACAGTTCCGCATCGGCCGCCGCACCACCGGCGCCGGAAATGATGAGGGGCGTGCGCGCCTCGTCTATCAATACGCTGTCGGCCTCATCGACGATGGCGAAATGCAGGCCGCGCAATAGCGGCGCCGGCCCGGCGCCGCGCGCGCCCAGCACCTCGTCCAGCAGCAGTTGCGCGCGCGTGGGCCGGCCGGGCAGGGCCAGGCGGTCGCGCAAATAGTCGAAGCCCAGTTGTTTGTTGGTGCAGTAGGTGATGTCGGCGGCGTAGGCGGCGCGGCGCTGCGGGCCTTCCTGTGCGTGCAGGGCCGCGGCTGCGCGCAAACCCAGGGCGGCGAATACCGGCGCCATCCAGCGTGCGTCGCGCTCGGCCAGATAATCATTGACGGTAACGATATGCACCGGCTTGCCGGCCAGCGCCATGACTGCGGCGGGTAGCGTGGCGGTGAGGGTTTTGCCTTCGCCGGTGGGCATTTCGGCCAGGGCGCCGCTCAGCATGTAATGGCCGCCCATCAATTGCACCGGGTAATGCGCCTGCCCCAGGCTGCGCCGTGCTGCCGCGCGTACCAGCGCGAAGGCGCGCGCCACCGCCGCACTGCCCGGCTCGGCGCGCAGCAGCGGGGCGCGCAAATCGGCCGCGGCGGCGGTCAGGCGGGCGTCGGTGAGGCCATCCGCGGCGGGTTGTTCGGCATCTACCGCAGCGACGAATTTTTCCGCCGCGCGGGCGTGCGGCAAAAACCGCGCGAAGCGGCTCGCTGCCGCCTGCAGCCCGCGCTCCAGCGCGCCTTCCGGCGCGTCCGCGCGCTCGGCGTAGGGCGAACGCGCGCGCGTTGCGCACAGTTCGGAAAGTGCGCTTTCAGACATCGAAATGCGACAGGAACACTTGGCGCAGGCGGCGCCACATTTGCCGCAGCAGCGGCTCCGGCGCCAGTTCGAAACGCACGTGGGCGCGCTCGCCGTAACGTCCGGCGGCGGCGCCGGCCGGCAATTCGAGGTCGAACTGGAACACCGTTTCCAGTGCGCGGCGGCCTTCGCTGTCGCGCGGATCGGCCGCCAGCGCGCCGCCGCCGGCGCTGCCCAGGGCCACGCTGGGCAACTGGTCGTGCGCGGCCGGTACTTCGCGCACCAGCGCCGCGGCCAGCGTATCGGCCATGCTGCCGGCCAGCCTCACTTCGGCGCCGCGCAGGCGGCCGCGTACCAGATCGATGTCCTGCTGGCGCACCACGGCGCGCACCAGGGGCGTCATGGGGCGCAGCACATAGCCGATCAACTGGCCTTGCTGCAGGTAACGTCCGGGCAAATCCTGCGGTTGCGGCAGCACGAAGCGGCCCTCCGCGGCGCTGGTCGCCACCAGCCGCACAGCCTGCTGTTCGGCGTGCGCCAGGGCGGCTTCGTCGCGCGCCAGTTCTTCGCGCGCAAGCCGGGTCTGCACGCGGTCGTGCATCAATTCGGCGGCCACCCGCGCCGCGCTTTGTTCCACCCGCGCGCGCAATTGCACGACCTGGGCCGCCACCGCCGGATCGTACGTTTCCACCAGCGCGGTGCCGGCTTCGACCTGGCTGCCGTCCGGCACCAGTATGCGCGACACGAATCCGTTCGCGCCGGCGCGTACCTGCGCGTCTTCCGGCAGCCACACCACGCCTTCGGCCAGGATGCGATGCGGCAACGGCAGCAGGCCCAGCACGATGAGTGCGCCGCCCACCGCCACGGCGGACGCCAGCACGGCGCGGCGGCGCACGCTGGTGAGGCGCGGCCCGGCCGTGACATAGCGCAGAAATTTGAAAACCGGCCGCACGATCATGACTGCCGCCGCCCACAGCGCCAGCACCACGCCGACGAAAAACCACTTGCCGGCCACAAACAGCAAAATCGCGAACGTGACCGCCAGGCGATAAGCCAGCGCCAAGGGTGCATAAAGCAGGAACCAGATGCGCTCTCCGCGCGTGGCGTGTGGCGCTTCCGCGGCCGTCAGGCCGAAGCCGTGCCGCTCCAGCAGGTGGCGCCAGTACTGCGCCGCGCGCGGCGCCAGATTGGGCATTTCGATCAGGTCGGACAGCATGTAATAGCCGTCGTAGCGCAACAGCGGATTGCCGTTGAACAAGACGGTGGAGATGCCCGCGATGAGCATCACGTCGAAAGCGCAGGCGCGCAGCCAGCCCGGCTCCAGCGCCAGCCAGGCGAACAGCGCCAGCGCGGCCAGGAAAGTTTCCACCAGCATGCCGGCCGCGGCCACCAGCAGGCGTGCACGGCGGGTGTGAAAGGCATTGGCTGAGGAGGCATCGACATAGGGCACCGGAAACAGCACCAGGAACAGAATGCCCATTTCATGCACTTCGCCGCCGCCCAGTTTGGTGGCGTAGCCGTGCCCCAGTTCGTGCAGAAATTTGACGGCCGGGAAAATGCAGGACAGGGCGAGCAGGTTTTGCGCGGACAGCACGCGGTCGCCGAAATTTTCCGTCAGATCGGGAAAATGGATCGCCGCCTGCAGCAGCGCCGCGCCCACCACCAGCCCATACAGCAGCGCCCCGGCGCGGCCGAACAGCGGTGCCACGTAGTGCGCCGTGCGTGCCAGAAAGGCATCCGGATCCCACAGCGCGACGCGCACCGACAGTGGATTGTTCCAGCGCTGCGAGCGCTGCCGGCGCCGCTCCTGCGCGGCGCGTTCGAACAATTCCTGCGCATCCGGATCGACGTCGCACAGCAGCAGATCGGCGGCGTAAAGCTGTGCCAAGAGGCCGATGATTTCATCCTGGCCCGGCGCGTGTTCACCCAGCCGGGCGGCGGTTTCCTGCCACACCGCGTCCACGCTGCGCTGCCCGTCCAGCGCGGCCAGCACTTGCCAGGCGGCCGGGGTGAGGCGATATACGCGCGGACTGGCCGGATCGTGCAGCACGTACCAGGGCGCGCCGCGCAGGCGCTGGCGGGTAACGCGCGCCTGGGGCTTGACGCGCGGCATGAGCTGCGCGACGCGATACCAGGCGGTGCTCAGAAACGCGCTCACGGCAGCCAGGTCCAGAACGTGAGGCGCAGCCAATCCACCAGGTGGCGGGTCCACATCCAGAGGTATTTGTGCCGGCCGGCGGTGATTTTGCCGACGCCTTCCATGTTCGGGCGCAAGTTTTGCGCGGCGGCGCCCAATTCGGCTTCGACGCGGAAATAATTGCGCCCTTCGCGCGGGGTGGATACCGCCGTCACGTTTTTCACGACGAAAGGCAGGCGCCCGGCGGCAAGTCCGGTGAGGGTCAGTTCGCCCTGCTGGCCGGGCGCAATGTGGGCGATGTCGCGCTCGTCCACTTCCAGGATGACGCGGTAAGCATCGAGCGGCGCCAGTTCGAACAGCAGTTTGCCCTGTTCCACCGGCGCCCCCAGCATTTGCGACAGGTCGCCCTGCACCACGGTGGCGTCGAAAGGCGCCACGATGCGCGCGCGGGTGAGCTTTTCGGTCACCAGCGCGCGCTCGGCCTCGACCTGGTTGCGCTGCGCCGCCAGCATGCCCAATGCGGCGCGATCACGCCGCGCCAGGGCTTCGTGGTATTTGTCGGACACCTGCGCAAATTGCGCGTCCAGCTTGGTCTGTTCCAGCTTCAGATCGCGGTCGTCCAGCAGGGCCAGGGTATCGCCCTGTTTCACGCGCTCGCCGGCACGCGCGAAAGCTGCCGCGATATAGCCGTCGAAAGGCGCCACGGCGGCGCGCTGCACGGCGCCTTCGATTACGGTGCGGGCCGATACGCGAAATTCCCCTGTGGCGAACGCCAGCAACAGCACCCCCAGCAGGGCCGCCAGCGCGGACACTTTCCAGGCCGCATGGCGCGGTCCGATCAGTTTGTCGCGCCAGGCGCGCAGGCGGTCCGGCACGCTGCCGGCAAACCAGCGCTCGGCGCCGCGCCGCGCCTCCAGCGCCGGGCCGAGCAGGGCGCCCAGGGCCGCGCAAAAGGCATGGATGTCCGGCGGCAGCACGGCGGCGGCGTCCCACTCCAGCGTGAGCGCGCCCATCGGGCGGCCGGCGCACAACAGCGGCACCGACAGCACGCGCGCTGCGCCGGCCGATTCCGCCAGTTCGCGCTGCGCCACCGTGATGCGCGCGCCGGCCGGGTCCGGCAGCGGATGCGCGGCGGCCGCTTCCTGGCAGATGGCTTCGTCCATGGCGTTTTCCAGCGCGGCGATGGCGGCCGACCGGCGGTCGAACCAGGCGCAATCGGATAGCGCGTGCACCTCGACGCGACCACGCCGCACGATGCCGGCGCTGGCGCGCTGCGCGCCGAACCGGCGCGCCAGCGCATTCACCAGCGCCAGCAGGGCCTGGTCCAGCCGCGCATGTTCCTGCGCGGTTTGCAGCAGCGCCAGCATGTCGGCCGCGCGCGCCAGGCGCAAAGCCAGGTCGGCGCCGCTTTGCGCGTCGATCTGCGCGATGAGCCAGCCGCTGCCCCAACTGATCTGGCGCAGCACGGCGCCCGCGCCTTGCGCCGGGCGGGCGCCCAGTTCCAGCGCCAGGGCGGCCACCGGCTGGCCGTCGCGCAAAACCGGCTGGGCGATCTGCAGGCCTGCGCCGGCATGGCCGGCACGGCCGAACAGGCTGATTTCCAGCACTTCCGGCCGGCGCTGGTTGAGCACCCGCTCGGCGGCCTGGGCCAGCAGCGAAATGTCGGCGGTGGCGTCCGGCCATTGCGCCACCGGCACCCACTGCGCGCCGGCCGCGTCCGGCATCACCAGCAGCGCGCGCCGCGCCTGGGCGATGGAACAGCACAACAGCGTGAGCCAGGCCTGCACGAAAGGCTCGCGCGCGGCGCGGTTTTCCAGCGCCTGCCAGGCAGCGCTTTCGTCGGCGGCGCTGGCGGCGGGCGTGGCGGCGGCTGGTGCGGCTTGCGGGCCGGCGGCGGGTTGGGAGTCGGCGCCGTTCATGTTGCGCTCGGCGTGCGGGGATGGCTGGGGTGCGGGCCGGCTTGCCGGGCTTGGGCGCGCGGTGCCTGGTGCGATGGGCGGATCATGGCAGCGCCAGGGTCCATAGTCCGCAGCGCAGGGCTACGCAGGCTGCGTAGGTCACCCGCGCCTGGGTGGGGCAGGCGTGGCCGTCGTGGCTTGCGCGGGCGAGCCGGGCTTCGGCTTCCGGCTGGCGTTCGGCACGCACTGCGCTGGCCGGTCCGCAGGGGCCGCGCACGCGGCGGCACTGCGGGTCGCGTTCGCAGCGCTGCCAGGCGGCGGGCAGGTCCAGGGCAGCGTCCTCGACGCGCTGCGGCTGTACGGGCTTGCGCCCGGCCAGACCGGGGCCGGATAGCAACAGGCTGGGGTGGGTGATTGCATCGCCCGCATAGAGCCAGCGCTGGCCTGCCAGAAATTCCAGATTGCAGGTGGAGGGCGTGCGCGGCAGGGCATAGGTGGCCTGCGCCAATTCACCTTGCAGCAGGTGCTCCACCTTGAATTCCACCCGATCGGCTCCCGCGGCAAGCACCGTGCCTATGAAAGCCAGCGGTACCGAAGCCAGCCGCTCCGCGTAGGGGCGACGGTCCGCCACCGGACTGCAGGCCAGGGCCGAACTGCAGGTGGTCAACACCAGTGCCACGAACAGTATGCCGCGGCCGAGCCTGCGCGCCGCGCGTCCTGGCCTAGTCATGCGCGCACCCCAGCCGCGTCTTGTAGTGCCCGTGCCATTCAATCCCAACCGAACCTGGGGGCGCGGGCGTCTCGCCCGCGAGGAAACGTGGGCGGGCTGATTGTGCGGGCGAGACGCCCACACCCCCAGCGTGGGGTGGAACTAATGGGGCTTGCGCGGGGTGGCGAAAGCCCACCGCCCTGGCGCTGCTCCCCGAGCCTGGGGGCGCGGGCGTCTCGCCCGCGAGGAAACGTGGGCGGGGTGATTGTGCGGGCGAGACGCCCACACCCCCAGCGTGGGGTGGAACTAATGGGGCTCGCGCGGGGTGGCGAAAGCCCACCACCCTGGCGCTGCTCCCCGAGCCTGGGGGCGCGGGCGTCTCGCCCGCGAGGAAACGTGAGGGCGGTAAATGTGCGGGCGAGACGCCCACACCCCAAAGCTCGGCATGGCCGGGCTTGCCGGCCATGCACGCTATCCAATCCGCTGCAAGCACGCCCATTTCAGCCTCTGTGCGCGTGTTCAAGTTGCTCGGTTCGCCAATTCCGCCTCATGCCACCGACAGTTTGTACACCCGCCCCTGCGTGGACGAGGCGTACAGATTGCCCGCCGCGTCGAATGCCAGGCCGCTCACTTCGTTCTGATCCACGCCCTGGGAGGCGATGGACAGGGTGCGCAGCACGACGCCGGTGCTCGACAGTTCAACCAGATTGGTGCTCTGGTCCGAGCCGAACCACAGGTTGCCGGTGATCGGATGGATCGCCAGACCGGCTTCGCCCGCGTTGAACGGGGTGTTGAAACTCGATATTTCCGCGCCATTGCTCGGGTCGATTTCCACGATGCGCTGCGTGCCATTACGCGCCAGCACGAACAGGTGGCCGCTGGCGGCGTCGAACACGCCGGCCGTGGTGTCGTAATTGGCCGCCAGCGTGAGGCTCGCGATTACGCTGCCGGACACCGGATCGACCGCGATCACCCGATCCGCGTTGGGCGAGCCGTTGAACACCAGCAAACTGCCCGCCGCCACCGCCGTACCGTTCAGCGTGAAGGCGGCCGGCGCAATCTGCAGCCCGCCTATGAAACTGGTCGAGCCGAATCCCGCCACCGTAAACGGAATGCTCTGCAGCACGGCACCGGTCGTCATGTCGACGCGATTCAACTTGGTCGGATTGGTGCTGTCGGCCACCCACATGGTGCCGGTGGTCTGGTCTATGGCCACGTCGCGCAACAGGCCCAGGTTGGGATTCAGTTCGTTCAACACCAGCGGGTCGGAAGTGCCGCCCGCCGTGGTCACCGTCACGTTGCCCAGGCCGTGGGCCGGTTCCGTCAAATTCACGCCGGTATTGTCGAAGCCGCTTTGGAAGAACACATTGGGCCCGGCATTGGCGACGAAATCGTCCACCACCCCACCCTCGAACTGGTAGCTGGCCGCGTCCTCCACCAGCGCGCTGCCGAACAATTGCAGCGTGCTGCCGGACACGTTGTAGCCCGTCAAGGTCGGCACCACCTGCAACAGCGGCTGGCCGGTGGCGCCTATGCGCTGCAAAGCGAACGCGCCATTGGCCTGGCCCGGTACCAGCAGCGTGGCGCTGGTTCCGTCCGGCGCGGCGGTGGCCGGGTTCAGGGCCAGCATTTGCACGCTGCCGGAACTGGTCACGTAGCGCAGCAAAATGTCGCTCGCCGTGGTGTAGCCGCTGCCCAGCAAGGTGATCGTCTGTCCGGCATTGGCGCTGGCTTGCCCGGCGTCGGCCGGCGTGCCGGAGGCAGCCACGGCCGTAATGCCGGTAAATGCCACGCTGAAGGACGCGCTGGTGCCGCCTTCGGTCTGTACCGTGATGGCGCCGAAACTGCCGTCGGATAGCGGCACGGTGACATTCACGCGGTTATTCGTGCCGCCGCTGGAGAACACGTCCGGTCCGGTGCCGGCCGCTGCATCCTTGATGGTGGTGGTGCCGAAACGATAGGCGCTGGCGCTGTCCTCGACAAATCCGCTGCCCGACAACTGCACGTTGGCCGAACTGCCGTCGCCCTGTACCGAAGTCACGTCGGCGCCGCTCACGACGGGCACGATCTGCAGCCGGAACGCATTGCCGCTGGTATCGCCCAGCACGCGCAGGAAGCCCGTCACGGCCTGATCCGGCACCACATAGGTGGCACTAGTGCCGTCCGCCGCCACGGTGGACGGCTGCACCTGGATTTCCCCGCGCCCGCCCGAGGTGTTGATGGTTTCGAATACCGCATTGCGGTTGAGCGCGAAGCCGCTGCCCAGCAAGGTGATGGTCTGGCCGGCATTGGCCGATGCGGCGAGCGCGTCGGCCGGCGTGCCGCTGGCGGCGAGGGCGTTGATGGCGCTGGTGGCGAACTGCAGGCTGTCGCTCGTGCCGCCCGCCGTCACCACACGTATCGGCCCGGACGGTGCCGCAGCCGGCGCAATCACGTTGAGGCCGCCGTTCAGCCGGAATAGGCTATTCACGAATGCATTGAACACGTCCGCACCGGTCTGGCGCGAACTGTCGTGCACCACGTCGGCGCCGAACAGCACGTCGATCGCACCTTCGGCGAAGCCGCTGCCTATCAACTGCACATTGCTGCCGGCAAATTGCGAACCGGTGCTGCCGGCTACATCGTCCAGCGTGGGCACCACCTGCAGGAACAAGCCGACCGGGTCGCGCGCGAGGCGCACGCTGCCGGTCGCGGCGTCATTCGGCACCACCACGCTCAAACTGCTGCCGTCGGCCGCGACGGCGCTGGGGTTCACCGCGGTTTCGCGCAGATTGCCGTTCGCGTCCTGGCTGGTGAATACGATCTGGTCGGCATTGGACAAACCGCTGCCCAGCAACTGTATGGTTTGCCCGGCATTCGCCGAGGCGATGCCGGATTGCGCCGGTGTGCCGCGCGTGGCGGCGGCGCTGATGCCGGTGAGGATGCTGCTGGAGGTGGCACGTCTTTCCACGCCCAATTGATAGGCGCCGATCTGGCCGAAATTGTTGCCGCTGCCGGCCACATTCGGGTCATAGCCGGAATTGGACGAACTGCTCACGCCTATGAAATAGCTGCCCGCCGCCGGTGCGGTAAATACCAGGGGCTGGGTGCCGGAGGTGGCGAAAAACTGGTTCGTCAGCATGGTGCCGGCGGCGTCGAATACGCGCAGATCGGAAAAAAACGCGCCGCTCATGTCCAGGCGCAGGAAGTCGCCGGCCGCCAGATCGACCGCGTAAAGATCGACGTCATTGCCCGCCTGCGCGCCGTCGCCCAGGGTGGCCTGCACGTTCACGCGGTGGTCGGGCGCCAGCATCAGGGCGTGCGCCGTGGCGATGGTGTCGCCCACGTCGGCCGCGGGAATGTCGTCGGCGTCGTCCGTGACCGCCACGCCGGTGCGCAGGAAGGCGCTGCCGCCTGCCGTGCTTACGCTGATGAGCGGTGTGCTCGCGCCCACCGGCACCGTGAGCAGCAAAATTTGCTGCGTATCGGGCTGGCTCACGAACGTGTCGGCGTCGAATAGCGTGCGCAGGCTCCAGGTGTTCACGTCCTGGCCGTCCACCTGCACCGTCAGTTCGTCGCCGGCCAGGCCCGAGGCGTCGATTTCCAGCGTGTTGCCGGCAGCCACCGTGCCGCCCAGGCCGCGCAAGGTGGGCACGATTTGCAGATTGAAACTGCTCGCGCTGCCCACTACCTGCACCAGGCCAGTTTTCGCCAGGGCCGGCACCATGACCGTGAGCGTCGTGCCGTCGAATGAGGCATTGCCGCTGCGCGTGAGCGTGCCGAGCTGGCCGCTGTCGTCCATGCCGGTAAATTGGACCAGGGTCTGGAAGCTGAAGCCGTGGCCGGTCAACACGATGCTCTGGCCGGTATTGGCAGAAGCCTGGCCGGGATCGGCCGGGGTGCCGCTTTGCGCAACCGCCTCTATGCCGGCGAAATCCACCGGCGCCGGGCTGGCGAAAGCCGGGCCGGGCAAGGTGGCGGTGCCGCCGTCGGTTGTTACGCTGATGGGTCCGTCCAGCGCGAGCGGCGCCACGATGCGGTAATCGCTGTTGCGCGTGCCGAATACGTCGAAATCGCTCAGATTGGTGTGGTTGTCCACATAGCTCACGCCGCCCACCATGATGGTGCTGGCGCCTTCCTGGAAGCCGCTGCCTGTCAGGTCGAAAAAATTGTCCTCGCCGGGGCGCCCGTTCACCACGGCGCTCAGGGTAGGCACGATTTGCAGCGGTAGCGCGGCGCTGGCGTTATAGGTCTGCACGTTGCCCAGGCCGGCCGCGAAAACTTCGTTCAGCAGCACCTGCCCATCGACGCTGACTTCGAACTGATCCGGCCCGGTGCTGGGGTTGCTGCCGTCCCAGGTGTCGATGATGTAGAGGTCGAAGCTCAGCGTGTATTGATGGCCGGGCGTGAGGCCAGCCAGTGCCAAGGTCTGTTCGCCATTCGAATAACGGCCGGAAAAGCGCGTGAATATGCCCGGTACACTATTGTCGGTGCCCGCGTCGCTCCACTCGGGCTGTGTGCCGGCTTCGAAATCGTCAACGAATAGCGGGGTGGCGCCATCCATGATGCGCACATTGTCCAGGCCCCAGGATTCGTCGTTGATGCCCTGCAGCCCGCCGTCGGCGAAGCGCAGACTGGCACTGCTGCCGGCGGCCGTGAAATCCAGCGTGACGTTGCGGTAGATTGCGTCCGCGCTGCTGCCGAAGCCGAAATTCTGCGCGCTGATATTGACCACATGCAGTTCGGCCGTGCGCGCCAGGTCAGGCACCTGTACCTGCATCTGCGTCCCGTCGGCATCGATGGCGAGCGGGGATTGCGATTCGCTGCCGAGCTGGCCGTCGTTGTCGCGCGTCTGGAACACGATCTCGGTATTGGGGCCGAAATTCGAGCCGGACAGCGTGATTATCTGGCCCACGTTGGCGGATGGGATGCCGGCATTGAACGGCGTTCCGTCGCTGGCCGTGGCGCCTATGCTGGTGAGCAGTGGGCGCGTGACGGCCGGATCGAAATCGAGCGCCACGCGATACACCACGCCCTGCGTGGATGCCACGTACAACCTGCCAGCCGCGTCGAATGCCAGGCCGGTGGTTTCGTTCTGGTCCACGCCTTGCGGTGCCAGAGACAGTGTGCGCAATACTGCGCCCGTGCGCGACAGTTCGACCACATTCGTGCTTTGGTCCGAACCGAACCACAAATTGTGGCTGACCGGATCGATGGCCAGGCCGGCTTCGCCGCCGTTGAAAGGCGGCGTGAAACTGGAAATTTCCGCCCCATTGGCCGGATTGATTTCGAGTATGCGCTGCGTGCCGTTCCGCGCGAGCAGGAATAGATTGCCCGAGAAAGGATCGTACACCCCGGCCGAGGTATCGTAATTGACGCCCAGCGTGAGGCTGGCGATCACATTGCCGCTGGCCGGATCGAGCGCAATCACGCGGTCCGGACTGGCCGAGCCGTTGAATACCAGCAGGCTGCCGACCGGCACGTTGCTGCCGTTCAGGCTGAATGCCGCGGGCACCACTTGCAGTCCGCCCAGGAAACTGGTCGAGCCGAAGCCGCCGCTGGTAAACGGAATGCTTTGCAACACGGCGCCGGTGGCGATATCGATGCGATTCAATTTGGCCGGATTGGTGGTGTCGCCCACCCAGATGGCGCCGCTCGCGGTATCGATGGCCACGTCGCGCAGCGTGCCCAGGTTGGGATCGAATTCGTTCAGCGCGAAAGGCGCCGAGGTGCCGCCGTCCGTCGTGACGGTCACGCTGCCCAGGCCATGCACGGGTTCCGTGATATTGACGCCGGTGTTATCGAAAGCGCTCTGGAAAAACACGTTGGGGCCGGCGCCCGCCACGTGGTCATCCACCGTGGTGCCGGCGAGTTGGTAACTGGCCGCGTCCTCGGCCAGACCGTTGCCGAACAATTGCAGCGTACCGCCGCTCACGTTGTAGCCGGTGATGCTGGGCACCACCTGCAACAGCGGCTGGCCGCTGGCCCCCAGGCGCTGCAGCGCGAAGGCGCCGTTCGCATTGCCAGGCACGATGAGCGTGGCGCTGGTGCCATCCGGCGCCACCGCGGTGGGATTCACCAGCACGCTCTGCAGGCTGCCGGAACTGGCAACATAGCGCAGCAGTAAATCGCTTGCGGTGGTGAAGTTGCTGCCCAAGAGCGTGACGGCTTGGCCGGCATTGGCGCTGGCTTGGCCGGCGTCGGCCGGCGTACCGGACAGGGCGCTGCCGGTGATGCCGCTGAGGCCGACCGCAAAGGGTGCGCTGGTGCCGCCTTCGGTACTCACCGTGATGGCCCCGAACAGGCCGGGCGTGAGCGGCAGCGTGAGATTCACGCGCGAATTGGCGAGATTGCCCGCAAATACGTCCGGACCAGCGCCGCTACTGGCATCGACCACGGTGGTCGAACCGAAATGGTAAGCGCTGGCACTGTCCTCGACAAAACCGCCGCCGGACAACTGTACGTTCACCGTGCTGCCGTTCGAGGCCACCGAGGTGGCATCCACACCCGTTACCACCGGCACGATCTGCAATGCCAGCGCGCTGCTGTTGTTGTCGCCGATCAGACGCAGCGTGCCGGTAACGGCGTCGTCGGGCACCAGCACCTGCGCGCTGCTGCCATCCGCCGCCACGGCCCAGGGATTCACGATCACTTCGCTGCGCGTACCGGCTGAATTGACGGTGGCGAATACCACGCCGCTCGCCAGGTCGAGGCCGCTACCTTGCAGCACGATGTTCTGGCCCGGGTTGGCCGAAGCCAGCGCCGCATTGGCCGGTGTGCCGCTGCTGGCAGAGGCGACTATGCCGCTGAGGCTGATATCCGGCGTATCGCTGGTGCCACCCACGGTAGCTACCCGTATCGGCCCGCTCACCACGCCGGCCGGCGCCATCACCGACAGCCCGCCGTTCTGCACGAATCCGCCGGTGGCGAAAGAATCGAATACGTCATTGCCGCTCTGGCGCGAACTGTCGGGCAATACGCTGGCGCCGAACAGCACGCTGGTTCCGCCTTCGGCATAGCCGCTGCCGGCCAGCGTGAGGAAACTGGACGCAAACGAACTGCCTGCGTTGGATTGGAGCAAATCCAGCGTGGGCACGATCTGCAGGAATTGGCCGACCGCGTCGCGCAACAGCCTGACCGTGCCGGTGGTGGCCCGTTGCGGTACGTCCACCGTGAGGCTGCTGCCATCGCCTGCCACGCTGGCGGCGGTGACGGCCGTCTGGCCCAGGGTGCCACCGCTATCCTGGGTGGTGAACATGACGATTTCGCCGGGCGCCAGGCTGCTGCCGGCCAGCGTGATGGTCTGGCCCACGTTGGCGGCGGCAATGCCGGCCTGCGCGGCCGTGCCGCGCGCGGCAGTGGCGCTGACCCCGGTGAGCAGGCTGCTGCCGGCGGCGCGCCGTTCCACGCTCAACTGGTAAGCGCCCACGCTGCCGAAATTATTGCCGCTGCCGGCCAGGTTGGGGTCGTAGCCGGAATTGGGCGATCCGGCCACGCCCAGGTAATAACTGCCCGCCGCCGGCGCCAAAAAGCTGTGCGGCGCGCTGCCGGAGGTGGAAAAGAAGCTTAGATCGAGCTGGTTGCCGGCGCCGTCGAATACCCGCACATTGCCGAAAAAGTCGCCCGACAGACCGATGCGCAAAGTTTCGCCGGCGGCGGCGTCGACGCGATACAGATCGACATCATTGCCGGCTTCGGCGCCGTCGCCCAGGGTGGCCAGCACGTTCACGTGCCGGTCCGCGCCCAGTGCCAGATTCAGCGCCGTGGCGATGGTATCGCCGGCATCCGCGCCCAGCACCGCGTCGGGATTGTTCTGCACGCTGGCGCCGGTGCGCAAGCTATTGGTGCCGCCCGCGGTGCTTACCGTGAGCACCGGCAGCGCGGCGCCGGCCGGCACCGTAAGCGTCAGGATTTGCTGGGTGTCGGGCTGACTGGAAAAGGCATTCGTGTCGTAGGTGGTGCGCACATTGAAAATGCCTACGCCGCGGCCATCCACCTGCAATTGCAGTTCTCCGCTCACCAGGCCGGTGCCTTCCAGGGCCAGGGTATTGCCGGGCACCACGTTGCCGCCCAGGCTGCGCAACACCGGCACGATCTGCAGCATGAACGCGTCGTCGCTGCCCAGCACATGCACCAGGCCGGTTTTGGCCAGCGCCGGCACATCCACGGTGAGCGTGGAGCCGTCGCCGGAAGCGCTGCCGGTGCGGGTAATGAGGCCGCTCTGGCCGTTGTCGTCGGCGCCCTCGAATTGCACCAGGGTCTGGAAGTTGAAGCCCTGGCCGGTCAGCACGATGCTCTGGCCGGTATTGGCCGAAGCCAGCGCCGCATTGGCGGGCGTGCCGCTCTGCGCGACGGCATCGATGCCGGTAAATTGCGCCACCGACTGGCTGCCGAACACCGGCCCGGCGATTTGCGCCCAGCCGCCGTCGGTGGTGACGCGTATCGGCCCGTCCAGGGCCAGCGGCGTGACGATGCGGAAAGTGCTGTTGCGGCTGCCGAATACGTCGAAATCGTTCAGGTTGGGGTAAGCATCCGTGTACACGCGGCCACCTACCGTAACACTGCTGGCGCCTTCCTGGAAGCCGCTGCCCAGAAGATCGAAAAAGCTGTCTTCGCCCGGACGGCCGTTGGCAATGCCGGTCAAGGTGGGCACGATTTGCAGCGTGATGGCGTCGCTTGCGTTGAAGGTCTGCACATTACCGAGGCCGGCTGCAAACGCTTCGCGCAGCAGCAACTGGCCGTCGGCGCTCACTTCGAACAGGTCCGGCCCGTTGCTGGCATTGAGGCCGTCCCAGGTGTCCAGGATGTACAGATCGAATTTCAGGCTGTACTGCTGGCCCGGCGTGAGTCCGTTCAGGGTCAGCAACTGTTCGGAATTGGAAAAGCGTCCGGAAAAGCGTGTGAATATGCCCGGCACGGTGTTATCGGTGCTGCTGTCGCTCCATTCCGGCCCGGCGCCGGCTTCGAAATTTTCCGCATACACCGTGCTGGCGCCGTTCAGCACGCGCACATTGTCCAGGCCCCAGGATTCGTCGCTCACGCCCTGCAGGCCGTCGTCGGCGAAGCGCAGCACGGCGCTCGCGCCGCCGGCCGTGAAATTGAGCGTCACATCGCGATAAATGGCGTCGGCGGTGCTGCCAAAGCCAAGATTGCGCGCGCTGATATTGACCACACGCACATCCCCCGTGCGCGCCAGATCGGGCACCTGCACCTGCAACTGGCTGCCGTCCGGGCTGACCGCCAGCGGGGTTTGCGTGATGTTGCCCAGATCGCCGGTATTGCTGCGGGTTGCGAACACCACTTCGGTATTGGCGCCGAAATTGCTGCCGGACAGACTGATCACCTGGCCCACATTGGCCGATGCCAGGCCGGCATTGGCCGGCGTACCGTCGGCTGCGGCGGCGGCGATGGCGGCCAGCACGGGATGCGTGATGGCGGTGTCGAAATCGAGCGCCAGGCTATACACCACGCCCTGCGAGGAGGAGGCGAACAAATTGCCGGCGGCGTCGAAAGCGAGCCCGGTAATTTCGTTCTGATCGACACCTTGCGGCACCACCGACAAGGTGCGCAGCAGTTGGCCGCTGCGCGACAACTCGACCACATTCGTGGATTGATCGCTGCCGAACCACAGATTGCCGCTTACCGGGTGGAAGGCCAGGCCGGCTTCGCCGCCGTTGAAAGGCGTCGTGAAACTGGAAATTTCCGCGCCATTGGACGGATCGATTTCCACGATGCGCTGCGTGCCGTTGCGCGCGAGCAGGAACAGGTGCCCGCTGCTGGGGTCGAATTCGCCCGCCGTGGTGTCGTAATTGGCGCCGAGCACCAGGCTCGCGATCACGTTGCCGGTGGCCGGATCGACTGCGATCACGCGGTCCGGGCTGGGCGTGCCGTTGAACAACAACAGGCTGCCCGCGGCCACCGGCGTGCCATTCAGGCTGAATGCCTGCGGCACGACCTGCAGGCCGCCTATCAGCGAGGTGGAGCCGAATGCCGCCGTGCTTAGCGGAATGCCTTGCAGCACCGCGCCGGTGGCCGGATCGATGCGATTCAGTTTGACCGGGCTGGCGTTGTCCGCCACCCACATGGCGCCACTGGTGCGATCTATGGCGACGTCGCGCAAAAAGCCCAGGCCGGGCGAAAATTCATTCAGCGCCAGCGGCGCCGACTCGCCGCCCGCTGTGCTTACGGATACCTGGCCCAGGCCGTGCGCGCCTTCCGTGATATTCACGCCGGTGTTGTCGAACGCGCTCTGGAAGAACACGTTGGGGCCGGCTCCGGCCACGTTGTCGGTAAGGGTTGCGCCGGCAAAATTGTAGGTGGCGGCATCCTCCACCAGGGCGCTGCCGAACAATTGCAAGGTGCTGCCGCTCACGTTGTACGAAGTCAGTTCCGGCACTACCTGCAACAGCGGTTGTCCGCTCGCCCCAACCATCTGCAGCTCGAAAGCGCCATTGGCGTAGCCGGGCACGATGAGCGTGGCGCTGCTGCCGTCATTGGAGGCATTGGTCGGATTGAGCAGCACCATTTGCGGCGTGCCGCCACTGGTGATGTAGCGCAACAGCAGATCGCTCGATGTGCTGAGCCCGCTGCCCGAAAGCGTGACGGCCTGGCCGGCATTCGCGCTGGCCTGGCCGGGGTCGGCCGGCGTGCCGGACAGGGCAGCGCCGGTAATGCCGGTCAGATCGAGATCCAGCGGCGCGCTGGTGCCGCCCGCGGTGGCGACGCTTATGGTGCCGAAGGCGTCGGCCGACAGGGGCAGCGTCAGATTCACGCGGCCATTGGCGTTGCTGCCGAAAAATACATCCGGCCCGCTATTGTTGGCGTTATCCACCAGCGTGGTGTTGCCGAAGTGGTATTCGCTATTGTTGCCTTCTATGAAGCCCAGGCCGTTCAGGGTGATATTGGCGCTGCTGCCATTGCTGGCGACCGAGGTGACGTCCACGCCGGACAGCACCGGCACGATTTGCAGCGGGAAAGTGCCGTCCGGGAAATTGGTAATCGTATTGCCGACCTGCGAAAACACCGTAATGTCGCCGGTGACTGCGTCGAAAGGCACGACAAAGCGGGCCGTGCCTTGTGCGGCGTTGAAACTTGCGGCCTGCAGTTCGCGCGTGAATTGCGTGCCGCTGCTGTCTATCACCAGGAAGGTGGCCCTGGCCGTGGATGGGTCGAAAGGCACGCTGATGTCTATGCTTTGGCCCGGATTGGCCGAAGGCGCCTGCGCGATGGCCGGTACGCCGCTGGCGGCGCGTACTTCGCTCGCCGGGCGTATGGTGAAGTTGCGCACGATGGCGGCGCCAAACGCATTGCCGGCGCGGTCGGCGATGGCCGCTGCGGCGATTTCGAGGCGATATTCCCCGGCCGGCAGAATGATGGAAGGCACGACGGAAATGTTCTGGCCGAATTCGCGCGCGTCCAGCGTGAGCGGAATAATCACGTCATCGGGCGTGCCGGCGGTGCCGTCGACGCCCTTGTTTACCAGGCTGGCGCTGCCCGGCGTAAGCAGCGTGGTATCGAGCGCTTCGTCGAAACGGAAATCGATGGAGCGCACGAAAAAGCGCCGGTCCCCTTCCGCCAGGCTGGACGACAGCAACTGCGGCGGGAAAGTATCCGGCACCACATCCAGATTCACCACGGCCGACAGGGCGCTATTGCCGCCCGTATCGGTGGCGCGTACCTGGAAGGCGGCGCTGCTGCCGCCCGCGGCAATGAGCGGTACGAACGCGGACAGATCAAACGGGAATGCCGGGTCATTGACGGCCGTTACCCCATTCACCAGCAATTCGACGTTGCGTACCTGCACGTCGTCGCTCACCAGCGGTAGTACATGCACGGTGCTGCCTTCCAGCACCTGTATGCCCGGCGCGACCGGATCCACGTCTATCGCGGATACGTTGATCGACACTACCGGTGCCACGCCATTGGGGTCGAAAGACAAATAATTGACGATCTGCAGGCCGCCCGTGCCGTCGGCCACGAACGCCAGGCCGTTGGCCAGCGCGACGTCGAACGGCACCTGCGGCAAATCGATGCGCGTGACCAGATTATTGGTATTGGTCGGGTCGCTCACGTTGAGCAGGTCCAGCGCGCGGAATGCGCCGAACACGAAACTGCTGCTGCCCACGGCCACGCCCAGGCCGGAACCATTCAGCGCGATGGCGGTGCCGGACAGACCGTTGTTGTCTATGCCGGATGCCAGGACCAGGTTGTCCGGGTCGCTCGCGTCCACGGTGAGGTAGCCGCCGTTGCCGCCGTTGCCGGCTTCCACGTACACGATGTCGTTGCCGGCGAACAGTTTGCCGGCACCGCCCGCGAGCGTGATCGATCCGCGCGGCGCCAGCGTGTCGCCCGCCACGTCATAGGCGCGCAGGTGGAACAGCGTATCCATGGAATACATGCGCTCGCCTTCGAACACCAGGTCGGTCAGCGTGGCGCCGCCCAGGGCGCTCAGATTGAGCGTTTGCCGTACTTCGCCGGTGTTGAGGTCGATGGTGGCGATATTTTTGCCGGCGGCCACGAAAGCCAGACCGTCGCGCACTTCCACGCGCGTGACCGGGTCGGCCAATAGCACGCTCTGCGTCAGTTGCGGCGCGGCGGGGTCGGACACATCCACCAGGTGCAGGCCGGCCGTACCGCCGGCCACCGCGGCGATCTGGCGCAGCGGGTCTACCGACACGTCGCCATTGACGCCATTGAGGTCGATCTGGCCGGCAATTTCCGGCCGCGTGAAGCGCGACACATCGACGATTGCCAGCCCGTATTCGCCGGTCGCCACATAGGCCGTCAGTTGCGTCGGATCCTGCGCCGAACCGGTTACGGCAACGGCGCGCGCCGTGCCGTCCAGCGCCGTCGAGGCCACGATGCCATTCGGGATGGCGAAGCCGGAGCGCGGATCCAGACCCTGTTTGACGGCCGCGAAATCGTCTATGCCGTCGCGATTGGTGTCGCGGTTGCCGGCGCCGGAGCCAATGGCAAATTCCACGTCGTCCGGCAGGCCGTCGAAATCGCTATCGCGTTCGGTGCTGGCGGCAAATACCAGAGTGGCCGTTACATCCGTGGCTTTGCCCGACGCCGCAGTGGTGCCGTAGCCGTGCGTCACGAGGTCGGTCGCCGGGTCATAGCCGACCAGGTGATAGTGCTGATTGCCGGGCAGGAAAAAGCTGAAATTGCCCGTCGCGTCGCTTACCGCATTGAGCGGCTGCACGCCCGGGAAATCCGGGTTTTCGATGCCGAAATAATCGTCGCCCCATTGCACGGCGGGCAGCGCGGTGATGCCGGTGCCGACTGCCGACAGGCGCATGACGGGATGCAAGGCGTCATTGCTGGCGACGTCGATCTGCGCGCGGGCGAGGCCCAACTGGCCGGCCTGGAACGTGGCGCCGAAAGAAAACGACTCGCCGGTAGCCAGCACGATGGGACTGAGCGCCAGATCGGCCGGCAGGCCGGTCAGCGTGAAGTTGGCACCGCCTTCGGCCAGCGTGATGCCGGTAATGAGCAGCGGCGCTGCGCCGGTGTTGGTGAGCGTGGCAATGTCGGCCGCGGCCAGCGGCGTGCCGCCTATTGTCATGCCGCCCAGGTTGTTCTGGTCGGCCCGGGCGTTCAGCACCGGCCCTGCGGAAATGGCAGTGCCGGCCAGGGCCAGATGGAACTGCGGCACCTGCGCGGCGTCGCTCGCCACGCTCAGGTCGGCTTCGGCCAGGCCCACCGTGGTGGGGTCGAAAGTGAGCGACAGGGTGACGAAATCGCCCGCCGCCAGCACCGTGCCGGCGGCCGGCACGCCGCCCAGCGCGTAGGCGGCGGCGCCGCTGCCGGAGAGCGAAATTGCGCCCAGGGTGAGCGGCTGGTCGCCCCAGTTCTGCAGGTCGAAATTCAGCGTGGAAAGCACGCCGCCGGCACCGTCGGCGGCCAGCGAGCTGAAATCCAGCAGCTCGTCGCCATAGCCGTAGAAGGTGTCATCCGCGCCTATCAGCCGGATGTCCGGCCCCTGCAGGGCATTCGGGTCGAGCAGATCCTGCAGGCCGTCCACGTTGTTGATGCCGTTGATCAGGTTGAAATTGTCGCGCCACATGTTCAACTCGTTCTGCAGACCGAGTTCGCCATTGGCCTGCAGGCCCAGGCCGGCTTTCATGAGGTTCATGCTGAGCGCGTTGAACGAAGTTACCCCGGCGCTGAAATCCTTCGGCCCCATGATGTCGTAGGGGAAGGCGAAACCTTGCGCATTGACCTTGGCGGTGCCGTTCTGCACGATGGGGTTCACCTTGTAGGCTTCGTTCAGCCCCAGGGTGTGCGCCAGTTCGTGACTGACCGTGTTGGCGACGAAATCTGCGAAGGCGGCCGGACCATTGCCGGCGATCTGGATGGCGACCGAAAAATTGCCGGTGTCGGCCTTGTCCAGATTCATCAGTTCCGCCATCAGGTATTGCTGCGCGGCTTCCGACACGTCCAGGTTGTAGGTGTTGGCGGTGACCGGATCGGTGCGCCCCTGCGTACCCAGCAGAGTGCGCATGGTGGCGAAGTCGTAGTCGTACTTGGAGGTATTGCCGGCCAGTCCGGCCCCCAAATCTTTCCACATCATGGTCACGTCGGCGCCGGCATTGGCGTCCTGTATGGCGATGCCGCCGGCGTCGACCAGGGTTTTGTAATGGGTTGAGATGGCGGTGCGCAAGGCTGTGGCTTCTGCCGTCGCGGCGTCGGCCAGGGATTGCGAGGGCGGTCCGATGAAGCCCGGCATGTATTGCGCGAACTGTGCCTTGAACACCGCCGACGCCACCTGCACCTTGGTGTTGTCGGACACATGGGTCACGGTGCCGGGCCCGTTCGGATTGGCGACGGTGGATATGCCGCCGCCGTAGTCATACACGATGTCCTTCACGTCGTCGGCGGTGCCGAGCAGGCCGTCCACACCGTTGGCGACCACGACGTTCTGCAACGCATTGATGACGCGTATGAATTCCGTCTTGTAGCCGTCCAGGTCGATGCTCATGATGATCTTGTCGCTGGCGCGGCCATGCACCTTGAGGGTGCCGAGATTGAGATCTACGGTCGTCCCGTCGTCCTTCGTCACAGTCGTTTCGAGGGTGAGGTTTTCGTTCTTGTCGCCGCTCGTGTTCGGGTCGAATTTCCAGGTTGCGGTGGTGCTTCCGCTCACGCCGGCGCCATAGTCGAAATCGGCCATGCCGCCGCCCGTGAAATCGGTTGTGAGGCTGGCCGGCAGGAATACGTCTACCTTCTTTTCGCGCGTAATGTTGTCGACGAAGGCCTTCTGGAATACCGCCGTGTCACCCTTGTGGTCCTTGGCCTGGGCGGCGTCTATCACGTCCACCCAGCGGTCGAACACGATGGTGTCTATGGTGCGTATGCGGTCGCCGTTGGGCTTTTGCTCGATTACCGTGATTTTCAGCTTGGCGCCATAGAGCTGGTCGCGCGACAGGCCGCGGAAACCATTGGCACCGAACATTTCGGTATAGGTTTTGGTGTCGAAGGCCAGGGTTTTCGAGCCGCTGCCCGGCGACAGGGTGAAGGATTGCCCGGTCAGTGCGAGGTCGCCACTCTGTTTGGCGAATTTATCCAGCGGCCCGTCCAGTTCTATGGTGACGTTGATGAAGGGCTGCTGGTTGGTGCCGGGGTTGTGCTGCGGTACTTCGCAGCCCGGTATGGGCGGCAGCGAGGGCGCGTTGGGGTTTTCCGGCGGCGCGTTCCAGGTGCGCGTAAAAATGGTCGCGGCGGCTTCGCCGGTAATGAGCGGCAGCGCCGTGGGGTCGTTCTCGTTTACCGTTTCGGTGGGTGAGGGCGGCACCGGCTGCGGCGGCGGTCCGCCGGAACCGCCACAACCTCCGGGCGGGGTAAGCCCGTGCCAGCCCGGCATGGTGACGCCCTGGCCGGGGTCGGTCACTACCGTCAAGCCGTCCGCCGACACGGTGGCAGTGCCGTCTATGACCAGGCGCCCGGTGGTGTGGTCGAAGGACAGGAAGAAGGTTTTTTCGCCCGGCGCCATGCCAAACACGTTGGGCATGGTGAGCATCGCGGGCGTCGTGAAGGCGGCCGCGTCGGGCGCCTGTATGGTGATGTCGAAGGTATGCTGCAGCACGCCGGGCGGCAGCATGTCGCGCACCAGCGTGGCCGGCACCGGGCTGACGCCGACCTGGGCGTTGTCTATGGCATTACCGTTGGCATCGACCACGCTGCCCGGCTGTATGGTGAGCGTGAGCTGGCTCAACTGGTCGCCGGTGATGCGCGAGCCGGAGCCGGCGCCGGATTCCACCGGCGCGGTGATCACCGTGGGCTGGGTGGCGGATACGGTGGCGAAAATGGCGTTCTGCAGGCGCGGCAGATAGACCGCCGGGTCGTCGGCATTGGCGGCCTGTTTTTGCACGCTGCCCATGCTGCCCATGAGGGTGTTCACGATGCCCGGTTTGATGATGGAATCCATCACCATTTCCGGGAAGTAATAGCCGGCCGGCGCATTGGTCGCGGTGCGCCCGTCCACGGCCACTTTCACATCGCCCGCGGGGACGTTGCTGAGCGTGAAATTGCCTTGCGCGTCGGTAAACACGGCTTCGGATTCGCGCCCCAGGATGAACACCTTCACGTGCGCGATGGGGTTCAGATAGACGTCGTCGGCGGTGTGCAATATCTGGTCCGGGCCGGCGCGCACGTCGTCGAACGTCATGGGCTGCAGGTCCGGGCCGGGATCGACCAGTTTGCCGGTGAGTACGGTGCCCGGCACGGCGGTGGTGCTCACGGTGGTGAAGCTCGCCAGCAGTTCGCTGCCGGTTACGCCACTATTGGCGGCGTCGAGGAACTGACCGTCGGCCAGCCCGCGTATTTTGCTGCCCACGACATGCAGCGTGATGCTGCTGGAGCCGGGCAGGGCGCTGTTGAAAAACAGCCAGGCCGAGGCTTTGTCGGCGGCCGGAACGATGATGGCGGCGAGCGCTGTGCCGGCCGCGTCGGTGGCGTAAAAGCTGTCCGGCGTGAGCGTGGCGGTATTGACCGCGCGCGAAAAAATCACCCTGGGGTGAAAGGTGACGCCCACTTCGGACGCGCCGTTCATGGGCGTGACGCCGCTGACCGTAAGGGCCACGAGGTCGGGCAAATTTACGTCGAGCACGCTTTGCGCGCTGTTGCCGGCACGGTCGGTGGCTGTCACGGTGAGGGTGTGGGCGCCCACGCCCAGCGTGGTCAGGGTGAGCGCCTGATCGAACACGCCCGTTACGGCGTTGAAGCCGAGCGGTATGGGCGTGCCGCCGTCAAAGCGGTAATTGAGCGCCGACAGCGATGAGCCGGTGGCGTCGGCCGTGCCCAGGATGTGGCTGGCGGCAGACAGGGAATCGCCGTCATGCACGCTGGCCGCGCCCAGCAGCAGTGTGGGCGCGCGCGTATCCAGCGTGAAATGCAGATTGATCGGCTGCGCCTGATTGCCGGCCGCGTCAGCCGCGCGCAATACCACCAGATGCGCGCCGTCGGCCGTGCCGTCGGTGGCGAGCTGGGTGGCGAAACTGAAATTGCCGTTGCCGTCGAACGCCACGTTGGCGCTCGTGCCGCCATCCAGTTGTGCCTGCAGGCTTGCCACGCCGGACAGATTGTCCAGCACCTGACCGGTCACGACCAGGGACTGGTTGGTCACCAGCCCATCCGCCTGGTTGATGCTTACTCGCGGCGGCGCGACGTCCTGCGCCAGATCGAACGAACGCAAGGCCCAGTCGGCCACCGAACTGCCTGCGGCGAGGCCGTCCTGATTGGCGAATTCAAAGTGTATGCCGCCATAGATGCGGCTTTCGCCGGCTTCCTGCGCGGCCTGCCAGAAGCTCGCGTAATTGCGCGTTACGCCGGGCAGGCTGGCGGAATCGACGGAAAACGCGTAGTTGTCGCCGAAAAATTCGGTCAGTATCTGCGCGCCGGCACCGCTGTAAGTGGAGTGACCCGATACGTATTCGGGGAAATTGGGCGAAATGAGCAGCGGCTCCCAATCGGCATCCTGCGTGATGCCGGGGTTGCCGATCAGGTCGGCGTCCTGGATTGCATTGATGGGCCGCCAGGCGCCGTAAAAATATTTGGCATCCCAGGCGGCGATGCCGGCGTCGGCCTGGGCCACGTTCAGTTGCGCGAACAATAGTGCGCTCTGCGTGAGGCTGATCTGACTGTCCAGTGCGGCCTGTTCGGCGATGACGTTCCAGTGCCCGGACGGCGTATAGGTGCCCATGCCGTCGGCCCAGAAGCGCGCAATTTCGGTCTGATCCGGCGTGCGCGTGCTGCCGGTGGCGCGGCCCAATAGCTGGGTTTTCGTCACGGCTTCGGCGTATTCGGGGCTGTTCAACTCGGGCGGCCCGGCAGGGCGGAACTGGTCCGGACTGGTGAGCGCGAACGGCTGCAGCGTGGCCCATTGCGGTAGCAGCGCGTTGTCGAAGCCGGGCGCGGTGGGCCGCCATTGGCCCACGGCGGTGCCGCCGTCGTAGGTGACGAACGCGTTCCAGCCGTCGCCGGCGCGCAGCGCCAGCACCTGCATGGCGACCGCTTCGCCCAGTGCAATGCCGTTGGTTTTGCTGCTGCCGTCCGCCACGCCGGCCAGGAAGCTGTTGTACACGGCATCCAGGGCGAGACTTTGCGTGGGGTAGAGGGTGGTAAGCACCTTGTGCGATGCCGCGGCCACCGCGGCATCGGCCGAACTGCCCGGGGTGGCGCTCATTCTGACCAGATAGCCCGGCGTGCCGTTGAGGGCGTTGATGGCATCCAGCACGGCCAGGCTTTGCATGGCCAGCGTGCGCGAGGCAAAGGGTGGTGCAGAGCCGTCCGCGGTAATCGCGTCCAGGGTGTGGCGGTTCCAGCTCAGTACGGCATTTTCGGCCGCCGCCTGGGCCACCCGCTCTATGCTCAGGCTGGCGCTATTGCTGTTGCCGGCGGCGTCGGTGCTGGTCACCGTGAATAGATTGCTGCCCAGGGCCAGCGCGACATTGGCGAACTGGAAGCTGCCGTTGTTGCTGGCCAGGGTGGTGGCACCGCTGGATAGGGACAGGCGCGCGCCGGCTTCGGTCTGGCCGACCAGCGTGGCGGTGTTGGATTGCGTCGTGAGCGGGTCGCCGAACTGGTCGGTGGCCGCCAGTTCTGCACTGGGCACGCCCGGCGCGCTGCGATCCAGCGTGAACGAAATGTCGATGCTGGTCTGATTGCCGGCCGCATCGCCTGCCACCAGGTGCAGTACGTGGGCGCCGTCGGTGAGGGTGCCGCCGGCGAACTGATCGAGGTCGCCCGGCGTCAGCACGAAATGACCGGCCACGTCCAGTTTGGCGAATATGTCGAAAAAGCTGGCAGGTGGCGTGCCGTCCAGGCCGGCCTGCAACAGGCTCACGCCGGTGTCGTCGCTCGTGCTGCCGGTAAAGCTGGGGTCCATGGTGATGGCGTCGGACGCGCTTGTCCCGGTGTCGTTGGACAGTTGCGCGCTGAGCTGGGGGGCGATGGCGTCGCTGCCGCCGGGCAGGCGCGTGATGATGTTCGACGCGTCCGTGCTATTGCCGGCTAGGTCGGTGGCGCGCACGGTAAAGCTGTTGCTGCCCAGCGTGAGTGCCACCAGTTCAAACTGGAACATGCCACTGCCGTTGGCGCTGCCGGTGGCGCCGGTTTCCAGCAATGCGACCGCGGCAGCGGGGTCGGTGGCGCCAACCAGGGTGACTATCGCGTCGGTGGTTTGCTGGTCGCCCGCGGGCGCGCTGTCGGACGCCGAATCGAGGTCGAAAGCCGGCGCGATGGGCGGCGTGCGGTCCAGCGTGAAGGGCACGTCCAGGCTTGCCGTATTGCCCGCGGCGTCGCTTGCGACCAGGTGCAGCACATGCGCGCCATCGGCCAGTGTGCCGCCGGCAAAACCATCCAGATCGGACTGACTGAGGGAAAACTGTCCGCCTGCGTCCAGGCTGGTGAATATGTCGAAAAAGCTGGCCGGGGTTGCGCCATCCAGCCCGGCCGTGAGCGCCGTGACGGCGGTGTCGTCGCTGGCCGTGCCGGCGACGCCCGCGTCATTGGTGATGCCGTCGCCGGGGTCGGCGCCGCTGTCATTGGCGAGTTGGGCCGCAAGCTGCGGCGGGGTGTTGTCCACGACCGCCGTGCGCGTAATGATGTTCGATGCGTCCGTGCTATTGCCGGCCAGGTCGGTGGCGCGCACGGTAAAGCTGTTGCTGCCCAGCGCAAGCAATACCAGATCGAAATGGAACAGCCCGCTCGAGGCGGCCGTGGCGGTGGCGCCGGTATCCAGCAATTCGACCGCGGCGCCGGCATCGGTTGACCCGATCAGCGTTACGACTGCATCGCTGGTTTGCTGGTCGCCGGCCGGTGGCGTGTCGGACGCCGAATCGAGGTCGAAAGTCGGCGCGACGGGCGGTGTGCGGTCCAGCGTGAAGGGCACATCCAGGCTTGCCGTATTGCCCGCGGCGTCGGCTACGACCAAATGCAGTACATGCGCGCCGTCGGCCAGCATGCCGCCGGCAAAATCATCCAGGTCGGACTGACTGAGGGAAAACTGTCCGCCTGCGTCCAGGCTGGTGAATATGTCGAAAAAGCTGGCCGGGGTTGCGCCATCCAGCCCGGCCGTAAGCGCCGTGACGGCCGTGTCGTCGCTGGCCGTGCCGGCGACGCCCGCATCATTGGTGTAGCCGTCGCCGGGGTCGGCGCCGCTGTCGTTGGCGAGCTGGGCGGATAGTTGCGGCGGCGTGTCGTCACCGCCGCCGGCCGTGCGCGTGATGGTGTTGGAGGCTTCCGCGCTATTGCCGGCCAGGTCGGTGGCGCGCACGGTAAAACCGTTTGCGCCCAGCGCCAGCGCCACCAGTTCGAACTGGAAGGCGCCCCCGGCGTCGGCCGTGGTGGTGGCGCCGGTTTCGAGCAACTGGACCGCGGCGCCGG
Organism: Rhodocyclaceae bacterium; assembly: GCA_016791105.1. GTDB lineage: Bacteria > Pseudomonadota > Gammaproteobacteria > Burkholderiales > Rhodocyclaceae > JAEUNM01. The sequence continues at coordinate 4,770 of JAEUNM010000037.1, read as the reverse complement.
GGTCGGTGGTGCCGGCCAGAGTGACCGCCGCATCGGTGGTCTGCTGGTCGCCCAGGGGCGGGCTGTCGGAAGCCGGGGCGAGGTCGAAAGCCGGTGTGGCCGGCGCCAGCGTGTCTATGTTGATGACCAGCGGCGTGGCCGGATTGCTCACGTTGCCGGCCAGGTCGGTCGCGGTGGCGGAAAATTCGTAATCTCCATCGGCCAGCAAGGCCGGCGTGATTTGACCGCTGGGGCCGAGCACGAAGTCGCCCGTGGGCAGGCCGCCCTGCAGCAGGGCCAGGCTGGCGCCGGCTTCGCCGCTCAGATTGATGGTGGGGGTGTTGTCATTGGTAATGCCGTCGCCGGGCGCACCGCTATCGCTGGCAGGGTCCAGCGCGAGTTGCGGCGCGGCCGGGCGGGTGGTGTCCAGTTGCATCGTGAGCTGCGCCACCTCGGACGCATTGCCGGCCGCATCCACCGCCTGCACATACACGGTATGGGTGCCGTCGGCCAGCGGCCCGGGCAGTACCTGTTCGAGCAGGCTGCGGTTCAGGGTGAAGGTATTGCCGGCGAGCTGGGCGATCAGGTCCACCCAGTCCGCGCTGTCGGCGCTATCCACGCCGGTCAGGAGATGCGCCACGCTGCCGGCTTCCGTCACCACGCCGCTGACGGTCGGGTCGGAGGTGATGAAATCGCTGCTGGAACTGCCGCTGTCCTGCGCGAGCGCCAGATTGACGATCGGCGCGACCGTGTCGACGGGTTGCGTCTGAAACTGTGACAGCGAAGTGGTCGTGACCGTGGCGCCGCCTATGCGCGACCTGAGCGGGAGATTCGCGGCCTGTATGGTCGTGTCGCCCGACATGGCGCCGCCGACCGAAATTTCCTGCATGCCGCCGACGGAAATGAGCTGGTCGTTGCCGTTGTCGTAAATGCCGTCTACCGGGTCCACGCCGACGCGAATTTGGGTATCGACGATGTCGCCGGATACGCGCAGGCGCGCCAGCGTGCCGGGGCCGAAACTATCGGCGGCGCTGCCGCTGCCACCGAATTGCCCGTCGCTGCCCAGGTTGGCGCCTATGAACAGCCGCGCGTTGGTCAGATCGCCGCCCACCGTAAGTATCTGCAAGGCAGGCGTGGCGACCATGCCGGACATGTCGGCGCGCACATTGAGCATCTGCAGGGCCGAGGTGAAACTGCCCATCCAGTCCGGCGCGATGCTTTGCGCGTTGATCTGGAAGGCGCGCCCGCTCACGTTCCACAGCCCGCTGCCCAGCGTGCCGCCGATATTGGCGGCGAGCATGGTAAAGCCCTGGCTGGCGCCGGTTAGTTGCAGCCCGGCCATGAAATCGCCGCTGCTGGAGATCTGGTTGATGGAAGGCGCCCGTATCAGGTCGTTGCGGTCACTGTCGTGCCAGTCGGCCACGTTGATTTGTGCGATCGGCCCGGCCGAACTGAGCGACAAGTCCTGCACGTGGCGCGCCGTGAAGCGCAGCCCGGTGGCGCCTGCCACGTCTATGTTGATGAAGTGCGGGTCGGCCACATCGCCCAGGGTCAGAACGCCCAGGCTGCCGTGTATTTGAATATTGCCGCCCAGATCCGCGGCGGGGGCATTGAGCGATGCCAGCGAAGCGTCGGCGACAAAATCGTGCAGGCTGGCGCGGCCGTCGCCGCCGCTGGCGGTAATGCTGACTACCGTGCTGGTATTGCTGCCGGTGAGCGTCACGTCGAATGCATCGCCGAAGCGACTGACCTGGCCGCTGCCGGGGCCGCTCAGCGCGAACTGCACCAGGCTGCCGTCGGCGTCCATGAGCTTCAGCAGGGCATTGCCGACATGGCCGGGCACGGTGCCGAAACCCCAATTTACGTCCAGCGTGCCCGGCACGCTGAAACTATTGTTGGTTTCGTCGTTTTCCGGAATCTGACTGGCCGGGTCTATGCTGGCGATTAGTTGATAGCTGCCGGCGGCGGGTACGGCCGAAGAACTGACGCTGATCTGAACCTGGGTATCTGCGCCGGGTGCCAGATCGGCCGCGGCGACGTCGGCAAAACCGACCAGGCTGTCGTCTGCACTTAGCGTTGCGTCCAGCGAGGCGCGCAGTTCCAGGCGCACGGCGGCGGCTGGCGCGGCATCGCCCTGGTTCTGCAAATGCACGCTGACATTTACGCTTTCGTTGGGGACCAGCGTCGCATCGAGTTGGCCGGCCGCGGCGCTGCCCAATAAGTCCGCACTTAACAGCAGGCGCGGTTCCAGCGCTTCGAAGTGGATGCGGTGCGCCTGCGCCGCGTCTGCGCGTGCCTGTGCGCCTGGCCGGTCGGGGCGGGCCAGCATGGATCGCAGGGCATGATGTACGCCGCGAACGAGCCGGCGTAGGGGCGGCATTTTTGCCGCAGCGCGGTTAGTTTGCATCTGACCCTCCAGAGCGCAAAAGCGCACACGACCGAGTGCGGGCGCACCCGGTCACGCGAAAGGCGGCAACTTAAAGCTTTGCGCTTAGTCTGCGCGCGAGGAGCAGGGCGCCGGCAAGCAGCCCTAGTGTGCCCGGCTCGGGTACCGGCTGGCCCGGTGTGCGCGTGCGGCCGCTTTCCGTGATGTTGAAGCTGTCGTCGAATACTTCGAAAGGCTGCGCACCGGGCGTCCCGTTGCCCAGCCAGACGAAGCTCACGATAAATTTATCGGCCAGAGAAGGAGAGCCGATCAGTGCTGTTGCCGAGTACAGACCGTCGGCCGGCAGGCCGGGGTCGGGTTCCAGGGTGCTGGCAAACCAGTCCGCATTGATGGCGGGCGGCGGGTTTTCGAGTTGAGCGTACAGCGTGGGACTGAACAGTACGTTGAAACCGCCAAAAGCCACGAAATTGCCGGACACGGAATATTCGTATTGCCACAGGTCGAAGCCGGGCGTCACATCCGGCAGGTCGACCGGCGTGAATTGAATCGTGGCCGCAGCACCGGCACCGCCGGCAGCCAAGCAGGCGGCGCAAAAAGCCGCTCCAGCAAGAAGTCGTTTCATGGTACCTGCCCCTGGTCCACTTATAGAAGAAGCGCGGGCACGCCGCCGAAAAATCGGGTGCCGCGCACGCAATCTTGCATACACCTGACAAGTTCAAGCAAAGGCCGTGCCGATCGAAAAATTATAAAGATAATCAATGTCTTGCTTTGCGAGGCTGGCACAAGCAATGGTGGGAATGTAAATTTTTTCGACGCTTGTCAGTCCTAAGCTTGACTGTGGCCGATGTATTTTCAGGCCCGGCCAGCGCCCGTGCGGTGCACGTGGTGGTGCCTGAGCGGGCTCGCATTTGAAAATTTCTTCACTCTGACTCCGATTCCCCCTACGGTGGATAGCCTTCCCTACCGCTAAGCCGCGCGCAACGAAGCCATCACCAGTCTTTTGGCGAAATGTCGCGTGCCGGAGGTGGACCAAGCCATCACTGATCGCTGCGCCATGATGGACAAACGTGGCGAGGGCGTGCAGATCATTCTGGATCAGAGCAAACGCTTGTCTGGCAAGCGCCCGGTGTACCGTTTGCTCGATGAGTCTGAAGTCCTGCTGGTCATTCCGACCGCCGTGCCGCCCGCGGCAGACGGTTAGTGGAACGGCACGGGGTGCGATCTGGATGGCAATGTCGATTCGGCGCCGTGCCAGTGGGTTGGCAGATGCTTATGCAGGCGCTTTTCCGCCGGGATTTGGCGGACTATTGTCGCCGGTAACACCCGTTGAAGCAGATGGCCAGATGCTGTGGTGCGCTCTCGCTTTGCGGCGTAGGGAATGGGGGCTACGGCATGCCCGGATTTGTTGGTCGCGCTGGCCGACATTCGCGCAATGCTTGGTGGATTTCATGGTGGCTAGCGCCTACCACCCTTTGGTAGAATTGGGCAAACTTGGCAATCCAAAGTCACGAAAGACCAAACCCGATGGTTTTCAGATGAGTGAAGTCGAAAGTGAGATCCTCACGCTGGAGGAAGTCGCGGCCTACCTCAAATCCGGCAAACGGACGGTCTATCGCCTTGCCCAGAAAGGAGAGATTCCGGCGTTCAAGCTTGGGGGAACCTGGCGCTTTCGCCGCTCGGAGCTGGATCGCTGGATCGCCGAGAGCATCAACAAGAAGAAGCCGGAGGCCGAGTGAGCGCGGACCATGCCGCCGCCGAATCACGCTCGGGGAAGAACTAGGGGAGGATCGCCGTTGACGACACAGCCGCTTCTGACGCCGCACCAGAGCCAGTACTTTGCTTGGCTGCTGACCAGGCGTGCAGCAGGCGACTCGGTGGAGTCGCTGGCTTCGACCTTGGTCGATTCGCAGGTCGATCTGAATCCCCATCAGGTCGAGGCCGCGCTCTTCGCTTGCCGCAACCCCCTCTCACGCGGCGTGATCCTCGCCGACGAGGTTGGTCTGGGCAAGACCATCGAAGCCGGCTTGGTCATCTCCCAACGCTGGGCGGAACGGCGGCGGAAGGTGCTCATCATCGTTCCGGCGAACCTGCGCAAGCAATGGCATCAGGAGCTGCAGGACAAGTTCGGCCTGCAAGGGCTGATCCTCGAAGCCAAAAGCTACAACGCGATCCGCAAGCAGGAGCAGCGGAACCCGTTCCTGTTCGCCTCCGGTCCGATCATCTGTTCCTACCAGTTCGCGAAGGCCAAGGCTGACGATGTCAAGGGCATCGACTGGGACTTGGTCGTCCTCGACGAAGCGCATCGCCTGCGCAACGTCTACAAAACCAGCAACGTCATCGCCAAGACCCTCAAGGAGGCGCTGTCGCGCGTTCACTCCAAGGCGCTCCTGACCGCGACGCCGTTG
>JAEUNM010000033.1 GCA_016791105.1 Rhodocyclaceae bacterium | reverse complement strand
AATAGTTGCTGCAGGCGCGCCGTCAGATCCAGTGCTTCGTCCGCCGGCACGATGCACAACAGATCGTCGCCGCCGGCATAAATGAGCCGGCCGGAAAATTCCCGCTCCACCACCCAGGGCACGATGCAATGGCTGAATTGACCCAGTGCGCGGCTTACGAACGCATGCAGCGACGGCCCCATGAGGCGCTTGGAATCGATAAGCGAGGCCCAGCCCGCCTGGTTCAGGTAATTGTTATCTTTCAGCCTTTCCACGACCTTGGGATGCAGCACGTCGCGCCAGCGCGCGCCGATGGCACCCGGGGTGCCAAGTAATAGTTGGCCAATGGAATCGCCGTCCATGCGCACCACGGCAATTTGTTTGCGCGGCTGGGCCGGGTCTTTGATGTCGCGCGCCTTGCGCATAAGCTTGTTGATGACGTCGCGCAGCTTGAGGTATTTATCCGTGTCGGCATTGCCGCGCGCCAGTTCGGCCTCGCGCCGGGCGTCAGCCGTTTCGGGATAAACCACATCTTCTGCCTCGTACTCGAGCAGCGCCGCAGCCACACCTTTTGTAGCGTGCGCGGCCGCGGCCAGGCGCGGCAAGGCACGCGGAAAGCTGGTCCGCGGCAGGCCCGCAGCGCGGCAGGCTTGCACCAGCGCCGCGACTTCCTGAGCGTAGTCCGGCTTGGTCACGACGCGCTCCAGAAAGCCCTGAGCGGCTATCGTCGCCGTGGACGGAAAGGGCACGCGCACCTCACCGTCACGGTCCGCAACCTCGTAACTTTCTGCCGCCGCGCCGGCCCACAGGCGGTTGAATTTGCCCAGCTTGCCATCCGCGCTGGCCTTGTCCGCGACGACCAGAAAGCGCTTGGTCGCGCAGATGGCGCACAACCTTTCTCCGCCGCTGCCATCGGGATCCAGTTTCGAATGGCGCCAGAACGCGCGCGCCTGCGCACGCCGGCCGTCCAGTCCGCGCGCGCGCGCGGGTTCGCCGCCGCACAGCGCCTCGCGCATTCCACACAGCGTGCATTTTTCCCCGCCTTCCTCGCCCTGCAACGGGGTCGTGTCCGAGGCCTTGCGCAGGGTGTGGCGCACGCCCAACATGTGATGGGTCAGGGCATAGTCGAAGCCCCGCTCCATCTGGTGATAGTCCAGCCTCGAGCGGGCAAACGCTTCGCGCGCCAGTTCGTAATGCGCCCACACGCCCTTGGGTATCCAGGCTGCCAGCCGGCGGCGGCGCGCGTCCAGCACGGCGTGGTCCTCGCGCGCCTGCGGCGTGCCCGGCACAGCGCCGTGTTCGCCCTGCGCGGGCAATGCGGGGCCGCGCAGGTGTGCCGCGCTTGCGATACGGCCCATGTGCAGCCAAGGTACGGCCGACCAGGCGCAGCGTACGGGCGCCTGCTGCTGCTGGCGCTCCCAGATGGACGCACAATGCGCGTCGAACGTCGGGCAGCCGGGTTCAGGTTCGAGCTTTTCGAACCAGGCGCGCACGAGTGCGGCCAGCTCCTGCCAACGCGCATTTACGGCGTCCTGGGCCTTGGCAGCCAATTGTTCCAGCGGCTGCAGCACCTCTTCGTCTTCGCCACCGCGCGGCACCAGCGCCACGCAAGCATTGGGCAGCACGGCCGCGAAACTGCTGGGGTTGCGGCGCGCATCCCGATCGCCTTCGCCCAGCGCGATGGCATGGTGTTCGGCCAGCCAGCAGTCGGCGCGCGGATTGCCGCGCAAGTCCGGATAGACGATGCAATCCGGGCCGTATGCTTCAACGAACACCTGCATGGCATGCCAGGCCAAATCCGCGAGCAGAAACGAACTGATCCACAAATCGCGCGAAGTGCGCGAGTGATCGATGAATTCCTGCACCGGCCCCAGTGTGAATCGCAACATCCACGGCTCACGGCTGCCCTCGTCGCGCGGCGCTTGGTACATTTTGTGCGGCAGCATGAACGCCAGCGCGGTTACCACCTTGAGGTGGTCCCAGATAGAGTGGTCGGGCGAGCGCGTTTCGGCGGGCATTTCTTCCCACAGCGCATCGCCCCGATAAGCCGTGCCGCCACCGCGCTCGCAGAGATCTTCGCGCCAGCGCCGCCACAGGGTAATAAACCCTTCGCGCAGCTTGGCAGGGTCGGACCAATCCGGCACCAGCGTGCTTAATTTGCTGCTTACCTCCTGCTGCTCTTTGAGCGGATCGCGTGTCTCGTCGGCGGCCGCTTCATGCTCGTCCTCCGCGTCGCCATCTTCGGCTTCGGGCGCCTCGGCTGGGCGCGCCTGCAGGTCGATTTCGAGCTTGCAGCCGGCAGACAGGGGGTGCGTAATGACCGGCGCACTAGGCCAGCGCACGGTTCCCAAGCCGGACATGCCACGCGGCACATACAGCATGGACCGGTCCGCCCCCGCGGCGGCCCAATCCGCGCTTTTATATATGTAGCGCAGCTTCCTGCGGTCGTGGGTATTGAAGCGCTGAAACGCCTCGAACAACGCCTGCGCGACCACGCTGTGCTTGCCCGTTTTTGCCGTGCCGGTAAATGGCTTGCCGGGCGGATCGTGGAAAAACTGAATGAGCTTTTGCTGCCAGAACGCCAATTCGTTCATGCTGATTACCTGTCGGCTGCGGAAAGCGAGTTGAAAAATTCGTCCATGGCGTTTCGCCCGGCCGGATATAAGGGGCGCCTTTGCCCGCGCAGCGCCGCGGGCGGGTCCATGCCAGGCACGGCACCATCCATGCGCACATAAAGCGGATAGAGCTGTCCGCCCACCGCAGCCGGGCGCAATAACAGCAAACTGCCGTGGCGCTCGTAAGTTTGATTATCGATTTCGTCGAACGGAAGCAGCATGGCGCTGCCTCTATCCAGCGAGGAATAGCGGAAACTGAGCGGCAGTCCGAACGTCGCGCGCGGCGGCGTATGCTGCAGGGCGCTGCCGCCAGCCCTCTGCCCATACAGCAGATGGTCCTTTACCATTTGATAATCCGGCGCACGCCTCAGCCGGAAGTTCTGCATCTGAGCGCCCATACTCGCCAGCGCGCCGCCCCAGTCACCCGCCGCGCTTGCGGCCGGCAACAGCTTGTAGCGGAATTGCGGCCCCAGGTGAGGATGTGCGGCACCCGCGCCGGCCGGCCAAAGTCCGAACCATTCGCGTAGGGTCTGCAGGCCCTGTTCGAGCCTGGCCGCAGCTTCGCTGGGCGTAGCCGCGGCGGCGGCCAGCGGCAGTTGGTTCATGTCGTCCCACCCGTCCCCTATGGCTCTCCATGCGGATAAAGCCAGCGCTCCGAACCCGCGCCGCGAACGCATGCCCAGCGCGCCGAACTGGCCCAACAACCAGCAAGCTGCAAGCAGGCTGCGGCGCGCATCGCGCTCGGCGGCATCGCTGGCACCACGCACCGGACGCCACAGGCAGGACAGCACGAATCTATGCCCGGGAGCGATGGCGCTGCGCGACTCATTGCCTTTCATGTTGAACGGGAATCCCAGATAGATGAGCCCGTTGCGCATGTCGCGGCCCTGACCGCGGCTGTACTTCTGCACGCCCAGATCGCCCCATTGCAGCAGCCTGGGCGGCTCGCCGGAAAGCCGCAGCAGCACGCGGCTTTGGCCCTGCCCCGTGCCGGCGCCGCCGAACACTTTGGCTTCTTCGCCGGCGAACCCAGGATGCGCCGCCCGGTACCAGAAGCGCAGCGCCCCTTTAATGGACGGCAGGCGCAATTCTCCGGCCTGATCGGCGCCACCCGAAAACATGGGCGTAAGTACCGTAAACGCAAGTTCAAGTGCAGCTATACCCATGCTTCAGCCCCTCAAATACTTTCCAGATCGCGCTTGAATTCGTCACGCCAATTTTCTTGCGGCGTAGCCAAGCGCGCATCTACCGCGCTGGGCTCGACTTCGTAAATCCGGTATTCCGGCCCGTTCGTTTTCGACCACCCGGTGAAGCGAATCATGAGCATGGAGCGGCCTTGCGGCGGCACCAGCAAATCCAGCAGGTGATTGGTCATATCCTCGTGGTGGCTGGATATGAATACCTGGCGCCGCTCGCTCTCGTCCTTACCGCCTCTGCCATAAGCCAGTTGGCGCCACAATATGGCTTCGCGCGTCAGATTCGACAAATCGTAAGCCGTGGTCACGTCGTCCAGCAAAATTACACGGTGATTCAGGGACGCTGACGCCGCCAGGTTCTGCGATACCAGCATGGACACCCCGAACTGGGCTTTTTGGCCCGTCGACAGATGCTCCAGCTGCCGGCCGTCGGCGGTGCTGACGGCAAATTTTCGGCGCGTGTCGTCGCCTATAGGCTCATCGTTCGCAAGTTTGAGCGGGAAACAGCCTTCGACCATGCTGAAGCGACGCAGTACCTTGGTAGCAAGCTTTTGTACCGCTTCGAGAAAGTTTTTGTTCGGCTCAGTCAAGTCCTTGACCGAATTCCCGCACCAAACCACAGCACCTTTAAGCGCCGCGAGGTCCGCCCTGGCGGCGGCACGCCCGGCCGAACGCTCTTCATGCTGGACGCGCATATGCCACGCTTCCCACGGCACAACAAAAGTTTTCCAGGCCCGGTTCAAGGTGCTTTTAAGCGTGAATAACTCGTCCAGTTTTTCGGACCGACTGCCGGCATTTATCTTTTCCTCGAGAAACCTGATCGTTTCGGCCAATTCCTTAAGCTTGCGCTTGACCTCCAGGCGCTGCCCCACCCACTCATACAGTATTTCGGCACATTTGCCGGCGTCGGCCTCGACCACGGCGGCCAGTTCTTCCAGCACGCGGTTCAGGCGGACTGCATCCTCGGCCGGCAACTCAACCTGCGACCAGCGCCGCGCATTCCACTGCAATGCCTGAAATATCCCCAGAGCCCCCGGTAGTCCGGGCTGCCCGGGAACCGACGACTCGAAGAGGCCAATGTCGTGATCGAGCCGCGGAAATTTTTCCGCCTCTTTCGCATAATCGTTCTGGACTTCAGTTAAACGGAGTTTCAGCGCCTTGACGTTATCCGCACTCACACTGGAATTTCGCGCTATGCGCTGTGCCTCGACAATCAAAGATTCGAGCGCACTTTCGATCGAATCGCCGAATGCGCGGCGCAGAACCCCAAAGCGGAATTCCGATGCATCGCGGCTCAACTTGCTGACCAGCCGTTGCGCGAACATTTCGATTTGTTCGGGACTGCCTGGTCCTGCCGGCCGCAAGTCCGAAAAGCGCTCGGCTTGAAATTCAAACAGCCGCTCCAGCTCCGGTGCCAAACCAGCCCAAGCGCCCATGAGCGCCGAGTCAAGTTCCACTTTGTCCGCGCCAGTCCAGTTATCGTCATAAACCGGCTTGAGCAATTCCTGCTCGATCTTTTCCTCGACCGTGGCCAGATGATCCATGACCAGTTTTACGTTTCCGGGCAATGGATCGAACACGTCGCGCAAGGTGGCGCCCTGCGCCGCGGAATCAAACAGATCTACGATACGGTCCTGAAAAAACGCGCACAGCCTGGCCCCCAGTTCGCGGTCTTCGAGGTTTTCGCCCTTGTTCGTCATGAGGCGCGACTCGCAATTTTCGGGCAGCGGCAGGGGCTTTTCGGGCGGGTGGGTCGAATCCCACGCCAGCTTCAGCTTGGTTTCACGACCGGCCGCGCCTGGGCTGGCGTCGACGCGCACTTTTGCTTCGATACTGCAGCGCGCCAGCGGCTGGGGCGCGTTTTCGTCCGCACGCAGGGAAATCAGATGTGCGCCCGGTTCGGCCTGGCCGTACCAGCCCGTGAGCAACAGCAATAGTGCTTCGACAAAGCTGGTTTTACCGTGGCCGTTAGGCCCGGAAAGCAGCACGATGTCCGCGTCGGTGTCGAGTACGTGAGCCCCGTCATGGGCTGTACCCGAACGCGCCTTGAACCCGCGGTAATTGCTCAGGCGCACGTCCAGCACGCGTTCTATCT
>JAEUNM010000056.1 GCA_016791105.1 Rhodocyclaceae bacterium | reverse complement strand
GCCTGCTTCTCACACCCCACCACTACCTTCTGATCGCGTGGCGGCGGCGCAATACGTGGCCAGTTTATGTAGGTTGGGGTGACGACAGAAACCCCAACGCCGGGCGGTCGAATATGCGTGGGGTGTTGGGGTTCGCAGGCTCACCCCAACCTACAAAAACGGTCTCAGCGCGTGGCGGCGGTGCAATAAGTGGCCAGTTTACGTAGGTTGGGGTGACGACAGGAACCCCAACGCCGGGCAGTCGAATATGCGTGGGGTGTTGGGGTGCGCGGGCTCACCCCAACCTACAAAAACGGTCTCGGCGCGTGGCGGCGGTGCAATAAGTGGCCAGCTTACGTAGGTTGGGGTGACGACAGGAACCCCAACGCCGGGCGGTCGAATATGCGTAGGGTGTTGGGGTTCGCAGGATCACCCCAACCTACAAGGGTACAAAAACGGTCTCGGCGCGTGGCGGAGGTGCAATAAGTGGCCAGTTTATGTAGGTTGGGGTGACGACAGGAACCCCAACGCCGGGCGGCCGAATATGCGTGGGTTGTTGGGGTTCGCAGGCTCACCCCAACCTACAAAAACGGTCTCGGCGCGTGGCGGTGGTGCAATAAGTGGCCAGTTTATGTAGGTTGGGGTGACGACAGGAACCCCAACGCCGGGCGGTCGAATATGCGCGGGGTGTTGGGGTTCGCGGGCTCACCCCAACCTACATATCTACAAAAACGGTCTCAGCGCGTGGCGGAGGTGCAATAAGCGGCCAGTGTTTCGAGGGCGAATAGCACGGTTTGACGGCGCACGGCTTCACGGTCGCCTACGAATTGCTGGGTGCTTGTTTCCACCGCGCCAGCGCGGCTGCCCCAGGCCAGGCACACCATGCCTACGGGCTTGTCCGGCGTGCCGCCGGATGGGCCGGCGATGCCGCTCACGGCAACGGCGAGGTCGGCCGCCGAATGGGCGAGCGCACCGGCGATCATTTCGCGCACTACCGGCAAACTTACGGCACCGTGCTGGGCCAGGGTTTGCGCCGATACACCCAGCATTTCCTGCTTGGCGCGGTTGGAATAGGTCACGAAGCCGCGGTCGAACCACTCGGAACTGCCGGCGATGGCCGTTACGGCTTCGGCTATCCATCCGCCGGTGCAGGATTCAGCGCTGGCGAGCAGCCAGCCGCGCGCGCGCAGGCATTCACCCAGATGGCGCGCGCGCAGTTCAAGTTCCTGGTCCATGCCCTGCCCTTCAGGCCACGCCCAGTGCCGCCGCGGCGCGGCTCAGGCCCGGCAGATGCAAATCCAGGAAGCGCAGCGCGTAGGCCGCGAGCTGAATTGCAGCGATGCTCCACAAGGCCGCGAACAAGTCGTCCAGCATGACGCCGAAACCATTTTTGAGATTGCGGTCTGCCCAGCGCGCCGGCGGCGGCTTCACGATGTCGAAAAAGCGGAATGCCAAAAATGCGATGAGCTGCCACGCCGGCCCAGCCGGGGTGCAGAACAGCACCAGCCAGAACGGCACGATTTCGTCCCACACGATGGAGCCGTGGTCGGCCACGCGCAGGTCGCGCCCGGTTTTGTCGCAGGCCCAAATGCCCAGCACGAAAGTCGCCGCCAGCCACAGCATGAAGCCCAGCTCGGAAAACCAGGGCCGCAGCACCAGGTACAGCAGCCAACCGGCCGCCGTACCGGCGGTCCCGGGCGCCCAGGGCGACAAGCCCGACCCCAGGCCGCAGGCAATGAAATGCGCCGGGTGGGTAAATAGAAAGCTCGCCGCGGGCGGGCGCGATTTTTTGATTTCCATGCCTTAAGCGAAATGGTCGAAGCCGCGCCGCAAGAGCGGCAGCTCGTTGCCGGCCGCATCACGCAGCACAGGCACCGGCGGTGCGCCGGCCCTTATGTGGCCTATGCGCGTGAGCGGCAAATTCAGTTGCTGTGCGATCGCGCCTATCGCTACGCGTAAATCGGCAGCGGCAGTAAAACACAGTTCGTAATCGTCGCCACCGGCCAGCAGGCTATCCATTACCCGTTCGGCGTCTTCGCACAAGGCCAGCAGCGGCGCAGCCGGCAGCCAGTCGCTGCGCAATTCGGCGCCGCAGCGCGAGCGCTCGAGGATGTGCCCCAAGTCGGCCGCAAGGCCGTCCGACACGTCGATCGCCGCATGCGCGATGCCGCGCAGCGCAAGGCCCAGTTCCACGCGCGGCTCGGGCCGCGTGAGGGCATCGACGCAAATTTGTGCGGCTTGTGGCGCGAGCCGCACGCGGCCCTGCAGATGCGCGAGGCCCAGCGCGGCGCGGCCGGGCTGGCCGGACACCCAGATGTCGTCGCCGTCGCGCGCGCCGTCGCGGCGCAAGGCGGCGCCCAGCGGCACTTCGCCGAATACCGTGGGACACAGGTTGAGCGGTCCGCGCGTGGTGTCGCCGCCTATGGCATCCACGCCGTAGCGCGCCGCGAGCGCATGAAAGCCGGACGCAAAGGCTGCCACCCAGGCTTCGTCCGCGGCCGGCAGCGCGGCCGCCAGCACCACCCAGCGCGGCGTGGCGCCCATGGCGGCGAGGTCGGACAAATTGACGGCCAGGGTTTTCCAGCCCAGCGCAGCCGGATCGGTGTCGGCAAAAAAATGCGTGCCGGCCACCAGCATGTCGGTGGAGATGGCGAGCTGATGCCCGGGCGTAATGCGTATGAGCGCGCAGTCGTCGCCCACGCCCAAATCCGTGTGATGGACCGGCCGCTCGAAATAGCGCGCGATCAGTTCGAATTCGCTCGCCATCGCGGCCGGCTTTCAGTCCTCTTGCGTGTCGCCGCGCGGGGACCGGGCGGCGCGCGCTTCCTGCGGCCGCACGCGCGGCGCGAGCTTGTCGAGCACGCCATTCACGTATTTGTGGCCATCGGTGCCGCCATAGCCTTTGGTCAGTTCGATCGCTTCATTGATGATCACGCGGTAAGGCGTTTCCGCGTGAAGCTGCATTTCGCAGGCGGCGATCAGCAATACCGCGTGTTCGACCGGCGACAATTCGCCCACGCCGCGGTCCAGCAGCGGCGCGAGCTGCGCGTCCAGCGCCGGTGCCCCGTCCAGTACGCCGTGCAGCAAACTTAGGAACAGGGCGCGGTCGGCCTTATCGAAGCCGGACACTTCCTGCATGTGACCGTCGATGGCGGCCGCGTCGGCGCCAGCCACCAGCCACTGATACACGCCTTGCAATGCAAATTCGCGCGCGCGCCGGCGCGGCGAACGCGATACGGGTTTTTTGTCGGCCGGAGCCGTGGCTTCACTCATGCGATCAGAGCTTTCATGAGGCGCGCCATTTCAACCGCGGCACGCGCACAGTCGCTGCCCTTTTCGGCCATGCGCGAAATCGCCTGGTCGTCGTCTTCGGTCGTGAGCACGCCATTGGCGATAGGAATGCCGGTCTTGAGCTGCACCTGGGTAATGCCGGCGGCCATTTCGTTGGACACGATTTCGAAATGGTAGGTCTCGCCGCGTATCACGGCGCCCAGCGCCACCAGGGCGTCGTATCTGCCGGACAGCGCCAGGCGCTGCAAGGCCAGCGGCAGTTCAAGCGCCCCCGGCACGCTGGCGATCAGGATGGATTCGGCCGCCACGCCCAGCCGGCGCAGTTCCGCCGTACAGGCCGACAGCAGGCCTTCGCCGATGTCGTGATTGAAGCGCCCCACCACCACCGCCACGGCGAGGCCGGCGCCATTCAGATCGGGCGCAATTTCAACAATGTCATCGTAATGCGGCATGGGGGTCAGTCCTCCTCGGGCGACACATAACCGGCCACTTCCAGATCGAAGCCGGACATGCTGGGAATTTTGATGCGCTTGCCCAGTAGGCGCATTTTGCCTACGTTGAGGTCACGCAAAATCTGGGCGCCCAGGCCGAACAGGCGCGGGTCCCATTTGCCGCTGCGCTCGGCTCGCGTGCCGGCGATGCGCGCCAGCACTTCGGCATCGGTTTCCGGGCGCCGCACCAGCACTGCCACGCCCTTGCCTTCGTGTGCGATGCGGCGCAGGGCGCGATCCAGACCGAAAGAGCCGGCCGGCCGCACCACGTCCAGAAAATCCAGTGCGCTCAGGGGCTCGTGCACCCGCACCAGGGTTTCCTCATCGGGCCGGATATCGCCTTTGGCGAGCGCGAGGTGGAGGCCGTCGCTGGTGGTGTCGCGGTAGGCATACAGGCGGAAACTGCCGTAAGCGGTTTCCACTTCACGCTCGACCACGCGCTCGATCAGGCTTTCCTGGGTCGCGCGGTAGTGGATGAGATCGCGGATGGCGCCGATCTTGAGTCCATGCTTTTCAGCGTATGGCACCAGATCGGGCAGGCGCGCCATGCTGCCGTCGTCATTCAGAATTTCGCAGATGACCGCCGCTGGCTCCAGGCCCGCCAGCGCGGCGAGATCGCAACCGGCTTCGGTATGCCCGGCACGCACCAGCACGCCGCCTTTTTGCGCCATGAGCGGAAAGATGTGGCCAGGCTGCACGATGTCCGCCGGTCGTGCCAGGCGCGCCACGGCGGCTTCGACTGTGCGCGCCCGGTCGGCCGCCGAAATGCCGGTGGTGACGCCGCTGGCAGCTTCGATCGACACCGTGAAAGCCGTGCCGTGCGGGCTGCGGTTGTCGCGCACCATGAGTCCCAGACCCAATTGCCGGCAACGTGCCTCCGTGAGCGTGAGGCAGATCAGGCCGCGGCCATGCCGCGCCATGAAATTGATGGCGTCCGGCGTCACGTGTTCGGCCGCCAGTACCAGATCGCCCTCGTTTTCGCGGTCTTCTTCATCCACCAGCACGACCATGCGGCCGGCGCGGATGTCCGCAACGATTTCTTCGATGGGCGCCAGGTTGCTCATGCTGCCGTCCCTTCCGCGCCGCCGCCCAGCATGCGCTCGGCGTAGCGCGCGATCAGGTCGATTTCCAGATTCACTTTGGAGCCCGCCGCAAGTTCCGCCAGTGTTGTCACACTGACCGTATGCGGAATCAGATTGATGGAAAATTCGCAGCCCGCCGCCGTATCGCTGACGCGATTGACGGTGAGGCTCACGCCTTGCACCGCGACCGAGCCTTTACGCGCGATATAGCGCGCCAGGGCGGCCGGCGCGCGTATCAGCAGTTCGTGCGATTCGCCCAGCGCTTCGAAGCGCATGACTTCGCCCACGCCATCGACGTGGCCCGACACCAGATGGCCGCCCAGACGGTCGGCCAGGCGCAGGGCTTTTTCCAGATTGACCGGGCCCGGCGCTGCCAGCCCGACCGTACAGGCCAAAGATTCGGCCGATACGTCGAATTCGACGCAAGGACCGTCGTGCGCAATCACCGTAAGACACACGCCATTGACGGCGATGGAATCGCCCAATTGCACGTCGGCCAAATCCAGGCCGCCGCAATCCACCGTGAGGCGCACACCCGCCGCGAGCGGGGCAACGCGCCTGATCTGGCCGACTGCGGCCACTATGCCGGAAAACATGGAAGAACCTAGCGGAATCTGCAAAAGCGCGGATTCTACGCCATCGCCCGGCCGCCAACCCAATGCCGGCAAGTTACGCAAGTGCGCGGCGATTGCGCTGCAACAGCGGCGCGGCCGCGTGGCGGCGCCGGCCAAAGCCGGCGCCCCGCTCGCCTTGCACATGATAAAGTTCAACCGCCCGGACCTCGCCATGCGGCGCCCGTGTGCCCCACGAACAAGCAGATCGGACCGCTCCATGTTGCTCGCCTCGCATACTCCAGACCCGCAGGAAGTTCAGATACGCCTGTCGTCCCATCTGCTGCACGGCGTCGGCACCGAACCGCTTGCGGCGCACGCGCCCGAATTGCTGTCCGCCGCGGCCATGCTGGCGCGCGACGAACTGGCCGAACGCTGGGTGGATACCCAGCGCAACGATAGTGCCGTGCGGGCGCGGCGCATTTACTACTTGTCGATGGAATTTCTGGTCGGGCGCGCGCTGCAGAACGCGCTCGACGCGCTCGCGCTGCGCGACCCGCTGGAACAGGCCTTGTCCGCCACCGGGCGCAAACTGTCCGACGTGGTGGAACAGGAACCCGATGCCGGCCTGGGCAACGGCGGCCTGGGCCGGCTGGCGGCCTGTTTTCTGGATTCCATGGCCACTCTGGCGCTGCCGGCCTGGGGCTATGGCATGCGCTACGAATACGGCATGTTCGCGCAGGCCATCGAACAAGGCCGCCAGATCGAACGGCCGGACCCCTGGCTGGCCGAAGGCACGGCGTGGGAATTTCCGCGCGCCGGTCTCACCTACCCGGTACGCTTCGGCGGCTGGGTAGACCACAGCGGCGGGCGCCCGGTGTGGGCCACCTCCGACGAAGTGGTGGCGCGCGCCTACGACATGGTGATCCCCGGCCACGGCACGCGGCGCGTTGCCACGCTGCGCTTGTGGAAAGCGGCGGCGCCGGCGCACATCGACCTGGAAGCGTTCAATCAGGGCGATTACCACCGCGCAGCGGAAATAAAGAACCGCTTCGAAAACATATCCTGGGTGCTTTACCCCAATGACAGCACCCCGGCCGGGCGCGAACTGCGCCTGCGCCAGGAATATTTTTTCGTGTCCGCCTCGCTGCAGGACATCCTTGCGCGGCACGCGCTCGAAAACGGCAGTTTCGCCAATCTGTCGGACAAGGTTGCCATCCACCTGAACGACACCCACCCGGCCATCGCCGTGCCGGAACTGATGCGCCTGCTGATAGACGTGCATCGCATGGACCGCGTGGCGGCCTGGGAACAATGCCGCAAGGTGTTTTCCTACACCAACCACACGCTCATGCCGGAAGCGCTGGAAACCTGGCCGATCGGCCTGGTACAGCACGTGCTGCCGCGCCACCTGGAAATCATTCTGGACATCAACCACCATTTTCTGGAAGAAGCCGGGCGCCACCGGCCGGGCGATTTCGACTATTTGCGCCGCCTGTCCATCATCGAAGAAGGACACGAGCGGCGCGTGCGCATGGCGCATTTGTGCATCGTGGCAAGCCACCAGGTGAATGGCGTATCGCAACTGCACTCCGAACTGATGCGGCAAACCATATTTGCCGATTTCGCCGACCTGTACCCGCAGCGTTTCACCAACGTGACCAACGGCGTCACGCCGCGGCGCTGGCTGGCGCAGTGCAACCGGCCGCTGGCTGGTTTGCTGGACGAAACCCTGGGCCAGAACTGGCGCCTCGAGCTGGACATGCTGCAGGGCATCAAGGCCCATGCCGGCGACCCCGGTTTCCGCATGTCCTTCGCCGCCGCCAAACTGGCCAACAAGGTGAGGCTGGCGGAATACCTGCGGCGCGAACTGGGCGTGATGGTGGACCCGGGCGGACTATTCGACGTCCAGGTAAAACGCATACACGAATACAAGCGCCAGTTGCTCAACCTGCTGCACGTCATCACGCGCTACAACGCCATCATCGACCAGCCCAATGCGGGCTGGGTGCCGCGCACCGTCATCATCGCCGGCAAGGCCGCATCGGCCTACCACATGGCAAAACTGATCATACGGCTCGCTCACGACGTGGCCGCGCTCATCAATGCCGATACGCGCCTGCGTGGTTTGCTCAAACTGGTGTTCGTACCGAATTACGGCGTGTCGGTGGCGGAATTGATCATGCCGGCGGCCGATCTGTCGGAACAGATTTCCACCGCCGGCACGGAAGCGTCCGGCACCGGCAACATGAAGCTGGCGCTCAATGGCGCGCTCACCATAGGCACCGAAGATGGCGCGAATATCGAAATCCGCGACCAGGTCGGCGCCGACAATGTGTTCATATTCGGCCTCAAGGCGGATGAAGTCATGGAGCGGCGCAAAGCCGGCTACCACCCGATGCGCATTTACGAACAGAACCCACTGTTGAAGCGGGTGCTGGATCAGATAGACGGCGGCACGTTTTCCCCCAGCGAGCCGCAGCGCTATCGCGCCATCGTGGAAGCGTTGCTATGGCGCGGCGACCATTATTTGCTGCTGGCCGACTATGCCGCTTACCTGGCGGCGCAGGATCGTGCTGACGCCTTGTTCAAAAATCACGACGCATGGACCCAGGCCTCGATCAATAACGTGGCCGCGATGGGCAGTTTTTCGTCCGACCGCAGCATACGCGAGTACGCGCAGAAAATATGGCAGGTCACGCCCTCGCGCCGCTAGGCGGGGCGCGCCGCCCTGCCCTGCGATGAGCGCGCCGCCGGCGGCGGTGCTGGGGCGCGGCCGGCCCTATCCGCTGGGTGCGCGCTGCGATGGCGCGGGCGTCAATTTCGCCGTATTTTCCGCCCACGCCACGCAGCTGGAACTATGTCTGTTCGACGCCGCCGGGGAACTGGAACTGTCGCGCCACGCGCTCTATAAAAGCGGCGACATATGGCACGGTCACCTGGCCGGCGCCGGCGCGGGGCTGGTGTACGGACTGCGCGCACACGGCCCCTGGCGCCCGCACGAGGGGCTGCGTTTCAACCCCGCAAAACTGCTGCTGGATCCCTATGCGCGCCGGATCGTGGGCGAATTCGTCTGGAGCGACGCCCAGCTTGGCCACGACGCGCAAAGCCCACAATTGCCTTCCGCCCTCGACAACGCCGCAGAAGCGCTCAAGGCGGTGGTGGTCGCCGGGAACGGTCATCCAGGCGACGATTTCCATGCCACAGCGGCCGCGGCCGACATGGTGGTGTACGAGCTGCACGTGCGTGGCGCGACCATGTTGCACCCCGCCATACCAGAGCCGCTGCGCGGAACTTACGCTGGGCTCGCCTGCCCCGCCATGATCGAACATTTACAAGGCCTGGGCGTCAATGCCGTGGAACTGATGCCGGTGCAACAGCACCTCGACGAACGCCGGCTCGTGGCGGCCGGCCTGTCCAACTATTGGGGCTATAACACGGTCGGATTTTTCTGCCCAGAACCGCGCTACGCGGCCGATCCGCAGCATGCGGACGAAGAATTTCGCGCCATGGTGAGGGCCTTCCACGCTGCCGGTATCGCCGTGATACTGGACGTGGTTTATAACCACAGCGCCGAAACCGATGAAGTCGGCGCCACCATCGCCTGGCGTGGTCTGGACAATCGCAGTTATTACAAATTGCGCAGCGGTCGCGCGGAAGCTTACGAAAATCTGAGCGGCTGCGGAAATGCATTTAATACCGGCCACCCGCGCGTGCTGCAAATGGTGACCGACAGTTTGCGCTACTGGGTCGAGCACATGCACGTCGATGGCTTCCGTTTCGATCTTGCCACCGTGCTGGGGCGCGGCTATGCCGGCTACGACACGTACGGACCGATGTTCGCGGCGATCGCGCAAGACCCGGTGCTGGCGCGCACCATATTGATCGCCGAGCCCTGGGATTTAGGCATGGGCGGTTATCGCCTGGGGCAATTCCCCATCGGCTGGCGCGAATGGAACGACAAATTCCGCGACACCGTCCGCGCCTGGTGGCTGGGCGGCCCGGTAAGCTGCGGCGAATTTGCGCGCCGGCTGTGTGCGTCTTCGGAACTGTTCGATCGCGACAACCGCGCGCCCTGGGCCTCGCTCAATTTCATTACGGCACACGACGGTTTTACCTTGGCCGATCTGCTCGCCTACGACCACAAGCACAATCAAGCCAATGGCGAATCGAACCAAGACGGGCACGACCGCAATCTGAGCTGGAATTGCGGCGAAGAAGGCCCCAGCGCGCGAGCCGAGGTGCTGGCCGTGCGCGCGCGCCTCGCGCGCAGCCTGCTCGCCACGCTCATGCTGGCGCAGGGCACGCCCATGCTGCTGGCCGGTGATGAACTAGGCAACAGCCAGGGCGGCAATAACAATGCCTATTGCCAGGACAATCCCACTGCCTGGCTGGACTGGAACGGCGGACAGCCGGATCTGTATGCACTGCTGGCGCGGCTGGCAAAATTGCGGCGCGAACTTGCACCGCTGGATGGCAATCACTGGTACAAGGGCAGCCCGCGCGCGCCCGGCGAGCCGACCGATCTGGCCTGGCGCCGCGCCGACGGCGCCGCCATGGAAGTGTCGGACTGGCATGGTACCGGCGAGCGCCGTCTGCAAATGTTGATCGGCGCGCCGGGCAAAAGCGCGTGCCCCATGCTGTTGCTGTTCAATGCCGATGCGGCCGATTTTGGCTTCGTACTGCCGCCCGGCCGCTGGCAAGTACTGCTCGACACGGCGCAGGCCGCCGGACTGCCGCAAGGCGGTGACGGCGCCGCGCCGGTTTCATCCACCCTCAATGTCAGCGCGCGCACGGTCGCGCTGCTTCAGTCCAGCGATTGAGTGCCATGCAAATCGAACGCGCAAGCGGCATCCTGCTGCACCCGACCAGCCTGCCCGGCCCGCACGGCTGTGGCGATTTCGGCCCCGCCGCCCGGCATTTCGTGGACTGGCTGGCGGCAGCCGGCCAAAGCCTGTGGCAGGTATTGCCGCTGGGTGGAGTCGGCCCGGGCAATTCGCCCTACATGAGCAGTTCGGCTTTTGCCGGCAACGTGCTGTTCATCGATCTGGCCGACCTGGCCGATCAGGGCTGGCTCACGCAGGACGATTTGCTGCCGGACCCGTCGTTTTCGGCCGCGCGCGTCGATTATGGTGCCACCCGGCGCTACCGGCTGGAGCGGCTGGCACGTGCCGCAAAGCGGTTTTTCGACCAGGCCACGCCGGGGCAGCGCCACGCCTTCCACAGCTTTTGCGCGGAACAGCACGACTGGCTGGACGATTACGCGTTATTCATGGCGCTGGACGCGGCCCATCCTGGCTGCGTATGGCAGGACTGGGAGCGGCCCCTGGTACAGCGCGAACCCGCCGCACTGGCCACAGCCGTGCTGCACCACGACGCCGAAATGGCCTTCTGGAAGTTCTGCCAATGGAATTTCGCGCGCCAGTGGCACGCGCTGCGCAGCTACGCCAATGCGCGCGGCGTGCGCCTGGTGGGCGACCTGCCGATATTCATCGCCGGGCACAGTGCCGAAGTGTGGGCCAATCAGCACCTGTTCGAACTGGATGGCGGCGGCCGCCCTAGCGTGGTGGCCGGGGTGCCACCGGATTATTTCAGTGCCACCGGGCAGCGCTGGGGTAACCCGCTGTATCGCTGGAATGCCCACGCCGCAGGCGGCTACGCCTGGTGGATCGCGCGCATGCGGCACAGCATGCAGCTCTACGACCTGGTGCGCGTGGACCATTTCCGCGGCTTCGAGGCCTACTGGGAAATTCCCGCCGCGGAAACCACGGCCATACATGGGCGCTGGGTGCCCGGCCCCGCCAGCGCGCTATTCGACGCCCTGCACAATGCGCTGGGCGGACTGCCCATCATCGCGGAAGATTTGGGCATCATTACCGAACAGGTGCTGGCGCTGCGCAAGCGGCATGGCCTGCCCGGCATGCTCATCCTGCAGTTCGCCTTCGGCGGCAAGGCCGACAATCCTTACCTGCCGCACAATCACGCCGCCGACGCCGTCGTATATACCGGCACCCACGACAACGACACCACGCTGGGCTGGTGGGCCGGTGCCGGCGCGGGGGAACGCGAGCACGCCCAACGCTACCTGGGGTTCGAAGGCGAGCATGAACTGGAATGGCAGTTCTTGCGCGCGGCGGCGGCATCGGTAGCCAAATATGCCATCCATCCCATGCAGGACGTGCTGGGCCTGGACGGCAGCCATCGCATGAATTTGCCCGGCAAAAGCGAAGGCCATTGGGAGTGGCGCTTCAGTTGGGATCAGGTTGCGCCATCGCACGGTGCGCGCCTGCAGCACCTGACGGAACTATATGGGCGGCTGCCGGGACAGGCCGGGTAATTCCCGGGCACGCGGGCGGCCTGCATAAACGGCCGGCCGGCACCGGCGGGAACTTACTTGGCTGCCTTGGATGTCTGTTTTTTCCACGGGATGCCGAGTGGGCCATCCAGCGTGGTTTCGTCCTTGATGCGCAATATGAGCGCGTCGCCACTGCCTACTTTCACCTTGACGCGGTCGCCGTCGATTTCGTAAGTGCCTTCTTCTTCGCTGCCCAGCGCACCGTAATACACCTTGCCGCTGCCGCGGAAGGTGAACGCTGTCACCCCGGCCGGGTCGGTATAGGTGCCTTCGAGTTTGGGTCCGCAAGCGGACAGCAAAGCGCCCAGCAGCACGGCCAGGCCGATCAGGCGTAATTTCATGTTTGCTCCCTGCGCGTTAATGCGCGGCAATGCGCGGCAATGCGGGCATTTTACCCGCGCTCACTCGCCAGACGCATACAGGCCGTGCGTGCGCCCATACAGGCGCGCCAGGCCGAATATCGCGTCTATGTTGGGGGTTGCCAGGCCCAGCCGCAGGCCCAGTTCGTGCACGGCGCCGACCAGGGCGTCAAGCTCCAGCGCGCGGCCGGCTTCGGCATCCTGCAGCATGGAGGTCCGGAAGGCGCCCAGTTTCGCGCTGATTGCGAAGCGCTGTTCCGGATCCTGTTCAATCGGGCAGCCCAGGCGGGCACCGATGGCGGCCGCTTCGCGCATCGCCGCCGCGCAAAACGCGCGCAGCAGCGGATCGGCCAGAATGCGGTCGCCAGTCGCGCCGGTCAGTGCGCTGACCGGATTCAAGGTCATGTTGCCCCACAGCTTGTACCAAATGTCGCGGCGTATGTCGCCGGAGTGGGAGACCTCAAACCCGGCGCGCGCAAACAGGCCGGCCAGCGCTTCGACGCGCGCGGATTTGCCGCCGCGGGCCTCCCCCAGTATGAGCCCGCGGCCCATGGCGTGTTCCACCAATCCGGGCGCGCTGGTCGATACGCTGGCATGCACCACCGACCCTATCACGCGATCCACCGGTATCGCCGCGGCGATATGCCCGCCTGCATCCACGCTTGCCAGCGGCGCCCCGGCCAGTGCCGCAATTCCATCGCAGAACCACCAGGGCACGCCATTCATGGCCGGCAGCACGACACTGTGCGGCCCCAGCAAGGGTGCGATGGACTGCGCCACTGGCGCCAGCGCCGGCCCCTTGACGGCGATCAGCACCACATCCTGCACGCCCAATTGCGCGGGATGTTCAGCCACCTGAGCCGGCGCGTGGATCAGCCGGCCCGCCTCGCGCAGGCGCCAGCCGTGGGTGCGCAAAGCCGCCAGCGTGGCGCCGCGCGCGATGGCCGTCAGTTCCGCCTCGCCGGCCGCGGCCAGGCGCGTGCCCAGCATGCCGCCCACCGCGCCCGCGCCCACGATGCAAATTTTCATTGCGCCTGCCCGCCCCTACCTTTCACGGCCACGCTTCAGCGTCCATCGAAACGCGGCTTTTGTTTGGCGAAAAATGCGGCGATGCCAGTGCGGTAATCCTGCGTATCGAGGTAGGCGAAATTTTCACGCACTTCGTCGTCCGACAAAGGCTGCACTGTCGGCATCAGCCGGCGCACCAGCCGTTTGTGCCAGCGCGCCACCAGCGGCGCCCCGGCGGCAATGCGCTGCGCCGTGGCGCGCGCCTCGGCATGCACTTCTTCATCGCCCACCACGCGCGTCACCAGACCTTTGGCGTGGGCCTCGGTGGCCCACAGGATGCGCCCTTCCAGCAACAGTTCCAGCGCCACGGCGGGGCCGGCCAGAGCCAGCAGACCGGCCAGTTCGGTATGTGCCATGGTGAACCCCAGTTTCAGGATGGGCGCACCGAATTTTGCGGAGTGGCCGGCAATACGCAAATCGCATTGCCCGGCGATTTCCAGCCCGCCACCTATGCAGGCGCCTTGAATCGCCGCGACGGTAGGATGGCGGCAGGCAACGATGGCAGTTAGCGCACCGCCCACCCAGTCGCCGTGGTAGGTCTGCGCCTGCTCGAAGGTGTCGCGCAGGGTGGAAAATTCCTCGATGTCGCCGCCGGCCGCGAAATTGTCGCCTTCACCGCGCACGATGACGCAGCGCAAGGATTCGTCTGCATGCAGATCATCCATCACCTGCTTGAGTTTTATCCACATGGCCGCCGTGACGGCATTCAGTTTGTCCGGATTGAATAGCGTGACGGTGGCGATATCGCCCTCGCGCGTGCATAAAACGTCTGGATTCATGCTTTGTACCCTGCCCGCAAATGCGCCGATTATCCCGCAAAGGCATTGCCTATCGCCCGCGCCATCGCGTCCCGGGCGGTGGCAGCGGCACGCCGAATGCGTTAAAGTGTCGACAATGCCACCCGCCGGGGCTGTGCGCCTGGGTTTCCCCGCGCATCTCAGCCTGCCCGGCCAGCGCGGCGCACACATAAATCGACAACAATAAATGGCCCGGCCTCGCTGCGCCGGCCTGCCTGCGGAGACCAGTTCACCATGAAAATGCTGCTCGTGTCGGACCTGCATTACACCCTCAAACAATACGACTGGGTACAGCAGGTAGCCGGGCACTTCGATTTCGTCGTGATCGCCGGCGACCACCTCGACATTTCCGCGGTGGCGGCGCTGGAATCGCAGGTCATCGTTATTTCCAAGTATTTGCAACGCATAGGCGCGAAAACCCGGCTGCTGGTCAGTTCCGGCAATCACGACCTGGACACGCGCGGCGCGGATGGCGAGCGCGTCGCATCGTGGATCAATGGCGGCAGTTTCCCCGGTATTACCGTAGACGGCCAGTTGCTTGAACTGGACGACACCACCATCACGGTGTGCCCGTGGTGGGATGGTCCGCTCGGACGCGACACCGTGGCGGCACAGTTCGCGCGTGACGCGGCCGTGCGGCGCGGACGCTGGATCTGGATTTACCACGCCCCGCCGGATCAATCCAAAACCAGTTGGGGCGGCAAAAATTACTTCGGCGACGCCGATTTGCGCGCCTGGATAGAACAGTATCAGCCCGACCTGGTGCTGACCGGCCACATCCATCAATCGCCGTTCAAGTCGGGCGGCTCGTGGGCCGACCGCATAGGCAATACCTGGGTGTTCAACGCGGGCCGGCAGATAGGCCCCATCCCGACCTGCATCGTGATCGACCTCGACACGCGCCAGGCCGCCTGGCATTCCATGGAAGGCGTGGAAGAAATGCTGCTGGCGACCGAGCCGGCGCCCATCGCTGCGGCGGCCTGAAGCAGGCCTGCGCAGCGCAGCGCCGAGCGGCTTACACCCGCACCGCGCTCAATCGTCGGAGGTAGGTTCCGGGCAACGATCCGAACCCGCCACGATCTTGCGGCCCTGGAAATTCAGCAAACCTTCCAGCACTTCATCGACCATGGACAGGTGATCGCCGCTGTCGGCATACTGGCGCTTGAGGTCTGCCAGGTAGGACGTCACCAGATTAAGTTTGCCGGCCAGCATGCGCGACAGTTCCAGCGCAATTTCGGTATCGGTGCGCAGGAACTGGAGCGGCGCATCGGACACGCGAAACGTGGTCGCTGCGAGCGCACGCACGGTGGCTACGTGGGGCCGATCCAGCAGCACCGACATTTCGCCCAGAAATGCGCCCGGTTCGGAAATGACCGACACGCGCACATCACCTTTCAGAATTTCGACCGAGCCGGAAACCAGCATGAACAGCAGGCCGCTGCGCGTGCCCTGCTGAATCACGACATCACCTTCGGCATAGCTGCGCAATGGAAGCTGCTTGCAATATTCGAGCACATTCATATCGGTTATCCAATCTGTCCAATGGACGGGTTTGGACCCGGTGCACCCCACCCGCGCGCCAGGCTGGATTCATTATCCTACAAACCATTGCACGGCGCGGCAGCGCCCAAGCGGGACGACGGGGTTCAGTCGTGGTGCGGTTGCGGCTTGGGCTTCATCGCCTCGAGTCGAATCCGGCGGGGCGCTGGGGGCGCGGGCGTCTCGCCCGCGAAATGAGGCCCGGCGGCTGCGACCGCGGGCGGGACGCCCGCGCCCCCAAGGGGGAGGGAATTCAACCCTGGTGCGGCTTACGGCATCCGCTTCCATGCCTCGCGTCGATTCCGGCCAGGCACTGGGGGCGCGGGCGTCTCGCCCGTGAAGTGACGCCCGGCGGCTGCGACCGCGGGCGGGACGCCCGCGCCACCAAGGTGGAGGGAATTCAACCCTGCTGCGGCTAACGGCATCCGCTTCCATGCCTCGCGTCGATTCCGGCCAGGCCCTGGGGGCGCGGGCGTCTCGCCCGCGAACTGACGCCCGGCGGCTGCGACCGCGGGCGGGACGCCCGCGCCCCCAAGGGGGAGGGAATTCAACCCTGGTGCGGCT
>JAEUNM010000008.1 GCA_016791105.1 Rhodocyclaceae bacterium | reverse complement strand
GGGCCTCGATTTTCTTTTTGAGGTTGAACTTCTGTTCGGGATCGGCACAGACCGCCTGTTCGGTGCGGAAAAACTCTAGCTTCTCCTGCAGCAGGCGTATTTCGTCCTGCCGGCTCACGATAGTTCCCGGATCTTGGCTTCTGCTTCTTCGATCTGCTTCTTGATCGCGAATTTCTGTGCCGCGTCGGCGGCTATGGCCTCCTGCTGGCGCAGAAATTCCAGCTTTTCCAGCCAGATGGCGAGCGCGCCGGACGGCCGGCCGGCGGGCGGTGGCGGAATGAACGAGGACTTGCTCGGCGCCTGCAGCATGAGGTCGGCAATTTCACCCGCCAGCGCAGCCAGCGCGGCTGCGGCATCGTGCTTGCGCATGCCCGACAGCGGTTTGCCATCCTTGGGGCGCGCCTGTATGCCCTTGAGCCAGCCCACCCGGTTCCACGCGCAGGGCGACAGGATGAGCGGTATCACACGCACGCCCTGCGCCTGCCGGCGCTGCAACAACGGCGGAACTTCGTTGCCGAGAATGAAGCGCGAAGTCAGGAAGTCTGCGGAAACGAGTAGCAGCGCCGCGTCACAGCCGGCGATGGCGGCTTCGATTTCCGCCTGCCAGTCGCCGCCCGCGGCAATCTGACGGTCGTCCCAAATTTGCAAGCCCTCGCCCGCGAGCACGCGCATTTGCTTGGCGACGCGGTCTTTCCAGGTTTCGTCCTGGTGGCTGTAGCTAATGAATATTCCGGCCATTTAGTGTCTCCGCTATCCGTCCACTCAGTTCATGCAGGGTACCCGATGCTACCAGGCATCCGGTACATCCAGGCCTACGTGCTGCTCGCATTGCGTAGGTTGGGGTGACGAAGGAACCCCAACACCGGGGCGCACCTTGCACGCGCCTATATTGGGGTTCGCAGGCTCACCCCAACCTACGATCTCAGTTCATGGAGGGTGCCCGATGCTACCTGGCATCCGGTACATTCAGGCCTACGTGCTGCTCGCATTGCGTAGGTTGGGGTGACGAAGGAACCCCAACATTGCGGCGCACCTTGCACGCGCCTATGTTGGGGTTCGCAGGCTCACCCCAACCTACGATCCTGGGGGACGGGGGGCGTCCTGCCAGCGCGCGTTCCTGCATCGGGTGGGCCCGGATTCCGCTGCGCTGCGTCCGGTGCGCCAGTGGACTTAGCTTGACTGCACCCGGGCTACGGGCTATGTCCGGGCTATGCGTTATGGAGCAGGGGCACTGTGTCGCTATTCGACGCGCTCGTTTTGTCACGCTTACGCAGCTTGCAAGTGGCGTTTCGCTGTCTCGTCCTGCAATCATGCAATTCGTGCGGCCGGGCCAGTTTCCAAGTTCAAACCGTGCCGACCGTTTTGTGCAAATCAGGACGTCGATACGGATAGCAAACGCAGCTTGAGCTTGGGGAACGCGCGAAACCCCTTGTCGAAGGTTGTCATTTCGCAATCGGTGGCTTGAGCCAGCGCGGCAAGCCAAGCGTCCGTCCACAGATCGGGTGAGGGCTCGCGGTCCTGGACATTTGCGCGCAAATGCTGGGAATGTGTCTGCGGAATCTGGTCGATGACGACAATGCGCGGGTCGCCGATCAACTCGTCAAGCACCTCCCATGCCTGTTCGGGCCGCAGAATGCTGGACCCCATGACGCGGCTATTGGTCAGTAATCGAAGCAGTGCCATGCGGACAGGCAGGCAAAGGCCCACGTCGCTGTCGTCGCAGGCTTCCCACCAACTGACTGCGGGCGCGCGGTGTGCGTGCCCTTCGGTCAGCAGGGGCAGCAAGACATTTGCGTCAGCGATCGAGCGCATTCGCGCGCTTCACTTCAGCGTCGGCATCTACTTGGGTATCCAGGCGTTTGACCTCATCCGGGCTGAGCGTCCGCAAGGGCGAATCCGCCGCCAGCTTGATGGGGGGCGTGGTCAGTCGCTTGCGGCTAATGCGCGAAGGCTGCTCCATCTCGTTCCTGAGCGCATCGATCACGAGCTGGCGCAGTGTCGAGCCGCGCTCGACCGCAGTGATTTTCGCGCGTCGCAGGATGTCATCAGGAAGGTCAAGGGTGGTGCGCATGAATGTGTTTCTCTGCATTGATGCATCAAGTGTGATGGCCGCCGCGCAGGTGGTCAACCGGGCAAAGGGCCAAACTTCGAGCGCAGCAGTGTTTCCGGTCGAAAATTCCCAGCGGGTGCTCAGCGGTGTCCGGCCGTAGCCTTCTGGATTTCGGCTCGTCCGGCAACCGCGCATGCATGGTCGGACGGTCTCGGCACGCGCGCCTGAAAACGCAGGTGCCGTTCCGAGCGCGTTCGTTCCCGCAACGCAAGTACGCAGGCGAGAGGCCTGCAAAAATTTGGCAAAAATAGGGGTCTACCCCCCCCTTTTTTCCCTTTTTTTCGCACATTTGCTTGGCGACGCGGTCTTTCCGGGCTTCGTCCGGGTGGCTGTAGCTAATGAATATTCCGGCCATTTAGTGTCTCCGCTATCCGTCCACTCAGTTCATCGAGGGTACCCGATGCTACCAGGCATCCGGTGCATTCAGGCCTACGTGCTGCTCCCATTGCGTAGGTTGGGGTGACGAAGGAACCCCAACACTGGGGCGCACCTCGCACGCGCCTATGTTGGGGTTCGCAGGCTCACCCCAACCTACGATCCTGCGATGCGCCGCGCGCCTACCAGCTTTCTTGCTCTGCCCGCGCCTCGGCGTCTTCCAGCTCTGGCAGGCGGCGGCCATAGCCGCATTCGGTGATGAGCTCGCGGGCGAGCTGGAGTTGGGCGCGGTCGTGGAACAGGCGGGCGCGGGTGAAGGCGAGGTCGGCGAGATGCAGTTTCATACCGCCGCGGCTGGCGATGGTTTCGACTTCTTGCAGGTCGGTGCGGCAGCCATCAATGTCGCCGCAAGCGTGGCGCAGCCAGGCGCGGGTGAGCAGGCCGCGGGGAAGATCGTCCTGCTGTCCGGCGGCGCGCAGGCCGGATACGGCGGATTCGCATTCGCGGCAGGCCTCGTCGCCGGGCGGGCGGTTTTGCACGCAGTCCAAGTAGAAGGCAGAACGGGCCAGGGTCAGATGGTCAAGCGCAATGGGCAGCAGCAATCCGCGAGTCTCGACTATTTGGAGTGCCTGCTCAGAGCGCCGAGCCACTGCAGCACACGCATCCAAATCAGATTGCTCACACCTGCCTCGCCAAGCGGCCCGCTCGGCGGAAGCAAGCAGCAAATCGCAGTAACGGAAACCCCATAGCGAATGGAGCATAGGGTAACCGGGCTGGTCTTTCGCCTGGATGAGCTCCGCCTCGGCAAAGAGACATCGCGCCACCTCCGATTCGCCCGCTTGGTGCCTTGCGTCTGCGAAAGTCGTGCGAAATGCACTGCAGTAAGACGCGTTGCGGCTGCGGTCAGCGAGTTCCACCGCGCGCCTCGCGGCATCCACGGCATCCCCTATTCTGCCCAGGCTCAGTTGCAGTTCGCTAAGGTTGCTGTAACTGGCGGAGGCATTCTCAAGAAGATGCTCGCTGCCCACGCACAATTCGGCACATAGGCGATTTGGCTCCAGCGCTTCCGCAAGGCGGCCGACTGCATGCAGAAGGAGCGCTGCTTCGCCGTAAAGCCAAGCACAGGATGTGTCGTTTAGGCCCACTTGCAAGCGATGCCACGGGGCAACGAAAAACGATGCTACGGCTTCCAGTTCGGCGCCGAACGCACCTAGCATTTTCCAGCTGTAAAAGCCGCCTGGTCCAGTGCCACGCAGGATGCGGTCGTGGTACACCTCGCCATACACCTGCTGGTACAGCCCGGCCTTGCAGCCGTGGGCCACGGCCTGGAAAAGAGGCTGCAGCCCAGCCAAGCCGTCCGGGCGATGCGGGGTGTGGGTGTCGGTTTTGAGCTGAACGTATACGCGCCGGTGGCCCTCGCGCCAGGCTTCGGGCTGGTCCTGTTCCAGGCGCTGCGCGAAATATTCGCGCACCAGCGGGTGGGCATCCAGGTTTCCTGCGCCTTGGTCCCAAGACACGAGTCCGGCATCTTCCAGTTTGGTGCGCGTGATGTTCCAGCCTTGTTCGTCCAGATCGCACAACGCGTCCGTCAGGCCGGGGATGATAGGTGGCGCGCATAGCGCGGAAAGGTTTTCCCGACTTGCCGGGCGGTCGAAAAACCCCACCAGGCGCACGAGTGCCAGTTGGCGCGCACATGCTTCGCCCTCGCGCTCGAACCACTTTTCGTAGTTCCCGATCGCCCGGAAGGCATGGCCACGCTTGTTAAGCTCGTCGGCGCGTGAAAAATCCACGACGTCACGCTTTCTTACGTCGCGACTCAAGGCTTCTCTGATGTAGCTGCCGATCAGCCTCAGCGTGAGCGCGTGGCCTCCGACTTCGCGGGAGGCGGCGCGCAGTTCCGCGTCATCGGCCGCGGAAGCCGCGGCAATTCTGCTCGCGCCAGCGCGTGTGACGCCCAGTTTGTAGAGCAGCCGGGCACCGTCGCCATCTTCGAGGTTGCCCAGGTCCAGGACCACCACGCCGGCATCCGGGCGCTCGCCGTCGCGCACGCGGTCGGCCAGATCGGCCAGGTGTTCGCGGCTGGTGATGAGGACCAGCCCGGGCTGGCCGCGCGCGGCGAGCCGTTTCAGCAAGGTTTGCACCCCGGGCGCCTTCAGTTCCCCGGCTAGCGGGCTGCCCGGCGGGTATTGCAGCGGCTCCATCCCGTCCAGCACCAGCAGGCTGCGCCGTGCCGCCACGGCATCCGCGAGCTTTGCGCCTTTGTCCCAGGGCGAGGCGGCCGCGTCGATCCTGACACCGAAAAAGATGAGTGCCGCTTCCAGAAAGCCATCTTCGGACGCCTGCCTGTCTTCGCCGCTGCCCTGGCTGTAAAAGCTCCAGGCGAATACCTGTTCTGCGCCGCGCCAGCCGCCGGAGCACAGGCTATCCAGCCAGCGCGTTACGAGGGACGTTTTTCCCGTACCGCCCGGGGCGATCAGTTGCACGACGCGGGTGCGGCCCGAATCACCCCAAGCTTGGTCCAGTGCCGCCAGTTCGTCCTTGCGGCCCTGGAAGTGTGGCGCGCCCTGGGGCAGGTGGTCGATGTCTATGCGCCGCCCGGCGGGCACGCTGTTCGTATCGCCGGGCGGCACGCCATTCAGTTCCGCCAGCCTGGCTTTTGCTTCGCGGATTTGCTCGCTCAGCTTGAATTTTGCGGCCGCGTCCGCTTCGCTTGCCTCTGCAATCTGCAGTTTGTCGAGCTTGCGCTGCCACGCGTCGCGCGGGGTTTCGGTCATGACAGTTCCCGAATTTTCGCTTCGGCTTCCTCGATCTGTTTCTTGATGGAAAATAGTTGCGCCGGGTCCGCGCAGCTTGCTTGCTTCTCGCGCAAAAATTCCAGCTTGTCCTGCCAGACGGCCACGGCTTTGGATGAAGCTTTGGGCGCCGCACGCGCACCCCGCTTGCCCTTAGGCACAGGCGGCGGCGCTGCGGCTGGAGGCGCCTGCCGAGTCGGCGCGGGTTCCGCGGCCGGCACGGGTCCGCTTTTCAGAAATTCGATGGCCCAGGCGGCGGCGATTTCGCAGGCGTAGGGGCGCCAGCGTTTGACGTCGATCGAGTCCTTGCTGGAATCGGCGAGATCCGAAACCCCGCGCACCATGAAGAAGCCCGGCTGCCGCGCAGACTGGCTGGCGGCGTTGGCAACGCCTGCCGCTTCCATTTCCACGCCTATCATCTTTACCCACACCTCGCGCAACTGCTGGGCCAGGCTGTCGTCGGCCAGCACCTTGTTGCCGGTGCAGATCGGCCCGAAGTGCAGCGCGGGCTCGGCGTCGTCGAAGCGCGCGGCCTGCGTGGAGCGGAAGTCCCCACCGTCGAAATTCTGTGCCGCGATGAGCAAACGTCGGTCCACGGTGTGCGTCTGCCAACGGATTTGCGGGCCGCTAGGCAATACCTTGGCCAGTTCGTAATCCGCGATCTGGTCGGCGATCAGCACGTCGCCTACATTCACGCCGGCCGCGGCAATTCCACCGGCGATGCCGGCGAGCAGCACGTAACGCGGGTTCCAGCGCCGGATCGCATCCGCGGTGGCGGTGGCGGCCTCCGTGTCGCCCATGCCGCCCAGCGGAAGCAGCACCGTCGCATAGCGCACGGGACTGCCGTCCGGAAAGCGCGCGGCAATTTCGGCGGCGTAATAGACGCGGATGTCGTCCGCGGTCGGCGGCAGTTTGCGATAAGCGGGCAGGCGCGCCAGTACGGCGTCGCGTTCTTCCTGCAGCGGCGTGACGATCAGAAAGTCGATGTTTGCGGGCGGCATGGCGGGCTTCCTGGATTTGCGCGTGCGCGCCGGCTTGGGCGGCTCGGCTGGATTTTCGGCGGCGGGTGAGGGAATGGACGCTTCGGGTGTGCCGTCTGCGAGCCGATCGGAGGGAGGGGCGGAATTTACGTCTGGCCAGGAGGCGGCCAGTGCCTCGGCGTCTTGCAGTTCGGGCAACCGGCGGCCGTAGCCGCATTCGGTGATGAGATCGCGGGCGATATGCAGTTGGGCGCGGTCGCGGAACAGGCGGGCGCGGGTGAGGGCGAGGTCGGCGAGAAACAGTTTCATGCCGCCGCGGCTGGCGATGGTTTCGACTTCTTGCAGGTCGGCGCGGCAGCCGGCGGTGTCGCCGCAGGCGTGGCGCAGCCAGGCGCGAGTGAGCAGGCCGCGGGGAAGGTGGTCCTGCCGTCCGGCGGCGCGCAGGCCGGATACGGCGGATTCGCAGTCGCGGCGGGCGTCGTCGCTGGGCGGTCGGTTTTGCAGCAAGTCGGTGTAGAGGGCAGAGCGGGCAAGGTTGAGGTGGTCGAGGGCCTCATCGAGTAGACCGAGCTTGCCTGTGAACCACTCCAGCGTCTGCGCCGCCCGCCGCGCCACCTCGGCACAGGCCTGCAAGGCCGCCTCATCGCCCGCGCCCAGCAAGGCCGCGCGCTCCATCGGGACAAGCAGCAGTTCGCAGTAGCGGAATCCCCGCAGCGAATAGAGCAGCGGGTACTGCGGCTGGTCTTCCGCCTGCATGGCCTCGGCCTCGGTATAGCGCTCCCGGGCATGCCCGGTTTCGCCCTGCTGCTGCCTGGCGTCGGCTAGGGTAGTGCGCTTGCTCATGCGCTCAAACGCGTCGCCGCTGCGGTCGGCGTACTCCACCGCGCGCGCCGCATCCTGCACGGCGGCGGCGATATGGCCTAGGGTGAGTTGCAGTTCGCTGAGGTTACCGTAGATGATGGCGGCGCTTTTCCAGACCTCCTGCCGGACTCGCATTTCGGCTCCCGCGCGCATAGGTTCCAGCGCCTCTGCGAGCCGGCCCATCGCGCGCAGGTACAGTCCGGCTTGGTTGAGCAGCCAAGCCTGGTAGTCCTCTTGCAGTTGCGGCGCCGGCCGCCGCCAAGGTTCGACGAAAAAGCAGGCCACCGCCCCCAGGTCGGCACCGAAGGCGCCGAGCTTGTTTGTGCTGTAAAAGCCGTCGCGCCCGGTGCCGCGCAGGATGCGGTTGTCGTACACCTCGGCGAGGGCCTCCTGGTACAGCCCCGCCTTGCAGCCGTGGGCCACGGCCTGGTACAGCGGCTGCAGGCCGGCCAAACCGTCCGGGCGCTGCGGGGTGTCGGTTTTGAGCTGAACGTACACGCGGCGGTGGCCCTCGCGCCAGGCCTCAAACTGGTCCTGTTCCAGGTACCGCGCGAAATATTCGCGCACCAGCGGGTGGGCATCCAGGCTGCCGCTATCGGCATCGAAACGCAGCAGGCCGGCCTGCGCCAGGTTGGCGAGCGTGCAGTTCCAGTCCGCTTCATCCAGACTGATCAGCGCATCGCTCAGCCCGGCGATGGCGGGCGCCTCACGCAGCGCGGCGAGGTTGGCGCGGCTGGCCGGGCGGTCGAAAAAGCCCACCAGCCGGAGCGCGGCCAGTTCGCGCGCGCCGGCTGCACCTTCGCGCGCGAGCCAGGTGGCGTAGGCGGCGATAGCGCGGAAGGCGTGGCCGCGGTTCGT